>NZ_JBCOIL010000055.1:0-1033 GCF_040926265.1 Collinsella aerofaciens | reverse complement strand
GGTTGATTTCCGATCTCAGCCGAACACATTGAGCTGATGGCTCGCTCCCGCAGTTAGCCGAACGCCCCCGCGGCCCCTCCTGGGGTCCGGGGGCGCCGTTTTCCCAGTTGAAGGAACGGTGGAGATGTGTTTCGATGGGTCCGGTGGCCATGCTCCGCCCGCCGCCCGGCACCTCTTCCCAGACTCAGCCGGACGGTCGGTCCGTCTATTCCGTTTTCTTCCAGGCTAGGCCAGCGGGGCATCGCCCCTCTCTGCGCGCGCCCTCTCGATGAGCCCCGGCGTCAGGTCGAGGTCGCCGAGCGGCACGTCCCCCACGCCGTAGGCGTCCAGCAGCGCCGCCGCGTCCTCCCCGAGCATCGCCCTGAAGGCGCGCGCGGGCGTCGCGAAGCCGAGTGCGCCGCGGGGCTCGGAGTTCACGTGCGACATGGCCAGCGCCAGGTCGGCCGGGGCGAGCCGGTCGAACCTGATTCCGGCGCCCTTGGGCAGCAGCTTCCTGATCTCGACGTGGTTGCGCTCGCAGGCGCCCTTCTGGTCGCTGCGCCTGGGGTCGCAGTAGAACAGCCTCGTCTCGCCCGGCCCCTCGCCGAGCAGCGCCGCGACCGCCGCCTCGTCGGAGAACTCGGCGCCGTTGTCGGTGAGGACGGCGCGGAACACGCGGCGCGTCCCGTCGGCGCCGAGGATGGCCCGGATGCCCTCCAGGGCGTCCGCGACGCACCCGGCGGTCTTCTCCTCCAGCGGCAGCGCGAGCTGGAGCCTGCTGGGGCGGTGCAGCAGCGTGAGCAGGCAGGCGGAGTCCTCCCGGGCCCCCTCGACGGTGTCCATCTCCCAGGCCGCGGCGCACGCGTCCTCCCCGAGGGCGAGGAACGCGGCATGCGACCTGCGGGCGGAGTGGCGCGTGGCCGCCCGGCCCGCGGCGCGCTTCCTCGGCCTGTAGCCGACCTTGCGCCTGAGCTCCATGTTGGTCATGCCGTCGTAGCCCGCCGAGACCCAGCGGTAGATGGTCGACGGCGACAGGTCCACGGGCCCGCCGTTG
>NZ_JBCOIL010000054.1:0-1299 GCF_040926265.1 Collinsella aerofaciens | reverse complement strand
GGGGGTGCGGACAGAAAGTTGGACCGCGGGGCGGTCCGGACTGGAGGTTCGCATGTACAGCAGGGAGAAGGTCGAGCTCTTCCTCCTGGCGACGGAGGACGGCATGGGGCCCACCGCCGCCGCGAAGTTCGCGGGGGTCTCGGTGGGCGCGGCCAAGAAGTGGGCGACGGGGCACCTCCCGCACAGCTACACCGGGGCGCGCTGTAGAATCGTGGCGAGGAAACCGCCACGGAAGGAGGCCAGCTTGGGCCCCGACAAGTCGATCTACGCCCCGCCCGCGACCGGCCCGCTCGCCGGGCTCAACGAGGACCAGATAGAGAACCTGCTGCTCAGGGCGGTGTTGGCCGACCTAAAAGCGGAAGGGTGGGACCCGGCTTCGATCTCGAACAGGAGCAAGTGCGAGCTCGGCGAGAGATTGAGGCTGGCGACCGCCCTGCCCCTCCGCTCGATCACAGGTTTCTTGAGGATATCGAAGAGCTCCTATGAGTACTGGAGGCCCCGCGTCGCCGCACCGCGCGACCGCGACGCCGACATACGCGACCGCGTGGTGCGCATCTTCCGCGAGGGCTCGGGGTGCTGGGGGTACCGCACCGTCTGGGCGCGCCTGCGCCGCGAGGGGGTCCGCGCCAGTGAGAAGCGCGTGGCCCGCGTGATGCGCGAGGAGGGCCTCGAGGTCGTCTACAACAAGAGGCGCGCCCGGGGCTACAGCTCCTACGCCGGCGAGGTCTCCAAGGCACCGGAGAACCTCGTGAACAGGAATTTCCACGCCGACGAGCCCAACCGGCTGTGGCTCACCGACATCACCGAGTTCAGGCTCCCGGGCGGCGAGAAGGTCTACCTGAGCCCGATAGTCGACTGCTTCGACGGGATGCCCGTCGCCTGGTCGATCGGGCTGCACCCCGACAAGCGCCTCGCGAACTCGAGCCTGCTCAAGGCCTGCGCGGCCAGGCCGGCGGGCGCCCGCACGACGATCCACTCGGACCGCGGCGGCCACTACCGCTGGCCGGAGTGGATCGGGATCTGCGAGGAGAACGGGCTGGCCAGGAGCATGTCCGCGAAGGGCTGCAGCCCGGACAACTCGGCCTGCGAGGGCTTCTTCGGCCGCCTCAAGAACGAGTTCTTCCACTACAGGGACTGGGAGGGCGTGACGGCCGGGGAGTTCATGGGCAGGCTCGAGGCCTACCTCGTATACTATCGTGAGGAGCGGATCAAGAAGTCCCTCGGGTGGCTCAGCCCGATGGAGTACCGCAGGAAGCTTGGATACGCCTAGGCGCGGTCCAAGAAATCGTCCGCACCCCC
>NZ_JBCOIL010000053.1:0-1585 GCF_040926265.1 Collinsella aerofaciens | reverse complement strand
CCGCACTGATATTTTCTGTATTGAAGACGTCGATGGTGCACCCGTATACCATTGACGTCGACACCATCAGATGCGGACCGCGCGGTGACCCCACATTCCGCTGGCGCCCACGGGGCTGCCCTCGTTTCCTGACATGTCCCGCGCGGGCCGCGGCGAGCCGAGACCGCCGCATGACCTAATAGGAGCATGGAGCGATACCGCGGACCCGAACAACCGCATTCTATCGCGCCCCGTCAGTGTGCCGTCTGCCCGGTCCAGGCGAGCACGGAAAGAACGGAGCGAGACATGCAAAACGAATCGACACCCGACGCCCGCGGGCCGGTCTTCTGCGGGGTCGACACCCACGCCGACTCGCACTGGCTGTGCGTCCTGGACTGGAGGGGCCGCAGGGTCCTGTCCCGCCGGTTCCCCGCCGACGCGGCGGGCTACGAGGCGCTCGCCGGGGCGATCGCGGCGGCCGGGGAGCCGGCCTGCGTCGCGATGGAGGGGACGTCGTCCTACGGGGCGGGCCTCACCAGGCACCTCGCGTCGCTTGGGATGCCCGTGCGCGAGGCGCTCTCCCCGGCGAGGATGCAGAGGAGGCGCCCGGGGCAGGGAAAGTGCGACGAGTCGGACGCGGAGAGGGCGGCCCGCGCGGCGATGTCCGGCTCAAAGCTCGGGACCCCCAAGAGCCAGGACGGGTGGGTCGACGGGGTGCGCTGCATGCTCGCGGCGCGCTCCGGGGCGGTGAAGGCGCGGACCTCGGCGATCAACACCGCGAGGTCGCTGCTCACCACCGCCCCGGAGGGGCTCAGGTCGAGGTTCCGCGGGATGGCGGGGCCGAGGCTGATGGAGGAGCTCCCCTCCGTGCGCGCCGAGGGCGCGCTGGGCGCCGCGCTCGGCGCGCTGGCGGACCTGTGGGCGGCGGCGCGCGACGCGGCGCTCGACATGGAGCGCGCGATCGAGGCGTCCCTGGAGGAGAACTGCCCCGCGCTGCTGGCGATGTACGGGTGCGGGCCCGTGAGCGCGGCCAAGCTCGCGGTCGCGGCCGGGGACAACCCGGGCAGGCTGCGCTCCGAGGCGTCGTTCGCGGCGATATGCGGGGCCTGCCCAATCCCCGCCTCGAGCGGCAAGACCGTGAGGCACAGGCTCAACAGGGGCGGCGACCGGCAGGCGAACAGCGCTCTGCACGAGATCGCGAGGCAGAGGGTCATGCGCGACCCCGAGACCGCCGAGTACGCCGAGAGGGCCAGGGCGCGGGGGAAGAGCGACAGGGAGGTCATGAGGTGCCTCAAGCGCTACGTGGCCAGGGAGGCGTACCGGGCGCTGATGCGCCCGCACGAGATCAGGAGGCCCGAGGACGCCTCGGGGCTCGTGGCGGCCAGGCGCGCGGCGAGGGTCAGCCAGGTGAGGGCGGCGTCCATACTGGGCACCAGCGAGAAGTACATCTCGATGCTGGAGAGGGGCCAAAGGGAGCTCAAGCCCATAAGGAGGGCCTACGAGGCATGGGTCGAGGCCGGACTTCCGCTCGATTGGGACAGGCAGGCCTTCGAGGCCGAGCGCAAAATGGATTCTAAAAAACACCTTGCCAAATAGGAGCGTCAGG
>NZ_JBCOIL010000052.1:0-1597 GCF_040926265.1 Collinsella aerofaciens | reverse complement strand
GGGACGTTCCTTTTAATATGAGCAGGACATTGTCAAGAGGCAAAATCGGGCCTGGCCCCAACGATATGGGGTCAGGCCCTCTCCCTATATCAACCCGTCCGCGGCGACCTCGGCGTGTCTTCCCGACGCTCGTCTTTGCAGTTTAATATCCGCCCGTGGCGATCTCTCGCTGGGCAATCCGTTGCTACGGCTGAGGCTTCTTCGTCGAACCGACAGTCTGTGCACGCGTGTGGCGCCCTGGGCGCTCGCAGAAAAGGGACCTGAGGTTCGCCTCAACGGCTTCGGATCGAACCGCTTCCGGGGTGATCGGCTTATGTGCGGGGGACCGGCCCCCTACGCCTCCTCGGCCATGAGGCCGACCGCCCACACCCAGCAGGCGAGCTCGCGCGCCGTGGCCACGTTCGCCTTGTTGCCGTGGACCCCGCGCGCGAGCAGCGCCTCCCGCCTCTCGGCCAGCCTCCGCACGCCCTTGGCGGCATGCCTGCGGGCGCCCGGGTCCGGGGCCTGGCCCCTGGCGGGCTCCTTCGGCCGCCCCGAGCACGTCAGGTAGTGCCACGCGGCCTCGACCAGCGCCTTCCTCAGGTGCTTGTTGCCGGCCTTGGTGATCGCGCCCCTGCGGTCGCTCTCCCCGCTGGAGTGCTCGGAGGGCGTCAGGCCGACCCATGCGGCGAACGACCGGGCGTTCCTGAACCTGGAGAACTCGCCGGCCTCGAACACGAGGTCGGCGGCGGTCGCGGTGTCGACGCCCTTGAGGCAGCGCAGGGAGTCGACCCTCCTCCTCCACCTGGGCTTGCGGGCCTCGGCCTCGACGAGCCCCTCGAGCCTCGCCTTCTCCTCCGCCGCCCGCCTGACCGCGTCGACGTAGTAGGCGAGCACGTCGTTGTCGGCCCTCTCCGCGAACCTTATCGACTCGATCCAGGACCAGTGCGCCCGGGTCCAGTTGCCCTTCCTGCGGCCGGTGGGCGTCCTCTCGTCGAAGACGAGCCCGTGCCTGAGCAGGAACTTGGAGAGCCGCTGCTTCGAGCGCGAGAGGTCGTCCCTCGCGTCCTCGAGCGCCCTGGTCAGGTCGCGGGCGGCCTCGCACTCGTCGTCGGGGACCCACACCTCGACCACGTTGCCGACCGACAGCATGCGGGCGAGGAACTCGGCGTCGTTGCGGTCGTTCTTCCTGCGCCTGTCCGCGCTGGGCTTGATCATCTTCGAGACGGCGCCGACCACGCAGTCGACCCCCAGGCCGGAGAGCCTCTTCTGCAGGTCGAACCCCGTGACCCCGGACTCGTACACGCACCTGGCCCTGGGGTCCACGGAACGGACCCACTCCGCGACGGCGCCGGCGTCGTAGCCGAAGGTCGCGGCACGTACCTCCCCGGTCATGACGTCGAGGGAGACGGCCTTTATCGAGCGGGCGTGGACGTCGAGGCCGATGAAGGTGGTAGTATCGAGCATGGGAGCCCCTTCCATGAATGCGGCGTGGCCGCCACGGTTGGATTAGACACTCACCATTGTCGGCCTAATCCGCGGTCTTTCATGCAGCAGGGGCTCTCAATGTTTTTATGTCCTGCTCATATCGTCTCTGCCGGCAGTTTGGGACACTCCT
>NZ_JBCOIL010000051.1:0-2121 GCF_040926265.1 Collinsella aerofaciens | reverse complement strand
CCGCGCGGCAAGGAGATATATTGCCAGACCGGAGGGGCCCCGGGGGCGGGAATCTGGTCGTACACATTTCCTACACAGTTTGGGATTCTCAGCTGTATTTGCCAGTAATAAAGAGGGGACCTCGTTTCCGAGATCCCCTCCTCTGTTTATCTATAGAAATAGGCTTTCAAAGCCTTAGGCCAGCAGCTTGCGACCGGACTCCTCAATCGCGTCAAGTGCTGCATCTGCCTCGGCGGCATCCGCGCCCTTAGCGAAGATGTACAGCTTAATCTTGGGCTCGGTGCCGGAAGGACGAACAATACCCTTGTTGCCGCCCTCAAGATCGAACTCAATTACGTTAGCCTTCGGCAGGCCGTTCACGCAGGTGTTGTAATCCACGACGGCCTCAATCTTGGAACCGGCGAGCTCCGCGGGCGGGTTCTCGCGCAGACCAGCCATGATGCCGGCCATCTTTGCCGCACCCTCAGCGCCCGGATAGCTTAGCGAAATCGTCTTGTTGTGATAGTAGCCATACTTCTCGTACAACTCGTGCATCGCATCGGCAAGGTTCTTGCCCTGGAGCTTATAATACTGCGCCATCTGGCAAATCAGAAGCGAAGTGCTGACGGCGTCCTTGTCGCGCACGTGGTCGCCGGCCAGATAGCCGTAGCTCTCCTCAAAACCGAAGATAAAGCGATCGACCTCGCCAGCATCGGAAAGAGAAGTAATGATGTCGCCGATGTACTTGAAGCCCGTCAGGCAGCGGCGGAGCTCAAAACCGTACTCGTCGGCCAGAGCGTCAACCATGGCAGAAGAAACGATAGTAGTAACGGCAACCTTCTTAGTAAGGTCCTCACCGCGGGCAGCACGGGTCTTGCAGATATAGTCGAGCAGCAGAACGCCCATCTCATTGCCGGTCAGCAGCAGATAGTCATCGCCATTCTTAACGGCAACGCCAACACGGTCGGCGTCGGGATCGGTTGCAAGCAGCAAATCAGGGTGAACCTGCTCGCAGAGATCGATGCCCTTCTGCATGGCCTGACGGATCTCGGGGTTAGGATACGGGCAGGTCGGGAAATCGCCGTTAGGCTCCTTCTGCTCGGGAACAACCGTGACATCGGTGATGCCAGCGCGCTCGAGCACCGTCGTGACGGGAATGAGGCCGGTGCCGTTGAGCGGAGTGTAGACGAGCTTAAGCGGAGCGCCAGCGATCTCCTCGGTAGAAAGGTTAGTCACGCCGCGGGCGAGAACGGCGTCGTAATAACGCTCGAGGCACGAGTCGTCGATCCATTTGACCAGACCCTGCTCAAGAGCCTCATCGAAGTCCATGGACTTCACGCCGGTGAACGTATCGGTCTCGGCGATAGCCTTAGAAATTGCATCGGCGGCCTCGCTAGTAATCTGGCAGCCGTCGGGGCCATAGGCCTTATAGCCGTTATAAGGCGCCGGATTATGACTAGCGGTCATGCAAATGCCACCAGAGCACTTAAGGTCGCGGACGGCCCAGGAGAGCGTCGGCACAGGAGAAATCTTGGGATACACGAGGCCAGTCACGCCGTTTGCTGCAAGAATGGCAGCCGTCGTCTTGACGAACAGCTCACCTTTATTGCGGCTATCACGAGCGATGGCGACCGTCGGATGCTCGAAGGTCGCATTGAGGTAGTCAGCAAATCCCTGGGTCGCACGACCGACCGTATAGATATTCATACGGTTAGTGCCCGCACCGATAGTGCCGCGAAGGCCGGCAGTACCGAAGGCGAGATCCTGGAAGAAAGCGTCGGTAATGGCGTCCTCATCACCCTGCTCCTTCATCGTGTTAAGCTCAGCGAGGAGCTCCTCGTCCTTGACATTGGCAATCCAAGTATCAAGCAGCTCATGAACATCTGCCATGTGAGTCCTTCCGTCACAATCAATAAAACGACCCGTGTAAAACAGGACAAGCGCAGCAGTGCGCTAAAGCAAATATTAGTCCATTGAGAACAAAGAACCGACCAAAGAACGGTGAACGTCTATATTCAGCGGTGGATGATTGGATTGATTTAATTGCTTAGTGAATGCCGCCTTTAACGCAAAAAAGGGGGAGGCCGCGAGGCCTCCCCCTTCTCAGTTCAAGCGTACGGCTCGGTGCCGTCCACCGGTCAG
>NZ_JBCOIL010000050.1:0-2826 GCF_040926265.1 Collinsella aerofaciens | reverse complement strand
TCCGCATCTGATGGTGTCGACGTCAATGGTATACGGGTGCACCATCGACGTCTTCAATACAGAAAATATCAGTGCGGTATGTTGCTGCTCTCGGGCGCCGACTTCACCAGCCTGAATCCCGGCGCAATCATCATGCTGCTCTCGGCCTTTATCTATGCCAGCCACATTATCGTGGCCAAGCGCTTTGTCGAAGAAGTCGATCCGCTGGCTCTGGGCGTTTGGCAGCTAGGCTTTGGCGGTTTGTTCTCGGGCGTCACGGCATTCACCTTTGGCGGCTTCACGCTTCCCAGCACGCCGGGCGAGATCGTGGTCGTCGTCACGCTCGCGCTTATCTGCTCTGCCTACGGCTTTATCACCCAGACGCTCGTGCAGCCCCACGTGCCCGCCGAGACCACCGGCTTTGCCTTCTCGCTCGAGCCGGTCTGCTCCGCTGTCTTCTCGTTCTTCCTAGTCGGCGAGGTCCTGAGCCCCATCGCCTTCCTGGGTGCAGCTCTCATCCTCACCGGCGTCATGGCGGCAACCGTCGAGCTTCCGCGCCTCCGCGCACATGGACGCGCTCGTATGGCAGGAGCGCCCGAGCGCGCCTCGTAGACCCCGCTCTTCATGCAGCCGCGGCATAAAGGCAACCGGTGCGCCTTTACAATAGATGCCAACAGAGCATCTGCCATAAAGGAGCCCCATGGACACCGCAACCCGCGACCGCAACATAGCAACTTGGTTGGGCAATGCGCCGCAGCCGGTACGTGACACTACGAACCAGCTGCTCGAGCGCATCGCCCTTTTGCGTGCCGAGCAGACCATCTACCCGGCACAAGACGACATCCTCAATGCCCTCGCCTACACGCCGGCCGACCAGGTCAAAGTTGTCATCTTGGGTCAGGACCCCTATCACGGACCCAACCAGGCCATGGGGCTGTCGTTCTCGGTCCCCGCGACGCAAACCAAGTTGCCGCCGAGCCTGCGCAACATCTATAAGGAGCTCAAAGCCGATCTGGGCTGCCCCATTCCCGCCACGGGAGACCTAACCCCATGGGCACAACAGGGCGTCCTGCTTCTCAACACTACGCTCACCGTGCGCGAACATGCCGCCAACTCACACGCCAAACTAGGCTGGAGCACGCTCACCGACTACGTTATCGAACGCTGCTGCCAGCTGCCCCAGCCGGTCGTCTTTTTGGCATGGGGTCGCTTTGCCCAGCAGATGGTCGAAGGCAAGATCGTCGCAACTGGTGCGGGCAAGACAACCGGCAAGTTCTGCCTGGCCTCTACGCACCCCTCGCCGCTTTCGGCCAACCGTGCCACGGCAGAACTCCCCGCCTTTATGGGATCGCGTCCCTTCTCGGCAGCCAATCGGCTACTCGAACAGCACGGCTCGGCCCCCGTCAACTGGACTTGCCTCGGCTAAAAATCGATACATCAAAAACGCGCCCGACGGCTTTCTGAACTGCCTCCCATTTCTTGGACATGAGAAATGGGAGGCTTTTTATGCGTGTCGACTTGAGGGTGAAGCACGACATCGAGGCCAGGAAGGCGGCGATCGGGCTCTTCGAGCAAGGCCACGGCTACAAGTCTGCGGCGAAGGCGCTGTCGGTCCCGCGCGGAACCGTGAGACAATGGCTCTGCGTATACCGGTCGTTCGGAAGCGAGGTGCTGCTATCCATGGACGGCAAGCAGGCCAGGTACACATACGAGCAGAAGGTCGCCGCAGCCTTCGCCGTGGTCGACGGCGGCATGACGAAGGCCGAGGCGATGGCGGCGTTCGGCATAATGTCGATGTCGCCGCTCAAGAGATGGTGCGCGCTCTACCGCCGGGGCGGCGCGGAGGCCCTGCGCCCGAGGCCCAAGGGCCGGCCGAGCGGTTCCAAGGCGAGGCCGCGGACCCGCGAGGAGGAGCTCGAGGAGCGCTGCCGAAGGCTCGAGACCGAGGTGGCCTACCTAAAAAAATTGCGTGCCCTGGTCGAGAGGGACGGGCTCTGACCAGGGCGAAGGTCGAGGCCGTGAGGGTCCTGCGCGAAGAGGGGCACGGGCTGGGGCGCCTGCTGGAGTGCGCCGGCATGGCCCGGTCCAGCTACTACTACGCGCTGTCGCACCCGAAGGCTCCCACCAGGCCCGAGCTCTGGGAGGCCGCCGCCGAGATATTCTCGCGCACCGCCAACGGGTGCGGCCACAGGCAGATCGCCATGTGCCTGCGCGCCGAGCAGGGCGTGCGCATAGCCTACAAGACCGTGCTGAAGATGATGCGCGAGATGGGCATCAGCTGCGGGATCCGCCGCGAGACCGACTACCACAGGTACAACTCGTACAGGGGCAAGGTCGGAAAGACCTTCGAGAACGTCATCGGGCGCGACTTCGCCGCCGACGGGCCGTGGGAGAAGATGGGCACCGACGTCACCGAGTTCAAACAGCCCTGGGGCAAGGCCTACTTCGCGCCGGTCTACGACTTCGGCAGCAAGGAGATCGTCGCCTGGTCCACGTCGCTGCACCCCAACATGGCTCAGCAGCACGAGCTGCTCGACCAGCTCGTGTCCAAGAAGCCCAAGGGCTCCAGGCCGATCCTGCACTCGGACATGGGCTGGCAGTACCAGCAGGCCGGTTGGTGCAGGCGGTTGGAGGAGGCCGGCGTGGTGCAGAGCATGTCCCGGAAGGGCAACTGCATCGACAACGGCGCGACGGAGCAGGTGTTCGGCCACATCAAGGACGAGTTCTTCCGCGGAAGGACGTGGCCGGACTTCGAGTCCTTCAAGGCGGAGGTTGATTTCCGATCTCAGCCGAACACATTGAGCTGATGGCTCGCTCCCGCAGTTAGCCGAACGCCCCCGCGGCCCC
>NZ_JBCOIL010000049.1:0-3449 GCF_040926265.1 Collinsella aerofaciens | reverse complement strand
CTCCAAAACCGACATTTTTCGACATCTTTGAAGGCTGACGTACACGTTTGGATTGAGTTCACGGAAGTAGCACTATTCGGAAGGTGCCTCTTCGTCTCGCATGTCCTTCCAGTTGCGGATAAGTGCCTTGCGTAGTTCGTTTTGCTCTCGCTGGTACCCGGTGTCGGTACAGCGAGGCATGCCGAGTGCTTCGCGAATGTTGTTCATGGCGCGGTGAAAGGCGAGCTGGCTGCCGAACTGAGCCGAAGTGAGCGTAACGATTCGATATCCCATTTGGGAGAGAACGGCCTCTCGCTCCGCATCTGCTCCCTTGCGCTCGAACTCATCGTGAAAACCGCCCTTATATTCGATACCGAGCTCCCTGCGCTTATAGGTAATGAGGGCATCGATTTTGAGTGTTCGGGCTTTTGTGCAATGCCAGAGACGTTGAGGGATCTCGAGCGGTTTGTTGAGTTCGATACCTCGGGTACCAACGCCGCCTTCGCTTGTTGGGAGCGAGAGGGCGATTGCCGAAGCGGTCTCCATAGGCGAGGCCGAGTGATCGTAGATGTGCCTGAGCGCGAGCCGTGCACGTGTGGCACCGGGTTTGCCGGGGTGCCGATCGAGCAGTTTGGTTATTTCATTCTTGGAGGTAGTGGCTGGTTGCCCGGTATAAGGGTCGGCGGGATTGAGCCTCATGCGATAATCGCCGCAAACTTCATAGCCATATTCGAGATATTCGATCCTATCCATCCACTCGGCAGCGAGCACAAAGGTGAAGGCTTCGTCGGTGATGAAGATTCCGGGCGTCAACTCGTTAATATACTCGTAGGGAAGATTTTGTCCAAGAATGTGACAAACGACGCCTTTGGTACGAATTCGCTCGAATTCGAATACAACCGCGATATCGATAGTCTTAAGCATATCGGACGGAATGCCGCAGTCGGTAAGAGCCTGTCGTATGCGCGCAACACGTTGCTGGGTGGAGATGCCTTGTGCGCCTATCTGGTAGTCGTGCCGCGCAAGAGACTGAACCAAATTCTGGGGTGCATGATGGACAAGCCATGCGGTTTTATGCGAAATGAGAACAGGGGTATCCATTGAGGGCCTCTCGCTCTGAGCCGGTATCCAACTCTTATGTCCGTTGAAGTGGGGAAATATACCGGATGTGAGTAAATCAACTCACTCATGCTGTGAGCTCAATCCAAACATGTACGTCCGCCTCCAAAGATGTCGAAAAATGCCGTTTTTGGAGGGTGACGTACATGTTTTGGATCCCTGGCATTCCAGCAATGCCATGTCAGCATCCAGTCCCGACCGTTTGCCGAGCAATAGGGTCGCAATCGGCGCCGAACATGTACTATGTACGGGTATTGTCTAAACCCGTAACTCAAAGGACCCCATCTTGCCCGTTGCCGCCGCTATGATCGTTACCGCACACGCCTCGGATGCCATGGTTGCCATCCCGTTTTGGCTCGAGATGTTCGCCGTCGTCGCGGCATCGATCTCGGGCGTGTTGGTCGCACGCGAGCACAAACTCGACCTGGTGGGCGCCGTCGCGCTCGCCGTGGCCTGTGGACTGGGCGGCGGTCTTTTGCGCGATATGACGCTGCAGGTGGGCAACGTCTACATCCTCAACCAACCGATGGCGCTCCCGCTCTCCATCGCCACCGCGGCCATCATCTACATCTTCCCGGCAATCGTCGACAAGCCCGAAAAGCTCATTCCCCTGCTCGATATCATCTCGGTGGGTATTTATGCGGCAACCGGCGCAGACAAGGCGCTGGTCTACGGCTTTGCGCCGGCGGTGTGCATCATGATGGGCTTTTTTACCGCGGTGGGCGGCGGCATGCTGCGAGATGGTTTTATGGGTGTGGTGCCGGGTATCTTCCAGCGCACCAACTTCTATGCCATCGCGGCCATCGCCGGATCGGCAAGCTATGTTTGCCTTGTCATGAGCGGCTTGGTCAGCAATGTCGTCGCACTGGTCGTTTGCGTCGTGGTGACCATGGGACTACGCTGGCTGTCGCTGCGCTTTGATATCAAAAGCCCCACCGAGGATGACATCGCACGCTTTTTGCATCGCAAAAAGTAGGTAGCGCGGGCTCATCCTTCGAAATGCAACCGAGAGGTTCTTTTAGAGCGCCCACGCGTTGGGTACCCTGTTAGGTATATGCCGAGTATCTAACGAAGGATTCACTATGCCCTGCAATCAACTCCCGTTGACCCAGCGCCGTAAAGCATGGGGCCGCATCACCATCCTATTCGCGCTCATCGCGCTGGCGATCACCGTGCTTCCCACGGCGTCGTTCGCCGGCACGGACACCGCAGGAAACGTACTTGCGACCGACAATGACGCCAATCCGTCCGGCGTCGAAGGTGACCTGTACTGGGCAGGTCAGGCCCTCAACTTGGATGATGTGTCCATCGGCCGCGATATCATCGCCGCGGGCGATACCCTCTCGATCCGTGACTGCACAGTGGGCGGCGCCGTCCGTCTGGCGGCACGCACCATCGACATTGCCAAGACCACGGTTGATGGCAGCGTGACCGTCGCTGGCCAGCATGTCGTGCTCAATTCCGACAGCACCGCCAACTGTTTCTACGCGATAGGCGAGACGGTTGCCCTGCGAGGCTCCACCAAGTCGGCAGCGCTTGCGGGCGACACGGTGACCATCGATGGCACCGTCAAGGGCGATGTCGAGGTTTGGGCCGACAAGCTCATCCTGGGCAAGAACGCCCACATCACCGGCACCGTGAACGCGCACGTCTCCGAGGACCCCGAGCGCGCCGCGGGAGCCGAGGTCGGTGCGCTCAAGATCGACCGCACCGAGAACGAGGATACTTCCACCGTTAACGATGTCATCGGCGGTATCGTCGCCGCGGCACTCTCGACCTGCTTTGTCGCTCTGCTGCTCGAGCTCATCTTTCCGCGCGCGACCGCCAGCGCCGCCGGCATGCTCCACCAGCGCTCCATGCCCCTGTGGGTGAGCGGTCTTCTGGGCACGATTGCTATCGTCCCCGCCGTCCTACTGCTGATTATCTCTATCGTTGGTCTGTCGCTTGCCGGAACCCTCTTGTGCGGCGTTATCGGCATCGCGTTGATGTCGAGTGCCTTTGCGGGGTGCGCGATCGCCCGCATGGTTGGACACAACCAAAACCGCTACGCCATGGCAGCCGTGGGCGGCGTAATCGCAGGCGCCCTCACGGGGCTTCCCCTCGTAGGTGACTTCATCAGCGGCGTGGCCTTTGTCTTTATGCTCGGTTACATCATCCAAATCATCTGGCGCAACGCCCGCGTCAAGCCGCAGCAGCCGGCTAACACGCCAGGACTCCCCACCGCTTAGCCGCCAACCACCACAAAGGGACCAGGCACCTTTGTGGTGGTGCAGACCAGCTCAGTCCCTATGCACAAAAAGGGCGCCGACCATTACGGTCGACGCCCTTTCTTGTTAGACGCTATAAAGTCC
>NZ_JBCOIL010000048.1:0-4061 GCF_040926265.1 Collinsella aerofaciens | reverse complement strand
CCGCATCTGATGGTGTCGACGTCAATGGTATACGGGTGCACCATCGACGTCTTCAATACAGAAAATATCAGTGCGGAGTGTTCTGAAAAATAACTTCAGGGCGGGCCCTGCGGTAACTCGGCAGGGGGAGTGCGATTCCTTGATCGCTCACTTAATCTGATGAGAAATTGAGTGAGGCCGGAGCTTTGGCTCCGGCCTCCTTATATAAGGGCTCGGCTTTGCCGAGCCACCAAATTTACATCAGCCCCCAGAACATGTTTAAGAACTGTGCCTGAAGTATGTATTTGCAGGCCCCGAATCGGTGTTGCCTCCCGGCGCATTCCGCAGGGGGAGCGATATTTTGCAGCACGAAGTGCGCAGCAAAATATCGCTCATGCCCGAGGACGCGCCGGGAGGCAACACCGATTCGGGGCCGGACACACGGATCTACCTGCGCATTTACAAATTCGTAAACTTTTTTGAAAAAAGTGCTTGCACAGTTCTCGAATCATAGGTTATTATCTTCCTCGTTGAACGCGCGGGTCTAACAAAGCGAACTGCGAATCAACAACATAGCATGTCGGAGTGGCGGAATTGGCAGACGCGCTAGCTTGAGGTGCTAGTGACCGCTTTTTGGTCATGCGGGTTCAAGTCCCGCCTCCGACACCATCGCATTTGAGAAGCCTCTTCGGAGGCTTTTTTGTTACCGATAGACGGTGGGGTCCACGATGGAAACGCTTGAACGCAACGAGTGGGCAGACGTTGCCCAACTAGTCGAGATCACGAGCGATGCTGTCATCATCTGTGAGCTCGACGGAACCATTCTGCATGTGAATAATCGTTTGCTCGACCTGATGTGCGAGGAACGCGCTGACGTCATCGGCGGTGATGTCAAAGACGTTCTGTACTCGTCTGCCTTTGAGCGCGCGACCGAACATCGTCTGCCGTTTGAGACCGATGGCTCCGAGAGCGAGCTGATGCTCAAGCTGAGCGACGGGTCTTTTATTCCCGTCTTGGTTCGCGCGGGTTCCGTTACGCCTCCGCGTATCTTTGGACGTCGTGCACCGCGTGTCCTGGTGGCGCTTCACAGCATCGAAGAGCAGTATTCCCACGATCGTCAGCTCAAGCGTGCGCTTTCGGAGCTTAGAGTGGCGAATAAGCGTCTCTCGGGTACATTGTCGGTCATTATGAGCACGGTGGGCTCCGATGAGCTGCCCAGTTTGTTAGATATCGTTTTGAACCAGCTTGTAGGAACGCTCGATGCTTCGGGTGCCGCTATCTATTTTTCTGAGAGCGGCGGTTTTAAGCTTCGCGGTGTCTCCAAGGAGCTGCACGACAGCTACCTGCCCGAGTTTTTGCCGTATGGCGCTGGCATTCCGACGTATGTTCTTCGCGAGTCGCGTGCCTGTCGCTTGTCGATTCAACAGGACCTTGAGGGTGATAGGGCTGCCTCCGGTATGTTCATGGACCTGGACAATCGTTCTAAGCACCTGTTGCGCGTGCAGGATATGCCTCCGTACCGCAGCGAGATCTGTCTTCCCGTTTTTTACGGTACGCAGATCCTTGGCGTGCTGGAAGTTGGTTGGAAGCGCCCTCAGGCACCGCTCGCCTATGACGTTAATGTACTCGAGGTCATTTGCGATTACCTGTCTATCCAGCTGGTCGGCATGGCATCGAGCCTTCGCTCTCGTCGCACGGCCGAGCTTGGCCGCTCGCTCAATGTCTTACGTGATGAGTTGTTTACCTTTCTAGACGATTCCGCCGCGGCTACCCAGGCTATATCGTCCGAGATTTGCAATATGCTCAACTGTCATTTTTGCCCTGTTGAGTATGACGCCAGTCTGGGCTCCTATGTCATAGATTTTGAAGGCGGCAGTCGCGTTGCTTTGCCGGACGATCCCGAGAAACTTTTCTTTTCCACGACGGCGCCAGCGGCACGTTTGGGGGTTGGCTCTGATGGCTTTGAGGCGTCTGTTTTGGGCGGCACGAGTGCCGAGGATCTTAAACACGTCCGTATAACTCGCGTTGACGAATCGATGCCTATGGGAGGCTGGCTTAGGGCGCATGGTCTGCCTTGCCAGGGTCTCTACGTCGACACCGGCATCGAGGCGGGGCGCCCGCGCTCTGAGGGTGATGGCAAACACAGCAACGACGCGATCGTTCCTGCTTCTGTTGCGAAAGGCCCGACGACGCGCGCGCTTCTGCTTCGTGACGGTAGTCAAGAGCCGATTGATGACCTTGAATATGACTACTTGGTGCACTTGGCGCATGACTTTGAACTGATCTACGAGGGCGAATCTCAAAAGCGCGAGGAGCGCCATATCGCTCAGACCCTCCAGATTGGCATGAGAAATTCGCTTGGTGACGTTCCGGGTATCGCGACCGATTCGGTATACCTTTCGGCAACGAATTCGGCGTTGGTTGGCGGCGACTTCTATACTCTTGTCCGTCTTCCCGACGATTGCGCCGTTATGATTTTGGGCGATGTATCCGGCAAAGGAATCGAGGCGGCGTCGATGTCAGCGCTCGTCAAGACGGCGCTGACGGCCTATGCCTGGGAGGGTGCTGGGCCCGCCCGTATGGCCCGCTCGCTCAATAGCATGCTCATGGGCTTTTCGAGGGTCGAGACGTTCGTGACGGCGTTTATCGCCAAGATTGATCTTAAAGCGGGTCGCGCTACCTACTGCTCTGCGGGACATCCTCCCACTATGGTCATTAGACCGTCGTCGACGCCGCTTGGCGGCGGAGAAACCCGAGGGGGAGAAGTGGAGCTCCTTGGGTGCCAATCGGGCGTGATCGGTGCCTTTGAGAGCATGGTGTACGAGACAGGCGTGTTTACGTTCGCTCCTGGTGACATGCTATTCATGTATACCGACGGAGCAATCGAAGCACGTGATCGCTCGGGTGCTTTCTTTGGCGAGCAGCGCCTTCGTGACCTTTTGCTCTCTGTCTCGGGTGAGGGTGTATCGGGAATCTGCGGTAAGGTCTTGGGAGAGCTTGACCGCTTTACCGAGTCGGCGCTGGACGATGACATTGCGCTGGTTTCCCTTGAGTTTTTACGGGGTCGATCGTAGACCGCGATACTTGACGGGCAAAATCTGCGCAGCTGCAGATATGTATGCATCGAGCGAGCTCTTTTGGGGAACCATGGTCGTATGAATGAGTGGAATGACATAGCGGTTTTGACGCCACCGGGTGATGTCGACATCGCCTCGGTGTCCGTGCTGCGCCGACGGTTGGATAATCTGATCGACCGGGGCGTGCGTCGCGTTGTCATCAATTGCCAGGCCGTGGGCTTTATCGACTCGACGGGTTTGGCGTTTTTGCTTACACGTGCCAGAGAGCTCATGAGGCGAGAGGGCCTGCTTTCGCTCGTTAACGCCTCCGATGAGGTCATTCGCTTTTTGGAGATTGCCCGACTTGTCGACATCCTTCATGTTGCGGGTCCGGCGCGTGAGTCGATTCCCGCTATTCCGGTGGGAGAGTTGCCACGATGGAGCAAGAGCGTCGAGGTCCGACAGGGTATCGAGAATCTTCCATACTATCGACATCGCATCGCCGAACTCCTTGAATCGCTTCCGTTGCGCCGCGACGAGCGCTACGATGTCGCGTTGGCGTCGGGGGAGGCGCTGGGTAATGCCTATGACCATGCGGGCGGTATCGGGTGCGTCCTGACGGTTCAGGCCTATGGCGATCGCGTCGTGGTTGAGGTGCTTGATCGGGGTGCCGGCTATTCTATCGATGGAGCGAGCGAACCGGTCGCATCTGAGGAACGCGGCCGTGGTATCAAGCTTATGCGTATGCTTGTCGATAACGTGGAGGTTGCTCGTCGCACAGACGGCACCGGCACGCGCGTGCAGATGGTGAAGCTATTTAGCGGAGCACTGGAATCGCGTGCCTAGCCAATCGCTTTAGCGCGTTTAGCCACCAAGAACACGCGGCCGGCAACTTTTTTGAAAAAAGTACTTGCGTCTTTTGGATAACTCGCGTAAATTAATAACCCGCAAGCGGACATGGCTCAGTTGGTAGAGCACAACCTTGCCAAGGTTGGGGTCGCGGGTTCGAGCCCCGTTGTCCGCTCC
>NZ_JBCOIL010000047.1:0-4064 GCF_040926265.1 Collinsella aerofaciens | reverse complement strand
GTCCCTATTCATTTTGCCGAGGGCGAGGGCTTTAAGCAGGAGGTCGCGGCAAACGTCGGCTGTCGCAAGGGCTCGGACAAACTGCTTAAACTCATCGACAAGACACTCAAGGGCATTAGCCAAGAGGAACGCGACCAAATGTGGGACGCGTGCCTCGACCGCCAGCCGGCATAGGGAGGCAGCATGAAAACCATCAATCGTCTGGCCTCCTTTATCAAGGCCGACCACCGTTATGTGTACCTGGGCACGAGTGTCATCGCGGCGCTTGGCCTGGCGTTTAGCCAGCGCAACCCCACGCCGCTGAGCTTCTTGGCGCCCACCGGTATCTTCCAGGATTGCCTTTGGGCAATCCTTTGGGCCTGGCTCGTCGTGTCGGCGGCGGCGCTCGTCACCAAACTCATGCACTGGAATGACTATCGCGAAACGTCGCCGTTCGCATCCGAGCGCTTCCGTCGTGGCGCACGCTTGGGCAGCTATGTCGTGGTTGCCATCGCGGCGATCTTTTTCGTGGACCGCTGCGTCATGTCGTTTATCGACCTGGTACAGGTGAGCATCGTCTCGGACTCCAACCCCAGCGACTTTTTGTCGAGCCTGGTCTACATGACCTACAAGAGCGGGGACTTCTTTATCCGCGGTATCGAGATCACCATCGCGCTTGCCACCTTCGGCACCGTCATCGCATTCTTCCTGGCGTTGCTCTTTGTGTTCCTGCGTATTCAGACCTTCGATCGCGTGGACAACGACCTGGTGCGCTTCTTTAAGAGCATTGGCCGCGGCTTTGCGACCATCTACTCCACCATCGTGCGCGGCACGCCCATGATGGTCCAGGGTCTGCTCATCTATTACGCGGGTTTCACCGTTTTGCGCGGCATGGGCTTCGAGACCGCCCAGGCCAACCAGATCTGGAGTACCTTCACCGCCGGCCTCGTCACCATCTCGCTCAACTCCACCGCCTACATGATGGAGGTCCTGCGCGGCGGCATCGAGTCCATCGACCCCGGCCAGGCCGAGGCGGCGCGCTCGCTGGGTCTGTCGCAGTGGCAGGCCATGCGCAAGGTCGTGTTCCCCCAGGGCATTAAAAACGCGATTCCGGCGCTCACCAACGAGCTCATCATCAACATCAAGGATTCGTCGGTGCTTTCGGTCATCGGCGTGTTCGACCTCATGTACGCCACCACCACCGTCGCCGGCGTGTACTACCGCCAGATGGAGGTCTACTGCGTGGCGCTCGTGGTCTACCTGATCCTGACGCTCGTGGCGAGCCGCCTGCTCGAAGCCTTTGGCAAAAAACTCGGCGCCGAGGCTCCGGTCACGCTGCCCAGCTCCAACTAGGCTCAAGACGAGGAGAATTATCATGGCAGATACCGCCACTACCGGCGTTGCGGCCGCCGCACAAACTAAAGAGCCGCTCACCCGCGTCGAGGGCCTGCGCAAGAGCTTCGGCTCGCTCGAGGTGCTCAAGGGCATCGACCTGTCCGTTAACCCCGGCGAGGTCGTCACCATTATCGGCGCTTCGGGCTCGGGCAAGTCGACCTTCCTGCGCTGTCTCAACCTGCTCGAGACCCCGGACGCGGGCCACATCTGGTTCCACGGCCAGGACCTTACGGCCGAGCGCTGCAATATCAATAAACTCCGCGAGGACATCGGCATGGTGTTCCAGGGCTTTAACCTGTTCAACAACATGGACGTGCTCGACAACTGCACGCTTGCGCCCGTCACGCTCAAAAAAATGAGCAAGGCCGAGGCCGAGAAGGTCGCGATGGAGCATCTGACGAGCGTGGGGCTCGAGAAGTTCGCGCACGCCGCCGTGGGTCGCCTGTCCGGTGGTCAAAAACAACGCGTGGCCATCGCGCGCGCCCTGTGCATGAATCCGCAGATCATGCTGTTCGACGAGCCGACCTCCGCACTCGACCCCGAGATCGTGGGCGAGGTGCTCGAGGTCATGCGCAAGCTCGCGGCCGACGGCATGACCATGGTCGTCGTCACGCACGAGATGGCCTTTGCCCGCACGGTGTCCGACCGCGTGGTCTTTATGGACAAGGGCGTAGTGCTCGAGGATGCCGCGCCGGCGGAGCTCTTTGGCAACCCCAAGCACCAGCGTACCCGCGAGTTCCTTTCGCGTTATCTCGAGGACAAGTAACCGACCGCAAACGCTTATGTAGCAGGGCCGCTCCGGTGGGGCGGCCCTCGTCATCACAATCGAAAGGATGCCATGGCCGAGGTTTGACGCTTCTTTGCGCATGAGGATGATTTTGCCGATTTGGACAAGGCTGGTGCGTGCGAGCGCCTGGGCCGCGTGCTATCGTTTCCGACCATCTCGAGCATGGATGCCGAGGCGGTGAACTGGCAGTCGTTCGACGACCTGCGCGCGTATATGCAGCAGGCTTGGCCGCACGTATTTACGGCGGGTAAGGTCGAGCTTATCGACCATTCGCTATTGGTGACGCTTAGCGGTTCCGACCCTGCCCTCAAGCCCATTATGCTCATGGGCCACATGGACGTGGTTCCCGTGGTGCCCGGCACCGAGGACGATTGGACGCACGCCCCCTTTAGCGGGCATGTAGACGACACCTACATTTGGGGTCGCGGCGCCATCGATATGAAAGACCAGGTCGCAGGCATTCTCGAGGCGGTTGAGTATGCGCTGGCGCACGGTTGGCAGCACGAGCGCACGCTGCTCCTGGCCTTTGGCCAGGACGAGGAGACTACGCAGTACGGCGCAGGCGCCATCGGTCGCGTGCTCGAGGAGCGCGGCATTGAGCTTGAGTACCTGATCGACGAGGGCGACTACCGCATCGTTCCGGCTGCCGAGTACAGCGCGGGCGAGGGTTGGCTTATGCACGCCGACCTGGCCGAGAAGGGCTATGCCGATATCGTGCTCAAGACGAAGAGCGAAGGCGGGCATTCGTCCAACCCCTACGGCGGCACATCGCTCGAGGTGCTTAGCCGTGCCATCACTGCAATCTGCGATATCGAGTGGCCGACGCGCGTGACCGACTTGCTTGCCGCCCAACTCGTCGAGTTGGGGCTCTATACGGCCGATGAAATTGCCGCCAACGGGGGTGCCATTGTCCGCGATTGCCTCGCCAGCAAGAAGCTCTATCCGCTCGTGACCACCACCTGCGCGCCCACGCAGGTCGAGGGTGGCAGCACCGGTGCCAACGTAATGCCGCAGGATATGTGGGCCAATATCAATTTCCGTATGCTCGAGGGCACGAGCGTGGCCGATGTCGTGGCCCGCTGCCGCGTCGCCGTTGCTGAGGCGGGGCTCGCCGACCGTGTCGAGGTCGAGCTCGGCCTTGGCAGCTCCGAACCCTCGCCGTCTCCGCGCATCGGCGGACCGGGACTCGAGGCGGTTCGCTCCATCGCCGCCCGCTATTTCCGTGATCCAAAGGGGACGGAGGAAAACGGATCATCCGAGCCGTTGGCGATTGTCCCCTCGACCGTGATCGGCGCGACCGACGCTGCCAACTACCAGCGCATTTGCTCCGAGTGCATTCGCTTCTCGGCCTTTGTGGTCGACGATGACGAGTGCGATCGCGGCGTCCACGGCACCAACGAGCGCATTACCCGCCGCGCCTACCTCCAGGGTGTCCGCTTCCTCGTCGCCCTGATCCATACGCTTTAGAATCCGACAAAGGGACTGTCCCTTTGTCGGATTCCGTGCGGGTTATATGCAGGTTTGTCTGCGCACGCTATCATATATGGGTTAGACCGCAACTATGTACCCCATACGCGAAGGGATGCGCATGTATCTGAAGATCGACATGCTCTAGCTGGACTTACCCCCGCAGCGGCGCCCCGCGCCCCATCAATTCTGCCGATTTTCGCCTTCACGCATATAAAGGAGTCCGTCATGCGCGACAAGCTCGAAAAGATCATCAAGGCCTACGAGGAGCTCGAGAAGAAGCTTTCCGACCCGGCCGTCGCCTCCGATATCAAGGAGTTCACGCGTCTCAACAAGGAGTACGCGCACCAGTCCGACCTCATTGCCGCCTCGCGCGAGTACATCGGCGCGCTCGATGACATCGAGGCTGCCAAGGAAATGCTGCACGATACCACCG
>NZ_JBCOIL010000046.1:0-4371 GCF_040926265.1 Collinsella aerofaciens | reverse complement strand
CCCTCAGCCGTGCCCTCGAAGGTTTCCATTTCCCCTGGACCAGGGACCGCATCAAGGCCCGCTATCTCCTGCCGGGTTCCGATTCCAACCAGTGATGCCTCGCCGGCGTCCATCGAAAGCGCGGAAAATCGGAGATTTCCCTCCCTTTCGACAGCCGCCCGCCCGCTGCGACGGGGTGAAAACGCCCATGAAAACCCTGCGGGTTTTCCACGGGCTACCCCGTCTCCGCTAGGTCTTTTCCGCTAACGCTAAAATCCCGAGTCATGGCTTCGAGTCAACCGTGGACGCCGGGTACAGGGGGCGCGCAGCCCCCTGTCAGAGGGAGCGTAGCGACCGTGCCTTGGATCGGGTGACAGCCATTGATACCCGTTCTTTGCGGCATTTCGTTCCACAGCCCTCGACTACCGACCTTCGGTTCCCAGCCGAAGCCGTACCGTGACAGCTACGTGCAGGCAATCGGCCGGTGAGCGAAGCGAGGCCGGCGCTGAGGACTGACAATCGTGAAACATCGGGACATGGGGTCGAGACAGAATGCGGCCGCCCCCCCCAACCGGCACAACCGCTATTCGCGGAAAACACTCAACCGTCCCTTGTGTTTTTACGTCCGGCCTTCACGGCCTTCCTGGACTTTCCCGGGTCCTCACTCCGCCATGTGTCACGGGGCGCCGGGGCATGAGCCCTTTTTCCAGAGATTTCTATTTGATAGACCTGGCGGTCCAACCCGCCAGGTGCCCAGATACGCGTACGGGGGCCTGAGCTGCCTCTTAGCCGTCGCGAGCAAGTTGTCGAGCGTCTGCTTGGCCTTGACGCCATCGCGCCGTCACCGGGGTGTGGATCGCCAGAAGGTGGCCGATATTGCCGCCTGGGGGCGCACCGCCGACCCATGCCTGGGGGCCGACTAGTCCGCATGGACTGCTCTTCTGCTTGCTGCAGTCTCCGGTTATTCGAGCGTACGGGCTACCTTTTTGTACGGGCGCGGGGCCCGTGCCGACCGGGAACGGCATATGTCCGAGCGGCACTAAAAAGGCCTCCCGCCGTAGTGGCGGGAGGCCCTGAAATCACATCAAAAACAGCTGCCAAAAGTCCCTTTAGCTGGTACTATATTGGCAAAGGCACCTCGGAAAGTGCCGCTGTAGATGTCGAGGTGGGGATCTCGCTCTACGGTGCAAAGACGGTTGCTAGACGTCTTTGTTGTCCAGGATTATAGCAGTCACAGCCCGCCCGTTACGCGGGCGGGCTGCTTTAATTCTGCCTTTTTTGCCTATTTACCTGCGAAAACTTAATACTACGGTACTAGATGCCGCCCACCGGGCGGTTTTTTTGTTGCCTGCTACCTCTCTCGGACCCCAACCGACCTCTCAATCGATCGGTCCTGGACGTGCGCCCGCTGCGCCGGCGATGCCGCCGCCGTCCCTGTGGAGCCGTCGTTCAGATCGCCGCCGTCGGGCAGGTTGACCGCGTATCTATCGACCAGGCGGTCGCAGGCCGTCTTGGCGGCGATGTACGCATCGGCCGCCAGGGGCTCGTATTTCGCCAACTCGTCATCGGGAACCGGCACCCTCGGCCGCGGGAACTCGCTGTAATCCGTTCCCGCGGCCGATTTGGCCACGGCGGCAAACTCGCGCCGGTAGGCCCGTACGTCTACCCTGTAGGCTTCGAGCGCCGGGGCGAGCCTGCGCCGCGCATCGGCCACGCGTGCCGCCGATGCCTCCCTCGCCGCCTCCACCTCGGCCTTTTGCTCGTCCGGCAGGCACGACAGGGCCGACCCGGCGTACTGCCTGACCTTCGACGGGGTCTCATCCCGGGCGAACAGCGCCTTGACCTTGTCCGTCACGCGCCTGGCAGCGTCCGCGATGCGGTCTCCAAGGCGCTCGATTGACTCGACAAGTCCGATTTTCTCCGCCTCAAGTCCCTCGACTCGGTCTCTAAGTTCAGCGACCTGCTCCGCAGCTCGCTCTGCTCGTCGCTCAAGGTTTGCAGCCTTGAGCTCGCTTCGCTCTGCCTCACGTTCGCCTTCCTCGACCTCTCTTTTGAGACTTTCTGCCTGCTCAAAAGCCTCATCACCGTTTCGGCAGCCCTCAAGGAACCCGATCGTCTGACTTTCGAGAAGAACCCGAGCTCTTTCAGCGGCGATTGCCCCTTCAAGCTCTCCAATTCGTCCCTGAGCTGCAATTCCCTCGCGTTGAAGTCCCTCCAATCCGGCCCTTGCGGCCCGTTCCTCGGTCTGGGCGTCCTTTACGAGTCCGCGCGTCACATCTGCCAGTCTTGCGAGGTCGGACGCCTCCCGGCGCGACGATTCCCTCCTCTTGTCCAGCTCGTCCAGCTCGCGCATCGCCCGCTTGAACTGCGGGACGTCCATATGCTTATGGTGGTCGTCCATCACGGCCCGCTCGACCCCGTGGTCGCGGGCTGCACCCTCAAGACACCCCATCAGCGTGTTCTGGAGATCGGGCAGGCGGTCGAGGCCCATGGTCTTCAACGCCTTGTTCATCGACACCTGAAGGGGCAGGCCCCTGTTCTGGCTCTCTCCGTAGGGGATGCCCAGGATGTGCATATGGGGAGTTCCGTCGGTCTCGTCGACATGCACGGCGGCGGCGAACCAGTCTATCGCCCCGGCAGTCCTCGCCCTGATTCGGTCGAACGCCTCGGAATAGACCGCCTTGGCCTCTGACTCGTCCAGCTCGCGGGACCAGGTTTCGCGGTTCCCCAGTTGCACAACGTATTCGATTGCCGGGGCGGGTCGGCCAGACCGGCTCTTGGAATGCCCGACCTTGGCCCGGTCGGCTTGGTAGGCGTCGCGCACGCGCGCGTAATAGTTTTCAATCTGCCGGTCCGGGCGGCCCTTGGAGACCTGGCGCGCGTTGTAGGTCTCGGTGGCCTCACCGAACAGGCGCTCGTAGGCGTGCTCGATGGACTCGCCCGCGAGAATCAGGTTGTCTTTTGTTTTCGAACGATCGACGTTCCTCAGACGCGCCCGGTAGTCCGGGTCGAGGTCGTGGCGGGCGTTCACCGCGCCGCCTGAAACTGACATGGATAGAGCCATAGCGTTCCCTTTGCTTGAGACTCAGTCTTTCCATGCGCTTTCCTTTTCTGGCCGCAGAATACACGAACATTGTTGCCTTTGCTACTTTCCGCGAAAGTAGCGCAGTTGAACTTTTGACGGAGCCAAAAGTTCTGCGGCCCTGCGGGCGGCCTCCGCGCCCCGGTTCGGGGCGCTGCGCGGGCGTGTCACCCTTGCCCTCCGCCGTCCCGCCGGACCCCTCGCCTCTACGGCTCGCGGTTCCCCGGCTTACGGCTGCGCGGACCTCCGGTCCTTGCCGGGACCCCGCGACGCCCGTCGCGGTTGGTCTGCCGGTGGCCGGGAATGTGTGCACATTCCCACATCTTGCATCGTGGTCAGCTAGAATCGTTCTCGCTGTCGGCAGTCCTCGTGCCGGGCAGAGCCCTCCATCCGATGGGAGGTGATGCCCATGACCGATTTAACCGAGCTCGTGAAGCTCCTGACCGCCCTGGTCTCGCTCCTCACGGCCCTCGTCGGCCTTTCCAAGGCACTCAAGCAGGGTTCGAAGCCCAAAAAGAAAGGCCACCGTCGCTAAGGCGGTGACCTAACTCTTCAAAGCAACGGCTCTGCCCAGCTTCCTACGACTTGGGCTGCCGTCGGCATCATTCTACCCCGTCATGGTCGGTTTCTGCCGCATTGCAGAAACCGACCATTTGCAGCCGCCCGCGACCGAATATCCAACTTCGTTTTTGTTCGGTAGAGCTGTTTTCAGAGTCGAATTTTGGTCGGTTTTTAGAGCTGTTATAATGAAATGGCAGGTCAGAACACCTGCCGATTGAACAATAATTAGCCTTATGTAAAGTTGGTCAGAAATGCCCGAGAAAATGCCGACAATCGCAGAGTTTGCCCGCACCCTGGGCGTCTCCAAGTCGAATGTGGTCAACAAGATCAAAGAACTCGAACTCGAGACGGTCACCAAGCCTGGGGACAAGCGGCGGTGCCAGTACCTACCGGAGCGCACCTGTTCCGTCCTGGCCGACCGACTCGCCAAAACGAAACCGGCGGTCCAGGCCGACGAGACCCGCTTACTTGACCTGTATCAGGCGCAGGTCGAGCCGCTAAAGTCCGCCAACGCCAGCCTGCAAAGGCAGGTCCAGCTGCTCATGGACCAGCTCGCCGCCGCCGAGGGGGCCGCCGCGGAAACCGCCCGACAGTCCCAGGCGCACATTGACGACCTGAAATCCCAAGTCGAGCGACTTGAAGCTGAGAACCGCGACCTGAAGTCCCAGCTCTCCCTCAGCCGTGCCCTCGAAGGTTTCCATTTCCCCTGGACCAGGGACCGCATCAAGGCCCGCTATCTCCTGCCGGGT
>NZ_JBCOIL010000045.1:0-5387 GCF_040926265.1 Collinsella aerofaciens | reverse complement strand
GTGTCGCATCCGGGCAGACATCGAACCATTTGAAATGGTCTAACTTGGATTTGTTTTTCGCAAGGCCGCCGAGAGGCGGCCCCGAGAAATTCCTTTTCCTATACTAGAACCATATGAATCGAACGGAACCGATCAGCGATGAACTGAGAGGACCGGACGGGCTCGAGGCCCAAATATTTTGGACGGAGAGTTCGATCCTGGCTCAGGATGAACGCTGGCGGCGCGCCTAACACATGCAAGTCGAACGGCACCCCTCCTCGGAGGGAAGCGAGTGGCGAACGGCTGAGTAACACGTGGAGAACCTGCCCCCTCCCCCGGGATAGCCGCCCGAAAGGACGGGTAATACCGGATACCCCGGGGTGCCGCATGGCACCCCGGCTAAAGCCCCGACGGGAGGGGATGGCTCCGCGGCCCATCAGGTAGACGGCGGGGTGACGGCCCACCGTGCCGACAACGGGTAGCCGGGTTGAGAGACCGACCGGCCAGATTGGGACTGAGACACGGCCCAGACTCCTACGGGAGGCAGCAGTGGGGAATCTTGCGCAATGGGGGGAACCCTGACGCAGCGACGCCGCGTGCGGGACGGAGGCCTTCGGGTCGTAAACCGCTTTCAGCAGGGAAGAGTCAAGACTGTACCTGCAGAAGAAGCCCCGGCTAACTACGTGCCAGCAGCCGCGGTAATACGTAGGGGGCGAGCGTTATCCGGATTCATTGGGCGTAAAGCGCGCGTAGGCGGCCCGGCAGGCCGGGGGTCGAAGCGGGGGGCTCAACCCCCCGAAGCCCCCGGAACCTCCGCGGCTTGGGTCCGGTAGGGGAGGGTGGAACACCCGGTGTAGCGGTGGAATGCGCAGATATCGGGTGGAACACCGGTGGCGAAGGCGGCCCTCTGGGCCGAGACCGACGCTGAGGCGCGAAAGCTGGGGGAGCGAACAGGATTAGATACCCTGGTAGTCCCAGCCGTAAACGATGGACGCTAGGTGTGGGGGGACGATCCCCCCGTGCCGCAGCCAACGCATTAAGCGTCCCGCCTGGGGAGTACGGCCGCAAGGCTAAAACTCAAAGGAATTGACGGGGGCCCGCACAAGCAGCGGAGCATGTGGCTTAATTCGAAGCAACGCGAAGAACCTTACCAGGGCTTGACATATGGGTGAAGCGGGGGAGACCCCGTGGCCGAGAGGAGCCCATACAGGTGGTGCATGGCTGTCGTCAGCTCGTGTCGTGAGATGTTGGGTTAAGTCCCGCAACGAGCGCAACCCCCGCCGCGTGTTGCCATCGGGTGATGCCGGGAACCCACGCGGGACCGCCGCCGTCAAGGCGGAGGAGGGCGGGGACGACGTCAAGTCATCATGCCCCTTATGCCCTGGGCTGCACACGTGCTACAATGGCCGGTACAGAGGGATGCCACCCCGCGAGGGGGAGCGGATCCCGGAAAGCCGGCCCCAGTTCGGATTGGGGGCTGCAACCCGCCCCCATGAAGTCGGAGTTGCTAGTAATCGCGGATCAGCATGCCGCGGTGAATGCGTTCCCGGGCCTTGTACACACCGCCCGTCACACCACCCGAGTCGTCTGCACCCGAAGTCGCCGGCCCAACCGAGAGGGGGGAGGCGCCGAAGGTGTGGAGGGTGAGGGGGGTGAAGTCGTAACAAGGTAGCCGTACCGGAAGGTGCGGCTGGATCACCTCCTTTCTAGGGAGATAAATCTTCTAGAGAGATCAACTTAACTCGAATAGAGGGCAGGAGCCCGTCCGGTAGATGTCGCCCGGAGGAAGTCCCCGCAGCACCCGGTCCCCGGGGTCGCACCCGCGTACCTTGAGAGCCGCATAGCGATAGGAGAGAGATGGAAGAGATTCTCTTCCAGACTCGATTCTTTTCTGCGATTTATCAGACAGAATGATAGCAATCATTCATCCGATCCAAACAAGAAGAATTCACTTATTTATGAGTGAGGAGCATCTGATCGCGAGCACAGTGAAGACACTGTGCCGCGGTATGAGATACCCGAATTGCGACATACGAGCGCTATTCATGATATCGATTAATTAACTTAATTAGCGACACGTGGATATCCCGCGGGCCCGATGCGGTCCCGCAAGATACCACGGGCGCACGGCGGATGCCTTGGCACAGGGAGCCGATGAAGGACGCGGCAAGCTGCGATAATCCCCGGCGAGGAGCACACATCCTTCGACCCGGGGGTCTCCGAATGGGCGAACCCATGCACAGCAGTGTGCATATCCCCCCGCTGAACACATAGGCGGGGGGAGGACAACCCGGGGAACTGAAACATCTAAGTACCCGGAGGAGAGGAAATCAATCTCGAGACTCCCCGAGTAGCGGCGAGCGAAAGGGGACCGATGGCCAAACCGTCGAGCGGGCATACCCGGCAGGGGTTCCGCCGACGGGGTTGCAGGGCCGCGCATCCGGGGGCTGCCGCCCCCGGGCGCAGGTCCGGCTGGGGAGCGGAACGGCATGGGAGGGCCGGCCGCAGCGGGTGACAGCCCCGTACGCGAACCCAGACCGGACGGCGCGACGCGGTCCCTGAGTAGGGCCGGGCACGTGAAACCCGGTCCGAACCTGGGTGGACCACCATCCAAGCCTGAGTACTACCCTGTGACCGATAGCGCACCAGTACCGTGAGGGAAAGGTGAAAAGCACCCCGGGAGGGGAGTGAAACAGTACCTGAAACCGTGCGCCCACGAGCAGTCGGAGCACCTTTATGGTGTGACGGCGTGCCTTTTGTAGAATGAGCCAGCGAGTCGCTGGCGCGGGGCGAGGTTAACCGAAAGGGAGCCGAAGCGAAAGCGAGCCTTAACAGGGCGACTTGAGTCCCGCGCCGCGGACGCGAAGCCGGGTGAGCTATCCGTGGGCAGGCTGAAGCGGGGGTAAGACCCCGTGGAGGGCCGAACGCACGTCGGTTGAAAACGGCGGCGATGACCTGCGGATAGGGGTGAAAGGCCAATCAAACCCGGAGATATCTCGTTCTCCCCGAAATAGCTTTAGGGCTAGCGTCGCGCGTTCACCGCCGGAGGTAGAGCACCGGATGGACGAGGGGGCTTCGCCGCCTACCGAATCCAACCGAACTCCGAATGCCGGCGGCCCAGAGCGCGGCAGTCAGAGCATGTGGGCTAAGCTGTGTGCTCGAGAGGGAAACAGCCCGGACCGCCCGCTAAGGTCCCCAAGTTCCAGCCGAGTGGCAAAGGATGTGCGTCCGCCCAGACAACCAGGATGTTGGCTTAGAAGCAGCCATCCATTCAAAGAGTGCGTAACAGCTCACTGGTCGAGTGGACATGCGCCGACAATACACGGGGCTAAGCTGGACACCGAAGCGGCGGGATTTTAATTCATTAGAATCGGTAGGGGAGCTTCCCATGGGCGGAGAAGCCGGAGGGCGACCGACGGTGGAGCGCATGGGAGTGAGAATGCTGGCATGAGTAGCGAGAGACGAGAGAGTAACTCGTCCGCCGTGAACCCGAGGTTTCCTGGGCAAGGCTAATCCTCCCAGGGTCAGTCGGGGGCTAAGGCGAGGCCGGTAGGCGTAGCCGACGCGCAGCAGGCAGACATTCCTGCACCGCGCACGCGGCGCTACGACCGACGGGGCGACGGATGGGGGTGGCTCGGCGGGGTTCTGGACGTCCCCGTGATGGAGCGCGGCCCGCGGACCAGGGAAATCCGGTCCGCATTGAGGGCGAGGCTCCGGACGAAGCACTTAAGCGAAGCGAGTGAGCCCGAGGTCCCTAGAAAAACCCCTAGGCAGGCGCGTGCGCGCCCGTACCGCAAACCGACACAGGTGGGTGGGTAGAACATACCGAGGCGATCGGGTCAACCATGGTCAAGGAACTCGGCACAATGGCCCCGTAACTTCGGGAGAAGGGGTGCCCGCGCGTACGTGAACCGGCTCGCCCGGGGAGCGGAGGCGGGCCGCAGTGGAGAGGCCCAAGCGACTGTTTACCAAAAACACAGGACTCTGCAGAAGCCGCAAGGCGACGTATAGGGTCTGACGCCTGCCCGGTGCCGGAAGGTCACGCGGAGGAGTTAGCGCATCGCGCGAAGCCCCGAAGCCAAGCCCCGGTAAACGGCGGCCGTAACTATAACGGTCCTAAGGTAGCGAAATTCCTTGTCGGGTAAGTTCCGACCTGCACGAAAGGCGCAACGACTTGGGCGCTGTCTCGACCATGGACCCGGTGAAATTGCACTGGTCGTGAAGATGCGACTTACCCGCGGAAGGACGGAAAGACCCCGTGAACCTTCACTGCAGCTTGGCATTGGCCGCTGGTCCCGCGTGTAGAGGATAGGCAGGAGGCTAAGATCCGGAGGCGCCAGCCCCCGGGGAGCCGCCCTTGGAATACTGCCCTCGCGCGACCGGCGTCCTAACCCGAGGCCGTCAACCGGCTCGGGGACCGTGCCAGGCGGGCAGTTTGACTGGGGCGGTCGCCTCCTAAAGGGTAACGGAGGCGCGCGAAGGTCCGCTCGGGACGGTCGGCAACCGTCCTTTTGAATGCAAGAGTACAAGCGGGCTTGACTGCGAGGCCCACAAGCCGAGCAGGTGCGAAAGCAGGCTCTAGTGATCCGGCGGCCCCGAGTGGGTGGGCCGTCGCTCAACGGATAAAAGGTACTCCGGGGATAACAGGCTGATCTTGCCCAAGAGTCCACATCGACGGCAAGGTTTGGCACCTCGATGTCGGCTCATCGCATCCTGGGGCTGGAGCAGGTCCCAAGGGTACGGCTGTTCGCCGTTTAAAGCGGTACGCGAGCTGGGTTCAGAACGTCGTGAGACAGTTCGGTCCCTATCCTCCGTGGGCGCAGGAGAATCGATGGAGGCTGCCCCCAGTACGAGAGGACCGGGGTGGACGCACCTCCGGTGAACCGGTTGTCGACCAACGGCACGGCCGGGTAGCCGCGTGCGGCGCGGATAACCGCTGAAGGCATCTAAGCGGGAAGCCGTTCCAGGGATTAGTTCTCCTTCCGGTAAGGGCCCAGGTAGACTACCTGGTCGATAGACGGCAGGTGCAAGGCTGGCGACAGCCTCAGCCGAGCCGCACTAATCGCCCGAGCTCTTCCGGAACCGCACCTCGCGGCCCGCGGGACCCAGCGCTCACGCGCGGTCCGGGCACGAGGATGCCCCCGAGTCATCTCCCCTATGCGCCATGCGGCCCCCAGGGCACGTGAGAGAGACACCGGACACCGTAACGGTGGGCGCCGCCCACCGGTCAGCGGCCAGAGCATGGGGGGCACGCCCGGTCCCGTTCCGAACCCGGAAGCTAAGCCCCATCGCGCCGAGAGTACTGCGGGGTCAGCCCGTGGGAGGCCAGGGCGCCGCTGACCGGTGGACGGCACCGAGCCGTACGCTTGAACTGAGAAGGGGGAGGCCTCGCGGCCTCCCCCTTTTTT
>NZ_JBCOIL010000044.1:0-7872 GCF_040926265.1 Collinsella aerofaciens | reverse complement strand
TCCGAGCCCTTGCGACAGCCGACGTTTGCCGCGACCTCCTGCTTAAAGCCCTCGCCCTCGGCAAAATGAATAGGGACGATACCCGGGTTTTGGGCCATATAGCCCTTCTCGTTCTCGGTGTTGTAAGTCACGGCGTCGCACGTGCCCTGCAGCAGATTCGAGAACACCGTGGGGACGGAGTCGACCGGGTTCTTGTGCACAACGCCCGGAATCTCGTCGATGACGGTGTCGAGCATGGTGTCCTTTTGGCCGAGTACCGTGGCACCGCTAAAGTCGCTGAGCTTGGTGGCGTTTTGGTAGGGGGAACCCTCTTTTACGAACAGGCCAAAGTAGCCAATGAAGTACGGGTCGGAGAAGCCGACCGACTCCTCGCGCTCGGGCGTGGCGCTCATACCGGCGATGATGAGGTCGATCTGGCCGTTGTTGAGCGAATCGATGAGGCCCGAGAAGCTCTGCTTGACGGCAACGGGCTCGCCACCGAGGGCCTTGCAGACGATCTTGGCGATCTGCACGTCGTAGCCATCGGCATAGGCGCCCTGCACGTTGTCGATGGGGATAGTGTACTCACTGGCTTCGGAAACCTGCCAGTTGTACGGGGCGTAGGCCGCCTCCATGCCAATGCGGATCTTGTCCTTGCCGATCACGGAATCGGACAGGTCGTCGCGACCGCCGCCCGTCGTGGGCTGAACCACCTTGAGCGTGGACGGACGCTGACAGCCGGCGAGCGCGCCGGCGACGACGGAAGCGCTCGCAGCGAGAGCGCTACCCAAGAAGATGCGACGGCTGCACACCGGCTGTGGATGCGCGTCGCGCTGATGGGGAGAATGCATAATCTGCCTTCCCTGTTGAATCGTATGCTGACGACTTAACAGGATATACGCCAGCGACCAGCAGTGCAGCACAAGCTCGAAAAATTAATAGACACATGGTAGTCATTGGGGACGTCGATGTTTTGGCAATGCCGGCGAGCGACGTCCAGAGCGAACAAGTGGCATGAAAAAGACAAGGCATGACCAGAAGGTCTATGCCTTGCCTTTTGAATGACAAATTATCGCTCTGGACGGCACGCAGCATCGACCGAGCGGCGGAACCTCTAGAGCAAGGTGACGCTAAAGCTGCGTTTATCGGTAGCGCCGGGGGCCAAGGTGATGGTGTTGACCTTGTGCTCAAAGACGTCGTCCTCGGTGGACATGGTGGTGTGACCGGTCCAAGGCTCGAGCGCCACAAACGGAGCGTCGTTGGCGGCAGACCACACGCCGATGTACTTAAAGCCTTCAAAGTCGATCTTGACGCCGTGGCCCGACTTGCGGCCGCGCAGCGTGAGCGTGGAGCCCGGGGTATCGGTGAACATGATGGCGTCGTTATCGAAGCTGCGGTGCGTGATGGGCAGCACGTCCGAGTTATCGGGGGCCTTGTAGCTACCCTCGAACGTCATAAGGCCATCGGGCGTGATGACGGGGGCCTCGTTAGTCCAAGCCTCGGTAAACGCCAGCTCGTAATCCTCGAACGCCTCGTCCTCGGCGCCGGGGGCGGGCACGTTAAATGCGGGGTGGCCGCCCACCGAGAACGGCAGGTCCACGTCGCCGGTGTTGGTGACGGCAAAGGTCTGCGTAAGGGTGGCGTCGCCGGTCAGGGCATAGGTCATGTTGAGCTTAAAGTTGAATGGGAACGCCTTGAGCGACTCGGGCGTGTCGGTGAGCTCGTAGGTAACGGACGAACTGTCCTCCGACACCTCGACGATCTTGTGCTCGACAATGCGTGCGATGCCGTGGCGCGCCATCTCGCAGGTGCCGGCGGCAGACGTCGCCGTGTTGTTGCGCAGCGATCCCACGATAGGGAACAGGATGGGCGCGTGCTTGCCCCAAAAGGCCGGGTCGCCCTGCCACAGATACTCATTGCCGTTGAGGGCAAGGCTCGTGAGCTGGGCGCCCATGGAATCGATGGCCGCGGTGAGGCCGCCGCGCTTGATGGTAGTGACGGTGGACATGCTACTTCCTCCAATAGTAAACAACAGTGTCGAGGATTATTGTCCCACTCTTGGCAGCAGGGCTGAGCGGCAGGCGCAGTTATTGAGCAATAGCGTAAAGGTCAAACCCGCCCTGCGGAGTGCTATCGACCGTATCGGGCGCCTGCGAGTTAAAGCTCACGGGAACCATGCGCTTTGAGGCGCGGAAGCGCGTGCCGTCGGTGGCGACGGGCGGTTCGTCGACGGTGAGCTCGTAGTCGCCGGGCTTGAGCTCGATGCCGTCACCAGCGGAATTGACGTATTGATACTCGTCAATCGTCTGCCCTTTGAGCGTACGCCCCACGATGTGGATGAGCATTTGGCTGTCGCCACGCGCGGTGTCCCACATCGCGCCGTCCTTGACCTCGACCGACACATGTACCGAGCGCGTGCGGCTGAGCGATTGCTCGACAGACATCTCGACCTTGGCGGCGTCTTGACGCTGCTGCTCGACATGGCTCCAAACGCTACCGATTGCCGAGCAGGCGATAACGCCGGCCATGAAGGCGATGAGGATGGGGCCGAGCGGAGAACGGCGGCCCGTGTCTTCCTCACGAGCCAGGTCGGGGCGATGTGTGGGCGCAGGCGCCTGGGCGCCTTGCGCGGGCACGTCGAGAATGCTGAAGGATGCCGTGCTGTCGGGGTCGATGGTGTGACGCGGCTGCGGGATCTTTGCCGGCGAGATGGACATGTCCGCCGGCTCACCGAGTGTGGCCGTGGCATCGGCCTTAGCCTCATCGGCCTCGGCTTGGGCCCAAGCCTGCTCAAAGGTCAGGGGCTCGGCGGCATCGGAGGCGGCATCAGGCTCGACAGCGGCATCGTTGCCGGTCTCGTCCTCGTCGCTCGACACGTCACGCGACGCGGGCTCGTCCCACTCCTCGTCCGGAGCCTCGCCCTCGCTATACCACCATTCAAAGTTATCGATATCCATACGGGGCGCCCCTTAGGCCTCGCAAATAAACACTCGCTAGTCTTATACCCCCAGACGGCACCGAAGCTCACCCGCGCCGGACACGAAAACCGTCACAACATTCGACGTTTTTCCTCGTTTTCGAGATTTTCATCGAATGTTGTGACGGTTTAGGCGGCAGCCACGCCGCGAATGTGACAAAGGGACTGCCCCTTTGTCACATTCTGTTAGAGTTGCAGGGATTGAATCCCGCTTATTCATGCGACATTGGAGTGACAACCTTGACCGCCGCAACCACGCCTAAAAGTAAGCCAACCGCCGCCGCGCTCTCCCCCGCGCGCACCAAGCTCTGCCTGGCGCTGCTCGTGCTGTTGGGATTCTCGCTCGGCTGCTCCGAGTTCGTGGTCATCGGCATCGAAAGCGACTTGGCAACGGAACTCGGCATATCACTTGCCACTGCGGGCCAGCTCATCAGCGTGTTTGCGCTCGTCTACGCTATCGCGACGCCGGTGCTCGCGCTCAGCACGGGGCGATTCCGCCGCTACCAGCTGCTCGTGTGCTATAGCGTCGTCTTTGTGCTCGGCAACCTGGTCATGGCGTTGGCTCCCAACTTCCAGGTGCTGTTTATCTCACGCATTGTCCTGGGCTCTGTCTCGGGTGCGCTGCTCGCCGTGGGCGTGACGTACATCCCTGAGCTGCTATCCCCGCAGCAAACCTCACTTGCCATCTCGGTCGTGTACGGCGCGTTTTCCGTGGCGATGGTCTTTGTGACCTCGATTGGCAAGTTTGTGGCCGACACACTCGATTGGCACGTGGCCATGTACGGCACGCTGACCTTTGCCGTTTTGATCTGTAACGCGCTCGTGGCGTTTATGCCTCGCGCCGGGCAGACCGATGAGCCCGCCACCTTCCGCGAGCAGGCGGGGCTACTACGCGAGCCGAGTATCATCACCGGCATGCTCATCTTCTTGTTTGGCGTGGGCTCGGTCTACGTATTCTACGGCTACGTGACGCCTTATCTGGAGCAGGTGCTGGGCATGGATACCGTTCAGGCGAGCACCACACTTATGGCCTATGGCGCGTTCTGCCTGATCTCGAACATCCTGGGCGGATGGATCGATGCGCGTTTTGGCATGAAGGCGCTGCTGGTTACGTTTGTGCTGCAGGCGGCGGCACTGCTCGGGCTGTTTGCCGTGGGCGCCGCCATGCCGCTCGCGCTGGTCTTTGTCTTTAGCCTGGCGATGCTCATGTACCTGTTCTCGGTCTCATGCATCACGCACTTTATGGACGTGGCACGCAGCCGCCATCCCAAGTCGATGGTACTCGCAAGTTCGGTTGAGCCCATGGCGTTTAACGTCGGTATCTCGTTTGGCACCGCAGTGGGCGGCGCCGTGGTAAGCAGCATTGGCATTGCGTACGTGGGTGCAGTGGGCGCCGCGTTCTCGCTTGTGGCCTGGACGCTCACGCTGGTGACGATTAAGCTGGCTCGCTGGGAACGCAAGAGGGCGATGGCGCAGGCGTAGATGCGATACTCGAGCTCGATGATGGCGATCGAAAGGAAACCGCATATGCAACGTGTACTGTTCATCTGCTATGGAAACATCTGCCGCTCGACGATGGCCGAGTCCGTGTTTACCGAGCTGGTGCGCCGCGCTGGACGCGAGGCGGAGTTTGTCATTGATTCCGCTGCAACGTCGACCGAGGAGATCGGCAACCCGCCGCATCACGGTACCGTTGCCAAGCTACGCGAGGTCGGGATTCCCGTCGTCGCACATCGCGCACGTCAGGTGCGTCGCGCGGAGTATGGCGACTGGGACCACATTGTCTATATGGACGACGAGAACGCCCGCGGCCTGTACCGAATTTTTGGGAAGGACCCCGATGGCAAGATCTCGCGCCTGCTCGATTGGACCGATCGCCCCGGCGACGTAGCCGATCCCTGGTACACCGGCAATTTCGACGCCACCTACCGCGACGTACTCGACGGCTGCACCGCTATGCTCGAGCAGCTGTAGGCAAACGAGGTCGCGGGCCACGCCTTTGTCACATCCGGGACTGGCCCTAGACCGGCTTGACCTCCAGCTTTATCCCCTCGGCGCAGGAGTCGCCCAAAACATCCGAAAGGGCCCAGGTCGCATATAGCGGCAAATAGAGAACTGCTCCGTTGCGCTCAACGTTGCCTCTCGAGAAAACAATCCCGAGCCTTACGCCATATTCAGCCGTATCAAGCACATGACCGAGCGCAGCGTGCGCGTGGTAATAGGAGCCCGATTTAACCTCGATCGGAACAGCCGTCCCATCCGGTCCATCGACCACAAAGTCCACTTCACCGCGCTTTTTTGTCTGATAGTAGTAAAGCTGGCGATTTTGGGCGGCCAGCTGCTGGGCCACCACGTTTTCGTAAATGCCGCCCAGATTGGGCTCCTTGCTATCAAGATACGCCGCTTGGGCGACTCCAACGGGGTAGCGCGCCATCAACATGCCCGTATCCGATTGATATAGCTTGAACTGCGATGGTCGTGCTGACTTGAGCAGGGGCGATTTTGGCTCGGTTACGATATCGGCTTTGAGAGCAACGCCGGCATCGACAAGCCATACAAAATCTCGCTGATACTTCTCGTAGTGAGCCTTGGGGTCAATGGAATTGAGCACGAAGCGCTTGTTTTCGCCCTCGAGCATAATAGGGAGCTGATCGTAGATGCTCTGCACCTAAAGGGCTCGCCCGCTTGCATACTCGGAGATATCCCGCCGGTACTGTTCGTTGAGCTCTGACTGTAGCTGACGAACAGAGGCAAGGTCGCCCCGCGTGTCAAGGAAACGTTGCACGACCTCCGGCATTCCGCCGACAACGGTATAGGTCCTGAAGTTTGCCATCATCGCGTCATGAATGTAATCGGGAATGGGCCTCTCGCTGATACACGCGTCACGTATCGTTTGGCGAGCCCCCTCGCTCACCCCGATTGCCCAGCAAAACTCCTCAAAATCGAGCGGGAACATCCTAAGCTCGTGAACATACCCCACGGGATAGGACCTGACGCCCTTGAACTGAGTCCCGAGCATTGACCCCGAAAACGCCCAGCGGCACCTCCCGTCCTCAACAAGGAACTTTGCCATCGTCATGATGTCGGGGGCCTCTTGGACCTCATCGATAAACACGAGCGTTTTGCCTGGTGCAATCGACTTTCCCGAAAGAAGCGTCACCCTGCTGATGAAATCATCGGCATTCCGCGCCTCGAGAAGAGCATCTTTTGCCTGGCGGTTTTCCATGAGGTTAAGCTCGATGTAGGTTGCATGGTTGGCTTTGCCAAATGCACGAATCGAATAGCTTTTGCCAATCTGGCGAGAACCCGTAATGAATAAGGCCTTTTGCTCGGAAGACTTCAGCCAACGCTCCAGCTCTGCCGCTATTTTCCTACGCAGCATAGGCTCTCTCTCCTCGGTGTCATCAAATGAAATGCAGAGTTTTACACGCTTGATTATCGATGAAATGTGGAATTTTTAGAACTTAAAATCGGATAAAATGCAGAGATTTGAGATCACAAGCATAATAGAGGGAGCACTACCGGCGAATGTGACAAAGGAACTGTCCCTTTGTCACATTGCGCTCAACTACTCGTCGACGATCTCAGCAAGCCAAACGTTCAGCGTATCAACCTCGGGGCAGCAGAACTTTGCCGTACCGGGCTCGTTGCCAGGCACGGTTCCGCCATAGCGCAGGATATCGATATAGGGAAAGCCCACATGGCAGGCCATGGCGCACATCTTGCCGCGATCTCGGTCGAAGTCAAAAACGTCGCCCGGCTTGTGGCCATGGTGGCAGCGACACGCACCCAGCTGGTCCACGCAGCTCACGCGGATACGCGGCCGCTTGCCCCGCGGCGCGCCGAGCGGCCTGTTCTCGCCCGCTGCCTCGGTGCTGCTCTCGTCGGCGCTACTCATGGTCAACCACATCCAGGCAGGCCTCGATGGGAAGGCCGGCCGATTTGTCCTCTTGGTCGGCATTGCGTTCGATAAGCTCTGCCACCACGCGCATGGCATCGGACGTCGCGCGCTGCAGACTCCAGCCTGCCATAACGCGGCCGACGAGCACCGCCGAGAACGTGTCGCCCGTGCCCGGGAAATAGACCGGAATGAGCTCAAAGGGAATCGTAAAGTACTCCCCCGCCACATGGTCGTAACCAATAACCGCGTTCGTGCCATTGACTACGGCGCTCGTAATGACCACCGACTTGGCACCCAGCTCGCGCACGGCGTCCACAAGGGCGCGGGCTTCATCGGGCGTAATTTGCTCGACGATAGGCGTGTCGGTGAGCAAACAGGCCTCGGTGTAGTTGGGAACCGCGTAGTCGGCGCACTCGAGCAGGTGCCTCATGAGACCGATCGTGGACTCGGGCACGCCCGCATAGAGCTTGCCGTTGTCGCCCATGATGGGGTCGACAAACACCTTGGTGCCCTTCTGCGCACGGCGGTGGCAAAAGTCTGAGATGATGCGCGTCTCTTCCTCGGTCACGATAAAGCCGGTCGAGATGGCGTCGAACTCAAAGCCGAGCTCTTCCCAGATGGCAAGACTCTGACGCACGTACTCCGTGGTGTCGTGGATGTAGAACTTGGGGTAGTTGAGCGTATCGGAAACGAGCGCCGTCGGCAGGTTATGGATACGGTAGCCCATGTGCGACAGCACCGGCAGCATGGCAGAAAGCGCGACCTTGCCGTAGCCGCACATATCGTTGATCAGCAGCAGCTGAGTGTTCTTCATGAGGGTCTCCCTTGTTTCGGGCGCGGCGCAGCAGCGCCATAGTGCGACTAAGTTTAGCGCAGGGAACGTTGTGAGCGGAGTCGAGCGGCACGAAGGGCAAATTGTTGCGGAAAGGTTACGGAAAATGATCCCTTTTCCTCCGTCCCTAAGCTAGTCGTTGGGGACGTTCTTAAATGACTAGTCAAACACTGTCTCTTATAC
>NZ_JBCOIL010000043.1:0-9867 GCF_040926265.1 Collinsella aerofaciens | reverse complement strand
AAAGCCGTTTGTCTCCACCCGCGTAGCGGGTGGTTTAAAGCTGGCCGCTGCGCGGCCAGCAGACTAAAGTCTTAAATGAAAAAAGACCGAGCCCGCGAAGTCGCGGACCCGGTCTTTCCGAGTCAAATGGATGGGAGATTCAACCCGTCCGACCGACTAGGCCTTGGCGGCCTCGGCGTCGGCAGGAGCCTCAGCGGCAGCGGCGCGACCGTACTCGGCCTTGCCCATATCGGACCACTCGGGCTCCTCATCAGGCATGGAGCCAGCCTCCTTGCCGAAGAACTCCTTGAGGCAGTTGACGGCAACGATGAGGCCCAGGACCATCAGCAGGACGGCAAAGACGAGCTGCAGGCCCTTGGTGGCGGCGACGGAGACGGCGGCCGTGGTGGCGGTAGCCGGGATGGTACCGAAGAAACCGTAGGCCTGGACGGCGGTCATGCAGCCCATGGCGCTCTGGACCAGCGAGGTGAAGGTGCAGCAGAGCAGGAAGACGACGGGCACGTAGAGCATCCAGCCCTTGCGGCCGGTGCACTTGCAGAACACGGCGAGGGTGATCATGGTCATGCCGCCGAGCAGCTGGTTGGAAGCACCAAAGAGCGGCCAGATGTTGGCATAGCCACCAAAAGCGAGAGCGAGACCGGGAAGCAGGGTAACGACCGTGGCGAACCAGGGGTTGCCGAGGACCTTCATGTAGCCGGCCTTGGACTCGATGGCCAGGGCGTCGTTGGTCTGGGCAAAGAACTCGGAGAACGAGGTGCGGGCGATGCGGGCGACGGCGTCGAGCGAGGTCAGGGCCAGAGCGGAGACGTTCATGGTCATGAAGACGGTAGCGAGCGTGCCGTCAACACCGAAGGCCTGCATACCGCGGGAGATGCCGGCGGCGAAGATCTGGAACGGGGTGGAAGCGACACCGGCGTTGAGAGCGCCAGTACCGGCGGTGTTCATATCGGAGAACATGATGCCGGCGACGATGATGGCAAGGATGCCAACGAAGGACTCGACGATCATGGCGCCGTAACCGACCTTGACGGCGTCCTGCTCCTTCTCGACCTGCTTAGAAGAGGTGCCGGAAGAAACGAGGCTGTGGAAACCGGAGAGAGCACCGCAAGCGACGGAGACGAACAGGACCGGGAACATCATGCCGGAGGCAGTGGAGAAGCCGGTGAAGACCGGAGCGGTGATAGTAGCCTGACCGTTGACGCCCAAGACGACGATGCCGAGGACAGCGCAGACGATCATGACGATCATCATGATGGAAGTGAGGTAGTCACGCGGGGTCTTGAGCATCTGGATGGGCATAGCGCCAGCGAAGACCAGGTAGACCATGACGACGGCGAACCACTGGAACTTATCCAGGTAGACCGGGAACTGCATACCGACGGCGAACATGAGGACCATGAGGACCACGCCGGTGACGAACTCGGCAGCACCGGTAAGGTTGAACTTCTTCTGGGCCCAACCAAAGGCGATAGCGACGAAGGTGAACAGGATGGAGATGGTACCAGCGCAGCCAGCGGCATAGGACTTGGTGAAGTCGATGGCACCGGTAGCAGCACCAGAAGCGTCGACGGCCGGGGTGAACATGAACGTCTTGCAGACCATGTCGGTGAAGGCGGCGATGACGATGATGCAGAACAGCCAGCAGAACAGCAGGAACAGGCGACGGCCGGTCTTGCCGATATACTTCTCGATGAGCTGAGCGAGTGACTTGCCGTTGTTCTTCATCGAAGCGTACAGGGCGCCAAAGTCGTGGACGGCGCCAAAGAAGATGCCGCCGACGAGGACCCAGAGCACGACGGGCAGCCAGCCAAAGGCCATGGCGACGATCGTACCCGTGACAGGGCCAGCACCGCAGATCGAGCTGAACTGGTGCGAAAACGCGGTGAAGGCGGAGACGGGCGAGAAGCTGTTGCCGTCCTTCATGCGCTTGGCCGGCGTGAGGGCCTCTTTGTCAACGCCCCACTTGTTGGCCAGCCAGCGGCCGTAGCCCAGATAGCCGCAGGCGAGCACCGCCGCGGCCACAACCATGAGCAAAACTCCGTTCATTACATTTCCTCCTCTAAAAAGAACTTCCTAGACATAAAAAATGAGGGCCGTCGGTTGCGCTCGACGGCCCTCATCTTCATCAGCCGCCCGTTATCGTACGGGCTAGCTGTATGTGCTAACCCGCATCAGATAATTACTACGCTGATAATGTTTAGCTGATGCGTGAACATGTCTAAGAAATCCTCTTCAATCATGATGCGAACGATCCGTACGTGTTCACATCCCCCAGTGGTTGAAAAGGAGTATGAAACTTTAGTTACCTAAAGTCAACGCAAATTTGTAATGAATTTTCAACTTTTTTTGAATTTCTCGGTATAAAACGCCACTGACCTCGGACTTTACCCCACGACAGTTTTTGCATGAGAGATGCCCCTGAGAGCCGCGGGAGCCGGGCGGCGCATATGAACTTTCCTGCTCTACAGTCCTGCGCAAGACGGAAAGCACATTAAGTGCTTTCCTTTGCGTGCGGAACTCGCGATAAAGTTCATATGCGCCGCCCGGCTCCCGCGGCTCTCAGGGGCTCCCATCCCAAATGCGGAGCAAAGCTCCGCACACCAACTTTTTTCTTTCAGCTAAAGAACGCCGGAAATTCGACACTGGCTTGTTAACTTTGCTGGACGTTGTCGACGCCAAACCAGCTCAGAAGCTATATCGACGCAGAAAGGTCCCCGGACGGAGGGGCCGGATATAAGGTTTATCGCGAGTTCCGCACGCAAAGAAGGCCACTTAATGTGGCCTTCGTCTTGCGCAGGACTGTAGAGCAGGAAACCTTATATCCGGCCCCTCCGTCCGGGGACCGCGCCGTACCAGCTACAGCGTCATGTTTGGATCGGCGTCGACGTCGAACGGCGAGATTTCGCCTCGGTCGAATTTACGGCGGGCGACCTCCGCGATCATGGCTGCGTTATCGGTACAGGCAGACAAGGGCGGCACCGTTACGCGAATCCCCTGACGTCCAAGCTTCTTGATCATCATCTCGCGCAGATGCGGGTTGGCCGAGACGCCGCCGCCGATGCAGTATTCCTTACATCCGGTAGCGTGCAATGCGTTTTTGGCCTTCTTGTACTGCACGTCAAAGACAGCCGCCTCAAACGAAGCCGCCAGATCGGGCAGGTGAATCGTGCGCCCGGCCTTGGTCTCCTGCTCGATGTAGAGCGTCACGGCCGTTTTAAGACCCGAAAGCGAGAAACGATAGTCTCCCCTGCTGTTAAGCGCACGGGGGAAATCGATCGCGCGGGGATTGCCCGTCTCGGCCAGCTTGGAAATGATGGGGCCACCGGGATAGCCCAGGCCCAACGCCTTGGCCACCTTGTCGAAGGCCTCGCCCACGGCGTCGTCGAGCGTCTCACCGAGCACCTCGTAGTCGCCCCATGCCTTTACGTGCACGAGCATGGTGTGCCCGCCCGAGACAAGCGTAAAGATAAACGGAGGCTTGAGGTCGGGCTGCGCCAGCAAGTTGGCAAACAGGTGCCCCTCCAGATGGTTGACGCATACGAGCGGCTTACCGGCAGCGTAGGCAAAGCCTTTGGCAAAGGCAACGCCCACCACGAGGGCGCCCACCAGGCCCGGACCCTGTGTCACGCCCACGGCGGCAAGCTCGCTGGGGGCAATGGCTCCACCCTCAAGACCAAGCGATGCTGCGGCATCCTCGAGCGCCGCATCCACGACACTCACAATCACCTCAACGTGTTTGCGCGAGGCGATCTCGGGCACCACGCCGCCAAAGCGGGCATGAAAATCAATCTGTGTCGACACCTGGTTGGCCAGCATATTGCCATCCGCATCGATAATCGCCACGGCCGTCTCGTCGCAGGAACTCTCGATAGCGAGCACTAGGCGGCGGCGCTCAATTTCGGCACGCTCCCCCTCGGAGCGCCCAGGCGCAGGCAGCGGCCATACGCGCTGCTCTGCCGCCGTCGGCTCGGGCGAAGCATTGTCGACCGGAAGCACCAGGGGCAGCGGCGCCGTCATAACGATGGCATCCTTGCCGACACCGTAGTAGCCGCGGCGACGGCCAGCCTCGGTAAAGCCCAGAGCGTTATAAAGCGCGATCGCCCCCTCGTTACCGTCCTCGACCTCGAGCGAAGCCGTGGTGCAGCCGAGCATCTGGGCATCATAGCTCACGTGCGACAGCAGCTTGCGGGCAATGCCCTCGCGGCGATGTGCCGGGTCGACGGCGACATCCAGAATCTGCACATCACCGTCCACGACCATACCGCCGGCAAGGCCCAGCAGCTTGCCGTCGTCGTGTGCCACCCACCAACTACGCGGCGCAGCAACGTCCTCGCCCAGTTCGGACAGGAACATGCCCGGCGTCCACGCCTCGTGTCCGACACCTTCAAAGCAGGCAGCCTCCAGCGCGCTCGTGCCCTCGGCATCCGCCGCGCCCATGGGACGGAACTGCAGATGACGACCGGCGAGCTCATCGGCAACACCCGTAATTTCGCTCTGCGCACTCTCGGCAAGACCAAGACGCTTGCGCTCGTTTTCCTCGGCATCCGAAAGGCGCGTGTAAATCGGCAAGACGCGGGCCGGATCGCCGTCACCCGCAGCGTGCGCGAGCAGCAAGCCCTCGCCCGAAGGCCACCACAGGTCGCGCTCCACGCAGCGGGCGGTCTCGTCCTCACCCAGCAGCTTGCCATAGCGCACGAGACCGTCACCGGTCAGCTGAACCTGGTCCCAGTCCGCTGCTTGGCGCCACTCATCGAGCGCCACGGCGGCCTTGACCACGTGTTCGCGCTCAAATTGACGCTCGGGACCCTCATCAACCAGCATATACAGCGCCGGATATACCTCACCGCGCATAGCATCGGCCAAGATACCAAGCTTGCCGCGCACGCCAGCCTTCCACGCCGTCCAAGCGCAAGCGTCGAGCGTCGACACGCCCAGCAGCGGAACATTGGCACCACGCGCGAGGCCCTTGGCAGTGGAGATGCCGATGCGCACACCCGTAAAGGACCCCGGGCCGCGGCCGACCACATAGCAACCAACATCGCTGCGATCCAGACCGGCTTGAGCCAGCACGCCATCAACGGTATTCACGAGCTCAACGTTGGCGTGACGGCGACACATGTGGTCGCCACTCACGAGCTTCGTCTCGCCCGTCTGCCCATCAATCCAGCTTGCCGCGCAGGCAAGCATGTCGGTCGAAGTATCGAGCGCCACCACCAGCGCGTTGTCGTTATGCAAGCTCATCTTGTACAGCCTTATCAATCAAATGGGAAAGCTCCATTGCGCGGTCACCGTGCGCCTCGAGCGTTATCGTTCGCACATCACTGTCGCCCTCATCACGCTTGAGCGTCACCGAAAGATACTCATCCGTCAGCTCGTCTTGGAATTGTTCGCCCCATTCCAGCAGGCAAGCACCCTCATAGCCCAGCACATCGAAAATGCCCGTATCCTCGAGCTCGTAGGCATGCTCCAGGCGGTATAGATCAAAGTGAAACAGCGGAATACGGCCTTGATCGTGAACGGCCATGAGCGCAAACGTAGGGCTCGTAACCATATGCCCATCGCCCAGCCCGCACGAGACGCCCTTGGTAAAGTGAGTTTTGCCCACCCCCAGGCCACCGGTCAGGATGAGCACATCGCCGTCCTCAAGGCACGGTGCAATTAGCTCGCCAAAGTACTCCGTATCGGCAGCGCAAGTCGTTTTGTAAGTACCTACCCCCAGGCGCTCCAGGGACATATATGCTCCTTATTATTCCGAGGCGTCCTCTGGTGCGGGATGTCGCTCCAGATAGTCGCCCAGCATCTTAAAGTCTTCCTCCAGCAGTTCCTGCCACGCCGGATTGCGTAGCGCTGCTGCCGGATGGAACGTGGGCATTACTACAAAATGCCCCATCTGGTGGAACCTGCCGCGCAGCTTAGTAATGCCAATCTCGGTCTTAAGCACAAAGTGCGTCGCGGGGTTGCCGAGCGTCACGATAATATCGGGCCAGATGCTTCGAATCTGCTCACGCAAAAACGGCGAGCAAGCCAGCACTTCCTCGGGACGTGGATTGCGGTTTCCCGGCGGGCGGCACTTAAGCACGTTGGCAATGTAGACGTCTTCGCGTTTGAGTCCCGCCAGCGACAAAATGCCGTTGAGGTCCTCGCCTGCCGCCCCCACAAAGGGCTCGCCCTGCAAATCCTCATTGCGGCCCGGCGCCTCGCCAATAAACATCACACGAGCGCGGGGGTTTCCCACGCCAAACACGATATTGTGACGCGACTGGTAGAGCTGGCAGAGGTGACAATCGCCCAGAACGGCCTCAATTTCCTCGAGTGCGACCTCACGTGGTGCCTGATGGGTATGGCCGGGGATGTGCATGACGCCCATAGCGGCTCCTACACGTAGACCTTGTCGAGACGCATGCCAAAGCCGCAGGCGACCTCGTAGTTAATCGTTCCGCGCAGTCGGGCCATCTCGTCCATAGTGATCTCGGCATCGCCATCGCGGCCGACAATAATCATCTCGTCACCATACTCGGCCTCGGGAATCTCGTGTGCCGGGTTGGACTGAATGGCGACCATAAACTGGTCCATGCAGATATTGCCAACCTGATGCACGCGCTCGCCGCGATACAGCACATCCATACGATTGGAAAGCGTACGCGATAGGCCATCGGCATAACCGATCGGCAGCGTGCAGATCTGAACGCGCGTACGCGGTACGCGGTAGGTAAAACCGTAGCCCACGCCCTCACCCATCGCAGGGTGTGCCACGCGCGTCACACGCGCATGGACGCTCATAACGGGATCAAGCTGCATCACGCGGCCACTCAGCTCGCACGGCTGCATTCCATACAAGCCAACGCCGGCGCGAATCATATCAAAATGCATCGAAGGGTCGAGCATCGAGGACGGCGTGTTGGCGCAGTGCACGATACCGCACTCAAAGCCCGCATCCTTAATGGCCTGAACGGCCTCGGTAAAGCGCTGACACTGCAGTTTGTAGTCCCAGCCCGAAGGTTCATCGGCCGTGGCGAAGTGCGTAAATACGCCGTCGCACTGAATACCGCGATGGAAATTAATACCGCGGACAAAGTCAAGCACCTGCGTGTAGTGAACGCCGATACGATTCATGCCCGTCTCGATGGCGAGATGATACTTGCCCACTTTGCCCGCCGCGACGGCACATTCGCCATACGCAAGAGCAAAGTCAGACGTATAGACCGAGGGCATGATATCAAACTCGAGCAACGTCGGAATGGCCTCGATAGGCGGCTCGCTTAGGATGAGGATGGGTTTCGTAATCCCGCCCTGTCGGAGCTCAACGCCCTCGTTAACCGTCGCCACGGCAAACATGTCGGCACCGGCCGAATACATGATCTTGGCGCACTCAACAGCTCCATGACCATAAGCATCGGCCTTAACCACGCAGCACAGGCGCTGACGTGGATTCAGTAAATTCTTATAGGCCCTCGTGTTGCGACGGAGCGCCCCGCGGTCGATCTCGACCCAGGACCAGCGCGTCAAATCGGCTTTATTCATGATTAGTCATCCGACCCTTCGTCCATGATTCCCAGATCTTCGAGCGCATCCTTTGCCGCCAGTTCCATGGCAGGACCGATCAAGTCGATAAGATCGGTCGCGATGACGCTCTTCTCACCATACTCCGTCGCCGCGGCAAAACCGGCGTAGCTGTGAAGTGCGACGGCGTACGAATACAGCAACTCCCAACGATCCATCTCGTCGCGCATGGTGGCAAGCGTGCCGGCCAAAATACCCGCGAGAACATCACCCGAACCGGCAGTTGCCAGAGAAGCCGGACCCGAGAGCGGCAGCAGCACACGCTCAACGCCACAGATAGCCGTCGTCGGCCCCTTGGCAATGACAACCAGGTTGTCGGAGCCTGCAGCCCAGACGACCTTCTGCGCGGCCGCAATCGCGGTACCAAGGTCGTTCACCTCGTCACCGGCAACCAGACGCGAAAGCTCACGATAGTGCGGCGTCATAACCAACGGCTGCTCGCGACGATACATCTCGGGGTTACTATCAATACCGTCAATGGCAATCTTAGCAAGGCAGTTGAGTGCATCGGCATCCAAAATAAGCGGTACATCAAGCTCGAGCAAGCCCGAAACCACCTGCATAGCGCCGGCAGACGTCGTCATACCGGGACCGCACAGTACGCAGCTGTACTTCTTTGCAATCTCGCACACCGTCATGCGCGCAGCGGCGCCAAAGGAGCCGCGGGAATCAGACGGAATAGCAAAGACGGGAATCGAAGGAAGTGCCATGCGAATAAGATTAGCGCAGGCGTCAGGAGCCGCGACTGCCACGTAACCAGCACCCGCGCGAGCTGCAGACTTGGCCGCCATAATGGCAGCACCAGGATATTGTGCAGATCCGGCGACAATAAGCACAGAGCCACGGGAATACTTATCGATATTCGTAGGTAGTGGAGCAAAGTAATCAACTAAGTCACCGGGCTCGACAATCTCGGCGGCGTGGTCGACATCATCGATGACCTCGTCAAGACGGTCGTAAAGATTGCTGCAGATCAAATCGCCAGCATACTCAGGGCCATCAGCGCTATACAGACCAATCTTGGGCGCAATCATCGTCACCGTATGCTCGGCACGAATGCAGTCGTCATCAACAACGCCCGTCTCGGCATTCAGGCCCGAGGGGACATCAATGGATACGACACAATCGGCGCATTCATTGACCGTAGGAATCCAGATGGAGAACGGCGCACGCAGATTCCCGTGAAAACCGGTACCAAAAATGGCATCGACAACAACATCGGCCTTATCGATCAAAACCTCGAGTTCGTCACGCGAAGGGCCGACGCAAACGTGCACATCGCGGCCGGCAGTACGACGAGCAACATGACGTGCCAGAGCAGCAGGAATCTCATCCGGTTCAACCGGAGAAACGATATCCACGTCCACACCCTTATGGCTCAGGATATCGGCGGCAACCCAACCGTCGCCGCCATTATTACCAAAACCGACCAGAACGAGAACCCGATCGGGATTGAGCTTCAAGACCTCGTTGGCGGCAAACTCACCCGCTAGCTCCATAAGCTCGGCCTTCGAAGTCCCTTCGCGTTCGATGATATCCTCGAGACGAACGACTTCTTCGGTACTCAAAACCGGTTTCATCTATGCTCCTAGCGTATCTTGCGAAGCATCGCCCAGGTGCTCCGTCAATGCTGAATTCTGCAGCTGCTCAAGCTCATCTAAAACAGAGCGAGCCTCTTTAAATGTCTGCGCAACGCGTTTCTTGGTGCTCACCTTTTCATCTTTTGGCTTAGGCCGAGCATCTTCGGTAATCGCGATGGCATTCGCAACGGCCAAGTCTCCCGTAAGCGTAATGGAAAGAGCGACCTCAACAACACCCAGTTCTTGAGCGATCTCGAGAGCACGGCCCGAAAGCAGCGCCTTCGGTTTGCCGAGTTTATCACGCGTTACCGAAACATCCTTGCGACCCACGCCTTGACTAAAACCCGTGCCGAGAGCTTTAAGCACCGCCTCGCGCGAAGCAAAGCGGCTCGCATAGTGAGCGGCGGGGCGCGATGACGCATCGCAATACGCACGCTCTTCTTCGGTAAACACACGCCGAGCAAACGACGGCGTCTTTTCAAGAATTGATTTCATGCGGGAAATCTCGACGATATCAACGCCGATACCAGCTTCAGCCATGTTCACCTCCATATCGCACAGACTAAGTTATTGTAGCCCGTTCACAGAAGATGCGACAAACGAGGGTTATAAAACACAGCTACTATGTGAGACAAAAGCCCGTAAACGCAAAAAAAGGGGGAGGCCGCGAGGCCTCCCCCTTCTCAGTTCAAGCGTACGGCTCGGTGCCGTCCACCGGTCAGCGGCG
>NZ_JBCOIL010000042.1:0-10834 GCF_040926265.1 Collinsella aerofaciens | reverse complement strand
TATTACGAGCTCCTGTGCGAATTGAAGGGAGCTCTCCCGCAAACTGCCTCTTGACAACTTATAGGAGCGTCGGTTTTTATTTCGCGAAATTCGGTATGGTTGAGGGTGGTTGGCTAAACGTAGTAGATAGGCTCGTTCGTGGCGAACGAACCAAGCTGAGGCGCAAAATAGTCCCCGCTTCTGAAAAATCGTCGGCAAGGTAGCAAAAGGCCCCGCGGGCAGGAGGCTGCACGCGGGGCAAAGAAGAGGGGCTTGTTGGTGGCGGACCGAAGGGGCTCGGCATGGGATTTCTGCCGCGGTCGCTCTTAAGGCATTACAGCTCGACGAGCTGGCCGGTCTCGGCGGCCTCCTTGATGGCGTTGAGAAGCGTGAGCGTCTTGACGTTGTCGGCGGGGGTCACGACGGGCTCGGCCTCGCGGCGGACAACCTTCACAAAGTGCTTGAGCTGCATCTTGTGCGGCAGCGCCGGGTCGACGGCCGGAATCTCCATCTGCAGCGGCTTGTGCCAGTTAGAGGCGCCGTCGTAGGAGAACTGGTGCAGGCGGGGCAGCGACAGGGCGCCCTTAGTGCCGCCGATAAAGTAGGCGTCGGCGTCGAAGGGGCGGTACTGCGGATCCTCGCGAGCGGTTGCCTCCCAGTTCCAGGGGCTGGCGGTGGCGTCGGAGATGGTCATGCTCGCAAGCGCGCCATCGGCAAAACGGACGTTGACCACGGCGGAGTCCTCGGTCTCAAAACCGCGGGCGGCGCTGGACTGCATGCCCTGGACGGCAACGGGCTCGCCCAGCAGGTAACGGAGCAGGTCGACGTCGTGCACCAGGTTGACCAGGATCGGGCCGGCACCCTTCTTGCGGCGCCACTCGACATCGAAGTACTCGTCGTTCTTATAGATCATGTAGTGGAAGCTCGATACGGTGAGCTTGCCCAGTTCGCCGGACTCGATGATCTCCTTGGCCTTGTTGACGAAGGGGTTGTGGCGACGGTGCTGGCCCACGAGCACGGGCACGCCGGCGGTCTCGCCCTCGGCGGCGAAGGCCTGAGCATCCTCGAGGTCGTTGGAGATCGGCTTTTCGACCAACGGCACGATGTTGCGCTTGATGGCCTCGCGGGCAACGCCCAGATGCAGGTCGTTGGGGGTGGCGATAATGACGGCCTCGGGCTTGACCTCGTCCATCATCTGGGCGGGATCGGTATAAAACGGCACGCCGGCGGCCTCGGCCGTGGCGCGGGCGCCCTCAAAGGCGTCAGCGATGGCGACGAGCTCGGCCTCGGGCTCCTCGGTGACAAAGCGGATGTGGTTGCGGCCCATGGCGCCGGCGCCGATAACGGCAATGCGGACGGGGTTGAGCTCAGACATTTCGACTCCTTAATACTGGTGACCGGTGGAATGCGACAAAGGGACTGTCCCTTTGTCGCATCGGTAAAACTAGGCGGACTTCTTCTTGCTGTCGGAGACCATCATGTAGACGGTGAGCACGACGGCGATGGCGGCGATCACAATGGCACCGTAGAAGGACTGCTGGTAGGCGGCGCTGCCGGCCTCGGCGTGATACAGCACGGCGGTGATGGGCTGGCTGATCCAGGTGGAAGCGGCGTAGCCCAAAAACATGATGCCGTAGTTGACGCCGATGTTGCTGGTGCCAAAGGCGCCACCGGTGAGCGGCGGGTAGATGACGAGCAGAGCGCCAAAGCTAAAGCCGAGCAGGGCGAGCGCCACGAAGAACATGCACTGCGTAAAGCTCATCGACATGATAACGAGGGCGACGATGGTGACGACAAGGCTGATGAGCAGCGACTTGTAGGCGCCGAGCTTGTCGATGATCTGGCCAAAGGACAGACGGCCAACCAGGTTGGCGCAGGTGTTGACGGAGACCACCACACCGCCGAGGGCGACGGCCGCGGCGCTCGTGGGGTCGGCGAAGAGCTGGACGGCGGCGATGGAGGCAACCTTGCCCACGAGCAGGGTGCCCGCGGTGGCGGCAAAGGCGAAGGTGACGATGAGGACCCAGAAGCGCGGGGTCTTGACCATCTCGCCCGGGGTGAGGTCGCCGAAGGTGCCGGCATGTGCACCGCCCTTGGGGGCCTCGAAGCCCTCGGGCAGCCAACCGGCCTCGGGGGCCTTCAGGAACAGGGCGGAGGCGGCGATCGTCACAAAGAAGATGACGCCGAGTGCCTTGAGGGCGCCAAAGATGCCCAGGCTCGGGATGAGCAGCGAGGCGAGCACCGGGGACAGCACGGCGGGGCCGGCGGTCGAAGCGGCCAGGGTGATGCCGGAGGCAAGGCCCTTCTTGTCGATGAACCACTTTTGGCCGGTGGTGAGCGCCGGGTTGTAGCCCAGGCCGTTGCCGATGGCGGCGACGAGCGAGAACCACAGGTAGAACTGCCACGGCTCGGTGACGGTGCCGGACATGAACCAGCCCAGGCCGTAGCACACGGCGGCGGCGATCACGACGTTGCGCGGGCCGATCTTATCGGAGATGCGGCCGGCGAAGATGCCCGTTACGGCCATGATGGTCTGAAAGACGGGGAAAGCCCAGGTAAGGGCACTCGACCACTCGGGGTAGACGGCGAGCAGATTCTTGCTCACGACGGAATACAGCGCGATGGAGCTGATAAAGAACATGGTGACGCACGCGGCGGAAAGCACGACGGCGCGACCCTTGTTGGAGTTGCTGGAAGCCATTTGACTCTTTCTAATCGATACGGGGGGGGGGAGCGGGCGTGTCCGCGGGGCCTCCCTGTCAGGTTGGTTTACTGGTCGGTCGGCTTGGCGACGCCGGACTCATCGGACCAGAGCTCGACACCCTTGTTCTTAAGGTAGTTGTCGGCATAGGCGCGACGGCCGCCGGGCTTGGCGGTGAGGTCGCCCATCATATTGGAGAAGCCGCCATCGACCTTGATGGCGTCGCCGGTGGTAAAGTCCGAGCGCTTGGACGCCAGGAACATGACGGCGTTGGCGATATCGCTGACCTCGCCGATGCGACGCGTGGCGATCAGACGGCTGCGGCTCTTTTCGACCTCGGGATCGGCGTAGAAGTTGGCTGACATCGGGGTCTTAACGAAGCAAGGCTCGACGCAGTTGGAGCGCACGCCGTAGGGGCCCCACTCGGCAGCCAGCATCTTGGACATCATGTTGACGCCCGCCTTGGTGGAGCTGTACACGCCCGAGAACGTCTCGGGGGAGTGGCTGGCGACGGTCGAGATGTGCACCAGGCGGCCCTGGCCGGCCTTGATCATCTCGCGACCAAAGCGCTGCGAGGTGATGAAGTAGCCGGTGAGGTTGACGTTGATGACCTCATTCCAGTCGGAGAGCGGCAGGTCCTCCATGGCGGCGAAGCGCAGGATACCGGCGGTGTTGACGAGGACGTCGACGCGACCGAAGTCGGCGATGGTGGCGTCGACGGCGGCCTGAACCTCGGCCTCGTCGGTGGCGTTCATCTTGTAACCCTCGGCGTGGATGCCAAACTCGGCAGCGAGGTCGGCGGCAGCAGCCTTGACCTTCTCCTCGTCCAGGTCGAGCAGGACGACGTTGGCGCCGTTGCGGGCGAACTCGCGGCAAATCTCGACGCCCATACCGCCGAGCGCGCCAGTCACGGCGCAGACATCGCCCTCGAGCTTAAGCCAATTGCTCATAGGAACTTCCCTTCTTGTGCCTCCCGGTGGGTCGCTCCCATTAACCGACCCACGTGGTTTTCGCTGGTTATCGTATGCTTTGCATTTGCGCAGGTGAATTGCATATTTGTTAGAATGGCGTTAACCGTAGGTTTATACTGTGCGATGCAGTTTTTTCTCAATTGAGCGCGTGACCTGCCAAAACGACCCCCTTCGGCAGTTCATTGCCATGCGTCTGGAAACGGGAGATTGACGTGTACGATCGACGACTCGAGGCCATATCGGCCGCCGCGGAGCTGGGAAGCTTCTCGCGTGCGGCGGCAAAATTGCGCGTGTCGACCCCGGCGCTCGTCAAGCAGGTGTCGGGCTTCGAGGCCGAGTTTGGCATCACGTTGTTCGAGCGCTCGCACTCGGGTGTTAAGGTGACGCCGGCGGGCGCTCTGCTGGTGGACGACGCGCGCTCGATCATGCGGCAGTCCGAGGATACGCTGCGTCGCGCCCGACGCGCGGCGGGCGATGGCGGTGCCGTGCGTCTGGGCGTGTCGATGATGTGCCCGGGGCGCCAAACGCTGTCGATGTGGACGGACATCCACGATCTGGAACCATCGCTGCGATTTGAGATCGTGCCGGTAAGCGACCTCTATGACGAGCGCGAATCCGTCATGCGCAGCTTGGGCCGCGAGGTGGATGTAGTGCAGTCGAGTTTTTCTACTCCACGCTGGGGCGACGCCTGCCAAAAGCTTCGCATCGTTAACGTGCCGTTTTATATCGACCTGCCGCGCACGAGCCCGCTGGCGCGCAAGACGCGCATCACAGTTGCCGACTTAGAGGGCATGCGCCTGCGCGTGCTCCGTCACGGCAACGACGCTATGGACAGTCTGCGTATCGATCTGTTGGCCGACGGCGGCGTAGACGTGATCGACGTGGACAGCTTTGACTTTGCGCTCTTTAACGAGGCAGAGGAAAAGGGCGACGCGGTGCTCACCTGCGGCGCATGGTCGGGGGTGCACCCGGCCTTTGTGGGCGTGCCGTTCCTGTGCGGGCGAGAGGTGCCGGTCTTTTTGCACTATCCGCTCGAGCCCACCCTCCAAGTACAAAAATTCGTCAACGCCATGGCCCAACTCCTCAAGTAGCCAAAAGAGTCCCGTCCCAAATTAGCTACCCTTTGCTACGGGTTTAGCGGTCCTCGCGTTGCGGCCCGGCTGCCTCGGCTGTCTTTACGCGGTTCTTATCGACGTACATGTTCTTGTCGGCCTGGGAAAAGAGTTCGCGCATGGTAGGCGGCTCGTCAAAATCGCTGGAAAGCGCATAGCCCACCGCGTAGCTGATGGGCATATCGGGGTGGACTTCGGAATACTCGTTCACGTTCGCGCGAATCCGAGTGAGACAAGATTCCACAGCGGCTCGGTCGGCATCCCGCAGCACCGCGATAAACTCATCGCCGCCGTCGCGACCCACAAAGCACGTCTCCGACGCCACACTTCCCAGTTGTTGGGCAAAAGAGCGAATGTATTCATCGCCCTTCTCATGGCCGAAGTTGTTATTGACCATATGCAGATTGTTAAGGTCGAAGACGCACACCGCAACGGGCTCCTCCGCGGAGACAGGCTGCTCCTGCCCCAAGATCTCCTCGCACTTGTTCTTGTTGGGCAGCCCCGTGGCTTCGTCGAGATAGACTTTGCTCTGCAGTTCGCGATTGAGCGCGGCGGTGCGCACCGCGCGAACGAGTTCGACCGCAAAGGTCGCCACCAAGCCCACGATGTCGATGATCACCAAGCCCTCGAGATAGTTGAGCGCCGACGCCTTCTCCTGAGAGTAGTCCTCTGCGAGTCGCGTAGCATCGTCGCAAATGCCAAAGAATTCCTCGCTCATGGAGATGATGTCGGTGTTCTCGTAGCCGACTTCGCGCACACGGATGATCTCGGTGCAAAGCTCATCAAAATAATTTGCAAGCTCGGTCATTTTTGCCTGATACTCATCGTCGTCGAGACGGACGAGGTTGAGGTCGTCACTTCCGTAACGCAAACCGTTGATGTATGAATCCACGGCCTTGAGCAGGTCGTCTTGTGACTGGCCTGCGTCCTCGAGCTTCACGATGCGCTGCGTGGTGCCGCGTACCAGGCCGGCGTAGTTGACCACACGCGCCGTGCCATGGATATCGGAGACGAGCAGCATAACATTGATGAAGAAGAAGATGAGAACTGCCGTGAGCACCATCATGAGCAGGCGCACCGCCTGGCCGGCCTTCTTGGCGACAGAAGTATTCACAAGTTCACTCCCCTAAATGACAAAAGAACAGGTAGCACGCAGTGTGCTGAAATTCATGGGTGGTTAACTCTACCATATGGGCTAGCAGCCTCAAACTGCAGCAGACGCTCGTCCAAATTGGCGTGACGCTTGCCTTGTTGTTCTTGACCTGGCCGCGCTATCGGACATGCTTCTGGTCTTGGATCACCATGGGAAAGCTCATCCCGTTTTGTGCGTCTAGAGTGGGATGCGGCTTCCCAAAGGTGCCGTTAGGGGAAACCACATCCCGGTTTATGCCCTTGAAATGGGATGCCGTTTCCCGGAGGGGGCCCAGCGGGAAACGGCATCCCATTTTGGGCCCGAAAAGTGGGATACGGTTTCCGGCCGGCATGAATAAAGCCTCCGCAGCTCGTGTGGCTGCGGAGGCTTTATTCGTTGCGGCGCATTGTGTTTGGGTCGTTGAGATGAGTCGATTTGCCCCGAAAGAGGAGGGCATTGACCTTAGGGTCATGCCCGACGAATGAGCGGCAAATCGGCCATCTCGGCGAGCCGAACTACTCCAGCTCAAACGCCCCGGTATAGAGCTGATAGTAGTATCCGCGCTTGGCGATCAGCTCGTCGTGGTTGCCACGCTCGATAATGCGGCCGTGGTCCAGGCAGATGATCGCGTCGGAGTTGCGCACGGTGGACAGGCGGTGCGCGATGACAAACGTCGTGCGGCCCTCCATGAGCTTATCCATGCCCGCCTGCACGATGGCCTCGGTGCGGGTGTCAATGGAGCTCGTGGCCTCGTCCAGAATCATTGCCGGCGGATCGGCGACGGCGGCACGCGCAATCGAGATCAGCTGGCGCTGGCCCTGCGACAGCTGTGCGCCGTTGCCGGTGAGCATGGTGTCGTAGCCGTCGGGTAGGCGGGTGATAAAGTCGTCCGCGCCGGCGAGCTTGGCCGCCGCGATGCACTCCTCGTCGGTAGCGTCCAGGTTGCCGTAGCGGATGTTATCCATCACGGTGCCGGTGAACAGGTTCACGTCCTGTAGCACGACGCCCAGCGAGCGGCGCAGATCGGCCTTGCGGATCTTGTTGACGTTGATGCCGTCGTAGCGGATCTTGCCGTCGGCGATGTCATAGAAGCGGTTGATGAGGTTGGTGATGGTCGTCTTACCGGCACCGGTGGCGCCGACAAACGCGACCTTCTGGCCCGGCTTGGCAAACACGGACACGCCGTGCAGCACCTCGTGGTCGGGCGTGTAGCCAAAGTCGACGTTGTCCATGACCAGGTCGCCACGCAGCGGCACGTACTCGATCTCGCCGGTTGCGCGGTGCGGATGTTTCCACGCCCACATGCCAGTGTGGTGGTCGGCCTCCTCGAGCTGCCAGGTATCGGGGTTCACCTGAGCGTTGACAAGCGTCACATAGCCTTCGTCGGCTTCGGGCTCCTCGTCGATGAGCTCAAAGATACGGTCGGCGCCGGCGAGGCCCATGACCACGGCGTTGATCTGCTGCGAGATCTGGCCGATCTGTCCACAGAACTGCTTGGTCATGTTGAGGAACGGCACCACGACGGCGATGGACAGCGCCATGCCCGAGATGCTCAGGTTGGGCACGCCCAGCGCTAGGAAAATGCCGCCGGCCAGTGCGACCAGCACGTAGAGCAGGTTGCCCAGGTTCATAAGGATGGGCATGAGGATGTTGGCGTACATGTTGGCCTTCTGCGAGACCTCGAAGAGCTTTTCGTTGCGCTCGTCAAAATCGGCTTCGGCGGCAGACTCGTGGCAGAATGCCTTGACGACCTTCTGGCCGTTCATGACTTCCTCGATATGGCCCTCGACAACGCCGAGCTCGGTCTGCTGCGCAATAAAGAAGCGCGCGGAGTTGGAGCCGAGCAGCTTGGTCATACAGGTCATAAAGGCGACGCCGGCAATAATGACCAAGCACATCCACACGCTGTAGTACAGCATGATAAAGAACACCGTGACGATGACGATGACCGTCATGAGCAGGTTGGGCAGCGACTGGCTGATCATCTGGCGCAGCGTGTCGATGTCATTGGTGTAGTGGCTCATGATGTCGCCGCGCTGGTGCGTGTCGAAGTAGCGGATCGGCAGGTCCTGCATGCGGTTGAACATCTTCTCGCGCAGCTTCTCCAGCGAGCCCTGCGTGACGATGGCCATGGCGCGGTTCCAGAAGAGCGAGGACAGGATGCCGATGCCGTAGATGCAGGCGAGGGTGGTCACGAGCTGTGCGATCTTGGGCTGCGCGGCTCCCCAATCGCCCGACTGCCACGATTCGCTAATAATCTGCAGGGCGCTCTGAAGGAAGGTCGCGCCGATGGAGTTGATGATGGCGCAGAGCACCACGCCGGCGACGACGAGGGGCAAAAGCACGGGGTAAAAGCCAAAGAGCGTCTTGATGAGGCGCGACATGGTGCCGCCCTTGCGGTTGAGCGCGCGCTCGGCGGTCGTTGCCTTACTCATGTGCCTCGCCTCCTTCCTGGGTCTGAGCTTGCGTTACGGATGCCTCGGTGTCGGCCTCGACGGCCTCTTCGCCCTCGGCAGACATCTTGTTCTGCGAGGTAAAGGTCTCGCGGTAGATCTCGCTCGTCTTGAGCAGCTCGTCGTGGTTACCGATCTGCGCGATGCGGCCGCCCTCCATGACGATGATGCGGTCTGCGTCCTGCACGGAGCTAATGCGCTGGGCGATGATGAGCTTGGTCGTGTTGGGCAGATAGCTTGCCAGCCCTGCGCGAATCTTGGCGTCGGTCTTGGTGTCGACGGCGCTCGTGGAGTCGTCCAGGATCAAGATCTTGGGGCGACGCAGCAGGGCACGCGCAATGCACAGGCGCTGCTTCTGACCGCCGGAAACATTGGAGCCGCCCTGTTCGATCCAGGTGTCATAGCCCTTGGGGAAGCCGTCGACAAACTCGTCGGCGCAGGCCAGATGCGCGGCCTCGCGGACCTCTTCGTCGGTGGCGTTCGGGTCGCCCCAACGCAGGTTCTCGGCAATCGTGCCGCTAAACAGCACGTTTTTCTGCAGCACCATGGCCACCTGGTGGCGCAGGGCGTCCAAGTCGTAGTCGCGTACATCCACGCCGCCCACGCGCACGGTACCCTCGGTGGCGTCGTACAGGCGGGCGATGAGGTTTACGAGCGTGGACTTGGCCGAGCCGGTGCCGCCGATGATGCCGATGGTCTCGCCGCTCTTAATGTGCAGGTCGATATCGTCGAGCGCCTGGCGCTTCGCATGCGCGGAATACTTAAAGCTCACGTGGTCAAAGTCGATGGAGCCATCGGCGACCTCGAGCACGGGCTCGGCGGGATCGGCGATCGTGGGCTCGGCGGCCAGCACCTCGGTGATGCGGTGCGCCGATTCGTCGGCCATGGTCACCATGACAAAGATCATCGACAGCTGCATCAGGCTCATGAGGATTTGGAAGCCATAGGTAAAGATCGAGGAGAGCTGGCCCACGTCGAACAGCGTGCCCTGGCTCGTGATGATGAGCTTGGAGCCCAGGTAGATGATGACGACAAACGCGCCGTTGACGCAGATGTTCATCATGGGGTTGTTAAAGGCAAGCAGCTTCTCGGCGCGGGTGAAGTCCATCTGGACGTCGCGTGCGGCGGTCGCGAACTTCTCCTTCTCAAAGTCTTCGCGCACGTAGCTCTTGACCACGCGCATGCCGGTGACGTTTTCCTCGACGGACTCGTTAAGGGCGTCGTACTTGTGGAACACGCGCGAGAAGATGGGACGCACCTTAAAGATGATAAAGAACAGCCCAAAGCCCAGCAGCGGAATGATGACCAGGTAGACCATGGCGACGCTGCCGCCCATGATAAATGCCATGGTAAAGGCGAAGATCAATACCAGCGGCGCGCGCACGGCGATACGGATGATCATCATAAAGGCCTGCTGCACGTTGTTGATATCGGTGGTCAGGCGCGTGACGAGCGAGGAGCTCGAGAACTCATCGATGTTGGCAAAGCTGAACGTCTGGATCTTGTAGAACAGGTCGTGACGCAGGTTCTTAGCGAAGCCGCAACTCGCATGGCTGCAGGTGACGCCGGCAGCGGCGCCAAAAGCAAGCGACGTCAGCGCGATGAGCACCAAAAAGCCCGCGGTGGGAAGTATCTCGGCTACGGTGGTGCCATCTTTGATGGCGTCGATCAGGTTGGCGGTGATAAATGGAATCAGCATCTCGCAGAGCACCTCGCCAAGCACGAGCAACGGCGTGGCAACGGTGACTTTTATATAGTCGCGGATGCTGCCCATGAGGGTTTTAATCATCCAGTTCCTCCCAGGTTACACGGATTTTCTCGAGCATTTCGGCGAGCTGCTCGCGCTCGTCGTGGGTGAGGGCACCAAAGGCCTGCTCTCTAAAGCGAATGCGGGCTGCCTGGTCGATGCGGGCGTTTTCCCGGCCGGTTTCGGTCAGGCGAATGGTGAGCTGCCGTCGATCCTTGGGGTTACGGCTGCGCTCGATGAGGCCGTTGAGCTCGAGTTTGGACAGGATCTCGGAAAGCGACCCCGGCTTGAGGTCAAAGTGCATGCCGAGTTCCTGCTGCGACATCTCGCCGCCGGGTTGCTTGGCCAGCAGGCAGATGATGGGCGCCTTGCCGGACACGCCTCCGCCATGAAAATGCATGTAATGGCCGCAAAAGCCCAGGCCATTGAGGATGCGCTTGGCAAGCTTGTCTTCTGAGCTAACCGCTTCGGGTGCATCCGCCGGCTGTGACGGGTCGCCGCCGGGCTCGTGCGAACAAAGGTTAAGAGGTTCATCGCACATGAATTAGTGTTGCTCCTTTCTTTAGTTAGGTAGTGGAATTGTTTTGTGCCTAACCAGTCTAGGAGCGCATAGATTGATTGTCAAGGTACCAAACTAGTGGTTACGCGGTTTTACCAAACCGCGTAACGGCTCGACGCTGCGCGGGCCGCATTTGGACAATCTGACGTTCAACTTCAAGGGCGCGACCAGAAGGTCAGC
>NZ_JBCOIL010000041.1:0-12741 GCF_040926265.1 Collinsella aerofaciens | reverse complement strand
GTCTTTCATGCAGCAGGGGCTCTCAATGTTTTTATGTCCTGCTCATATCGTCTCTGCCGGCAGTTTGGGACACTCCTGCGCTACTTGACGTACACCACGTTGTCGCGGCGCGGCTTTGCCTCGGGTAGCGTGTCCTCGGCATAGCCCAGAATGCAGTGACCGACACCGCGCAGGCTGCCGTCGGCGGGCAGGCCCCAGCTGGCCAGCAGCTCCAGGCCCTCGGGCGAGTCAAAGACCTCATGCGCGCGGTGAATCCAGCACGAATCGACACCCAGTGCATAGGCGGCGTTGAGCAAGTTGCCCATGGCGAGCGAGCCGTCTTCCAGATGTGTGGGTACGCTGCGGTCAACCAGCACCACCACAACGGTCTTGGCGCCATAGAAGGGGTCGCTGTTGCTGCCCATGACCTGGGCGTTGAGCTGTGAGAGACGCTCGACGGTCGCGGGGTCGGTGACGGCGACAAACGTCACCGGCTGGCGGCCCATGCCGCTCGGTGCATATTGGCCGGCTTCGATAATACGTGCAAGCTTTTCGGCCTCGACGGGACGATCGCTGTAGTTGCGGCAGCTGCGACGGTGAATGAGTGCTTCGATAGTCTCCATGGTGTCTCCTTGCGGTGGCGTTGCAGATGCCCCGTTCATACCCGTCGGGCTCAAACGATAGACGGTCAATTGCCCGGCCAAAAGGATAGATTCCAATTGGGAAAGTAGGTTTGCATAAAAGTACCTTCAGAATGTGATAATCAAATGGGATGGTTAAACGTTTTATCCCGTCTACCCTGCGGTTTTTTACCACTTGCCTAAATGACGAACGCATAACCTCTGATAAAGGTTTTACTAAAGGAGTACCAACGTTTATCAATGCGCCGTGGTGGCGCCGGGCCAGGAGGTAGCATCATGTTCCAGGCTGGAGATGTCGTCGAGACCGATTTCGAAGGATTTCTGAAGCTGCTGCGTTCCAAGACGCGCGCTTTCGTGTCGATCAACGATCACGAGTACTACATCACGCACACCGATGGCTATTGGCGTGTTCAGGATTGCGAGGCCCTCAACGACAAGGGCCACTTTACTGACTGCTCTGAGTTGGTCAACACGGTCTGCGAGGTCGTCGAGCTGCCGTGGATTGCCGGCAAGAGCCTGCATGACAGCTTCTCGGGCGCTACGGTCTATGAGGCCGTCGCCGCTTAACAGGCAATAAACCCGATTTTCACGTGACCGCTGGCGCCGCCCCCGCGCCGGCGGTCTTTTTCTGCCGATAGGCCATAAAAGTGCGCGCATTTGCGGAGAGCCTGTTGACGATAGTCAAAACTCGGACTAATCTAGAGACACATAATTGGTCAAAAATCGGACAATCGAATGGTGGGATAGATGAATAGTGCGGTTACGCTGGTCGACTTCGATCGGTTGCTCAATGGACTCGACCATATCTATTCGGAGTTCTCGCGCGCCTGCGGCCTTTCGGACTGCGCCTACTGGATGCTCGTCGACACGAGTGCAGCGGGCGGAAGCGTTGCCGTGAGTCGGCTGACGAGTGAATGGTTCTACAGCAAACAGACCATCAATTCGGCGATTAAAACGCTTAGGGCGCGAGGGCTTGCGACGTTGGAGTTTGCCGAGGGCAGTCGTAAAAACAAGGTTGTACGACTGACCGAAGAAGGCGTGCGGTTTGCCAAGCGCTACGCGTTGCCGGCGCAAAAAGCCGAGCAACAGGCATTCGAGGCGCTCGAGCCGTGGGAACAGTGCGAGATCATGCGCTTGGTCGGTAAGTTCTCCCATGTTCTTAACGAAGAGTGCGAGGCATTTAAACGGCAAGTGGCCGCCGAGAACGAGGCTGACGATAAGGGCGAGGGGGACGCATGCGACTCTTAATGAGGTTTATGAGGCCGTACCGCGGTCTGATTGCGGTGACGCTGTTTGCGGTGCTGATAGATAACGTCGGTACGCTGTTGGTTCCCACGATGCTGGCGAACATGGTCAACACCGGTATTACCACGGGTGATGTCGACTATATATTACGCAACGGCCTGTACATGCTTATCGCGACCGGCATGGCCAGCGGCGGCACGGTGCTGGGCTGCTATCTTTCGGCGCGCCTGGCCGCCAACGTGGCCTGCGATATCCGCAATGCCGTGTACGACAAGTCGCTCGAGCTGTCCGCCAGCGACTTTGAGCGCTTTGGTACGGGTTCGATGATCACGCGCTCGCTCAACGACATCAACGTGATCCAGCAAGCGATCCTGCAGACGATTCAGCTGGTGTTACCGGTACCGTTCTTGGCCGTGGCGGGCATCATCTTTGCCTGGTTTATCGATCCTGCCATGGGCACGCTGCTGGGCGTGGTCGTTGCGATCGTGCTGGTGGCGGCGGTCTTTACCGTTGCCAACGCCGCGCCGATCTTTATGCGCCTGCAGAGCTTTATCGACCGCATGAACGTGGTGCTGCGCGAGAACATCGTGGGCGTGCGCGTCATCCGCGCATTTAACAAGGAGCGCCACGAGGAGCAGCGCCTGGACGAGGTGTTTAGCGATTACGCAGCCAATGCCATCAAGGTCAACCACCTGTTTGTGGGTCTCGACAGCTCCAGCTTCTTTTTGATGAATATCGCCGAGGTGGCGGTGCTGTGGGTGGGCGGCAACCGTGTGGGCGTCCATGCCATGCAAATCGGCAGCATCTCGGCCGTGCTGGAGTACGCGATCCTGATCCTGTTCTTTGTGATGATGGCGCAGATGGTGGTGCTGACGCTTCCGCGCGCCGCGGCGTGTCTCAACCGCGCGCAGCAGGTGCTCGAAATCGAGCCGAGCATCGTGGACGGTAAGGCTACGCTGGGCGACGGGACACCTGAGTCCGCAGACGGCGCCGACACGGTGGCCGTGTTCGACCACATGTCGTTCCGTTTTGACGATGCCGACGAGGACACCCTGTGCGACCTGAGTTTTGCCTGCCGCCGCGGACAGACGACCGCGATCGTGGGCTCGACGGGCTCGGGCAAGTCAACGGTGGCCAAGCTCTTGCTTCGCTTCCACGATGCCACGAAGGGCGCCATTCGCCTGAACGGCGTCGATCTGCGCGACCTTTCGCAAGACGATATCCGCGGGCGTATCGCCTATGTGCCGCAGAAGGCATGGCTGTTCTCGGGTACGGTGGCGAGCAACCTGCGCTTTGGTAACGAGGGCGCGACCGAGGCTGACATGTTCCATGCGCTGGAGGTTGCCCAGAGCACCTTTGTGCTCGACCAGCCCCAGGGGCTCGATACGCCGGTGGCCCAGGGCGGCACGAACTTCTCGGGTGGTCAGCGCCAGCGCCTGGCGATTGCCCGCGCACTCATGAAGCATGCCGACCTGTATATCTTCGATGACAGTTTTTCGGCTCTGGACTTTAAGACCGATGCGGCACTGCGCTATGCGCTGCAGGACGAGACGTGCGATGCCGCGGTGCTCATCATCGCCCAGCGCATCTCGACTATTTTGCATGCCGATCAGATTGTGGTGCTCAAGGACGGTGAAGTCGTGGGCCTAGGCACGCACGACGAGCTCATGGAAACCTGCGAGGTGTACCGCGCTATCGCGGAATCGCAGATGAAGGGAGGTGAGTAGCATGACCGAGGAGCTCAAGAAGCGGAGCATCGCCGATGACGTCGCGGCTGCAGAGACAGTCGAGGAGACGGGCGCCACGCCCGACCTGGACGAAAACGCCAAGGCAGCGGTGGAGCGCGAGGCTCGCCGCCAGGCGCTCTACGAGGAAAATGAGCGCGCCGAGGACGAGCGCGCCCGCGCCGAGGCGGAGCGCATGCGCGACGTTGACGACGAGGACGAGGACGAGACGCCCCGCGACACCTGGGCGACGGTGCGCCGCCTGTGGAGCGAGGCCGCCGGCGACCATTGGCGCTTCTATATCGTGTTCGCGAGTATCGTGTTCTATGCCATCTTTAACACCGCGGCGCCGGCTTACAGCGCCCGTGTGATCGATGAGCTGTGGGGGCACATGAAGCTGGCGTTTGCCAACAACACTACCTTCAGCATTACCTGGGAGAACTGCGGCAGGACCATCTTTATCTACTTTATGATCTGGACCGCCGCCGCCTCGTTCTACGCACTCCAGAGCTTTTTGATGTCGAGCGTTGCCGAGCGCCTCAACCTGCGTCTGCGCAACCGCATCGCACAAAAGCTCAACCGTCTGCCGCTTGCCTACTTTGACGCGCATCGTCCCGGCGAGGTCGTCAGCCGTGCGACCAACGACTTGGACAAGATGTCCGAGAGTATGCAACGCGGCCTGCTCCAGCTTCTGGTGTCGATCGGTACCGTGGTGGGCGCCGTGAGCGTGATGTTCGTGTTTAGCGTGCCGCTCACGCTCGTCTTTTTGTTCTTTACGGCGCTTTCGCTGCTGGTGACGAAGGTCGTGTCGCGCCGCACGCATGATGTGACGGGCGAGCGCCAGGAGTGGGTGTCCAAGATTACGAGCGCGGTCGAGGAGGGCTACTCGGGCCGTCTGGTGATCCGTGCGTTTAACCGCGAGCGCAAGAGCTCTGCCGAGGTGCACGAGGCTTCGAAGGAGCTGGCGCGCGTGAGCACCAAGGCCGACTTTATGATTAACGCCGTCGGCCCCGCGGTGCGCTTTATCGGCCGGTTGGCGCAGATCGTGATCGCGCTGGTGGGCTGCAGCATGCTGGTTGCCGGGCATATGACCGTCGGCGTGTTCCAGGCGTTCTTCCAGTTTATCTACGAGGCGTCCGAGCCCATGACGCAGCTGTCGTTTACCTTTAACTCGCTGCAGAGCGCGCTGGCGAGCGCAGAGCGTGTGTTCGACCTGCTCGACGAGCCCGAGATGGAGGCCGATCCGTTGCCGGTGGCCGCCGCCAAGCTGCCGGGCAAGGTGGAGGGCCGTGTTGCCTTTGAACACGTGCGTTTTGGCTATGCGCCCGACAAGCCGCTTATGCGCGACGTGTCGTTTACCGCCGAACCGGGCCAGAAGATTGCCGTGGTGGGAACCACGGGCGCGGGCAAGACCACGCTCATCAATCTGCTCATGCGCTTCTACGAGATCGACGGCGGCCGCATTACCCTCGACGGCGTGGACACGAGCCGCATGGACCGCGGCGAGCTGCGCCAGCAGTTTGGCATGGTGCTGCAGGACGCCTGGCTATTTGATGGCACCATTGCCGAGAACATCGCCTACGGCTGTCCCGAGGCGACGCGCGAGGAGATTGTCGCGGCCGCACGCGCCGCACAGGTCGACTTCTTTGTGCGCACTATGCCGCAGGGCTACGACACGCGTGTGGCTAACGATGCCGAGAGCATCAGCCAGGGCCAACGTCAGCTGCTGACCATCGCGCGCGTGCTGCTCAACAACCCGGCGATCCTCATCCTGGACGAGGCGACGTCGAGCGTGGACACGCGCACCGAGCTCGCCATCGGCCGCGCCATGGACGCGCTCATGCGCGGGCGCACGAGCTTTGTGATCGCGCACCGTCTATCGACGATCGTCGATGCCGACCTCATCCTGGTCATGGATCACGGCAATATCATCGAGCAGGGTACGCACAAGGAGTTGCTGGCTGCCGAGGGCGCTTATGCCGACCTCTACCTAAGCCAATTCGCATAAGGTGACAAAGGGTCAGTCCCGCATGTCACATTGGAAACAAGGCGCGTCGGGGCGGATTCCCTGGCGCGCCTTTTGTGTTGGCGTTCATGATGTGGCGGTTGCCCGCGGCCCTAGCGCTCGTCCACGAACTTGGCGACGAGGGCCTTGAGCTCGGCCACCTCTTGCTCGAGTTCCTTGACGCGACGGGCGTTTTCGGTGATGCCCTGACGGTTGAGGGCGCTCTGCTCGGCGGCATCGTCGGGCATGTACTCGCGATGCTGCTTGGCGTCGAAGCTCTCCTCGAACACACGGCAGCCGTTGCGCTTGATGATGCGCCCGGGCACGCCCACGACGGTGCAGTTGTCGGGCACGTCCTTGACGACGACCGAGTTGCCGCCGATCTTGACGTTGTTGCCGATGTGGATGTTGCCAAGCACCTTGGCGCCCGTGCCCACGGTGACATTGTTGCCCAGGGTGGGGTGGCGTTTGCCGGTCTCGTTGCCGGTGCCGCCGAGCGTGACGCCCTGGTAGAGCACGCAGTTGTCGCCCACGATGGTGGTCTCGCCAATAACGACGCCCATGGCGTGGTCGATAAAGAAGTGCTTGCCAATCTGCGCGGCGGGATGAATCTCGACGCCGGTGATATGGCGGGTTAACTGCGAGAGCACGCGGGCAAGCGATCGATGGCCGTGTTCCCACAGCCAGTGCTCGGGCACATGATTCCACTTGGCGTGCAGGCCGGGGTAGGACAGGAAGATGACTAGGCCATTTTGCGCGGCAGGGTCCTGCGCCTGGACGGTCTTGATGTCCTCGCGAATGGTGTTGATAAAGCTCACCGGCCGCCCTCCCTTAGCGCCGTGACAATGCGATTCAATAAAGTATAGCGATTCGCTAGGGATTAGGAAGGACAATCTTGCTTTGCTTTAGGCGACAGGTGTCAGTTATGCAAACTTGCTGGTAATGAAGTAAGACTTTTGAGGGGTTTGGCCCGTGCTCGCGCCGCAACCGTATACTGATCAACTTGGACGTGTCCGCGCCCACAACTGAGAGGTTTTACTTCATGGGTTTCATCAATTTTATCGCCGAGCTGCTTAAGGATCCGCGCGCTGCGATCGCCAGCTGGATCGCCGCCGGCCCGCTCATGGCCTACGGCTGCGTGTTCCTGATCATCTTTATCGAGACGGGCGTGGTGTTCTTCCCGTTCCTTCCCGGCGACTCACTGCTGTTTGCCTCGGGCTTCTTTGCCCATAACGGCGGCTTTAGCATCGTGGCGCTTCTGGCCACCGCATGGGCCGCAGCCATCCTGGGCGATCAGTGCAACTTTATGATCGGTCACTTCTTTGGCCGCAAGATCATCGCTTCGGGCAAGGTCAAGGCCATGACGCCCGAGCGCATCAAAAAGTCCGAGGACTTCTTGGACAAGTGGGGTCACCTGGCCATCTTCCTGGGTCGCTTCTTCCCGTTTATCCGCACCTTTGTGCCCTTTATCGCTGGCATGGGCGGCATGCACTGGCGCAACTTTGTCGTCTTTAACGTGCTGGGCGGCATTACCTGGTCGACGGTCTTTACGCTGCTGGGCTACTTCTTTGGCGGCATTCCCTTTGTGCAGGAGCACTTTGAGCTGCTGATTATCGGCATCGTTGCCGTGTCGATCATCCCGACCGTGGTCGGTCTGGTTAAGGCCAAGCTGGGCAAATAGAACGCCTAGCTCGAGCCAGCGCGCAGACCGTACAGTTGAGGCCCGTCACCGCTTACGGTGGCGGGCCTCTTTAGCTTCGGTCAAATGAAAATACTTTACTTAGTTAAAGAAAAGCGTTTTATCAGACGCGTACGGGGAGTACAATCTCGTGCATGCGAATCGACGTGCCATCGGCTTTGATGCTCTTCGCGTGTCCCGTCCGGCTCTACGCTCCGGGCGTGCGACGTTGCGACGCGGCCGGCCTCGGTCCTTGCGTGCGGGTTCGCGAGTTTGCAACTGTGTATGTAAGGAGCGACATATGACTGTCGAGAAGAAGGATATCGATTGGGGTAGCCTCGGCTTTGGCTACATGAAGACCGATTACAGCTACGAGGCCCATTGGAAGGACGGCGAGTGGGACGAAGGCGGCCTGACCACCGACCACACCCTGCATGTCTCCGAGTGCGGCGGCATCTTCCATTACTGCCAGGAGGTCTTTGAGGGCCTGAAGGCCTACACCGCCGAGGACGGCAGCATCGTCTGCTTCCGCCCCGACATGAACGCCGAGCGTATGTACAACTCTGCGCAGCGCCTCGAGATGCCCCCGTTCCCCAAGGACAAGTTCGTTGAGGCCGTCAAGCAGGTCGTTTCTGCCAACGCCGCCTGGGTTCCGCCCTTCGGTTCCGGCGCGACCCTGTACGTGCGTCCGTTTATGATCGGCTCCGGTGACGTGATCGGCGTGGCTCCCGCTCCTGAGTACACGTTCCGTATTCTCGTGACCCCGGTCGGTCCGTACTTTAAGGGTGGCCTCAAGCCCGTCAAGCTGCGCGTTTCCGAGTATGACCGTGCCGCACCGCACGGTACCGGCAACATCAAGGCCGGCCTGAACTACGCCATGTCCCTTAAGCCCACGATGGAGGCCCATCGCGAGGGCTATGCCGAGAGCCTGTATCTCGACTCCGAGTCCCGCACCTATGTCGAGGAGACCGGTGGCGCCAACGTCCTGTTCGTGAAAGAGGATGGCACGCTCGTCGTTCCGCAGTCGCACACCGACTCCATCCTGCCCTCCATCACCCGTCGTTCGCTCGTTCAGGTCGCTCAGGACCTGGGCATGACCGTTGACCAGCGCCCCGTCGAGTGGGCCGAGGTCAAGGCCGGCACCTTTGTGGAGTGCGGCCTGTGCGGCACCGCTGCCGTCATCTCTCCGGTTGGCGAAATCGACAACAAGGTTTACGGCGCCGACGAGACCGTGACCTTCCCGGCTGGATATACCGAGATCGGCCCTGTGATGAAGAAGCTCCGCGAGACCCTGACTGGCATCCAGTCCGGTGCTGTCGAGGATAAGCACAACTGGGTTTACACCGTCGCGTAATCTGTCTTACGGATATGTCCGGCCCGAGGGCACCTTCCTTTCCGGCGCGTCCTCGGACATGAAAGAGCCCCCGCTGCGCACTTCGTGCGGCGGGGGTTCTTTCGTCCTGCGGAGTGCGCCGGAAAGGAAGGTTACCCTCGGGCCTGCGTTACCTCGGCGTTGCCGTTACGGGCAATATAGATCTGAATTAAAGATGGCGCGCGGCCTTTTAGGCCGCGCGTGTGTTTTTGCTTCGCGCCGTGTGGGGGCGGTGGCGACGTGCATTTTTGCGAGTATTCTGCAATCGAAGGCCCCTGCATACCGGCTTCGGGCAAAAAATCGGGAGTTCTCGATGTTTTCTACGAATGATGGGCGGGGTTATGGGCTGACAGCGTTTGATTTGCAGGGATATTCGCGGTCTTTGGCATTTATCGTGGCGTCCGAAGCTCTTGGTTATGTTGAATACTCCTAAAAATGCACGGCGCTTAGAGGGGGACCTTCGCGAAAAAGGAAACTGCCCCGTCGAAGTATGCATTCGACGGGGCAGTTTATGCATTTGGTCGATTAAGGATGCGCTGCCAAACTACTAGAACTTGACGGTCGGGGCCTGGCGGGCTGCTTCGCCGGCCTCGAAGCCCTGGCGTTCCTTAAACTGGAAGATGCCGGCAAAGATGACAGCCGGGAACGTCTGAATGGCGTTGTTGTAGCTGAGCACGCAGTCGTTGTAGCTTTGGCGTGCATAGCTAATCTTGTTCTCGGTATCCTCGAGCGATGCCTGCAGCTGCGTAAAGTTGGTGTTTGCCTTAAGATCGGGATAGGCCTCGGCTACGGCGAAGAGCTGACGCAGCGCACCGGTCAGCACGTTGTCGGCTTCCATCTTGGCCTCGGGCGTAGTGGCCTTGACGGCGGTGTTACGCGCGCTGATCACGGCGGAGAGCGTCTCCTGCTCGTGCTTGGCGTAGCCCTTGACGGTCTCGACCAGGTTGGGGATCAGGTCGTTGCGGCGCTGCAGCTGCGTATCGATGTTCTGCCAGGCGTTATCGATGCGGTTACGCTTGGTGACCATGTTGTTGTAGATGCCGGCGATGGCGCAGACAATCACAATGACAACAACGATGCCGATGATGACGGTAATCATGATGTCTCCGTTTCGAATGGCCGCGGCGGCATGCGCCAGCTGCCGTTGGTATAACGCTACTAGTATACCCGCAACGTTTTGCCGTGCCGAACTTTCCGGTAAGCGTTGTGTTTTCGGCGGGGTTGGCACCGGGGCAAAGCGCGCGAGGTACAGGTGTAAGATATGCGACAGATTGACGAGTGTTGTCTTTGCCCTGAGGATGGCGATACCAGTGGACCTTCGCATTAAGAAAACCTACCGCGCCCTGTTCGATGCCTTCACCGAGCTTCTCGAGGAGCATCGTTTTGAGGACCTGACGGTTGCCATGCTGTGCGACCGCGCCATGATTCGCCGCACGACCTTCTACAAGCACTTTCGCGACAAGAACGATTACTTTGCCTTTTATATCGATGAGCTCATGTCGGGCTTGCCGCAAAAACAGCCCGATGAGGCCGGCGCGGTGTCTGCCGAGGACGTGCGCACGCTTCGACACGCGATTTTGGACGATGCCATGGATTTGATTCTGGCGCACGAGCGGCTCATGGATAACATTTTGGCAAGCAGCATGTCGGGCATGTTGACCAACGTTATTTGCGACCGCATTGCCCGCTCCATCCGCGAGCGTGTGATGAACGTGCTTGCCGAGGATGCCCTGGCCCCCGTGTCACTTGAGACGACGTCTGAGTTTGTCGCCGGCGGTATTATTCGACTTTTCACGATATGGTGGGAATCGGGCCACGATCTTGAGCGTCGACCCGAGATAGCCGACGTGGTCGATGCACTGTTTGAGCGGACCATGACACCGGTGAATCACTAAAGTGGCGGAGAGAGGGGGATTCGAACCCCCGGAACGCTCTCGCGCTCAACGGTTTTCAAGACCGCCGCATTCAACCGCTCTGCCATCTCTCCGTGAGTCGTAATGATAGCATCGTTTTGAATTTGCAACAGGGAAGGCGAACGATGACGATCACCGAAATCGACGAGAAGTTCATGCGCGAGGCGCTGGCGGAGGCGCGAGTCGCCGCGGCGGTGGGCGAGGTGCCCATCGGAGCCGTAGTGGTGCGCGACGGTGAGATCGTCGCGAGGGCGCACAATCGGCGCGAACTCGACCAGGACCCTTCGGCTCATGCCGAGTTTGCGGCCGTGTGCGCCGCTGCCCAGGCGCTTGGCCGCTGGCGCCTTTTCGACTGTACGGTTTATGTGACGTTGGAACCCTGCTGCATGTGCGCGGGCCTTATGGTCAACGCGCGCGTGGGGCGCTGCGTGTATGGCGCGAGCGACGCCAAGGCGGGCGCGTTGGGATCCCTATACGATTTGAATGCCGACTCGCGCCTGAATCATCGGTTTAACGTGACGGCTGGGGTCCTGGCGGATGAATGCCGCGAGCTGCTGAGTAGCTATTTTGGCGGTCTGCGCGGAGCGGGCGGCGCTGATTGCGGTTGTGGGGCCGATCTTGAAGCACACGCCGCTCACGCCGCAGCGCTCGCGGGTGCCGAAGAGGATGCTGGCGCGGCGGTTGATTTTGGCCCCGTGCAGCGCCGGCCCCGCCGTGTGCTGTTGGCGATCGACTCCTTTAAGGGTAGCGTTTCGAGCGCGCAGGCGGAGGCGGCGGTTGCCGAGGGCATGCGCCGTGTGTGGTCCGATGCCGAGGTGTGCGTATTGCCGCTGGCAGATGGCGGCGAGGGAACGCTCGATGCTATCGCCGCGTGCGGCGGTGAGATTGTGACCTGCGAGGTGGCAGGTCCCTTGGGCAAGCGCACGTCTGCCCGGATGCTGGTTGATATCGAGCACGAGTCGGCTGTTATTGAGATGGCCGAAGCCGCAGGCATCGGGTATTCACCTTGCACGGAGTCGTCGGCGCTGGCTACTACAACCTATGGCGTGGGCGAGCTCATGCTTCGCGCGGTTCGCATGGGCGCAAAGACTATCTATATTGGTTTGGGCGGCAGCGCCACCAACGATGGCGGCGCCGGTATGCTGCAGGCGCTGGGCGCCCACCTTGTCAATGAACACGGCTGCGATATCGTTCCCGGTCTTGCAGGCCTTGAACACGTGGCGAGTATCGATGTGGCGCCAGCGCTTCGGACGCTGAACGGCGCACGTGTCGTGGTGCTTTCCGATGTCGAGAATCCGCTCGTGGGGCGTCGAGGCGCCCTAGCAGTGTTCGGTGGGCAGAAGGGCCTGCCGACGGGGGATGCCGAGGTCCTGCGCAGGTGCGACAGCTGGATGGTCGGCTACGGTCGCTTGCTCGACGCCGCGATTGCCGGAGCTCGAGCCCAGGGGTTGTTGCGCACACCCGAGGGCGCGCGGACATTTGGCTCGGTGCTCGGTGTACCCGGCGCGGGCGCTGCCGGTGGCTTGGGCGCGGCGTTGCTGGCGCTCGGGGCGGAGCTGCGTTCGGGCGTGGAGACGGTGCTCGATCTCGTGGGGTTTGACGAGCGCGTGCGCGATGTCGACCTGGTCATAACGGGCGAGGGCAATATGGATGAGCAGTCCGCCGCCGGTAAGGCGCCGGTGGGTGTGGCCCGTCGTGCGAAGCGATATGGCAAGCCGGTGATTGCTGTCGTGGGCGGTCGCGCTGATAACCTGGATGCGGTGTATGGGCAAGGCATCGACCTTGTACTGCCGATTTGCCGCAAACCCATGGGCCTGGAACAGGCACTCGATCCGCAAGAAGCCACAACCAACCTCATCTGCGCCGGCGAAGCGGCCGCTCGATCCTACGACCTTGGCCGTATCTAAAACCCATCCCCTCGATAAGTCGCGGTGAAATACGGAGCGTTTTTGCCTTTAAGGGGCCAATTCAGTCCGTATTCCACCGCAACTTCGAGAATGGCCATTCGAGGTTGGCCGCCTTGTGCCTTGGGTCGGACCGTTTGCCACGAAATGCGACCATCTACTACGTTAAACCGGCCACCTTCGACCATCCCGGAATTTGCAAAAACAAAACCGACGCTCCTATAAGTTGTCAAGAGGCAGTTTGCGGGAGAGCTCCCTTCAATTCGCACAGGAGCTCGTA
>NZ_JBCOIL010000040.1:0-13774 GCF_040926265.1 Collinsella aerofaciens | reverse complement strand
GGGTATCGGGTTCCCACATTCATCCGCACATGTGCGGATGAATGTGGGAGGTGTTCGGATAAAGTCGATAATCAAGGATTGAGAACTCGCTACAAAACTGTCGATATTTGTTGCTCAGATGTTTAACCAATCATTAAAATAGCATTACTAAGCGTGCGCAATTACAGATTGCGCTGATACGTTTGATAGGGAAAGAGCAAGATCGCGGTCTCTTGGGGAGGAGACATCGATGAAAGCGAATTCAGATAAATCCAAGCAGAACAATAAAGCGACACATCGTGTACTAGCAGGTGTTTTGTGCGGAGCTTCCGTTTTGAGCCTGGTACTGTCGCTCGTTATGCCCCCGATCTCGCAGGCCATCGCCAACGACGTCCAGACAGTTTCTACCGAGGAAACTGTAATGGGGGGGGGTTACTCAAGTGAGTCCGCTGCTGTAGATAACACCAGCGAGGATGCCGAAAACCAGAATAGCGACGAGACCAATGGCGGCGAGGCTGGCTCTTCAAATAGTGCTGAGCAGGCTCAGAGTGCGAATGCGGCTTCAGCGAGAGCGACGGCCACCGTGGAGAAGGGAATTTATGTTCCCACGTCTATCGGTATCGGTACGAATATCGATGTCTCCACCCCCGATCCCGGCGTGGCCACCTACGTCGGCCGCGACATGTACATCGGTGGTAAGCCGAGCGACACTAGTAATCTTGATGCGAAGAACGCCCCCACCGGCTCATATGCCGCTGAGGCGGAGGGCCTTACCGTGGTCCGTGGCAAGCTTGCCATGAATCCACTCAAAGAGAGCTGGCCCTATAATAAGAGTGGCGGCGCTGGTTTCCGCTTTGGCACCGTTGGTTTTGGTTCCCAGTTCCGTCCTGTCTACGGCAGCACCGTGCTTGCGGTCGCCGGAATCGACAGTGCGATCACCAAAATGAGCGTTGGTTACAACGGCAACTTGCCGGGGGCGACTACCGTTGGTGCTTGGAACAAAGGCGCTTGGGTCGGACAGCAGAGACCTTTTGAGGGCGCGACTCCTTCCGGCTTTGCCTACACCGCGCAAATCGCAGGCCCCATCACATACTGGCGCGATAGCGACTATAAACGCCAGTCTGTGGTGACAATGCAGGGTAATTGGTACGAGGGCTTGTCTGCTCTGGAAAGCACCCTGTTCAATAAAGCTGTTGATTTGACTAATGTCAACGGTAGCGATTATTCGAGCTATAACGGTACAAATGGATACCTCTCGAAGCTATCGAAACAGCTCGATTCGTTTGAAGATACCGGCGAGGTGGATGTCAACGGCTTTGCAGAGCCTAATAGCAACTACGTCATCAACAAGTACAATAACGACGGAACAAGCTATACACTCAAATTCGATGGTAGCGACGATGGTAGCGGCAAGTCTGTTTCCGGTGCACTCGATACCGGAATCCCGAGCAATCAGATTCGCAACACCGAGCGACTCATCACCTTTACCGGCGATGGAACTTCTATGCAACAGGTCTTCACCATCGCCGGTTCCGAGCTCTCCAACTGGAAGGATGGCGTCTACTACCGCGGCGTCGACTTTAAGTTCACCAATATCCCCGAAGGCGCATCCATTGTCGTGAACGTTACAGGTACTAATCCTGTCGAGTTCCACAACGGCTGGCGCTTCTGGTGGGGAGATACAGAAATATCTCGCGGTTACGAGAGTCAGTACGCCAAGAAAGACCTTGACGCGAAATACTCGCTGGCCTCCCAGTCCATCATGTGGAACTTCGTCGATACCACCAGCCTTACCATTCGAGGCGGCATCGCGGGAGAGGACCGCGCGGACTGGGGATACAGTGGCACAGTCAGCGGTGCTAAGTGGACTGACGACGATCCTGCGGCGGCTATGATCGGATCGATTCTCGTTCCCAACGGAAGTTTCGACGACCATGTGACTACCAACGGTCGCGTTTATGTGGGCGTCGATTTCTCAATGAACAGCCCGAAGGTTGCCGCAGCATTTGGTGAGGGTAACTCGGCTTCCGTCATCGATATGGATCAGGAGCGTCACAACTTCCCGTGGTCCGGGTCGTATACACCGGACGGCTCTGCCATTGCGTGGAGCAAGGTCGACGCTGCGGACGGCACTACGCTGCTCCCCGGTTCCTCGTGGGCTATCTATGGTTCTGTCGAGGATGCTGTCGCGGGCAATAGCAATAACGCTATCGTGACGGTGACTGACGGCGATGCCAACGATTACGATTCGGATGATGGCGAGCTTCAGTTCAACTATTTGAATCAGAAGGCCAAAATTGGCGATCCCGACGATAAAGACTACTTCACGTACTACATTCGCGAGGTCAAGGCGCCGGCTGGTTATCAGAAGTCGGACACCATCTACTACGCAACCATGAACAACACCGGCGAGCAGGTGAACTATGTTCAGGGTCATGTGGACACGGTGAACGGAAATAAGCTCGTTTCATTCGATGATTCCAACACCACGGGCGCCATCTCCAACACCAAGATCACCGGTACGGTGTCTTGGACCAAGGTTGAGGAAGGAGACAAGGGATACACTCCTTTGGCTGGTTCCGAGTGGAAGCTTGCGAAACTGGGTGCCGATGGTACGACCGAGGCGCAGTCTTGGACCGTGAGCGACCAGTCGGCTTCGGGCGAGACCACGTGGGCCGATGCCGACGTCACGAATGGCAAGTTCAAGCTCGAGGGTCTGCTGCCGGGCACGTACACGCTTGTTGAGACCCAGGCTCCGTTTGGCTACGAACTGAAGAACACCTACAAGTTCACGGTGGACAGCACAAACGGCTCCATTACGTGGAAAGAGAACGAGCAGCCGAGCATCGTTGGCGGCACTACGTACATCTCCGACAAGTGCAGTGCTACGTCCGTGAAGATCCCGGTGACCAAATCCGTTCGCAATACGGATTGGCCGAAGGATGCTGACGGCAACTATGTGCCGTTCGAGTTCAGCATTGTGGCTACGGGTGACTATGCAGCCAAAGCCCCCATACCCGAAGCGCCCAAGATTTCTGTTGCCCCAAAGGCAGGGGAGACCGACGCCGACAAGCTCAACAACATCACGGCGACCTTTGGCGCCATGACGTTCAACAAGTCGCACCTGTCCGATACCCCCGGTACGGCGGGTGACTACGCCAGGACCTACACCTACACGGTGAAGGAGGTCGCGCCTACCACCGGTGCCATCGATAAGCTCCGCTACTCCAAGGCCGAGTACCAGGTTGCCGTCACGGTGGAGGCCGAGCTGAATAAGGCCGGCAAGTACTCCGGCCTCACCACTTCCACCACGGTCACGCAGATGAAGGACGACATGGGCAACGCCCTGGGTGAGAACGGGCAGGGCGTCGTGGTTCAACCCTCCGCCGCCGCGCCCGACGCCATTCCCGCCTCCACCTTCACCAACACCTACTCCACCTCTTTGCCCCTTTCTGGTATGTCGGGCGTCACTCTGACGTACCTTGCCGGCGCGGCGGTGCTTTGCGCTGCTGCGGCCTGGATGCACATTCGTCGCAAGGCGAATGCGAAGGGAGGTGAGCGTCGTGAATAAGAAAGTTTGCTCCTTCCCGATCTTGTTTGCGCTGCTTGCCCTCCTGATCGGCACCTGCGCGGTTGTGTTCCCCGCTTCCGCGCAGGCCGCGCCGACCTCGACCGGTTCCATCACGGTGAGCGGCACCGTGGCGAGCAGCTACGACGCCCACCAGATCTTTAGCGCCAACGTCGTCGACGGCGACGGCGACGCCAAGACCGCCACCGATCTCGCCTGGGCAAGCGCCGCCGTGCGCGACGCCGCGCTGCCTGTGCTGCACAGCGCCGGCATGCCCAATTCCCAGACCACCGCGCAGGAAGCTGCCGAGTGGCTCAACACCGATTCCCACCTTACGAGCGCGCTGAGCGCACAGCTCGCTCGTTCCCTCCAGAGCTCTGCCGCCGTGTCCGTGCCCCTTAACGCGGGCACGACGGCCGAGCTGCCCTGTGGCTACTGGCTCATCGTCGCCGACGACGACGCCATCGCCCAGGACCAGGTCGGCACCGCGCCGATCATGGCTCTGGTGGGCGGCAGCGCCGTCACCGTCAAGCCCAAGGCGGCGACCCCCAAGGTCCAAAAGCATGTGCTGGAGGACAGCACCGCCGCCTGGCAGAAGGCCGCCGATGCCACGGTCGCCGACGACCTGTATTGGCGCCTCTCTGCCACGGTCCCGGCGGGGCTCACGGCCTACGACACCTATACGGTGCGGTTCGTCGACACCATGAGCGCGGGGCTCGACCCCTCCAAGGTGGCCGCGAGCATGCGCGTGTACGTGGCGGCGGGCGCAGACGGCGGCTTCGACGCCGTCTCGGCCGGCAAGGACGGCCGCGTCGGCACCGAGCCCACTAAGGGCTGGACCGATATCACGGCCCAGTGCGCCACCAAGGTAGCGGCCGACGGCAAGACCTTCACCGTGCGCACCGGCGACCTCATCGCCGCGCTCGGCGGGGCCGACGCCTTCACCGCGGGCGCCCGCGTGGTCGCCGTGTACAATGCGCCGCTCAACGGCGCGTGCAACCACGGCATCGCGAAGGGCAACCCCAACGAGGTCTACCTGCGCTACCCGCGCTCTCCCTTTGCCGACCAGTCCGGCGACGCCGGCTTTACCCGCACGCCGAGCGACGATGCGTGCGCCTACACCTGGGATCTTGCGCTCACCAAGCGCGGCAGCGACGGCGACAAGCCGCTTGCCGGGGCGGTCCTGAGCATCACCGACGACCGCGGCCGCACGCTGGCGGCCGACGGCACGTGGGATGCGGAGGGCAAGGCCACCGTCACCACGGGCGAGGACGGCCGCGTGACCGTCTCGGGCGTGGACTCGGGCAAGCTGGAGGTCCGCGAGCTCAAGGCGCCCAAGGGCTACACCGCCTTTGAGGGCACGCGCTCCGTGACGGTCAAGGCCGAGGGCCTGGACGTCGACCAGGTGGCCGCCGCCAAGCCCAAGCTCACCATCACGGCCGAGTCGCCCCTGCGCGCCGACAGTGCGGACGGGTCGACGGGCAGCCTGGAGGCGTCGCTCATCAACACGCCCACCGGCACACCCCCTAGCATTACCACCGGAGGCTTTATGCCCTCGACTGGCGATATGGCAATGTACGCCGCGGCCGCCGCAGCGGTCGCCGGAGCCGCGCTCATCGTGGTCGCGCTCCTGGTCAAGCGGGGAGGTGGCAGCCATAAAGAGTAGCTGGCAGCCCCACAGAGAGCGGGGCGAGACGTAGCGAAGTAGATGCTAAGACACAGACAGATGATGACCGATCGAATGAGAACCAACCGGAAAATGGAGGAAAAGAAGATGAGCATGAGCAAGAACATCGCACGCCTGGCAGTAACCGCCGGCCTCACAGCAGCGCTGACCTTCGGCGGCGTCATGGCCCCGGTCACGATGGCGTTTGCAGCGGGTACGCCGACGGTGGCCACGGAGAAGGGTAAGGTGGCTATCACCGACGAAACATACACCGGCACGACATTCAAGGGCATTCAGGTCTTCACCGCGAAGGTCACGCAGGATCAGAAGGGCGATGGGAGCTGGGATGGCTCGGCCGCTAAGACTCTTTCCGATATTCAGTGGGCTCCGGGTAATGTGAAAACCCTCGTTACGACTGCGCTCAAAGACGTTACTGGAGCACCTGGAGTAGATGCTGACGCCCAGACGTGGGCGGAGTTCATCAGCACGACTCAGGGCTCTAATTTTGGAGAGACTACGGCGGTTGATACTGGCACAACTCTTGACTTGATTGCCAAGGCCTTGGAAGGGGACAAGACCCTCACGTGGACAAAGCCAAGCGATTCCACCAAAGGTAGCTTTAAGGATCTTGATAATGGCTACTGGCTTTTCGTGACCGATACGCCCAGTACGACCAACGGTGCTAATGGCAATACTGATGCGTATACCTCGCCGATTTTCACCATCGTCGGTGGCTCTGACGTTAACGTGGCCCCCAAGAAGGACGTCCCCAACGTGACCAAGGCCGTAAAGGATGACAAGAACGGCAAGTTTGTTACGGACGATAGCAAGGATGTTTTTACCGCAGCCAACAAGGCTGCCGACTCCGCTGCTGAACAGCCTGTTGAATATCAGCTTGCCGGCACTGTGGCTAGCAACATTAACACGTATGTCAAGTACAGCTACACTTTCACTGACGAGCTCCCCTCCACGATGGTTCCAGAGCTTCAGGGTGGTAACCCAGTCGTTGAGGTCAAGATTGGTGATTCAGTCGTGGATCCCGCTTGCTACAGTGCGACCTATGTCCCGGGGGAAAGCACGAATACGCTCACTGTTTCCTTCGAGAACCTCAAAGAAGCAAAGGATAAGGCTGGCAATCTCATCAACGTTGACGGTGGTTCGACAGTCTATGTGAACTATGAGGCAAAACTGGTTGCTGGCAAGATTAACGCGGATATGCTCGGCAAGGCCCAGGTGAACAATGTCAAGTTGACCTATTCCAACAACCCGCACACCAATGGCACCGGTACCACGGTTGACCATCCGGCCTACGACTACACCTATGGTATCGACGTTACCAAGGTTGGCAGCGATAATGATGAGGCCGGCAACCCCAAGACTCTCAAAGACGTCGAATTCACGCTGAAGGAGCAAGGCACCGGCAAATTTATCAAGGCCGACGGCACCACGACGTCAAATGAGAATGAAGCAATACTGACCACCACCTCCAAAGGCAAGATCAACGTTGTCGGCCTCGATGAGGGCACCTATATCCTCACGGAGGTTAAGCCTGCGCCTGGCTACAACAACTCCGCGGCAAACGGTGTGACCTTTACTATCAGCCGCACGCTCAATCAGGACGGTACGAATGTGACGCCCGACACGACGAGCGCCATTGTGGCAGGTCAAGATGTTGTTCAGGAGGGCTCCGCGAAAGCTGAAGTCGGCAAGCTCAGCTTCACCATCGTTGACAAGAAGGGCTCCAACCTCCCGCTGACCGGCCTTAACGGCGTGACCTTCACTTGGATTGCTGGTGGCGCGGTGCTGTGCATCGGCGTGGCGCACCTCATCCGCAGCCGTAAGCAGGCTGAGGAGTCCGAGCAGGAGTAACGCTCACTCACCCATCCCTTTGGCAGGTGGGATGTGATGGCCATGAGACTTGCGGACACTTTTCTCGTCCATCGACGTTCTTGCTTTGCCATTCTCTTTTCGGGGCAGACTCCGCACTGGAGTCTGCCCCGTTTTTTTTGGGATAACGCAGCCAGCCTCCATCGTCCGATGGATCAGGCGCATGAATATCGAACAGATGTTTGCAATTATTGCGTTTACCAGCTGTGGGTGCATACGCTCGCAGTAAAATGGCTTTGCGACGCATCCCGTGCGCGGACGGCCGACGACTCGATCGGAGGTCCCCAAATGCTGAAATTCCTTAACGCGCTCGCCGCCCTCGCGGCGGTGGGCACGTTCGTCATCGCGTTTCTTGACTCGTATGAGGTTCGGTTTAAGGTCCGTAGGCGCACGCGCGGTGCGGACGGTAGAAGGCATTTGCGCCGCAACAAGCGCAAATAAGAATGCCCGGGGGTCGGATCCCGGGCATTTAACAAAAGCTGAAAACTGGCCGCCCGCGCTCCCAAACATTTACGCGGGGTGCGTCGTTTTCTATTGATATTGTATCCCGAATCGCCCCGCCGATCCGGGATATTCTGAAAACGCAAATATGGACTTAGGCACGAAAAGAATCTCGTCAATTCCGAGAATTATGTATAATTCCAATATAAACTGGAATCAAACGAAAAAGATGGAAATGAACGAAGCGCTAATCTACTTACAAGAAGCACTAGGTCTCTCCGCCAAGACCAAAACTTGGCCTGGATCCGCACACTTGCCGCTGCATCTGCGGGCGATTGAGGTCCGCGCTGTTGACGCAAACGGTTTTTCGTTTTTGCTTGCAAGTTTGCCTACTGGCGTCGGGCTTCCCGAGGCTAAGAGAGTCTATAGTCAGCTAGCCTTGCGCGCGGAAACTCCTGTTGTCGTTTCGTTTCCTGATGCCGATGCACGTCAGCGCAAAGCATTGGTCGCACAAGGGATTCCCTTTGTCTGCCCCGGTAGACAGGCTTTTCTTCCATTTATGGGCGCAGCCTGCACGGAGAGGGGCGGTGCCCGGTTTCGCAATCACGCGACCAAGATGTCACCCAATGCGCAGGCTGCCGCAATCTGGGGAGCAGCTCAGGAGCCATATCGTCCCTATGACCTTTGTCGTGCGCTTGGGATTTCGGCAAGCCGCGCGAGTGAGGCCATAACCGAGCTTGTTGACAGGGGACTCGCGAGGCGCGAGCGTCGCGAGCGACGTGTCGTCGTGTTCCCTGTTGCCGTTGATCTTCTGCTCAGCGAGCACATGGCAGAGCTCTCCTCGCCTGTCTCGAAGGTCTTTTTTGCAAGGAAGACGCCGCAGATCGACTATCTTGTTGACGCCGGGGAGACGGCGCTCGCTGCGCGTTCGATGCTCGCTGCGCCGGGTATGGAACAAAAGGCCGTCTTAAGAAGTGCATGGCGTCAACTGAGCGACCTCGAAGTCGCAGACGGGGAGTTGCCGGATAACGAAACGGCGATAATCCAAGTGTGGCGCTATGCGCCCGTGTTTGCCGACTCCTCCCGCGTCGATGACATTTCGCTTGCGCTATCTTTGGCGGCAATCGACGATGAGCGAATTCAGCTCGAAGTCGATCGCATGTTTGGAAAGGAATATCCATGGCAAGAAGCGCTGTAGAAGGCCTCCAAGAATTCGAATCGTAGGCGGCGTTTCGGTCCTAGCTGCGTTGCCCGCGGCAGAAGTTCGCTAATCGGCTATTATTTGTTTAGACAACCTGAGCTGTAAAGGAGTGACCGGCGATGGTGCAGGGCGCAAAACATATGAAGAGCAATAACGCCGCGGACAACGGCGGCTCAAGCCTTCAGCCCAAACCTCAACCAAAGCCCAAGCGCCGTCGCAAGCGACTGCCGCGCTGGGCCGATCGGCTCATCACCATCGTCATCATCCTTATCGGCGTGGGGCTTATGACCTGGCCTTGGATCTTGGACCGGCTCGAGGCCTCGGGCGTGTTCAACCAGATCAGCACGGTGTCCAGCACCGTTGACGCGCTGTCTGCCGAGGAGCGCGAGCGCATCCTGCTCCAGGCGCGCTCCTTTAACGAGCAGCTGGCGGGCGAGGCCACCGAGCTCCCTGCCGACCAGATCGAGCCCTACGCTCAGCAGCTCATCTTTGACCGCGACCCCATGATGAGCTGGGTCGAGATCCCCTCCATCGACGTGAGCATGCCCATCTACCACGGCACGAGCGAGGAAGTCCTTATGGCAGGCGTCGGCCACCTGGAGGGCACGAGCCTGCCGGTGGGCGGCACCTCGACGCATTGCGTGCTCACCGCGCACTCGGGCATGCGCAACCTGAGCATGTTCGACGACATTCACTCGCTGAAGCCCGGCGACCTGGTGCTGCTGCACACCATGAACAAGACGCTCGCCTACAAGATGGTGGACTCCGAGGTGGTGCTGCCCGAGGAGATGGAGTCGCTGACCATCGAGCCCGGCGCCGACAAGGTGACGCTTGTCACCTGCACGCCCTACGGCGTAAACGACCATCGCCTGCTGGTGCACTGCGTGCGCACCAAGTACAACAAGAAGGACGTCGACAAGCAAAAGTCGCTGGCCGGTCGCCACTGGGGCAAGCGCGAGTTTGCCGTGCTCATCGTGGTCGTAGCCATTGTGCTGTTGCTGCTGGACATCGTGGTCCACGCGGTCCGCAAGCGCCGCAAGGCCAAGGCCTCGGCATAAGACATTCTTCAGAACCACCGCAACGGGGACAGGCACCTTTGTGGTGGTCGGGGCTTCCAAACCATCACAACATTCGATGAAAATCTCGATTTTGGCGAAAAGCGTCGAATGTTGTGATGGTTTTCGTTGCGGGCGGGACGGTTTTCGTTGCGGGCGGGACGGTTTTCGTTGTGGGCGAGACGGTTTTCGCTATGGACGGTGCGGTTTCGTTGCAGAACCGCCGGTCCGCCGCCTGCCAACCGCCGTCCTCGTTACGTTTTCGCTGCATTTGGGTAAAGCGCCTGCTCCAAGCCGGCGTTGCCTTGTATACTAGAGCGGTTTAACTGTTATGCGGAAGGGAGCGCCTATGGCACTCAGCGAGAAAGATGTGCGCGGCATCGCCGAGTACGCAAAGATCGCACTGACCGATGACGAGCTCACCCAGATGACGTCCTACATGAACGACGCCGTCCAGATGCTCGAGCCCGTCTTGCAATATGACTTGCCCGACGTGGAGCCCACGTTCCATCCCATCGGAAGCCTGTCCAACGTGATGGGCGATGACCTGCGCGAGCCCGAGCGCGACCTGCCGCTCGACGTTGCGCTCGAAAACGCCGGCAGCGCGCGCGACCGCTACTTCCGCGTGCCGTCCATTTTGGGAGAGGGGGAGAGCGAGTAATGGCGCAGAGCTTCGATTCCCTTACCGCCGCCCAGATCGCCGCGGGCGTTGCCGCCGGCGACTTTACCGCTACCGAGGTGGCCCAGGCCTCCCTTGCCGCCATCGAGGCGCGCGAGGGCGGGGTCCAGGCATTCCTGCAGGTGGCGCCCGAGCTTGCGCTCGAGGCCGCTGCGCGCGTGGATGCCGACCGTGCCGCAGGCAAGCCACTGCCCCCGCTCGCGGGCGTGCCGCTGGCCATTAAGGACAACATGAACCTCGTGGGCACGCGCACCACCTGCGCTTCCCACATGCTCGGGGACTACCAGAGCGTCTACACCGCCACCTGTGTCCAGCGCATGCTCGATGCTGGCTGCCTGCCCATGGGCAAGGCCAACATGGACGAGTTTGCCTTTGGCAGCTCTACCGAGAGCTCGGCGTTCCACCGCACCAACAACCCCTGGGATACCGAGCGCGTGCCCGGCGGCTCCTCGGGCGGCTCCGCTGCCGCCGTTGCCGCGGGCGAGGTCGCGCTTTCGCTGGGCTCGGACACCGGCGGCTCCATTCGCCAACCGGCATCGCTGTGCGGCGTGGTGGGCTTTAAGCCCACGTATGGCGCCGTGAGCCGTTACGGCGTGGTTGCCTTTGGCTCGTCGCTCGACCAGGTGGGCCCCTTTGGCCGCACGGTCGAGGATGTCGCGCTGGCCATGAACGCGCTTACCGGTGCGGGCCACGATCCGTACGACTGCACCAGCCAGGATTGCGCCGTCGACTTTACCGAGCATCTCAACGACAGCATCGAGGGCAAGCGCGTGGGCATCATCCCCGCGTTTATGGAGGCCGAGGGCCTGACGCCCGAGGTCAAGGCCGCTGTTCAGCGCGCCGCCCAGGAGCTGCAGAACCAGGGCGCCGAGCTGGTCGAGGTCGACCTGCCGCATCTGGATGCCGCCATCGCCGCCTACTACGTCATCGGTCCGGCCGAGGCGTTCTCCAACCTGGCGCGCTTCGACGGCATTCGCTACGGCTACCAGGAGGAAGGCTGCGCCAACCTGTCCGACCAGAGCTCTCTCTCGCGTGCCCACGGCTTTGGCGCCGAGGCCAAGCGCCGTCAGATGCTCGGCGCCTACCTGCTGAGCTCGGGCGTGTACGACAAGTACTACTACGCTGCGCAAAAGGCCCGCACGCTCATCACGCAGGACTACGACGCCGCGTATGCCAAGGTGGACACCATCCTCATGCCCGCCTCGCCGCGCACGGCCTTTAAGTTTGGCGAGATCAGCGACCCCACGCAGATGTACCTTTCCGACCTGTACACCATCTCGCTCAACATTTGCGGCAACGGTGGCATCTCGGTGCCGCTGGGCCTGGGCGAGGATACTCAGCTGCCCGTTTCTGCCCAGCTGGTGGGTCCGGCCTTTAAGGACCGTCCGCTGCTCACGTTTGCCCGCGCCCTGGAGCGCGGCTTTGCCGATGCCGCCACGGGTGCGCCCGCGCTTTCCGTCGCGCCCGATTTTGCCGGGAAGGGAGGCGAGCTGTAATGAAGGAGCTTTCCGAGGTCCTGCAGGATTGGGAGGCCGTGATCGGCCTGGAGATCCATACCGAGCTCACCGCACTCGATACCAAGATGTTCTGCAACTGCAAGCTCAGCCACGATGACGAGCCCAACGCCAACGTGTGCCCGGTGTGCCTGGGCCTGCCCGGCGCCCTGCCGGTTCCCAACAAGCGCGCCATCGAGAGCATCGTCAAGGCCGGTCTCGCCACCAACTGCGAGATCCAGCGCCACTCGATGTTCTACCGCAAGCACTACTTCTATCCCGATATGGCCAAGAACTTCCAGACCACGCAGGGTCCGGTCGCCTTTGCCATGTACGGTCACCTGGACCTGGACGTGACCGGTCGCGGTGCCGCCGAGCGCCCCGACTGCGCGTTTGGCGAGGCCGAGGCTCAGAGCCTGGCGAGCGCCTCGGCCAACGCCGAGGGCCTGTCCACGTCCATGACGTCGACCATGCGCGAGGGTAACCAGCGCGCCGGTCACCTGGCCAGCTACGATGCGTCCAACCTGCAGATGCCCGAGCGTCGCGAGGACGGTTCCTACGCGGTGCCCATTCGCATCCTGCGCATCCACATGGAGGAGGACGCCGCCAAGATGGTCCACGTGGGCGGCGCCGAGGGTCGCATTACCGCTGCAGCCGAGTCGCTCGTCGACTACAATCGCTGCGGCACGCCGCTGATCGAGCTCGTCACCGAGCCCGACCTGCGCACGCCCGAGGAGGCTCGCCTGTTTATGGAGAAGCTCCGTCGCATCTTTGTGACGCTGGGCATTTCGGACTGCTCCATGGAGAAGGGTTCCATGCGCTGCGACGGCAACGTTTCGCTGCGCCGCCGCGGCGAGACCAAGTTGGGCACCAAGACCGAGCTTAAGAACCTCAACTCGTTTAAGAGCCTGCACGACGGCCTTGCCTACGAGATTTGCCGCCAGGCCGAGGTGCTCGAGGAGGGTGGCATTATCTACCAGGAGACCCGCCACTGGGAGCCCAGCCGCAAGCGCACCGTGGTTATGCGTGTGAAGGAGACGGCCGACGACTACCGCCTGTTCCCCGATCCCGACCTGGCGCCGTTCGATCTGGACGACGAGTTCATCGACCGCTGCCGTGGCGAGATCCCCGAGCTGCCCGATGCCAAGCGCGTTCGTTTTGAGGCCGACTTTGGCATTAAGGCGGCCGATGCCGAGCAGATCGCCGGTGACCCCGAGTTTGCCGAGTTCTTTGAGGCTGCCGCTGCCGGTATGGCTGGCAAGGAGGCCCAGACGGTCGCAAACCTGCTGGTGAACGAGATGATCGCCTACCTTAAGGGCGCGGGCGTCTCGCTGGCCGAGTCCGGCATCGCGCCGGCTCAGGTAGCAGCCCTTGCTAAGCTGCTGGCGACCGATGCCATCAGCTCCAACCAGGCGCACGAGGTCTTTGAGGCCATGGCCCAGACCGGCGACGACCCCAACAAGATCGTCGACGAGCGCGGTATGCGTCAGGTGAGCGATGCCGGCGCGCTGCAGCCGATCGTGGACGAGGTGCTGGCAAACTGTGCCGATCAGGCGCAGCAGTATCGTGACGGCAATCAGAAGGTCATCGGCTTTTTGGTGGGCCAGTGCATGAAGGCGAGCCGCGGCAAGGGCAACCCGAAGCTCTTCAACGAATTGCTGAGAACGTCGCTCTCGTAAGCGGGAACCCGGGAGCCCCGGCAGGGCGGGTGCTTCCTCAAAATTTCGAACAGTCCTGCGCAAGACGAAGGCCACATTAAGTGGCCTTCTTTGCGTGCGGAACTCATTTTGAGCAAACACCCGCCC
>NZ_JBCOIL010000039.1:0-14848 GCF_040926265.1 Collinsella aerofaciens | reverse complement strand
ATTACGAGCTCCTGTGCGAATTGAAGGGAGCTCTCCCGCAAACTGCCTCTTGACAACTTATAGGAGCGTCGGTTTTGTTGTAAAAAAAGCCGGTCTGGTCGGCGAATCCCGATTTTTCCCCGCACTTCCGAAAACAGCGGTTCAGCAGCGTCAAAAAATGCCCTCAAAATCGAGAGTTAATGAACAGATGTAGCCGTTCGCCGCAAATTACCGTCCGTTTATAGAACCCACCCCCAGCGTGCAGTCCCCTTACGGTTGAATAAATACACATCTATGGAATTACGTAAGAGAGGACTGTTCCTATGAGCTACAAGACCGTTTGTGTTGCCGGCGGCGGCGTGTTAGGAAGCCAGATTGCCTTTCAGGCTGCCTACTGCGGCTTTGATGTAACGATTTGGCTGCGCAGCGAGGGCAGCATCGGCCGCACCCAGCCCAAGATCGATCATGTGCGCGAGGAGTACATCGCGGCAATCGAGGGTATGGCGGACGGTACGGGCGAGTGGTGTGCCGGTATCGCCGATAGCGACCAGACCTTCGACAGGGAGGCGGCGCTCGCCGCCGTTGAGCGTGCCTACTCCACACTCAAGCTGGAGCTCGACCTCGCCAAGGCCGTTGCCGACGCCGACTTGGTCATCGAGTCTATGGCCGAGGACACACAGGCAAAGATCGACTTCTACAAGAAGCTCGCCCCGGTTCTGCCGCAAAAGACCGTCATCGTCACAAACTCTTCCACGCTGCTGCCGAGCACCTTTGCCAAGTACACTGGTCGCCCCGAGAAGTACCTGTCGCTGCACTTTGCCAACTCCATCTGGAAGAACAACATGACCGAGGTCATGGCCCAGGACCAGACCGACAAGCGCTATTTCGACGAGCTCGTCGACTTCGCCAACGACATTCGCATGCTGGCACTTCCCGTCAACAAGGAAAAGAACGGTTACCTGCTCAACTCTATGCTGGTGCCGTGGCTGCTCTCGGGCCTTGACCTGTATGTCTCGGGCGTCAGCGACCCCAAGAGTATCGACCTCGCATGGACGCGCGGCACTGGCGCTCCCAAGGGCCCATTCCGCGTATTCGACACCGTGGGTATCCAGACGGCCTACAACATCGTTATGCAGTATCAGAAGGTCCCGGGCCTGGTGAGCCCGCTGCTCAAAAAGATGATGATGCCCTACAACTTTAAGGCCATGGCCTCCGTCCTCAAGCAGATGCTCGACGAAGGCAAGCTGGGCGAAAGTTCGGGCGAGGGCTTCTTCAAGTACTAAAAAATGACCTCTCGGGGACGGAGGAAAACGGATCATTTTCGGCCGCCAACAGTGAGAAGATGGACCCAGAAATAGAAAGGAGTGACAATGGGCCGGCTCGGGCTTTGAGGACAAGCTGCTGCAAGCCTAGGGCGATTTTTCGCTCAACGCGGGCCAGCACAGTGTGACGTATCTGTCGAGTTCTGACACGGCAACGACCGGTCGCTACCAGGTGCTGCTGTACGACAACAACTTTGGTGCGGCCGAAAGCTATCCCAAGTTCGACTGGGGCCAGCTGGGCGCCGCGGTGGTGACCGACTACAACGAGGGCACGCATTCGTTTGGGCGCATCTTTACAGTGGACGAGACGGCGCGCACCTACGAGCTCGAAGACCAGATCGCCGTGCCGTTTTCGGGCTATGTGAGCAGTGCGCAGCGCGTTGGTGATTCAAATAGCATGCTCGTGGCATCGGGCCAGGCCAAGACCTTTATCGAGTACGACCGCTACGGACTGCCCATCGCCACCTACGAGATGGAAGCCGAAAAGTACATCTACCGCGTGTGCAAGTACGATCTGTAGGGCTGTGCTTAGGTTTGACCAATGGAGTATGAAAACACGCCGTTCGCCGATGCCCCCTCCGCGAGTGGCGGCCATATGGTTTGATGTCAGAAACATATAGTTGTCGCCAGCCTGCTGGCGACGTCCCCCCCTGATATCGGAGGTTCCGGGTATGTTTCGCACTCCGTTAAACAACTATCGGTTGGGCTAACTATGGGTCGCAGTGCTATTTCGATAGCCCTTGCAGTGGTCTGCCTGGCTGTGCTCCTGGGCGCTACAGGGCTGTTTGCTATAAGCCGAGAAACGTCCTATATGCAGGAATGCGCTTCCGAAGGGTTTGCCATTGACGGTTACTATCGGGATGACAAAACGAGTCGGGAAACCCTGGCTTTTCTTGAGGAGGACAACTGTCGATGGCAGCTGGTCGACCAAGACGGAATCTGCACAGATGGGCAGTTTAAGCGTACGGATGACCCCAACATCCTGATATTAAAGAAGGAAAACGGCGAAGAATTCGGTACGGTCCACGTGGCGTATATGTCACGCCGACGCGAGCAGGGCCAGCTCTATCTATTTAGAGATACCAGGGTGACCCGTTTTTATCTGGTGAGTACCGGTCCGGCGTTTACAGTGGAGTCTGGCGATGTCGATCCGGACAGTTGATTCACGGCAATAAAACAGTGAGCGGGGTGCGGGTGTAAACTGCACCCCGCTATTTGCTCGTGTCCGTATCGCGTCTGCGCCTCGTCATAACTTGCGTCCGTGCGAGCGCTCATCCCGCGCCGGCATCACTTCACGTCAAATTCCACGCGATCGAGCTCGGGCACATTGAGGTCGATGAGCTTGCGGGCGATGTGACGGTCGTGTGCCCCGAGCGCCTCGCTTGTCGTCACATGGGCGACAATCTCGCGCTCGACGATGCCCTCCTCCTCGCCTTCGGTAGACGAGGTCTCGACGGCGACGGTGTAATCCTTAAAGCCTGGCAGCACCGCGGCAAGCTCGCGCGTGGTTTCGGTGACGCCGTAGCCGTCCTGCACGCCGGACTGCGCCGAGCCAATAGACCCCGCCGTCATGACGATGCAGGGGATGGCAAAGACTACCGTGCCCACGATGATGCGGCGGCGCACCTTGCGTGATAGCTCGTCGACCTCGGCATCTTCCTCGGCAGTCACAATGCCGTCGCCGTTGAGGTCGCGCTTGAGCGGCACGCGCAAAAGAAGCAGAACGGCTTCGGCCGCGAGTGCGATAAAGACCACGTTGATGCCAAACTCGTAAAGCGCCGAGAGAAACAGTGACCCGCTTGCGATGGCGATGCCATAGCCCGCCGCGCACAGGGGCGGCATGAGCGCGGTCGCCACAGCTACCCCGGCGATGAGCGTGGCGGGTTCCTGGTCGCGCGAGTTGCCCAGGCCACCCGCAAAGCCGCCCGCGAGCGCGACGGCAAGGTCCCACACAGTCGGTGTCGAATTGTCGATGATGGCGGCCGTGGTGGTGCCAAGGGGCGAGAGCTTAAAGTACAACGTGGACGTGACCAGGCAAAAGACCATCTGCAGCGCGAGGCCGGCGACGGCCTCAAGGGTGATCTCGCGGTCGAGCGTGGCGATGCCGTATGCCATGGCAAGGACCGAGCCCATGAGCGGGCAGATGAGCATGGCGCCTACAATGGCGATATCCGAGTCGATATCGAGGCCGATGCTCGCGATCAACATGGCAATGATCAAGATGCATAAGTGTGAGCCAGTCAGGCGCGCCCCGTTTACAAAGCGCTTGCGAATCACGTGATAGGGCGCGCGTCCCTCGCGAATGTTGAATGCCCGCTTTAGAAAGCGGCTTGCGTTCTCCATGGCCTCGCTGTGGGCGGGGCGGATGCCATGGCGCCGATGATGGCGCTCGCGCAGTCGCTTGAGCTGTTGTTTATCGAGTTCCATGTCCACCTCGTATTGCCGTAGGAACGCGGGTGCGTTCGCAGCATGTACTCTACACCGTGACGGGCGGGGCGGTCATCTTGACATGGAACTTAGGCGAGCAGGCAAAGGAAGACACGCCACATACAAGTACTGCCGAGGGTTTCGGCAGATACAAAAAGCGCGGGGCCGGATGGTCTCCGACCCCGCGCTCTGCACGGGTGCGTTGTTGTTTGGTTTAGCCCAGCAGGCTCAGGCCAACAGAGACAAACGCCAGGATAACGCCGACGATGGACTCGCCACCGAGCAGGCCGCTGGCGACAACCAGGCCCTGCTCCTGGAAGGCGGCATCCTTGGCGGTCTTCTCCTCGTCCGAAAGACCGGCGTTGGCATCGCGGTGGGCTGCCCACTTGTCGTAGGCGAGCTTGACGCAGGAGCCCAGGAAGGCCGTGAGCGACATGTAGAACGGCAGGTACACGCCCAGGCCGATCATCATGGCCGGAATGCCGAGCCAGTACATGACGATGCCGGCGATAAAGCCGCCCGCAAACCACGGCACGCTCGGGATGCCCGAGACCATGGTGGCGACCACGCTTGCCTGTGCGGCCACAAAACTCTTGTCGGGGCCAAAGGCGTCCGGACCATAGGCGGTGACGAGCGCGACCATGACGGCGGCGGCGACCAGGGCGCCCACGATGCCGCCAATGGCCTGGCCGACCCACTGCGCGCGCGGGTTGGTGCCCAGCACGGCGCCGGCCTTGAAGTCGTTCATGACGTCGCCCGCAAGGCCGCACGCCACGGCCACGATGCCGGCGATAAAGAACAGCTTGACCTGAGCGAGCTGCGCGAAGGCGGCAACGATGAGCATGACGATGAGGCCGAAGATCTCCATGGGGTCGATGCCCGTCTGGCCGCAGCTCTGCGCGCTCATGATGGTGGTGACAAAGGTGAACAGCGTGACGATGACGGCCGGAACGGGGCCAAGGTCGAGCACGATGGCGATGATCACGGCGATGGCGGCAGCGCCCAGGCCGATGATACCGGCGTCGAGTTTAAGGGAGCCCGAGATGAGCGACTGCTCGTCGGTGTCGGTGGAGCTGTCGGCGGCGAGGCCGCGGACGATACCGGCGACCTGCGGAAGGATGTCCTTGAGGACGACGGCGACGCCAAAGCCCATCATGAGGCCCATACCCAGGGACTTGACGATGCCCTGTGCGGTCATAACGTCAAACAGACCGGCAGCGGTGCCGCCGACGATGATGCCAAAATTGCCCAGCAGCGCGCCGGCAAACCAGAACGCGACGGGAGCGAAGCCCACCAAAAAGCCGATGGACAGCAACATGGGCGAGTTGTAGATGGCAAAGGTCACGCCGGGGATATTGAGCGTGCACAGCATGCTGGGCACAATGCCCAGAGCGTCGCGCAGCACGCTGTAGATGCCGGCGATGGCCATGGAGCCAAAGAGCTGCTTGCCGGTCTTGCCGCCGGCCTCGGTCGCGCGCAGGGTCTGAGCTGCGGCGTTGCCGGTGGGGAACTCAAGCGCGGCGTCCACGATAAAGTGACGGTGGATGAGTGCCGTGGCCAGCAGGCCTAGGATAGTGCCGGCGAGTGCCACGATAAACATGTCGAGCCAACTGATCTGGTCGGCATAGCCCAGCATCCAGGCGCCCGGGATGGTAAACGCCAGACCGCCGGCGACCATGGCGCCTGCGGACATGATGGTGTGGGTGACGTTGGCCTCGTTGAGGCTGGCGTTGCCCATGAGCTTCAGGAAGAACAGCGAAATGACGGCAGCGAAAATGATCGGCCAGGGGAGGGCGCCCATCTTGAGGGCAGTGTAGGCCGAGCTTGCCGTGATGATCACGCAGCCAAGGACGCCGATGACGACGCCGCGCAGCGTGAGTTGCCCGCGCATCGAAGCGCGGTTCGAGGGATTGCTCATATAGAACTCCTTTGCGTATATCCGCTTCCCCCGGGAGCGCCGTTACGGATACGGCGCGGGAAGTCGGGTTACCAAGGGCCGCCGCGTGAGCTCGCAAACGACCGCGCACCAGTATAGCCGCAAGCTAGTCATTTTGGGATGACTGGTTTAGGTAGGCGATATACTGCTGGGCAGACGAAAGGAGCGCCGACGATGCTTAATGGGTGCGCATATATATTGACGGTCGACGTGGGCAACACGTTCATTCGCTTTGGCCTGTTTGCAGAGGATTCGGCCGCGGCGCAGGAATGTCCGCTTGCGACGTGCGAGATCACCACGCCGTCGAGCATCACGGCAGACGAGGCGCGCATGCGTCTCGTGCAGGTCATGGCCGCACTGGCGGCCGATGCGGGCATGCCGGGTGCGCTTGTGTCCACGGCTGCTGTGCTGAGCTGCGTGGTCCCGGCGCTCGAGCGCCCGTGGAAGGCGGCGCTTTCCCGTACCTGCACGGGGCGCGTGCTCACCGTAGGGCCGGGACTTAAGACCGGCATGCCCGTGCACTACGATGACCCGGCCGAGATCGGCCCCGACCGCATCGCCGATGCCGTGGCGGCCCGCGCCGTCTACGGCTCGCCGTGCATCGTGATCGACCTGGGCACGACGACCAATATCGAGGTCATCGACGCGCGCGGCACCTTTGTCGGCGGCGTTATCGCGCCGGGGCTGGCCCTCGGCGCCCGCTCGCTCTCGGCGGCAGCAGCGCGCCTACCCCAGGTTGAGCCCTCGGCGCCGACGCACGTCATCGGCCGCAACACGCGCGAGGCCATGCGCTCGGGTGTGGTTTTGGGCGAGGTGGCGCGCATCGACGGCATGCTCGACATGGTGCTTGCCGAGATGCGTGCGACCAAGGCCGCGGGGGAAGGCAGCGTGCCCATCGTCATTACTGGCGACGATGCCGAGGCGCTTGCGGCGCTGGTCGGCCATAGCCTGACGGTCGACGATGCGCTGACGCTGCGGGGTCTCGCCGAGCTCTACCACATCAATCAAAAGCCCCGCCGCGCGTAGGGCGAGGGGCTGGTGGGATAAGCGCCCCTACCTTCCACCTGCTACAATGGGTCAAACTATTGCGATTTCGGAGGTGTCTGCCATGTCGGACGATCTTCATCAAACTGCGTCGGGCAAGCGCCGCGACGTTATTAGCTGGGATGAGTTCTTTATGAGCGTGGCCATCGCCGCGCAGCGCCGCAGTAAGGACCCCAACACGCAGGTGGGCGCGTGCATCGCCAACACCAACCACCGCATCCTTTCGGTGGGCTACAACGGTACGCCCTCGGCGCTCAACGACGACTTTTTCCCGTGGGGTACGAGCGACGACCCGCTGCAGGACAAGCACAACTACGTGGTGCATGCCGAGGCAAACGCCGTGCTTAACTACCGCGGCTCGCTCAAAGACCTCGAGGGTTCCACAGTCTATGTCACGCTATTCCCGTGCCACGACTGCGCCAAGATCTTGGCGCAGGCGGGCGTGGGCGAGGTCGTCTACCTGGACAATAAGTATGCCGACACCGATGACGGTCGTATCAGCCGCCGCATTCTCGATTCCTGCGGCATCAGCTACCGCCAGGTTATCGTCGATGTCCAGATTGGTACCGGGGGACAGGCTCAGCAGTAGCGCGTGCCAACGCCAGCTGGCGGCAAAACAGCCAAAAGAGCCCCGTCCCAAATTGACTACTCGTGAAAGTCGCGTCTGCGCGCATGGACGGCTCGTGAGCGGGTACATGGCTGTAGTAACATAGCTTCTGTCCGCGGGCGTGCCCGCGTTATTGTGAGAAAGGAGCCCCTGTGGCTGTTAACGAAGAGCTGCTTAAGAAGGTTCTTGAAGAGATCCGCCCCAACCTGCAGGCCGATGGCGGCGATATGGAGTATGTGGGCGTCGACGACGAGGGTGTTGTCAAGCTGGAGCTGCAGGGCGCCTGCGCCGGCTGCCCCATGAGCTCGCTAACCCTTTCCATGGGTATCGAGCGCATCTTGAAGGAGCATGTGCCCGGCGTTACCCGCGTTGAGCAGGTCAATGCTTCCGGCGAGGCCGAGGACCTGTACGACGAGTACGCGCCGTTCTAAGATGCGAAAGCTGCGGACGGTACGCTCCGCATAGACGTTACGCCCAGATATGCGGCTGCGAGCGCAAGGCCCGCGGCCGCATTTGTATGTAGGGAGCAGGGGATCGATATGCTCAACGACCTCTACCATATGCTTGATCCCGTCGCGATCTCGGCGGGCCCCATCACCATTTACTGGTATGGTCTGGCCTACGTGGTCGGCGCTCTGCTCACGGCGGTTGTTATGTACCACACGCAGCGCCGTTGGGGCTTCGACATTACGATTGATGACCTGACGAGCGTCGTGGTCGGCGCGGTCTTTGGCCTCATTATTGGCGCGCGCCTGTTTTACGTCGTCTTTTACGGCGATGGCTACTATTGGACCCACCCGCTCGAGATCTTTGCCACCAACGAGGGCGGTATGAGCTTCCACGGTGGCCTGGTCGGCGGCATCTTGGGCGGCATCATCGTGTGCCGCATGTATAAGCTCGACGCCTGGACCATCGCCGACCTTGCTGTGATCGGTGCTCCGCTGGCGCTGTGCCTGGGACGTTGCGCCAACTTCGTGAACGGTGAGCTGTGGGGTAAGCCGACCGATCTGCCTTGGGGTGTGGTCTTTGGCGGCACCGCGGGCGATATGCCGCGCCATCCCTCCCAGCTCTACGAGGCGTTTCTTGAGGGCGTCGTGCTCTTCTGTATTTTGCAGGTGCTCAGCCGCAAAAAGCCGCTACTGCCCCAGGGCACGTTTATGGGCGTGTTCGTGATGGGGTACGGCATCGTCCGCTTTCTCGTTGAGTTCGTGCGCGTGCCCGATGCCCAGCTGGGCTATCTGCTGGGAGGCGTCATCACTATGGGCCAGCTGCTGAGTTTGCCGCTCGTGATCGCCGGCCTGGCGCTCATCATCTTCGCCCGGCACCGCAACCAGCCCCAGCGCGTCTACCTGGACGCCTAGCCACCACATACCACCACAAAGGGAAAGACACCTTGGTGGTGGTTATGCCGGACAACGATGACAGAACCGTAACGTTTCCCCAGATAAAACCTGCCAAAATAAACCTGTCCCTTTTTGGCAGGTTTCTAGAAAGGCTTTCGGACTGTGAAGGATTCCGACCTCTCCACAACGGCTGCGCGCGACGCTGCCCGCATCGTCTGGTTTAAGCGCTACCCCGTCAAGCAGACGCTTATCGCATTTTTGCTCGCGCTGTTGGCGACCACGGCGTTTTCCATCGATCCCGCCCCGGTGTCGAGCAACGCGGTCTTGGCGATTGACCCCAAAGCCTCGGGCATGCTGTACGTGTGCTACGAGGTGCTCCTCTCGTTTGCCGGCCATACCGACGCGGTCATGCTGCTTGCGCTTGCCTGCCTGCTCACGCTGCCGTTTCGCTACGTATTCTTTGGCCGCGGCGACGCTTGGCGTCCCTCGGTGATTCTTCCGTCGCTGTTCTTTGCCGTCTGCATGGTGTTTGGCCGTAGCTACGACCTCACCGATTCGGCCGAGATCGTGCTCGGCGACAAGGCCCGCATTATCTGTGCCTGGATAGGCGGTGCGGGCTGGATGCTCTTGGCGGTCGTTGCTTTCTACCTGGCTTTTGAGTGTCTAGATTGGTTGAGTTCTCGGCGCATTCCGTTTTCCGAAGCGCACTTTGGCCGCGTATGGCGTGTGGCTCACGCCGTGCTCTCGGTCCATCCCTTTGCCGGGCCCTTCCTGGTGCTTATGGTCGCCTGGGCGCCCACGCTCATCGCTTCGCTGCCTGGCCTTTTTATGGGAGATACGGGTGCGCAGATTCGCCAGTGGTTTAACTACCCCAACGGCACGAGTGACTACCTGCGTCTGCTCAATCCCAATGTGTTGCTCAACGGACATCACCCCGTGGCGCACACGGCTATCATCGGTTCGTGCGTCCAGCTGGGGCTTTCGCTGTTCAATAGCGCCGACGCGGGTCTTGCCATCTACACCTGCGCCCAGTTCGTCATTACGGCCGCCTGCATGGCCTATTCCATCTCGTCGCTGCGCAAGCTGGGCGTGAGCCTGCCGGTCCGCGGCGTGATCTTGCTGTTCTTTGTGTTTATGCCCATGTTCTCCAACTACGCGGCGCTGCTTACCAAAGATGTGCTGTTTGCCGACGCGTTTTTGGTGCTGTTGGTGCAGACCGTGAAGCTCGTGGCCTGCGGCCTGCCCCGTCGCGATGCCAATGCCGAGCGTGCGGGCGAACAGAGGCCCGTGCTCTTTGCGCGCCATGACTGGCTGCTGCTCGCTCTGGGCGCCATGGGTTCCACGTTTCTGCGTAACGGCGGCCTGGTGTTTCCCCTGGCGGCATGCGTAATCGCGGCGGCGTTTTGCGCATGGGACGCGCATGTGGCTCATCGTGCAGCCAGGCAGACTGGTGCTGCGCCTTCGGGCGCCATCCCGCGTTTCCGCTGGGTGGGAGTTCTTGCGGTGCTTGCACTCTGCCTTGCCTCCAATATGTACTTCACCAAGGTCTTTATGCCGGCGCACGACATCACGCCTGGTTCCAAGCGCGAAATCCTCTCGATTCCGTTCCAGCAGACGGCTCGTTTCGTCCAAAAGCACGACGGCCTCAACTCGGGCGTCAACCCTACGGTTAAGGAGGACGGCACCATCGTGGAGGCTCCTTGCGACGGCTTGGTGACCGACGATGAGCGTGCCGTGATCGACCGCGTGCTCAAGTACGAGAACCTGGGCCGCCGTTACAACCCGGATAAGTCGGACGCCGTCAAAAATTGCTTTAACGAGTATGCCTCGCAGGAGGACATCAAGGCCTATTTTGAGGTGTGGGCTCAGATGTTCAAAAAGGATCCCGAGTGCTATATCTCGGCGCTCATCAATAACTACTACGGCTACTTTTATCCGAGTGCCCGCGATGCGTGGGTCTACAGCACGGCGCGCAGTGCCGAGATTATGGCGAAGCCCGATAACCTCAAGTACTTTGACTTCCATCCGGTCGATAGCAAGGTCGTGCGCTGGTGCGACCACCTGATCAACCTGTATCGCGTGGCAGTACAACGCATCCCGTTTATCTCGCTCACCATGAGCTCGGCCACCTATGTGTGGATCATGATCACCGTGGTGGTCTATCTGCTACGTCGTCATTCGTGGCGCGGGCTGGCCATTTGGGTGCCGCTGCTGGGCGTGCTCGCCGTGTGCCTGATCGGTCCCTGCAATGGCTCGACCTACATGCGCTACCTGTATCCGGTCATCGCCTGCATGCCCTTTGCCATCGGCGCCACCATCACCCGCAGTGACCTCCTCTGGTCCTAATTTGGTGCATTGGGGTCAGGTTGCTTTGCACCAAAGGGTGGCATCATCACGACGCCTTCATTTTGGGGTTTATCTCGCAGGCCAGTAGGTATATCATAACGACGTTTTTTTATATTGCCCGAGCATCTGCGCTGGGCTTTAGGTCGAAACCGATAGGAGACACGTATGTCCGGACACTCTAAGTGGGCCACAACCAAGCATCGTAAGGGCGCGCAGGACGCCAAGCGTTCCGCCCTCTTCTCCAAGCTGAGCCGCAACATCACCGTTGCTGCCCGTCTCGGCGGTGACCCGCTGCCCGAGAACAACGCCAGCCTCGCCGCTGCCGTTGCCAAGGCCAAGGCTCAGTCCATGCCCAAGGACAAGATCAAGTCCGCTATCGACAAGGCCTTCGGTTCGGGTGCCGATGCCGCCGTCTACGAGAACATCGTGTACGAGGGCTACGGCCCCGCCGGTGTCGCCGTCTACGTTGACTGCCTGACCGACAACCGCAACCGCACCGCCGCTGATGTCCGTTCCGCCTTCTCCCACGCTGGTGGCAACCTGGGCACCTCCGGCTCCGTCGCCTTCCAGTTTGAGCGCAAGGGCCAGATCGTTGTTGCCAAGGAGATCCTGGACGAGAACGCCAAGAAGGAGACCATGATCGCCAACGGTGCTGCCGGTGACGAGGATGAGTTTATGATGGCGATCGCCGAGGCCGGTGGCGAGGACTACGAGGACGCCGGCGAGGAGTGGATCGTCTGGACTACTGCCAACGAGGTCATGGCTGTCTCCAAGGCGCTCGAGGAGCAGGGCGTCCAGGTCAAGGGCTCCGAGACCACCATGGTCCCGACCACCCCGACCGAGGTCTCCGGTACCGACGCCAAGAAGGTCCAGCGCCTCATCGACCGTCTCGAGGAGCTCGACGACGTCCAGGACGTCTACAGCACCATGGACATGACCGACGAGGTCATCGCTGCCCTCGAGGAGGAGTAGCGCCCGCATGGGTTAAGCCGTGCATATCTGGGCATAATGAAGCGAGCATGCAAGCCTCGTGGAATAGATGAGCCGGATCCGCGTGCGTATAGCACCGGACCCGGCTCTTTTATAATGATGCGAACCGTTTTGCATTTCGAGAGCCGAGATTTGAAGGGAGCGCCGCGTGCGCGTACTCAAACGAGCCCTAGCGATCGTGTACCTTGCCGCTACCATCGTGGCGCTGGGTACGCTTGTCTGCCAGTTTTGGGGGCCGTATACGTATCGCTTTATGTTGCTGATGCGCGACCCCATGCCGCGCATTGTCGTGACGGCATGCGGCGGAGTTGTGGCGATCGGCGTGCTGGTAAGCTTCTTTCGCCTGATGTTTGCTCGTCGCGAGCCGTCCTGCGTGCATCCGGCGGGGGAGCGCAATATCGAGGTCACGCTCGCGGCGCTTTCTTCGTGTGCCAGGGCTGCTGCCGAGCGCGACGACCGCGTGATGATCGAGCATGTCGAGGCCCGCGTCCAAGGTTCCGACGATTCGCACGTCCGTTTTAAGGTCGAGGCTATCGCGCTTGACGATAAGGACGTGGCATCTTTGGCTACCGCGATGCAGCAGCGCATCGAGGAAGCTTGCGACACCATGCTCGGCACGCCGGGTACGACCGCGCGCGTCCGTTTTTTGCCGTCCAAGACTACCGTCCAGACCGTGGAGGTTTCCGGTGAGTGATACCAATCAAGATAAGACCGCTCGTACGCCGCGCCTGACGATTGACCAGAGCGCCACGCCGGCGAGCGAACCTGTTGATTCCAAAGCAGAGGCAACCGAGTTGCAAGACGCGGCAGCCGCGGATTTTGACGAGGCTATGGGTCTCATCAAGGGTACGGGCGCTGCCATCTGGAGCTATGCTGTGCGTCATCCCAACACCACGCTCGGCGCCGTCGCTGGCTTTATCCTCGCTGTGTTGGTGCTCACGTTGGGCCTGTGGGACACGCTCGTCATTGCATTCTTCGTGCTGATCGGCGCCGTGATCGGCCAAATTCGCGACGGCGAGAACGGGATCGTCAACTTCTTCGGCCGTCTGTTTAGCGGCCGCTAATATGTATTCGACTGTCGCATCCGCGGCAGGCATAAGGAGGAACCATGGCTTTTAATACGAAGGTCGATGTAGCCGATACCGAGCTCGAGGAGAACGAAGCGGTCGTCGCCGAAGCCGAGGATGTGACGCTCGAGGATGAGGCGCTCGTCGAGGCCGAGTCCGATGTGGATGAGGATGACGAGGAAGCGGACGAGTCCGAGGACTCGCTGACCTATTCCAACGGTGTGATCGAGAAGATCGTCGCCATGGCCACCCGCGAGGTTCCGCACGTTCTGGGCATGAAGGGTAACCTCATGCACTTTGTGCAGGAGCAGTTTGGTGCCGAGAATCTGACCAAGGGCGTGACGGTCGAGGTCACCGATGACAATCGCGTGGTCGTCAACATCTCCGTCATTATCGAGTACGGCGCCTACGCGCCCGCGATCTTCGACGATGTCAAGGCACGTGTCACCGAGCGCCTTGCCGCGATGACCGGCCTTGAGGTGGCGGGCGTCAACCTGCGCATCGAGGACGTCATCACCCCCGAGGAGTACGAGCACCGCACCAGCCAGCACGAGTAACCTTCCAAAAAGGGACAGGTTTGTTTTGGCAGGCTTTATCTGCGAAAACGTTAAACGGCCGACCGCGCAAGCAAAAGCGTGGCCGGCCGTTATTTGTATGCCCCCCGATGTGGGCATACCGCTCGTCTAACTAGGGGTTGCAATCGTCGCGTTCCGCGTTACCCTAATGGGCGCATTGTTTCCAAATTGTTAACGAGGGGTTGCCGTAATGGCCGACGAGCACGAAACAGAAAGCAAGGCATGGGCGATTGAGGCCGCCGCGGCAGAGGCGGCATCGCGTGCTGCCGAGGAGGTGCATCGTCCTCCCGTGGTGCCGATGGAGCGCGTGGTTGATCGCACCGATATCGAGCGCGGCGAGCGTGTCGGTCAAAAGCGCAGCCAGGAGCCGGGCTTCCCGCGCTTTTTTGCCGAGCTCAATCTGGGCCTGATTCTTACGGCCTTCGCCATCGTTGCGTTTAAAACCCCTAATCACTTTGCTTTTGGCGGCACCTCGGGCGTGTCGGTCATTCTGTCCACGCTGTTCCCGACCCTGCCCGTCGGCGTTTTTATGTGGATTATCAACGCGGTTCTCGTCGTCTTGGGCTTTATCTTTTTGGAGCGCAAGGCAATCCTGTGGAGCGTCTTCGCCTCGTTTGCGCTTTCGGCCTATGTTTCGCTGTTTGAGCTTTTTATTCCGACCGATGTCTCTCTGACGGGTGATATGTGGCTCGACCTGTGCTTTGCCGTCATCTTGCCGGCGCTCGGCAGCGCTATTGTCTTTGACATCGGCGCCTCGACGGGTGGCACGGACATTCTTGCCATGATCCTCAAGCGCCGCACGACGCTCGAGATTGGCCGCGCCCTGCTGCTGGTCGATATCGGCATCGTGACCATCGCGGCCTTTTTGTATGGCCCGCGTGTCGGTCTGTATTGCGTGCTCGGCCTGTTTGCCAAGACACTCGTGGTCGACAAAGCCATCGAGAGCATTCACCTGCGCAAAGTCTGCACGGTCATTTGTTCCGAGCCCCTTAAGGTCGAGGAGTTTATCGTCAAGCATCTCAACCGCACGGCGACCATCAGCCGCGGCTACGGTGCCTTCTCGGGCAAGTGCGTGACGGTGATCATGAGCGTGCTGAGCCGTCGCGAGGCCGTGCAACTGCGCCGCTATGCGCGCGAAGTCGATCCGGGTGCCTTTATCACGATTGTCGACAGCTCCGAGATCGTCGGCAAGGGCTTCCGCGGAACGAACTA
>NZ_JBCOIL010000038.1:0-15256 GCF_040926265.1 Collinsella aerofaciens | reverse complement strand
GAAGTCGATCCGGGTGCCTTTATCACGATTGTCGACAGCTCCGAGATCGTCGGCAAGGGCTTCCGCGGAACGAACTAGCACAGACGTATTCAACGAACCGCCTGCTGGCGCCGTGTACCATGCAAATCGGTCATCTTTGAGTATTTGACCCCACATTGGGCAATAATGATGCTAAAGACAACGTTTGCGATCCAAGTGATTCGTTCAAGATACGAAGGGATGATTCTATGTTCTGCTCGCAGTGCGGCGCCCCCATGGGCGATAACGACAAGTTCTGCGGCGTGTGTGGTGCTCCTAATGCCGGTGCCGCTGGCCCCGCTCCCCAGGGACAGCCTCAGCCCCAGCAGTTTGTTCCGCAACCGCCCGTGGCGAATGCGCCAAAGGGCTGTGTGGCTCAGGCGTTCCAAGATATGACCAAGACTCCGGGCGTGCTTCAGCGTGTATGCCAAATCGCGTTTTTGCCGGCGCTGATTTGCGTTGTGTCAGTGCTCGTGTTGTTTATTCCCGTTATTGGCGGCATTGCGGCTGCCATCGGCTTTTTGGCAGCTTGCATTGCGAGCGTGTGCGGTTCCGGCTTTGGCATCGAGTGGGGTCGCGATCTGTCGCTTAAGATCGATGACGGCATGGATCGTCCGCTGATGCGTTCCACGTCGTTTGGTCTCGGAGTCTTTTCGAGCGTTATTTCGGTCGTGCTCGAGGTTATCGCTGCCATTCCCGTTATCGGTGTAGTGCTTTCGCTGGTGGAGGGCGTGGTAATTGGCGCCGCGGGCTCGTATTCTTATTACGGCTCTTATGCGCTCGAGGCTGCGCTGTTCGGTTCGCTCGGCCTGCTTGTCCTGGCGCTAATTGCCTCGGCGATTCTGGGTGTCTTCTTTAAGATGTTCGCCGACATCGCCGTGATGCACTTTGCGGTGACCGGGCGTGTCGAGAGCGCGTTTTCGCTCGATAAGGTCTGGGCGGCGTTTAAGCACAACAAGACCAAGCTGTTCTGTGCTTCGTTCCTTCCCGAGTTTTTGACGGGCCTGGTCGCCAACGTTGTCACATGGATCTTGACGGTCGTCTTTGGCGCCATTGCCTCTGTCGGTATGTATAGCTACTACTATCGTCCTACGGGTATTGAGGCAATTGTTACCGGCGGTGGCGTCACGCTCGCGCTGTTCTTGGTGCTGGTCGCTTTCGTCACCGTATTTCTTACGGTCTTTGGCAAGATGCTCAAGCACCGTGCCGTTGGCTATTGGGCCGCACGCTATGCAAGCGAGTGGGCCGATGAGGATAAGGACGACGTCCTGACTTTTGTATTGCCCTTCGAGAAGAAGTCCGCTCCCTCGGGTTACAGCTCTCCGGATGTCGCGCCTGAGCCCGAGCCCAAGCCTGAGCCGGCACCTGCACCCGCTCCCGCGACCGAGCCTGAGCCGGCGCCCGAGCCTGAACCGGCGCCCGAGTCTGAGACGGCATCTGAGCTTGAGCCTGCGCCTGAGCCTGAGCCTGAGCCGGCACCTGCACCTGAGTCGGCGTCCGAGCCAAGCTCCGACGAGGAACCTCAGGACGAGTAGTCATGCCGTCTGCCATTTGGGGACGGGGTAGAAATAGTAGAAATAGCGCTTGAAGAATGAGCGGGGCGGACGTGTCGAAACGTCCGCCCCCGCTTTGACATCGCGATGTGGCTATGACTGCGAGATGCCAGCGAATCGATTACTCGTCGTGCTTCTCCTCACGGCGTACAGCAGCGCGTGCGTCGTGGATGCCCTTGATCGCGGCATGGCGAGCCGTTCGGGCATCATGGATGGCGTCGCGAGCCTCGGCGGTCGTCGCCTTGGCAGAGCGCAACTTGGCGGCCAGATCGGGGTTGGTTTCGGCGACCGCGGTAATCGCGGGGCCGTCGAGCTCCTCTTGCGTGGGCTCGGCCAAAAAGTCGATAGCATACTGGGCGGCCACCATGGAGCCCTTTGCCAGCACGGTCTCGTCGATCTTGTAGAAGCAGGAATGTTGGGCGTACGTGGCGCCAATCTTGGGGTTGCGCGTACCTACAAAGGCGAGCACGCCCGGTACGCGACGCAGGTACTCCGAAAAATCCTCGCCCGAAAGCGTGCCGCGATAATGGCCTTGGCCGGCGGGGCCCAGACACTTAATTACAGCCTGACGGCAGCGCTCGCTCGAGGCCGCGTCGTTTTCGACCTTGTAGTTGGCGATGGTGTAGTCGGTGAGCTCTGCCTCGGCGCCCAAGGCGGCCGCGGTATGCTCCACGATGCGGCGCATGAGCTCCGGCATTTCCTCGTGGGTCGAATCGCCGTAGGTGCGCACCGTGCCGGCGAGGTAGGCCGTGCCGGCGATAACGTTGCGTGCGGTGCCGCCGTGCAGCTCGCCGACGGTGATGACAGCCGGCTCGTAGGGGCTGATCTCGCGCGAGACGATGGTCTGCAGGGCGTTGACGATCTCTGCGGCCACCATAACGGCGTCGTGACCGCGCTGGGGCATGGCGCCGTGGCACGAGGTGCCGCGTACGTCGATACGGAACCAGTCGGTATTGGCCATGCGCGGTCCGGGCTCGCAGCTCACGGTGCCGGCGTCGACCTCGCTCCAGATGTGCGCGGCGTAGGCGCCATCGACGCCGTCGAGCACACCCGTGCCGATCATGAGCTTGGCGCCCTGGCCGTTTTCCTCGCTGGGCTGGAAGGCGATGCGGACCTCGCCGTGGATGTCGTCGGTCATATGGCGCAGGATTTGCAGCGTGCCGAGCATCATGGCGATATGGCAGTCGTGGCCGCAGGCGTGCATACAGCCCTCGTTGACGCTGGCGAACTCCTCGCCAGTCTGCTCGGTAACGGGCAGGGCGTCGATATCGGCGCGCAGCAGGATGCGGCGGCGTGGCGTGCCGTCCTCGCGATAGGCGTCGGGCGCGGTGCCGCGAAGCGTTGCCACCAGGCCCGTCTTAAGGGGACGCTCGTTGGGGATATTCATGGCGTCGAGCTGGTTGGCGATGTCGGAGGTCGTGCGCTCCTCGGCGAGGCTCAGCTCCGGGTGCTTATGGAAGTGCCGGCGCTGCTTGATGATATATGGTTCAAACTCGGTAGCGATATCTTGGATGGCCGCGGTGACGTCGTCAGCCGCGCGAGCCTCGGTCGCCGCCATAATCTGCTGTGCCTTGGTCTTCGTCATGGTCGATTTGCTCCTTGCTGGGTTGATCGCAAAATCGTACAGGCTCTCTCCAGTATGCCACCTGCCGCTAGGGCTGGTAAAGTTGCCGTTTGCCGCTTGGGGTTTTGTTACAAGGGCGGGGGAGTACACTCGGGGGTGTTGAATTTTCTGCCAGAGATGGGGATGCCCATGCAACATATCGATCGGATTATCCGCTCCAAGAACGTCTTTACCGCGCAAGACGGCATCGATACCACCCGCGAGCTGGCGATTGCCATCGCAGGCGACCGTATCGTCGCAGTCGGTGCGCCCGATGACGTGATCGCCGCCGCTCCTGCCGCTACGTCGGTTATCGACTACGGCGAGCAGTTTGTCTGCCCCGGTTTCCATGACGCTCATCTGCACTTCTTCCATACCTCGGTCGGTTCCTCGCCGTACATGCTCATGGATATGGGCACGTCCGAGGCGGCGCTGGTGCAACATGCGCTCGAGTTTTCCCAGGACCTGCCCGACGACGCTTGGGTTGTGACGCAGGGCTGGCGCGACTACCGTTGGGACCCGCCCGAGCATCCTACCAAGGCGTCGCTCGATGTGGCATTCCCCGATCGTCCCTGTGTTATGTATTCGGGCGACGGGCACACGCTGTGGCTCAACAGCCGCGCACTCGATGCACTCGGCGTCACGCGCGACAGCGAGCCACCAGCGGGCGGTAGCTACGACAAGGACGCAAACGGCGAGCTCACGGGTATTGCTCACGAGGCGGCTGCCATGCAGCTGCTACCGCGCTGCCTTGAGTGGCTGGGCGAGGATCGCATCGCAAGCGCTTACGCCGATCAAATGAGGCGGATGGCCGAGCAGGGCATCACCTCGATATGCGATATGTCGCTCATGCCCATGCCGGGCTGCGATTTTATCCGCGACGACGTCTACGACAAACTGCAGGCAGCCGGCAAGTTGGGCATCCGAGCCCATTTGTTTCCCACGCTGCTGGATGACCAATCGCGCTTGGAAGAGCTGCAGGTACGTTACGCGAACAACGCGCTGCTCTCGGCGCCAGGCTTTAAACAGTTCTTCGACGGCGTGTCGAGCGAACACACGGCCTATCTCACCGAGCCCTATACCAACCCGCGCTTCCCGGGCGATCAAGGTCGCCTGACGGTTCCTGCCGAGCGCATGCGCAAGCTGGTTCTGGCGGCCGCGGAGCGCGGCCATACCGTGCGCATCCACGTCATCGGCGACGGTGCGATTCATGCCGCGCTGGATATCTTCGAGGAGGCCGCCGACCTGTACGGCCTGCCCCAGCACGGCCATAACACGCTCGAGCACCTGGAGAACCTCTTGCCCGAGGACATCGATCGTCTACGCAAGCTTAACGTCGTTGCCTCGAGCCAGCCCTGTCACATTACACTCGACCCGGGCGGCCCCGAGCGCGATCTGGGCCTGGAACGCAGCCGCATCATGTGGCCGTTTGCGACCTATAAGCAGCGCGGCATCCGCCAAGCCTTCGGCACCGATAGCCCCATCACAGCTGTTACAAGCATGAACGTGCTCTACACGGCTATCACGCGCCAGGATCCCAAAAGCCACTGGCCCGAGGGCGGCTGGTTACCGAGCGAGCGCATCGATGCAGCAACAGCCCTGCGCAACTACACCCTGGGCAGCGCCTATGCAGCGGGCGACGAGCAAAACCTCGGCAGCTTGGAGCCCGGCAAGTATGCCGACCTGGTAGTCCTGGACCAAAACCCGCTCACCATCGACCCCCAAGAGCTCCAGGCTACCAAGGTTCAGACCACCTACCTGGCAGGTAACTTGATTTACGAGCGCTAAGTATTCATGCCGTACCGTTATGCGCGGCTCGGGCAGCCTTTTTGGGATAGCGCTCGAGCCGCGTTTGCGTTTTGGTGGGGATCCGCCATGAGCGTCCCTGCTCTGTTGGATTTGGGTGCGGGGCGGAGGTGCTGCTGCCCCGCGCTCAATTTGGACACCAGCAATGCTATCTCTTGGTGTTTTGCATACTTCCCATTACAGATTGCATAAAAAGGCTGGGATGTCCTTCCTGATCCTGATGTACCCCCGCCCGTGCCGTGCAAAAAACGGAGTATTCAGCACCGCGAGCTCTGCCGGTGCCGCTGCGGCTGAGTAACGTTGCGGAGATTGACGTCATTTTGGGCTCCGGTACGGCGCGAAGCATGCCTTTTTGTCCTGGCGGGGTTTGCCTGCCGACTCAAATCGCCGGTCGAAGACGTCCTTGGGACCAATATGGTGTGTCCGGCGTGTATGCAGCCGTCCTGGCTTGCTGAATACTCCCAAAAATGCACGGTGCTCCCCAGGGGACCCGTGCACGCAACGAAAACCATGCCCATGTCGCTATCCGCATCGCCATTTTGCTGCACTGACTTTTCTGAATGCCGGGCTCGAATTAGTTAACCTGCCTCCCGTGTGGCTCCGGAGGGGCGGGGCATAAGGTTTATCGCGAGTTCCGCACGAGCCGAAAGCCGCTTAATGTGGCCTTCGTGCGAGCAGGACTGCCCGAGCAGGAAACCTTATGCCCCGCCCCTCCGGAGCCACACGGGAGCCACCGCTAAGTTATCCCCCGGCATTCAGAAAATCTAAGTGCCAAAAAATAAGATTTTTTGACTCCGTGTTGTATAACCCGCCATTCGTGGGTACCATTCAACGCGTACGCAAACAAAAAGGGTTAATTCGCGTGGTATAACCGCGCGGCCCAAAAAGGAGGAGACAAGCATGTCGTCTTTGAAGCCGCTTGCAGATCGTGTTCTGGTCAAGCCCGACGAGGCCGAGCAGAAGACCGCTTCTGGTCTGTACATCGCCAGCAACGCTCAGGAGAAGCCGCAGCGCGGCACCATCGTTGCCGTGGGCGCCGGCAAGGTCAACGACAAGGGTGAGCGCATCCCCATGGACGTCAAGGTTGGCGACGTTGTCATCTACGGTAAGTTCGGTGGCAACGAGGTCAAGGTCGACGGCGAGAAGTATCTGCTGATGCGCGCCGACGACATCTACGCTGTCGTCGAGGCCTAGTCTCGTCAGAATCTCTGATTCGTCTTTGAACGCGCCCGCCGCATAGGACTCGGAAGCGGCGACGCGAGTCACATTTCTTTTGGAGGATTACCTACCATGGCAAAGAACATTACGTTCAACACCGATGCCCGCGCTAAGCTTGCCAAGGGCGTCAACACTCTGGCCGACGCCGTTACCGTCACCATGGGCCCCAAGGGTCGCTACGTTGCGCTGCAGCGCACGTTCGGTGCCCCGACCATCACCAACGACGGCGTTTCTGTCGCCAAGGAGATCGAGCTCGAGGACAACATCGAGAACATGGGCGCTCAGCTGGTGAAGGAGGTCGCCACCAAGACCAACGACACCGTGGGTGACGGCACCACCACCGCAACCCTGCTCGCCCAGGCCATCGTCAACGACGGCCTGCGTAACGTCGCCGCTGGCGCCAACCCGCTGGCCATCCGTCGCGGCATCGATAAGGCCGTCAACGCCGCCGTCGCCGAGATGAAGAAGCAGGCCAAGCCGGTCGAGACCAAGGAGCAGATCGCTTCCGTCGGTACCATCTCCGCCGGTGACCCCGAGGTCGGCGAGAAGATCGCCGAGGCCATGGAGGTCGTGGGCAAGGACGGCGTCATCACCGTCGAGGATTCCCAGACGTTCGACATCACCATCGACACCGTCGAGGGCATGCAGTTCGACAAGGGCTATGTCTCCGCTTACTTCGTCACGGATAACGACCGCATGGAGGCCGTGATGAAGGATCCGTACATCCTCATCACCGACCAGAAGATCTCCAGCGTTCAGGACATCATGCCCGTTCTCGAGGCTGTCCAGCGCGCTGGCCGTGGCCTGCTCATCATCGCTGAGGACATCGACGGCGAAGCTCTGCCTACCCTGGTCCTCAACAAGATCCGTGGCGCCCTCAACGTCTGCGCCGTCAAGGCCCCGGGCTACGGCGATCGCCGCAAGCGCATTCTCGAGGACATCGCCGTCCTCACCGGTGGCCAGGCTGCCCTGGACGAGTTGGGCGTGAAGGTCGCTGACATCACCGCCGATATGCTCGGTACCGCTAAGTCCGTCACCATCTCTAAGGACAACACCGTCGTCGTCGGCGGCGCTGGCTCCAAGGAGGCCATCGACGCCCGTATCGCTCAGATTAAGGGCGAGATGGAGAACACCACCTCTGACTTCGACCGTGAGAAGCTCCAGGAGCGCCTGGCCAAGCTCTCCGGTGGCGTTGCCGTCATCAAGGTCGGCGCTGCTACCGAGTCCGAGCTCAAGGAGATCAAACATCGCGTCGAGGACGCCCTGCAGGCCACCCGCGCTGCTGTCGAGGAGGGCATTGTCGCTGGCGGCGGCGTCGCCTTCATGGACGCTGCTCCTGCGCTCGATGCCGTCGAGATCGATGACCCCGAGGAGAAGATCGGCGTCGACATCGTCAAGAAGGCTCTGACCGCTCCGGTCGCCACCATCGCCAAGAACGCTGGCTTTGAGGGCGCTGTCGTGGTCGACAAGGTCGCCGAGCTGCCCGCCGGCCAGGGTCTCAACTCTGCCAACGGCGAGTGGGGCGACATGATCGAGATGGGCGTCCTCGACCCCGTCAAGGTCAGCCGCGTCACCCTGCAGAACGCTGCTTCTGTCGCCAGCCTGATCCTCATCACCGAGGCCACCGTCTCCGATGTGCCCAAGAACACTCAGCTTGAGGACGCAATCGCTGCTGCTACCGCTGGTCAGCAGGGCGGCGGTATGTACTAAGGCCGACAAGGTCTAGAACTCCCACCGGGAATCCGGGGGCGGGACGGGGACTTCTCTCCGGAACGTCCTCGGACATGCAAAGAGGCTCCGCATCGCGCTTCGCGCTGCGGAGCCTCTTTGCGTCCTGCGGAATATTCCGGAGAGAAGTCCCCGTCCCGCCCCCGGATTCCCTGCGTTTACGGCCTTGAGGCCGGCGGGCGGAGAAGGATGTGGTCGATAGGGATACGTGTCCCCTTCGCTGTTTCGCGCTTTGCGCGAAAGGCGCGTTGCTTTGGGATGGGTGGGGGACGTGGTTGCTTTGGCAACTGATCTCCGCCACAAATTACCCTTGGCATACTTGCGCGAGAACCTGCTCGTGCTACACTTGCAATTGCTGTTTCAGGGCGGGGTGGAATTCCCCACTGGCGGTAAATCGGGCGGTGTCAAAGGGACGCCGTGGCGCAGGCGAGGTGTCTGCGACCGAGCCGATGAGTCCGCGACCCGTGCGTGTGTTGGTTCGCATGCCGGCTGAACTGGTGAGATCCCAGTACCAACGGTTAGAGTCCGGATGAAAGAGGCAGGTGATCTTATGTCTGAACAGTCGCAGCATATCCATTTTGAGAACACGAATAGGTGGAGCACCAAACAGCTCGTTACCATGGCGTTGATGTGCGCCTTGGGCGCCCTGTTTATGTACGTGCAGCTGCCTATCCTTCCTTCGGCGCCGTTTTTGACGTATGACCCGTCGCTGGTACCGGCGATGGTGTGCGGGTTTGCGTATGGTCCTGGCGCCGGCACTGCTGTTGCCGCTATGGCTATCGTTATCCATGCGCTCACCACGGGTGACTGGGTCGGCGCGCTTATGAACCTGGTTGCCACGCTGGGCTACATTCTGCCTGCGGCTATCGTCTATCAGAAGATGCATACCTATAAGGGTGCCGTGATTGGCCTGGTGCTCGGCGTTATTGCCGCTACGGCGTTGTCTATGGTCGCAAACCTTACCATTGGCGTATGGTTCTGGTATGGCTCGGTCGATGTGATCGCCCCGCTCATGATTCCTGCCGTGCTGCCGTTCAACCTTATCAAGACCGTGCTTAACTCGGTGTTGACACTGGCGGTGTATAAAGCGGTCTCCAACCTCATCACGCCTAAAAAGGACCAGGTCAAAGGCCGCGCATGATTGAGTGTCGGGGCGTTTCCTTTAGCTATGACGGTGCCGTACCGGCGCTCGACGGCGTCGATCTGAATATCGAGGACGGCGAGTTTTTCTGCATCCTCGGTGGCAATGGGTCGGGCAAGTCGACGTTTGCCAAGCATCTGAATGCGCTGTTGCAGCCCGATGCGGGCACGGTACGCATCAACGGCATGGATGCGTCCGACCCCGAGCTGGTCTACGACATTCGTTCGACCGCGGGCATGGTATTCCAGAATCCCGACGACCAGCTGGTGGCAACGCTTGTCGAAGATGACGTTGCGTTTGGTCCCGAAAACCTTGGCGTGCCATCGGCGCAAATTGCGCAGCGCTTACGCGAGGCGCTGAAGGGTGTGGGCCTGGTGGGCTTTGAGCGCCACGAGACCCATGCGCTTTCGGGCGGCCAAAAGCAGCGCGTGGCGCTTGCCGGCGTGCTCGCCATGGAACCGCGCGTGCTCATATTGGACGAGGCTTCCTCGATGCTCGATCCGCGTGGACGCAAGGGCCTCATGAAGGCTTGCCGCGCGTTGCACGCTCGCGGCATGACCATCGTGATGATTACGCACTTTATGGAGGAGGCTGCCGAGGCCGATCGTGTCGCCGTGTTTCAGACGGGACGAGTTGCCATGCTGGGCACGCCCGATGAGATTCTGACGCGGGCGAATGAACTCGTTCAGCTCAACCTTGACATGCCAGAGTCGTGCCGTTTGGGCATGGCACTTCGTGCGGAGGGCGTGCCCGTTTGCGCGCAGGTACGTGAGGCGGATATGGTCGCCGAGATTGCGCAGGCTTATGCCGAGCGAAGTGGGGCAGGCATCGCGGGGCAGTCTTCCGTATCCCAGTCGGAAATCGCTGACGGCACTGTTCCGGTAGACAACGAGGGCAACGCGTCGGAGCCCGTCATCGAGCTATCCCATGTTTCGTACAGTTATTCGCTCAGTCCGCGCGAGCGCCGCCGCTGGCATAAGCGCTCGGCCACTGCGGGCAAATCGAGCAAACAGGCTCTCTGGGGAAACGACCCAAGCAGCCCGTGGGCGCTGCGCGATGTATCGCTGACGGTGCGTCGCGGCGAGTTCCTGGGCTTGGCAGGTCATACCGGTTCGGGTAAGTCGACGCTGGTCCAGCATCTCAACGGTTTGATTCGCCCCCAGGAGGGATCCGTTCGCGCGCTGGGGCTCGATCTGTCAAACAAGAAAGACGCCGCCGCGGTTAAGGCCAAGGTCGGCGTGGTGTTTCAATATCCTGAGCGTCAGCTGTTTGCCGAAACCGTGGCGCAGGACGTGGCGTTTGGTCCGCATAACCTTGGCTTGCCGCAAGATGAAGTCGACCGTCGTATCGAGTCATCGCTCTCACGCGTGGGCCTCGACCTTTCCACGGTCGGCGACAAGAGTCCCTTTGAGCTTTCGGGCGGTCAGCAACGGCGTGTGGCATTCGCCGGCGTGCTCGCCATGGAGCCCGAAGTCCTGGTGCTCGATGAGCCCATGGCGGGGCTCGATCCGGCTGCGCGCAGGGATTTCCTTGAGCTTATCGATCGACTTCACCGCGATGGCCTGACCGTTGTCATGGTTTCGCATAGTATGGATGACCTGGCCAATTGCTGCGACCGTATTGTCGTGATGAACGAGGGCGCGGTGTTTGCCGAGGGCACGCCCGCTCAGGTTTTTGCGCATGCCGATGAGCTTAAATCAATCGGCTTGGGCGTTCCCGCCGCCCAGCGTATGGCGCTGGCGCTTACGGAGGCGGGCGTGCCGCTGCGCTTTGACGGCCTCTATACGGTTGAGTCGCTGACAGACGAGTTGGTGGACCTGCTAATCGGTTGCTCGGGCGGTCCTTCTAACGTCGCGGACATTGCTAAATTCAAGACGGTCGCGCGAGAGAAGGGCTGCTAATGGAGGCGTTTTCGTTTGGCAGCTACTATCCCGGCGATAGTGCGATCCACCGCCTGGACCCGCGAACTAAGTTGCTCTTGGGCTTTGTGTTTCTGATCACGACGCTGACCGTCGGAGGCTTCCGCGGACTGGCCCCTGTCGCAATGTTTGTCGTGCTGATCTATGCCGTGTCTCGGGTGCCGGTTCGTCGCGTTCTGTCGTCGATGGCGCCGCTGCTGGCAATCGTCGTCGTGGTCGCGGTGCTCAACTTGTTTACCGACCAGAGCGGGCGCATTCTGTGGCAGCTCGGCTTTTTGCAGATAAGCGAGGGCTCGCTGCATTCCGCCGCCTTTATGGCGTGCCGCCTGACCTTGATGATGGCCGGTATGAGCGCTATCACGCTCACCACGCCGACGCTCGACCTCACCGCGGGCTTTGAGCGCCTGCTCGCACCGTTTGCGCGTGTGGGACTTCCTGCGCACGAGCTCGGCATGATCATGGGTATCGCGTTGCGCTTTATGCCGCAGTTTGCCACCGAGATGAAGCAGACGGCGGACGCGCAGGCGAGCCGCGGTGCGCGCGTGACGGGGGGCCCGCTCGGCGGCGTGCGTATGCTCGGCAGTGTGGCGATTCCGCTGTTCACCGGCGTGTTCCGCCATGCCGAGACGCTGTCTGCTGCCATGGATGCACGCTGCTATCACGGCGAGCAGGGCCGCACGCGCCTGCATGCGCTTGCATTTGGCCGCGGCGATGCGTTGGCGGCGGTGGTGACGGCGTTGCTGCTCATCTGCGTCATCGTCATCAATCTTCAACTTGTTTAGGCGCGATTCGAGCGCAAGAAAGGGGTCCCTATGACCGACAACGACCGCACGGCTCAGCTTGAGCGCGCCTGTTCGTATCTCAGGCGCATTCCGGCGTGGTATCTGGCCACGACCGATGTGGCCGACGGGCATCAGCCTCGCGTGAGGCCGTTTTCGTTTGCCATGGTCGATGACGGTAAGTTGTGGTTTTGCACGTCGCGCGACAAGGATGTGTGGGCGGAGCTGAGCGCGAATCCCAAGTTTGAACTCTCGGGCTGGAAGCCGGGGGAGTGCTGGATCGTGTTGACCGGCGAGGCCGCACTTGAGGACGACGCAGTTGCGAGCGACAAGGTGCGTCAAGCGGGTTTTAAGCACATGGTGGGCATTGGCGAGGAACACGAGAGTGCCAACGACGGCCGCCTTGCTTTCTTTTCGGTCCGCAACATTGCCGCGCGCTTCTGTGATATCGACGGCAGCGAGGAGCGCCTGGAGCTCTAGCTCGCACAAACCAGGTTCCCAAACTAGCTAGTACAGGAGGAAACGTGGACGGATTGAATACGGTTTTGGAGTATCTGACGTCGGTGCCGGCGTGGTATCTGGCGACGAGCGTGGACGGACAGCCACATGTGCGTCCGTTCTCGTTTGCACAGATTCAGGACGGCAAACTGTGGTTTGTAACGGCGCGCACCAAAGATGTGTGGCAGGAGCTGCTGCAAAATCAGCGCTTTGAGGCCACGAGTTGGTGGCCGGGCCATGGTTGGTTGATTCTGCGCGGGCGTGCGGGGCTGGAAGACCGGGCTTCGAGTGAAATGCGCGAGGCCGGTTGGAAACATCTTGAGCGCTTGAGCGAGCACTATGAGGGGCCTAACGACCCCGCGCTCGTCTTCTTTAGCGTCGAGGATCCCGAGGCTTTTATCTGCAATCACGACGAATGGGTGCCGGTCGAGCTCTAGCCAGCTGGCTCATCCTAACAACTTGGTTTTCGCATGCGCGGGCCCCGTATTGCCCGGCGCCGTTAGGAGCGCCGGTCAATACGGGGCCCGCTCCATTTGTCAATTCCTTCAAGCGAATGTGTCGGGAATGTTTCAATGCATGAATATGCAAGCCATTTACGTATTTATGCATCTTTTGGTGCTAAAGTTTCAACCCACTTCATAACAACCGCTGCGAAATGCGCATCGGTGCATAAATCGCAGACAAGGAGTCTGATATGTCTTTGAAGGTTGGAATCGTCGGCGCGGCTGGATATGCCGGAGCCGAGCTCATTCGCCTCGTGCTCGGTCATCCCGAGTTTGAACTTGTTGCCATTACGTCCAACGCCGATGCCGGCCAGCCGCTGTCCGCGGTGTATCCGAGCTTTGCTGGCGCGAGCGATCTGGTTTTCACCACGCATGACGCGCCCGAGCTCAAGAGCTGCGATGCGGTTTTTCTTGCCGTGCCGCACACCGCCGCCATGGCGCAGGTGCCCGCCCTGCTTGCCGCAGACGTTTCCTGCTTTGATCTTTCGGCCGATTACCGCCTGAGCGATCCGGCCGTGTTTGAGGCATGGTATGCCGCCGAGCACACGAGCCCCGAGCTACTCAAGACACGTGCCTTCGGCCTGCCCGAGCTGTTCTGCCAGGACTTGGAGACCGCTGCTTCCAGCCATGCTGCTGGCAGGCCCGTGTTGGTCGCCTGCGCCGGCTGCTATCCCACCGCAACGAGCCTTGCTGCCGCTCCTGCCGTGCGTGCGGGCTGGGTGGCCGAGAACGGTCCCGTGATTGTCGATGCCATCAGCGGTGTGACGGGTGCCGGCAAGTCCTGCAACGCTCGTACGCATTTTTGCAGCGCCGACGAGAATTTGGAGGCCTACGGCGTGGGCAAGCATCGTCACACGCCCGAAATCGAGCAAATCCTCGGTCTAACCGATCGCGTCGTTTTTACCCCGCACCTGGCACCGCTCAAGCGCGGCCTGCTCTCCACGGTGACGCTGCCGCTCACGCCGCAGGCCATCGACTCCCTGGCTCTTGAGGATGTCGTCGACTATTACAAGCAGTTCTACGCTGGACGCACCTTTGTGCGCGTGCTCGACGCCGGCCAGCAGCCCAAGACGGCTTCGGTCGTCGGAACCAACGCCGCCCAGATTGGCCTCGCGCTCAACAAGCGCGCGGGCGTGCTGGTGGCGACGGGCGCCATTGACAATCTGTGCAAGGGCGCTGCGGGCCAAGCGGTCCAGTGCGCCAATATCGTCTTTGGCTTTGACGAGCGACGAGGCTTGCCCACAGTGGCGTGCCCGGTGTAGCACATTCGATTGTTAACGATTTGGTAGTCGGGCATCGAGTGGGGCGCCACTCTTAAGCTGGTCTCATGATCACGACTGGCATGGCGCACCAACCGATGCCCGTTTTTTGTTTGATATAAGGAGTCATAAAGACGATGAATACCGACCTGATTGATATCAAGATTCGCGCCGTCGAGGGTGGCGTTACGGCAGCTGCCGGCTTTAAGGCCGCAGGCATCCATGCGGGATTCCGGAAGAATCCCGAGCGCTTGGACTATGCGCTCGTCGTGCCCGATAAGCCCTGTCCCGGTGCCGGCGTGTTTACCATCAATCGCTTTTGCGCGGCGCCCGTGCAGGTGAGCCGTGCCAACCTGGGCGGTGCCGACAAGGGCTACGGTATCATCGCCGGTGTTTCGGTCAACTCTGGCAATGCCAACGCCGCCACGGGTGAGACAGGCCTTGCATGCGCGCGCGAGACGTGCAGCATCGCATCGCAGGTCATCGGCTGCGAGCCCCAACAGATCCTGGTTGCCTCCACGGGTGTGATCGGGCAGATTCTGCCGATCGACACGTTTGAGACCGCCATTCCTGCTGCCTACGAGGCGCTCTCAGCCCACGGTGGCGCCGATGCCGCTCGCGCCATCATGACGACCGACACGCACTCCAAGGAGTACGCCGTGTCCTACGTCAGTGAGGCCGCGGGTCATGCGGGCAATGTCTATACGGTAGGCGGAATGTGCAAGGGCTCGGGCATGATCATGCCCAACATGGCCACCATGATTGCAGTTATCACCACCGATGCCCCCGTCGAGCCTGCGGCACTTCATGCCCTGCTGCTCTCGACCGTCAAGCAGACCTTTAACAAGGTAACGGTCGATTCCGACACCTCGACCAACGACACCTGCATCATGCTTGCCTCCGGCGCCGCTGCCGCAGATGCCGAGCCTATCGTCGAGGGCTCCGATGCCTTTGGCGAGTTGGCATTTGCCGTGCACGAGGTGTGCGAGAGCCTGGCGCGCAATATCGCCGCCGATGGTGAGGGCGCATCCAAGCTTGTTACGGTCAACGTTACCGGCGCCGTGAACGACGAGGAAGCCGATATCGCCGCCCGTGCCGTTGCCAACTCGCCGCTCGTTAAGACCTGCATCGCCGGCCACGACTGCAACTGGGGCCGTGTTGCTATGGCGCTTGGCAAGTGCGGCGTGAAGTTTAATCAGGAAGACGTTTCCATCGACATGATGGGCATGCC
>NZ_JBCOIL010000037.1:0-18103 GCF_040926265.1 Collinsella aerofaciens | reverse complement strand
CGTGTTGCTATGGCGCTTGGCAAGTGCGGCGTGAAGTTTAATCAGGAAGACGTTTCCATCGACATGATGGGCATGCCTGTCTGTCGCGACGGTCTGACTGTTCCCTTTGATGAGGACGAGGCTCTACGACGTTTCGAGGCGCCCGAGATCGTGATCTCGGCCGACCTGGGCGCAGGCGACGCGGCAACGACCGTGTGGACCTGCGACCTCACGCATGAGTACATCTCCATCAACGGCGACTACCGTTCCTAGATTCCGGGCACGCTGCGCATCTTGCCGCGATTGCGGACAGCGGAGCACGGCGCGATAACGATACGAAAGACGAGGCAGATTATGAAATTCGCACGCGATTGTCGTTCGAGCGAATCCAACGAAGCAACCGCGCAGCTGCTGTTCGAAGCGCTGCCGTGGATTAAGAACCTGACCGGCAAGACGGTTGTTATCAAATATGGCGGAGCCGCCATGGTTGATGAGCAGCTGCGCCGCGACGTGATGAGCGACATCGTCTTGCTCAAGATCATCGGTATGCGCCCCGTCATCGTGCACGGCGGCGGCAAGGCTATCAACGAGGCGCTGAACCATTACGATATTCCCGTCGAGTTTAAGAACGGCCAGCGCGTGACCACGCCGGCGACTATGGATATCGTGCGCGAGGTGCTGGGCGGCAAGGTTAACCAGGAGCTGGTTGCTGCCATCAACCACCACGGCAACCTGGCCGTGGGCGTGTCGGGCAGCGATGCCGGCACGCTCATCGCCGAGCCGCTCGACCCCGAGCTCGGTCGCGTGGGCAAAGTGACGCACGTCAACACCGACTATATCGAGCGCTTACTCGATAGCGAGTACATCCCCGTCATCGCTACCGTCGCGGCGGGGGAGGACGGCGGTTTCTTCAACATCAACGCCGACACCGCCGCCGGTGCCGTTGCCGCGGCGCTCCACGCGCATAAGGCGATTTTTTTGACCGATGTCGATGGCTTGTACAAGGACTTTAGCGACAAGGACTCGCTTATCTCCAACCTAACGCTCGACGAGGTTAACGAAATGCTCTACGGCGGCGAGGTCGATAAGGGCATGATTCCCAAGCTGCGTGCGGCCATCGATGCGCTTACCGGCGGCGCATTTCGTGCCCACATCATTAACGGTACTACGCCGCATTCGCTGCTCCTGGAGCTGCTGACCGATGCCGGCGTCGGCACCGTGATCCATTCCACCGAGACGGCTTACGAGTTCGATACGCATCCGCATCCGCTTTCGACGTTTGCTGCGCGTCTGACCGAAAACCTTGACGAGGTCGAGAAGCTTCAGACGGTCTAGCTGACCCGCAGCCGCCCCATTCCTGCACCCATAGCCCCGCGCCGTCTGGCGCCCAACGAAAGGCATCCCATGTCACTTGCAGCTCAGCAATCGCTTGAATCCCATTACGTTATGCATACCTTTGGCCGCTCTCCGGTCGAGTTTGTCGAGGGTCACGGCATGAAGCTCACCGGCGACGATGGCCGTGAGTACCTCGACTTTCTTGCCGGCATCGGCGTGTGCAGCCTAGGTCATGGCGACCCGGCTGTGCTCTCGGCGCTCGAGGCACAGACCAAAAAGCTCATGCATGTCTCCAATTACTTCTACATTGAGCAGCGCGGACAGGTCGCGGCGCTGTTGTCCAAGCTTGCTAACGACGACGTAGATGGTGCGCGCGTGCTTGCCGATGCCATTGTCGCCGGCGATGAGACCACGGCAGCTGCTTTTGGTGCCCCGGCTGCGGATGAGCAGGTTTGGGAGACCTTCTTTGCCAACTCTGGCGCCGAGGCCAACGAAGGCTCGATGAAGCTCGCGCGCCTGTACGCCAAGCGTGCCGGTAATGGCGGCAACACCATCGTGTGCATGCGCGGCGGCTTCCACGGCCGTACGCTCGAGACCATTGCCGCCACCATGCAGGATTGGCTGCAGGACAGCTTCCGCCCGCTGCCGGGTGGCTTTGTGGCCTGCACGCCCAACGATGTCGATGAACTGCGTGCGATCTTTAAGCAGCTGGGCAGTGAAATATGCGCTGTAATGCTCGAACCGATCCAGGGTGAGAGTGGCGTGCACCCTATGACCGAGGAGTTTATGGCGGCAGCGCGCGACCTGGCACACGAAGTGGGCGCCGTGCTTATCGCCGACGAGGTCCAGTGCGGCATCTTCCGCTCCGGCAAGCCATTTGCGTTCCAAACCTATGACGTGGAGCCCGACATCATGAGCCTTGCCAAGGGCATTGCCGACGGCGTGCCCATGGGTGCCGTCGTGGCAAAGAAGGAGATTGCCGACGTGTTTAAGCCGGGCGACCATGGCTCGACCTTTGGCGGTAGCTGCTTGCCCATCGCGGCGTGTGCCGCGACGCTCTCCGCGCTTGTGCGTGGCGATTATGCCGAGCATGCTGCCAAGGTGGGCGCCTATATGGAGGCAAAGCTCGCCAAGCTCCCGCACGTGGTTGAGGTTCGTGGCCGCGGCCTGATGCTCGGATGCGACTTGGATGACGCTGCGGGCGATGCGCATGATATTGTTGCCCGCGCGCTGGCCGCCGGTGTCGTGATTAACGCTACGGGTGCCCATACGCTGCGTTTCTTGCCGCCGCTCGTCTGCGAGGAAGCCGACGTGGACAGCCTGATCGAGATCCTGTCGGGTGTCTTGGGCTAACGCGGTGCGATAATTCAATTTGGACCGGGTTCCGGACTGCGGAAGTGCCCTACGCGGCATGATTCAGCGGTCTGGAGCCCGTTTTGCCTTAGATTTGCTAAGGCAGGGAGACCTGCTGGTCAAAAAACATCAAATATGAGTACTGTTACCAGTTGAATCTCATATGAAACCGACTATCTAGGATTAGTTAGACCACACATGTTCAGTTATGTTAATGGGAAAACAGCTAGCAAAGGCTTCAAATCGCTGATTCAGGGCTAGATTTACCCAGTGAAACCCAAAAATCGCTGCTACAAAATTAGTAACAGTACTCATTTTTGCCATTTTTTGGCCACAGCCTTTGTGACAGACGTGCTGGCGGGTTCGAATCCCATGCGCCGGGCACAAAAAAGAAAGGCCTCCAACACCGGAGGCCTAACAATTCAATGGTGGGCGATGAGGGATGTCCGCGTGCGGCTGGCGCCGCCCGCATCCGCTTCGTCGCTCCGCTCCTCGCGTGCTGCGCTGGAAAACGCTTCGCGTTTCCTCAGCTTCGCACCCTTGCGGGTTCGAATCCCATGAAATGGGCCCAAACAAAAACGGTCCCCTTTCGAGGACCGTTTCCAATTCAATGGTGGGCGATGAGGGATGTCCGCGTGCGGCTGGCGCCGCCCGCTTTCGCTTCGGGCCTACGGCCCTCGCGTGCTGCGCTGGAAAACGCTTCGCGTTTCCTCAGCTTCGCACCCTGTCGGGTTCGAATCCCTCTGCGATGGGTCCAAAAAAGAAAGGCCCCCATTGCTGGGAGCCTATCAAATCAGTGGTGGGCGATGAGGGATTCGAACCCCCAGCCTTGTGCGTGTAAAGCACCTGCGCTAACCGTTGCGCCAATCGCCCGTGCGGAGAGAGTATAGCAAAACAATCGCCCCATTCACCTCATATCCATTAAAGGTAACCGGCGCGTGTCACAGCGGAGCTGATTCAGTTGAGATTGCCTGAACATTCCGCCCCTCTTTACGCCCTCGGGTATACTCAAAAGCTACTGATTCGATTTGATGCCCAGCAACAGCAGAGGGGATAGTATATGTGCGGTTTTGTCGGTTTTGTCGGTGGGACGGATAACCAATCCGAGGTGCTCACCAAGATGATGGACCGCATCGTCCATCGCGGTCCCGACATGGGCGGTCAGTTTATCGACGGCCGCGTTGCCCTGGGCTTCCGCCGCCTGTCGATCCTCGACCTGACCGAGGCCGGCGCTCAGCCCATGGCCAATGAGGACGGCAGCGTCGTCATTGTCTTCAACGGCGAGATCTACAACTTCCAAGAACTCCGTTCCGAGCTCGAGGCCAAGGGCTACAAGTTCCACTGCGGCGCCGACACCGAGAGCCTCCTGCACGGCTACGAGGAGTGGGGCGAGGCCGTTCTCGATCGCCTGCGCGGTATGTACGCCTTCGTCATCTGGGACAAAAAGAAGAACAAGCTTTTTGGCGCCCGCGACATCTTTGGCATCAAGCCGCTCTACTACTATCCCATGGCCGATGCGGGCGACGGCGCTCCGGGCGTGCTCTTTGGTTCCGAGATCAAGAGCTTCCTGGACTACCCGCACTTCCACAAGGCGGTCAACAAAAAGGCTCTGCGTCCGTACATGACGCTGCAGTATTCGGCAACCGAGGAGACCTTCTTCGAGGGTGTCTACAAGCTGCCGCCGGCGCACTACTTTACCGTCGATATCCCGACCGGCAAGATGAACATCGAGCGCTACTGGGATTGCGATTACTCTGCCGTCGAGAAGCCATTCGAAGAGTATGTCGATGAGCTGGACGAGGTCGTGCACGAGAGCGTCGAGGCCCATCGCATCGCCGACGTCAAGGTCGCGTCGTTCCTCTCCGGTGGCGTCGACTCCAGCTACATTGCCGCTTGCCTCATGCCCGACAAGACCTTCTCGGTGGGCTTTGACTACAAGAACTTCAACGAGACCAACTACGCCAAGGAGCTTTCCGATAAGCTCGGCGTCGAGAACGTTCGCAAGATGATTACCGCCGACGAGTTCTTCGGTGCGCTCGAGGATATCCAGTATCACATGGACGAGCCGCAGTCCAACCTGTCTTCCGTGCCGCTGTGGTTCTTGGCCGAGATGGCCCGCAAGGACGTTACCGTCGTGCTTTCGGGCGAAGGCGCCGACGAACTCTTTGGCGGCTACGCCTACTACGAGGATACGGTCCCGGTGCGCAAGTACAAAAAGATGGTGCCGCTGCCCGTCCGTCGCGCGCTCGGTAACCTGGCGCTGCATATGCCGTACTTCAAGGGACATAACTTCCTGGTCAAGGGTGCCGAGATCCCCGAGAAGTCGTTCCTGGGACAGGCTCTGGTATGGCCGGAGCGCGAGGTCGACGGCGTGCTCAAGCCCGAGTACAACACCGGCGACGGCGCCTTCGAGCTCGCTGCACCCATCTACGCACGCGTGAAGGGTCAGCCCGAACTGGTCAAGAAGCAGTACCTGGACATGAACATGTGGCTCCCGGGCGACATTCTGCTCAAGGCCGACAAGATGTGCATGGCACACTCGCTGGAGCTGCGCGTGCCTTTCCTGGACCGCAAAGTCATGGAGTTCGCCGAGCACATTCCCGACCGCTACCGCATCAACGAGAACGGCAACAAACAGGTACTCCGCCACGCTGCCAACAAGTCGCTGCCCGATGAGTGGGCCACCCGTCCCAAGGTGGGCTTCCCGGTGCCGATTGTCTACTGGCTGCGCGAGCAAAAGTGGTACGACTATGTCAAGGAGTACTTCACCGCGCCGTGGGCAAGCGAGTTCTTCAATACCGACGAGCTCATGCACCTGCTCGATCTGCACTTTGCGGGCAAGGGCGATTTCCAGCGCAAGATCTATACGCCGCTCGTGTTCTTGGTGTGGTACAAGCGCTTCTTTATCGACGAGGACCAGCCCGCTGTTCAGGCTGCCTAGCCTCGGCTTACGAACGCCTGCGCGTAACGGCTCCTCCGGGAGCCGTTTTTGCGCGAGCACGTTTCAGTTACTATGAAAACCGTCCCTGCCAAATGGCTGAGAAAGGTGAAAGATGCACCATTCGGATTCCGCGACCGTGACCACGGTCGATACGCTTGCCAAGCTTCTCGATGTGTGCGGCGAGCTGCGCGCATCAGAGCAGGTTGACGAGCGTGCCGTGACCGGCTGCTCGTTTGATTCGCGCGCGGTCTCGGCAGGTGACGTATTCTTTTGCAAAGGTGCTGCCTTTAAGCCCGCGTTTTTGAGCATGGCGCTCGATGCGGGCGCCGTCGCATTTGTGTGCGAGGAGTCGCTGGTCGAGTCTCTGGAGCCGCTGGCGAAGGAGAGCAGTGCTGCGATGCTGGTTGTTGATAGCGTTCGCACGGCCATGGCCCTGTTGCCGCCGGAGGTCTACGACCGTCCCGACCACGACGTCAAGATCGTGGGCATCACCGGCACCAAGGGAAAGACCACGGCCGCTTTTATGCTCCAGTCGATTATCAAAGCGGCGGGCGAGTCCTGCGGCATGATCGGCTCGGTGAGTACCGACGATGGCATTGAGTGCTACGAGAGCACCAATACTACGCCCGAGGCCCCCGAGATCTGGCGCCATATCGCCAACTGCCGCACGTCCGGTCGCCAGTCCATGGTCATGGAGGTCTCGAGCCAGGCGCTCAAGTACCAACGCGTCGAGAATCTGCCGTTTGACGTGGCGTGCTTCCTCAACATCGGCCGCGACCACATCTCGCCGATCGAACACCCCACGTTTGAGGATTATTTTGAGAGCAAACTCAGGATCTTTGACCAGGCAAAGACCGCCGTAGTGAATCTGGGCACCGAAGAGGTCGACCGTGTGCTGGGGGCAGCGTCGACGGCCGAGCGCTTGGTGACCGTTGGCATCGAGCATCCCGAGGCAAGCCTGTGGGCGAGCGACGTACGCATGGTCGGCTTTAGCATCGAGTTCAACTTGCATGGCCTGTGTGCCGACGAGTCCGAGGCGGGGGAGAAGGTCCTGCTGGGTATCGCGGGAGACTTTAACGTGGAGAACGCGCTGGTCGCTATCGCCGCCGCGCGCGAGATCGGCATCGGTATCGAGGCTATCAAGAAGGGCCTCTCCAAACTGCGTGTGCCGGGCCGTATGGAGGTCGTGGAGTCGAAGGACGGCCGTGTGATCTGCGTCGTTGACTACGCGCACAACCAGCTTTCGTTCCGCTCGCTTTTCTCGTCGGTCAAGCGCGCGTTTCCCGCCAGCCCGGTCATCGCAGTGTTTGGCGCTGCCGGCGGCAAGGCGCAGGAGCGCCGCGAGCAGCTTCCGCGCGAGGCCGCACCGTATTCCGACCTGATGATCTTTGCCAATGAGGACCCGGCTCACGAGGACCCGATGAAGGTCTGTCGCGAGCTTGCCGAACATGTTCCCGACGATACGCCGAACAAGATCATCCTCGATCGCGAAGCCGCTGTGCATGCGGCGTTCAAGGCGGCGCGCGAGGAGTACGTCAACCCCGATGCTCCCACCATTGTCTTGCTGCTGGCAAAGGGTGACGAGGAGCTCATGCACGTGGGTGACGAGTTCGTGCCCATCGAGAGCGACCTTTCGTTGGCCAATCGCCTGATCGATGTTACCCAGTTTGACTAATGAACCATGATGGCGGCGGCGCCCTGAGTGCGCTGTCGCCATAAGCGTGTTCCCTCAATCAAAACATGCCGTCCAAGTCCAAACCCTTCTACGTAAACGGAGTAACCATGTCCCACAATACCCTGCCGACCGTCGCTGAGCTTTCGGGCGAGATGCGCGAGCGCTTGGCCAAGGTCAAGTACGTCTTTACCGACCTGGATGCCACGATGCTCGCACCCGGCTCGTGCGTGCTACGCGACAACGACGGCAACCCCTCGACCAAACTCGTCGAGGCCGTCGTGGCGCTCGCTCGCGCTGGTATTCAGGTGGTTCCCACCTCGGGCCGCAACCGTACCATGATTCACGAGGACGCGCGCGTGCTCGGTCTCAACTCCTACATCGGCGAGATGGGCGGCCTGGTCATGTACGACCTCAAAGCCAACGATTGGGAGTATCTGACCGGCGACATGCCCTACGACTCCTCTTGCGGCCTCACGCCGCACCAGGTGATCGAGCAGACCGGCGTGTGCGAGAAGATCCTCGCCCGCTGGCCGCACAAGATCGAGTATCACAACGACATGTCGACCGGCTACAAATACCGTGAGGTCACCGTCGGCATGCGCGGTGATGTGCCCGACGATGAGGTTCAGGCCATCCTGGACGAGGCCGGCTGCGGTCTGATCTGGGCTTGCAACGGCCATCTGACTCACCTGTCCAAGCCGACGACGCTCGAGCTCGATCGCGTCGAGGACGGTCGCGCATTCAACATCAACCCCGCGGGTCTCAACAAGGGCGTTGCCATCGCGCGCTTCTGCGAGCACCTGGGGATCGAGCGCGAGGAGACGCTCGCGCTCGGCGATTCCGAGTCCGACTTCTACATGGCCGATCACGTGGGCACGTTCTGCCTGGTCGAGAATGGCCTGACGAGCGCCGGCGCGCCCGAGTTCCTGGCTGCTTGCGAGAACGCTTTCGTTACGCGCGGCAAAATTGTCGACGGTTGGGCGGCGACGGCAGAGCTGCTGGTCGCGGCGCGTTCGTAGCGCGGCGTCGCTGCACTTGGACAGGTCTTTTCGAGAGAGACTGGTGAGGTAATGTCCGATATCGAGAATCCGGCAGGCGACACGCGCCCGATTGGCGTGTTCGATTCTGGTTTGGGCGGTCTGACGGTTGCGCGCGCGATTGCGACGGCGCTGCCGCACGAGTCCGTCTACTACTTTGGCGACACCAAGCGCTGCCCCTACGGCACGCGCACCGAGGATGAAGTGCGCTCGTTTGCGCTGCAGACGGGTCGTTGGCTTTCGAAGCACGACGTCAAGATTATGGTCATCGCCTGCAACACGGCGACCGCTGCGGCCTTGCGTTTGGCCCAGCAGGTGCTCGACGTTCCCGTGATCGGTGTGATCGCGCCGGGTGCCCGTGCGGCAATCAACAGCACGCGTACGCGTCGCGTGGGCGTGCTCGCCACCAACCTCACTATTCGCTCGGGCGCCTACACGCGCGCCATTCAGGACCTGGATGCCGGCGTCGATGTATACGGCTGTCCTGCCTCGAGCTTTGTCGAGGTTGTCGAACACGAGCTCGCCTCGGGTGCACATCTGCAGGAACAGTGGCTTGAGAACGAGGACATCTTCGATACGCCTGCCGTGCGTGCGCTGGTGGGTGCCACGGTTGAGCCGCTGCGCGACCACGGTATCGATACCGTGGTGCTCGGCTGTACGCATTTCCCGCTGTTGGTGGGACCTATCCGCCATGCGCTGGGGCCTGGGGTGCGCGTCGTGAGTTCCGCCGAGGAGACCACACGCGAGCTGACCGATATCCTCACGCGCCGCGAGCAGCTGGCGGGCGACGCCGCCGAGCCGCAGCATCGTTTTGCCACGACGGCCGATAACATTGCCGAGTTTGCGGTGGCGGGCAGCTTTATCTTTGGTCAGCCGCTCAAGAGCATCGAACATATCGATATCGATGAGCTGAAATAGATGTAAGGCAGCCGCCAAAGCCTTCGCCACATCTTTTGCCGAAAGGAAATTTCTATGGAGTACATGCAGGTCAACCGCGCCAACGGTCGCGCCGCCAACGAGTTGCGCCCCGTTAAGCTCACCCGTGGCGTCATGAAGCACGCCCACGGCTCGTGTTTGGCCGAGTTCGGTGACACGCGCGTGCTGTGCGCCGCCACTATCGAGGAGGGCGTGCCGGGCTGGCGAAAGGGAGCTAAGGCCGGCTGGGTGACCGCGGAATACGCCATGCTGCCGGCGTCGACCGGCAAGCGCTGCAAGCGCGAGCACGCCAACCGCAAGGGCCGCTCTATGGAAATCGAGCGCCTCATTGGCCGCAGCCTGCGTACCGTCGTCAACATGAAGGCGCTCGGCGAGTACACCGTCACCGTCGACTGCGATGTGATTCAGGCCGATGGCGGCACGCGTACAGCGAGCATCACCGGCGCCTGGGTGGCGCTGCGCGACGCCCTCGCCATGTGGGTCGAGGCGGGCAAGATCGAGCGCATCCCGCTTATCGGCCAGGTGGCTGCCATCTCCATGGGCGTTGTCGACGGCAATACGCTGCTTGACCTCGATTATTCCGAGGACAGCCATGCCGAGGTCGACATGAACCTCGTCGCCACCGACACCGGTGAGATGATTGAGCTCCAGGGCACCGGCGAGCAGGCGCCCTTCGACCGCAAACGCCTCAACGCCCTGCTCGACCTGGGCGACAAGGGTATCGCCGAGCTCATCGAGCTTCAGCGCCAAGCCATCGCCTAACCTGCCAAATAGGGACAGGTTTATTTTGGTAGGTTTTATCTGGGAAAACGTCGAAGTATAAGACTGCCGTTGATTGAGAGGGGAGAGGGGCCGAGGTCCTCGCCGCCCTCAACACGGCATTGCTATAGAGACAAGGAGGCCAGCTATGGCACTTGAGAAGATTGACTTCGACACCCTCGACCCGGCAGCGACCATCGTCGTGGCAACCGGCAACGCCCATAAGCTCACCGAGATCGAGGCCATTTTGGGCAAGGTCATGCCCGAGGTACGCTTTGTGGCGCTCGGCCAGCTGGGCGATTTTGAGGATCCCGAGGAAAACGGCACGACGTTTTTGGAGAACGCCATCATCAAGGCCCAAGCCGCGGTTGAGGAGACGGGCCTTATGGCCATTGCCGACGATTCGGGCTTGGTCGTCGACGCACTGGACGGTGAGCCCGGTGTGTATAGCGCGCGCTATGCGGGCGTGCACGGCGACGATGCCGCCAACAACGCCAAGCTTCTCGTTAACCTGGAAGGCGTGGCAGATGAGGACCGCACCGCGCGCTTTATGAGCGTCGTCGCGCTCATCGACACGGACGGTCTGGTTACCTATGGCGAGGGCGCCTGCGAGGGCGTTATCGCGCACGAGGGCCGCGGCGATCACGGCTTTGGCTACGACCCGCTGTTCCTGCCGGTCGACACGCCGGGCAAGACCATGGCCGAGCTGACGGCGGACGAGAAGAACGCCATCAGCCATCGTTTCCACGCGCTCGAGCATCTGTCCGCCAAGCTGACGGGCGAGGAGTAGGCCATGCGTGCGGTGGTGCAGCGCGTGCTCAACGCCGGCGTGACGGTCGACGGCGAGTGCGTGGGCCGCATTGGACGCGGCTATCTGGTGCTGCTGGGCGTGGGCCACGGCGACACGCGCGCCGAGGCTGATAAGCTGTGGGGCAAGCTCCGCGGCCTGCGCATCAACGAGGATGAGAACGGCAAGACCAACTTGGCGCTTGCCGATATCGACGGCGAGGTGCTCGTGGTGTCGCAGTTCACGCTGTTCGCTGACTGCCGCCACGGTCGCCGTCCGTCGTTTACGGATGCCGGCGCCCCCGATGTCGCCAACGAGCTCTACGAGTACTTCCTGACGCTCGTTCGTCAAGATGTCGAACACGTGGCGCACGGCATCTTTGGCGCCGATATGAAAGTCGATCTCGTCAACGACGGCCCATTCACCATCGTCTTGGACACCGACAACCTTTAGGTTACGCGGTTTTACCAAACCGCGTAACAACTGGTCATGCGAGGTTGTCGTCTGGTACGTATTTGGGACGGGGCTTATTTAGCTACTTGCGTATGGCCACAACAGGGTGCTATAGTATTAGAGTTTTGTCTATCTTAGGGGTATTATCCCCTTTTTGAATTGCACCTTCTGGAGGCCCTGTTCATGGAAGAGATGGAAGTCAATCACGTCGACGACATCCACGAGAAGCTGACCGATATGGTGGGCGATCGCGTCAAGGTGAAGGCCAACATGGGCCGTACCCGCGTCGTCGAGCGCATGGGCACCATCAAGAGCGTCCACCCCGCCGTCTTTATCGTCGAGGTTGACGAGCGTCGCGGCCGCAAGTCGCGTCAGTCCTACCAGTATATCGATGTCCTCACCGGTCAGGTCGAGCTGTTCGACCCCGAGAGCGGCGAGCACATCTTTACCCCGCTCGGCAATCAGCTCGAGGAGCATTAACGGTGACCGATCGGTCCCTGACTCTTTCCGCGCCGGCAAAGATTAACCTCTACCTGGGGGTTCATACCGAGCGCGATGACCGCGGCTACCACAGGGTCGATTCCCTGATGGCAGCCGTCGGTCTTTCCGATACCGTGACGGTCACGCCGGCGCAGGCGCTGACCGTCCAGACGGTTCCAGCATCAGATTTTCCCATGCAAAAGAATACGGCGTATCGGGCTGCGGTTGCTATGGCCGAGCATTATGGTCGCGAGGCAAACATCTGCGTGACGATTGAGAAGCGCATTCCATTGTGCGCTGGCTTGGGCGGCCCCTCGACGGATGCGGCCGCGGTCATTGTCGCCTTGGCGGAGCTCTGGGGCATTGATCGCACCGACCCAGCGCTCGACGATATTGCGCGGGGCATTGGTGCCGACGTCCCGTTCTTTTTGCACGCGAGTCCTGCGTTCTACGTAGGTGGGGGAGACGTGCTGGCAACTGAGTACCCCGCGCTGCCCGCGACGCCCGTCGTGCTGGTCAAGCCGCGCGAGGCAAGCGTTTCGACAATTGAAGCCTATCGACGTTTTGACGAGGCCCCGGTGCCTGCGGACAAGCCCGGCGCGATAGCTTCTGCCTTGCGTGCTGGTGATGCCGAGACGGCATATGCACTCATCCATAACAACCTTGGTGTCATTTCCGCACAGATGGAGTCGCAGATTCAAACGGTCCTCGACTGGCTGCGTAAACAGGACGGAACCGTTGCTGTAGATGTGTGCGGATCGGGTGCCTGCTCGTTTGCCATTTGCGACACCGCTGCCACGGCCGAAAGGCTTGCCGATGCTGCCCAGCAAAATGGCTGGTGGGCCTGCGCGACTGAGCTTATTTCCAACACGGTTCAAATCGACGCGCCAAAGAAATAAAAATTTCTCTAGCACGCGGCGAAAATCTTTGTTACTATAGTCGAGCTAACGGGTTGTGGCTCAGTTTGGTAGAGCACTGCGTTCGGGACGCAGGGGTCGCTGGTTCAAATCCAGTCAACCCGACCAGAGCATGAGGAGGGACCGCTTCTTGCGGTCCCTTTTTTTAGCTAGTGTTGTGATACCGCGATACCCGCGGTATACTCATTCGAGCTTGTCTCGCTGTATTGTGGAGGTCTACATGTTTGGACTGAGGGCTCCTGAGCTCATCATTATTCTCGTCGTTGTCCTGATTATCTTCGGGCCCAAGAACCTGCCGAAGCTCGGCAAGTCCCTCGGCTCTACCGTCAAGAATATCCGTGAGGGTATGGAGGGCGACGATAAGGCCGAGACCAAGCAGGCCGAGGAGGTCGTGGTCGAGCAGTCCGAGGAGGACAAGGAGATCGCTGAGCTCGAGGCCAAGCTCGCTGCTGCCAAGAAGAAGCAGGCAGAGGACAGCGACGCGGACGCAGAGTAGTCCCATCCCTTTGGGGTGAGCACCTGACCGGCTTGCCCGCAGGCTAGCCGGTCTTTTTCGTTTTGTTGACAGTTGATTGTTTGATCAGAGTTGGGGAGATATCCGTATGGACGCAAGCCAGATCGTACTGACCGCTGAGGGCCGCCAGAAGCTCGTCGAGGAGCTCGCTTGGCGTGAGGGCGATTACGCCAAGGAGATCGTCGAGGACATCAAGGAAGCCCGCGCGTTCGGCGACCTTTCGGAGAACTCCGAGTACGACGCCGCTAAGGACAAGCAGGCCCAGAACGCCGCTCGTATTGCCGAGATCCAGGCCATCCTCGCCAACGCTCAGGTTGCTGCCACCACGGGCGACCTGACCGTCTCCATCGGTTCCACCGTTTCGCTGATTGATCCCAACGGCGAGGTCATGGAAGTCACGCTCGTCGGTACCACCGAGACCAACTCGCTCGAGCACAAGATTTCCAACGAGTCTCCGGTCGGTCACGCCATCATCGGTCACGGCGAGGGCGACTCCGTCGAGGTCGTTACGCCTTCCGGCAAGACTCGCGTCTACACCATCGCCAAGATCGCACGCTAGACCACGGTCCCGCGTAAAGGTATGTTTTCGCTCCCTGGGACCGAATCCTGGGGAGCGTTTTAGTTTGAGGAGCTAACTTATGGCAGAGAACCAGAACGCCGCCGATCAGGCATCGACGCTCAACGACGAGCGCGCCACCCGCCTGGCCAAGCGCGCCGCCCTGTTCGAGGCGGGCCAGAACCCCTATCCCGAGCACTCTGAGCTTGAGGACTACGTCGCCGATATCGAGACTAAGTACGCCGAGCTTGCCGATGGCGAGGACACCGAGGACGTCGTGAAGATCGCCGGCCGCGTGGTCGCCAAGCGCGGCCAGGGCAAGATAATGTTCATCGTCGTGCGCGATGCGACTGCCGAGATTCAGCTGTTCTGCCGCATCAACGACATGGACGAGGCTGCCTGGAATACGCTCAAGGCCCTCGACCTGGGCGACATCCTGGGCGTGACCGGCGTGGTCGTGCGCACCCAGCGCGGCCAGCTTTCCGTTGCCCCTAAGAGCGCGACCCTGCTTTCCAAGGCCGTTCGTCCACTGCCCGAGAAGTTCCACGGTCTTTCCGACAAGGAGACCCGCTATCGCCAGCGCTATGTCGACCTGATCGCCAACGACGACGTTCGCGAGACCTTCCGTAAGCGTTCGCAGATTCTCTCTACCTTCCGTCGCTTTATGGAGTCCGACGGTTACATGGAGGTCGAGACCCCCATCCTGCAGACCATCCAGGGCGGCGCTACCGCCAAGCCGTTCATTACCCACTTCAACGCGCTCGATCAGGAGTGCTACCTGCGTATTGCCACCGAGCTCCATCTCAAGCGCTGCATCGTCGGTGGTTTTGAGCGCGTGTTCGAGATCGGCCGCATCTTCCGTAACGAGGGCATGGACCTTACCCACAACCCCGAGTTCACCACGATGGAGGCCTACCGTGCCTTCTCAGACCTCGAGGGCATGAAGGCGCTCGCCCAGGGTGTCATTAAGGCGGCTAACAAGGCCATCGGCAACCCCGAGGTCATCGAGTACCAGGGCCAGACCATCGACCTTTCTGGTGAGTGGGCCAGCCGTCCCATGACCGACATCGTCTCCGACGTGCTCGGCAAGCAGGTCACCATCGACACGCCGGTCGAGGAGCTTGCTGCCGCCGCGCGCGAGAAGGGCCTGGAGATCAAGCCCGAGTGGACTGCCGGCAAGATCATCGCCGAGATTTACGATGAGCTGGGCGAGGACACCATCGTCAACCCGACCTTCGTGTGCGATTACCCCATCGAGGTCAGCCCGCTCGCTAAGCGTTTTGAGGACGACCCGCGTTTGACTCACCGCTTTGAGCTGGTCATCGCCGGCCACGAGTACGCCAACGCATTCTCCGAGCTCAACGACCCGGTCGACCAGGCTGAGCGCTTTGCTGCCCAGATGGCCGAGAAGGCCGGCGGCGACGATGAGGCTATGGAGTATGACGAGGACTACGTGCGCGCCCTCGAGTACGGTATGCCTCCCGCGGGCGGCATTGGCATTGGTATCGACCGCGTGGTCATGCTGCTTACTAACCAGGCTTCTATCCGCGACGTCCTGCTGTTCCCGCACATGAAGCCCGAGAAGGGCTTCCAGTCCGGTGCCGCTGCCGCCAAGGCTGCAGAGGCCGGCAACGCCGCGAGCCCATTCGTTAAGTCGCTTAAGCCCACGCTCGATTACTCCAAGATCGCCGTTGAGCCGCTGTTTGAGGAGTTCGTCGACTTTGATACCTTCTCCAAGAGCGATTTCCGCGCTGTGAAGGTCAAGGCATGCGAGGCCGTCAAGAAGTCCAAGAAGCTGCTGAACTTTACGCTCGACGACGGTACCGGTACCGACCGCACCATCCTCTCCGGTATTCACGCTTATTACGAGCCCGAGGACCTGGTCGGCAAGACCTTGCTCGCCATCACCAACCTGCCTCCGCGCAAGATGATGGGCATCCCCAGCTGCGGCATGCTCATCAGTGCCATCCACGAGGAGGATGGTGAGGAGCGCCTCAACCTGATCCAGCTCGACGCCTCCATCCCCGCCGGCGCAAAGATGTACTAACTAGTTACGCGGTTCTACGAACCGCGTAACGGCTCGACGCTGCGCGGGCCGCATTTGGACAATCTGACGTTCAACTTCAAGGGCGCGACCAAAAGGTCAGCGCCCTTTCGTTTCACGTCACCTTGTCACAAATGCGACCCGCTCGCTGACTTATGCTCAACCTGCGGCGCCATTTTTCTTGAAGGCACCTTGCTCGCTCTGGCGGGCTTTCGCTGTCCGTCCTCTATCTGCGGTGTTGCCCTGGTTGGCACTTAGGGACGTTCCTTTTCTGCTGGCACTTGGGGACAGTCCTAGTCGTTGGGGATCTACCGACGCATTGGGGGTTTGCGCCTTCCATGCATGACAGCCGTCTCTTTTATGTTTCCTTTAGCCGTTGCTGCCTAGGATGGGGGTTAGTCGGTAGGAAGGGAGCGTCTATATGGACGACGCGAGCGAGCGTGCAATCGAAGAGGACATGCTCGATCAGTTCAATTACTTTGATGATGAGGATGAGGAGCTAATCGATCGTCGCGAGCCGGCATCGCTTGACTCATTTGATCTGGTCGATGAAGAGCCCGACGAGGACGAGGGCGAATTAACGGAGCCCCCACAGCCTTCGCGCCTTGACTCGCTGCTTTCGAGAGCCCCCATGCACCACGGTGTTCGTGCCGGCGCGCTCCATATGAAAACTGACTGGCACCAGATCGTGACGGCAGGCGATGAGCTTGCCGTCGATGCGCCGCTCACCGATAAATCATCCATCATCTGCCGCACCGGCATGCTTATGCTGGCAAGCGGAACGGGTGCCTGGCGCGTGCGCGATACCATGAATCGTGTTGCCGCCGTACTCGGTGTCACCATCCACGTTGACTTAAGTCTTCTGTCGTTTGAGTGCACCTGCATCGAAGATGGTCACTGCTTTAATGAGGTCGTCAGCTTGCCCACAACGGGCGTCAATACCCATCGCATTTGGATGATGGAGAGTTTCCTCAAGGAAATCGAGACCTATGGTCGTCGCTTCACGGTGCACGAGTATCACGAGATGCTCAAGACCGTTGAGAGTTCAAAACCTGATTACGCGCCTTGGCAACAGGGCCTTGCGGCGGCCTGCGCCTGTGGCGCCTTCGTTTTTTTGCTCGGCGGCGGCCCTATCGAGATGGCCTGCGCGTTCGTGGGCGCGGGTGTCGGCAACTTTGCCCGCTCCCATATTCTCAAGCAAGGCCTTGGTCAGTTCAGCGCGCTGACGACCGGCGTTGCGCTCGCTTGCGTTTCGTATCTGCTGGCATTGCTCGGCCTTGGCCAGGTCATACCGGGGGCAATGTCGCACCAAGAAGGCTATATCGGCGCCATGCTCTTTGTGATTCCCGGCTTTCCACTCATTACGGCAGGCCTCGACATCGCTAAGCTCGACATGCGAAGCGGTATCGAGCGCCTTTCATATGCCGTATCGATTATTGTGATGGCGACCCTCGTAGGTTGGATGGTTGCCGAGTGTGTTGGCCTGGCGCCGGACGACTTTGCCCCACTGGGCCTTTCGCCGCTTGCCCTTACGCTCCTGCGCGTGGTGATGAGCTTCGTTGGCGTATTCGGCTTCTCGGTGATGTTCAACAGCCCGGTAAAGATGGCCGCGGCAGCTGGGTTGATCGGCGCCGTGTCCAATACCCTGCGTCTGACCCTTGTCGATGCGCCGACGATGATTCCCTTCCTGGGCCTCAGCACGGGAATGCCTCCCGAGGCAGCAGCGTTTATCGGCGCGCTGGTATCGGGTCTGCTGGCAAGCTTGGCCGAAGTCAAGCTCACCTACCCGCGCATCGCCCTCACGGTGCCTTCGATTGTCATTATGGTGCCCGGTCTGTATCTCTATCGCTCTATGTATTACATGTGCACCTTCGACACGGTCAATATGCTCGGCTGGTTTGTGCGCGCAGTGCTCATCGTAGCGTTTCTGCCCGTTGGACTGGGTGTGGCGCGTACGCTCACCGACCCTCGCTGGCGCCACACCAGCTAATTGGTACAAGGGGGACAGGTTACTTTGCACCAAATGAGTTGCGGTGAAATAGGAACTGAATTGCTGCTTAAAGGGTCAAAACAGTCCGTATTCCACCGCAACTTATGGGGTCGGGGGATTATCGGTGCCCTGCATCTTCATAAACTCAACGCTTACGAAGCGCATGCGTTTCGTGCTAGGCTGGTTCCACCACATAAGTAGTCGCAGACGCGCGTACCACGGGCGGGCGAGATGAAGTTCCAACAGCTCCATCTTGCCCGCCCGTTTTTGTTTAAGACTTTAGTCTGCTGGCCGCGCAGCGGCCAGCTTTAAACCACCCGCTACGCGGGTGGAGACAAACGGCTTTA
>NZ_JBCOIL010000036.1:0-22520 GCF_040926265.1 Collinsella aerofaciens | reverse complement strand
CTGCGACGCGGAAATCGCGCGCTGTCGCCGCGCCCCGCAGTGCCCGCTTCCCCCGAGAACAATTATCAGTGCAGGTAAACGGCTTGCCGATTTTCGGAAAACTTAGGTATGGTCAGCCCCTACGGGTAAAACGTAGTAGATAGGCCATTTTCGTGGCGCGGGCCCAAAACAGCCTTTTGGGACGGGTGGTATCCTTGGTAGCCCTGTGCTGCAAACGCACCTTAAACGCAAGGAGTCCCATGAATCTTATCGCCCAGCTTGCCCACGAGCTCAACCTTAAGGCCGCCAACATCGAGGCGACCGTTAAGCTCATCGACGAGGGCAACACCATTCCCTTTATCTCGCGCTACCGCAAGGAAGCCACGGGCGTCATGGACGACGTCGCCCTGCGCGCGCTCGACGAGCGCCTGTCCTACCTGCGCAATCTTGAGCAGCGTAAAGAGGACGTCATCCTGCTCATCGACGCCCAGGGCAAACTCACGCCCGAACTCGAGCAGCAGATTCGCGAGGCCACGCAGCTCCAGCGTGTCGAGGACCTCTACAAGCCCTACCGCAAAAAGCGCATGACTCGCGCGCAGAAGGCCCGCGAGGCCGGCCTGGAGCCGCTCGCCAACATGGTCATCATGCAGGCCTCGGCCAAGGGCAGCGCACTCGACGCCGCCGCGGCATACGTCAACGAGGAGGCCGGCTTCGACACGCCCGAGAAGGCGCTCGCCGGCGCCGCCGACATCGTGGCCGAGACGGTAGCCGAGGACCCCGAGAACGTCGCCGACCTGCGCGCCTTTACGCAAAACACCGCCGACATCGTCGTCGAGGCCACCGACCCCGCCGAAAAGACTCCCTACGAGCCGTACTACAGCTATGATGAGCCACTGCGCCGTATACCCAACCACCGCGTGCTGGCTATCGACCGCGGTGAGCGCGAAGGCAAGCTCCGCGTGCGCGTGAACGTCGACGGCGCTGCCGCCACGGCGCGCCTCGGCAGCCGCTGGCCACGTCGCCAGGGCGTCTTCGCGCCCGTCTTTGACGCCGCTATCGCCGACGGCTACAAGCGCCTCATGGCTCCCTCGCTGGAGCGCGAGGCCCGCGCCAAACTCACCGTTCGCGCTCAGACCGAGGCCATCAATGTCTTTGCCAAGAATCTCGAGGGCCTGCTCTCGGCGCGCCCCGTGCGCGGCGCCCGCGTGCTCGCACTCGATCCGGGCTACCGCACCGGTTGCAAGGTCGCCGTCATGGACGAAACCGGCAAGCTGCTCGACCACGGCGTGGTCTACCCCACCAAGCCGCGCCACGACGTCGCCGGCACCAAGCGCGAGCTCGCCCGCCTCGTCAAGAAGGATGGCGTCAACACCATCGTCATCGGCAACGGCACCGCCAGCCGCGAGACCGAGGAAGTCGTCTCGGAGTTCATTGCCGAGCAGGCGCCCAGCCTTCGCTACACCATCGTCAATGAGGCCGGCGCGTCGGTGTACTCCGCCTCCGAGCTCGCCAGTCAGGAATACCCCGACCTGGACGTCACCGTGCGTGGCGCCATGAGCCTGGGCCGCCGCCTGCAGGATCCGTTGGCAGAGCTCGTTAAGATTCCGCCTCAGTCCATCGGCGTGGGCCAGTACCAGCACGACCTTGACCAGGCCGAGCTCTCACGCACCCTGGGCCACGTGGTGGAGGACGTCGTCAACCGCGTGGGCGTCGACGTAAACACCGCGAGCGCAAGTCTGCTGGGATACGTATCGGGCATCACGCCGAGCGTGGCCAAAAACATCGTGGCCTACCGCGAGGAAAACGGCGCCTTTACCGATCGCCGCCAGCTTAAGAAGGTCCCCAAGCTGGGACCCAAGGCATATCTCAACGCCGCGGGCTTTTTGCGCATTAGCGGCGGCAGGAACCCACTCGACGCGACAAGCGTCCACCCCGAGAGCTACGAGGTGGCCACGTCCGTCCTGGAACGCGCCGGCGTTAAAGCCAGCGAGCTCAGCCGCGGCGGCGTGCCCGACATCGAGCGCCGTCTGGGCAGCATCTCAACGCTGGCTAGCGATCTGAACTGCGGCACCCTCACGCTCATCGACATTGTCAACGAGCTCAAGAAGCCCGGCCGCGACCCGCGCGATGACGCGCCCGAGGTGGTCTTTAGCCGCTCGGCGCTTTCCATCGACGACCTGGAGCCCGGCATGGAGCTCAAGGGCACGGTGCGCAACGTCGTCGACTTTGGCGCCTTCGTCGACGTGGGAGTGCACCAGGACGGCCTCGTACATATCTCTAAGCTGGCCAACCGCTTTGTCAAGCACCCCAGCGACGTCGTGCGCGTCGGTGACACGGTCAAGGTGTGGGTCGAAAAGGTCGATCGCGACCGCAAGAAGATCTCGCTCACCATGGTGCAGGGCAAGTAAACCGCCAAAGCAAAGGTACCCCCTGTAGCGATGTGCAAAATCGCGAGTATTCTGCAAATTCCACCGTTCCGGATGCCCCTCAGAGACGAAAAAGCAAAAAACAGCCCCCGTTTTAGCGTCGTCAGAGCCAAAACGGGGGCCGTTCCGTGCTTTATCTAGCTGGTAAAGCCTTTACCTTGCTGAATACTCTCAATTTTGCACGGCGCAGGCGGGGGTACCTTTGCCCACGGCAGGATATGGAAGCCAAGCGCCAACTTGCTGGCAAGCTCGTGTCGGCAGCCCCGGCCTTTCCTTTGCCTAGCGCGACCCTCGCGAAGCGCGTGAGCGATGGGGAAAGGAAAGGCCGGGGCGAGCAGCCCGCGGCGTAGCCAGTGTTCGCGTTACGGCAGAATATGGAAGCCCAAAGCGGCGATATCCTTGGCAAAGCCGCGGACGGTGTCGAGCGAGACCTCGTACGGGTCGCGACCGATGTTCTTGCGCTTGGCCAGGATGCTGTTGGGCACCGTGATGATCTGGCAACCGCAGGCTTCTGCCTGGTAAATGTTAATGAGCTCGCGCGTGGACGCCCACAGGACCTCGCAGTTGGGCTTTGCGGCGGCCTTCTTGACCGACTCCGTCATAAACGGAATGGGGTCGACGCCGGTATCGGCGATGCGGCCGGCAAAGAGCGAGATGATGGACGGCGTCTCGGTGTCAACGGCCTCGACCATCTCATCGACCTGCGTAGGCGTAAAGATAGTAGTGACGTTGACCTTGATGCCGTCGGCGGAAAGCTTGCGGACCAGCTCGGCGGTGGACTCGCCCTTGGTGGTCACGCACGGAATCTTGACGTAGACGTTCTCGGCCCAGGTAGCGATCTCGCGGGCCTCGACCTCCATGGTCTCGACGTCGTCGGCAAAGACCTCAAACGAGACGGACACATCGGTGATGTGGGCCAGGACCTCCTTGGCAAACGCGCGGTAATCCGTCACGCCGCCCTTCTTCATAAGGGACGGGTTGGTCGTGAAACCCTGAACGTTGCCGTTCTCGTACATGTCGAGCATGCCCTCGAGGTTTGCACCGTCAGCGAACACCTTGATTGCCATCTGCCTGATTCCTTTCGCTTGCACACGGGCGTTAAACTGCTAAACACTTTACCTACGTTTATCAAGGCGTGAGCTGCGGTTTTTTATCTTCTCGGCGAACGGTATAAACACCTCAGTGTTTGGATTGATAAATCGATTGAGCATGCAAAAGCAAAGAGTCGCAGTTTGAGCAAACGTCAGAACGCGGGATTCATTAGATGAGGCCGAAATGCTGCATCGCTGTGACGGTACCGTCGTGTGCGACATCGTCGGTCACGTAGTCGGCGACCGCCTTGACCTCGGGCATGGCATTACCCATGGCCACGGCCGTCTCGACGGCGGCGAGCATGCCCAGGTCGTTGCCCGAATCGCCAAAGCCAAAGGTGCGCGCATTTCCCTCGCGGCCCAGATACGTCAGCGCTCGCGCCACGCCCACGCCCTTGTTGATGCCCTTGGGGCTCAGCTCGCGATTCTGGCCACCGGTGTTGCACAGCTCAAACTCGCGATCGATAAAGCCGTCATCATTGGCTACGCGAGCCAAACTGGGCACATTGAGGCATACCTTGCCCACGCGCAGACTGCCGTCGACGCGCATCTCCTCGGCGCTGTGCACCACAGAAGTGCCGATCAGAGACGACTGCTCAACACCCGCAGGTTCCAAGGCAAAAGTAGCCACGTTGGTCTCGAAAAAGGCCTCAATCCCTGCCGCGGCCATACGGCGTGCAAGCTCCTCGATAACGTGCTCGTCAAAGCAGTCCTCATGCACCACGCGGCCCTCGACCTCGAGCGTCGCTCCCGCCATGGCAACGACGCCCGCGGGGTCGAGCGCGCGCAGGCCATCGGCGATCAGCCACAAGGGACGACCCGTGCAGATAAATGCCTGGTGACCCGCATTGCGCAGGCGATGAAACGCCTCGACGACCGCCTGCGAGGGGCGAACCGCCGAAAAGTCCTTGTCGGTCATGTTGTCGGGATCGAACGACGTCAGCGTGCCGTCCACGTCAAAAAAGAGCACAGCGGGTTCGGGACACGCATCAATCATATGGGTTCCTTTCGAGGATAAGGGCAAACGAAGCATCTATCATATAATGGAGCGACGCAACCAGAGAGGTCACCCATGGAATTTTACGCAAGCTGCCCCGAGGGCTTTGAGTCCGCACTCGCCGATGAGCTTAAACGCCTCGGGCTTTCGCATGTTCGCCGGCTGAAGGGCCGCGCTACATTTGAGGGCGAGCTCGAAGAAGGCTACCGCGCCTGTCTGTGGTCGCGCCTGGCGAGCCGTGTGTTCGTGGTACTCGGGCGCTTTGAGGCGCAGGATGCCGATGAACTGTACGATAGCGTTTACGACATCGCCTGGGAGAGCATCGTCCGCCCCGGCGCCACCATCGCCATCACCGCCCGCGGCGTGACCGAGCAGCTGCGCAACACGCGCTTCTCGGCCCTGCGCGCCAAAGACGCGCTGTGCGACCGCCTGGCCGAGACCACGGGACGTCGTGCCGACGTCGATGCCGCCGACCCCGATGTTCACCTACTGCTTTCGCTGCGTCAGCGTCGCGCGAGCATCAGCCTGGACCTTTCGGGCGACCCGCTGTTCAAGCGTCTGCCGCCCGCTGCGACTCGTGCCGGCGAGGGCGCACACGTGTTGCGCCCCGACTACGCCGCCCTGGTGCTGGCGCAGGTCGGCTGGACCGCACTATGCGAGCGCGAGCTGACGGCCGACGATTACGAAAACGAAGCCCTTCCCACGCTGATCGATGCCTCGTGCGCCGGCGGCGGTCTGCTGCTGGAGGCCGTGAACATTCTGACCGACCGCGCCCCGGGCGCCGCACGCGAGCGCTGGGGCTTTGAGGGCTGGCAGCTGCACGACGCTGTCCTGTGGGAACAGCTGCTTGCCGAGGCGCGCGAGCGCGAGGCGGCAGCGCGCGAGCGCCAGGCGCGCATCGTGGCCGTAGACATCGACCCCGCCGCCCGCAAGACTGCCGAGCGCATGGTCAAGTGCGCCGGCTACAAGCGTTTTGTCGACTTTTGTGCCGCCAAGCCCGCCACCGTGCTGGACCATGCGGGCGCCGTCGCCGGTGCCGCCCTGGTCGCGGACACGACCGAGACCCCGCTTTCGCTCATGCACGATGCCATGACGCTCATCGGCGAGCTGCGCCGCGCCCCCGAGCTCGCTTCGGCGCCGGTCGCCGCTCTCACCCGCGACGGCTTGCTGGCCCGCGCGCTCCACGCCGAGCCCGAGCGCTCGATCGCCGTCATGCCCAATAACGAGGAGGCGGCTCTTGAGGTTTGGCCCTCGCTCGACCACGCCGCCGCGGCATTCGAAGCTGCGACCAGCGCAGATGCCGAGGAGCAGACCGCAGATGCCCAAGGCGAAGCCGCCGACACCCTCATGCCCGAACCTACCGCCACGCTCGACCTGGGTGACGGCAAGCCGCTGCCCGTGCTCATCCCGGAGTCCGAGCAGTTCGCCAACCGCCTGCGCAAGAACGCCCGTCTGCGTCGAAAGTGGGCAAAGCGCGAGGGCGTGAGCTGCTACCGCGTCTACGATGCCGACCTGCCCGACTACTCCGCTGCCATCGACCTGTACGAGGGTTGCCCGCAGACGCCGGGCCGCTGGCTCGTCATCGCCGAATACGCCGCGCCCAAGACCATCGACCCCGCACTGGCCCAGGCCCGTATGCTCGACATCTTGGCCATCGCGCCGCGCATCCTGGATGTTCCGGCCGAGCATGTGCACGCCAAGGCCCGCATGCGTTCGCGCGGCGGCTCGCAGTACGGCAAGCAGGGCGCCGGCAAGGGCGCATCGGGCGAGCGTGCCAATATCGCACGCCGTCGTCTGCCGCTCATCGAAGAGGGCGGCCTCACCTTTGCCGTCAACTTTGACGACTATCTGGATGTGGGCATCTTCCTGGATCACCGCGTCACCCGCAACCTAGTGCGCGAGCACGCCAAACAGGCGCGCCGCTTCCTCAACCTGTTCGCCTACACCGGCACTGCCACCTGCTACGCGGCCGATGGCGGCGTCGAGGAGACCGTGACGGTCGACCTCTCCAACACCTATCTGGACTGGGCCGAGCGCAACATGCGCCAGAACGGCTTTGTGGGGCCGCAGCATCATTTTGTGCGCGACGACGTGCTTGCCTGGATTCGCGACCAGCGCCAGACGCGCAACCGCTGGGACCTGATCTTTGTCGACCCGCCCACGTTCTCGAACTCGTCAAAGATGGGCCGCCGTACCTGGGATGTCCAGCGCGACCATGTTGAGCTTTTGGCCGGCGTATCTCGCCTGCTCGCGCAGGGCGGCCATGCCATCTTCAGCTGCAACCTGCGCGGCTTCCGCCCCGAAACGCGCAAGCTCGCGCGCGCGGGCGTCGTGCTGGAGGACATTACGGCGCAGACCATTCCCGAGGACTTCGCACGTAACCAGAAGGTGCACCACTGCTATATCGTGCGCCGCCTGCCCATTGAGGACGCCATGGCCGAGGTCGGCTTTAGCGCCGAGGAGATTGCCGAGCGTGTCGAGGAGCTGCGCAACCCCGAGGCCCGTAAGCCTCGCGCGGCAGTGCCCGCGCACGCGCAGGCCGGCAACGGCAAGCCTAAAAAGAAGAAGTTCTACGCCAGCAAGCCCAAAGGCAAATAACAAAGTTGCGGTGGAATACGGACTGTTTTGCCTGGAATTAGGCAAATATAGACCGTATTTCACCGCAACTCATAGTGGGATGGTGGCCGGCGATCTAGCCTTGGGTGACCAATCGGTAACCGATACCCACATGCGTTTGAATATAGCGCGGATGCGCGGGATCGGACTCGATCTTCTTGCGCAGCGTGCCCATAAAGACACGCAGGCTCGCCAGGTCGCTCTTAGTTGCCGTGCCCCAAATCTCGTGCAGGATAAACTGGTGCGTCAGCACTTTGTCGGCGTTGTGTGCCAGCAGGCACAGGAGCTTATACTCGATCGGCGTCAGATGCAGTTCCTCGCCATCCATCGTGGCGATGCCGGCATCAAAATCGATATGCAGCTCACCGGTATCGAACGAGCCCTCGGAGGCAACACCGCCCGTTTGCGCATACGAAAGGCGCCTGAGCGTCGTGCGAATACGCGCGAGCAGCTCCTCGACCGAAAACGGCTTGGTCAGATAGTCGTCAGCACCGGCATCGAGCGCGCGGATTTTGTCCGCATCCTCGCTGCGCGCCGAGACCACGATAATCGGCATGCCCGACCATGCGCGCACCGACTCCACCACCTTGACGCCGTCCATATCGGGCAGGCCCAGATCGAGCAGCACAATGCTCGGCGTCTGCGACGAGGCGGCGGCGATGGCGGCATGGGCGGTCTCCACGGCCATATGGCGCAAGCCGTGCGCCTCGAGCGCAGCAACAATAAGATTGCGAACGGCAGGGTCGTCCTCAACGACCAAGATGAGCGGTTTTACGGCAGAGTTCGGCACGGCGCTACTCCTTATCAAACGAAACGTCGGCGGCAGGAAGCTCAATCGTAAAGACCGAGCCGTGCGGGTCCGCCGCGGCAACCTCTATGCTACCGCCATGCGCCAGCGCAATGGAGCGGCAGAGCGAAAGACCCAGGCCCACGCTGCGGTGACTGTCAGCCAGACCGTGGTTGGCGGTGTAGAACGACTCAAAGATCCGCTCGCGGTCCTCGGGTGCGATGCCCGGACCATCATCGGCCACCGAGCACGCCACGCGTCCATCGTCGACGCTAATCGAAATCATGATATGCGAGCCCGCGGGCGTATAGGTGATGGCGTTGTTCACCAGATTGACCACCAGCTGCACCATCAGGCGCGCATCGACGTTGACGAGCGCCGGCTCATCGCACGCCACCACCTTAAGGTCGTGCTCGCGCACGGCAGGGTTCACGTGGCGCAGCGCCTCCTCGACGATATCGTCCATGAGCTCGAGCGTGATCGACAGGCGCATACCGCCACCCTCGAGCTTGGTGATGGCGAGCAGATTCTCGACGGTGGCGTTGAGCCACAGCGCATCCGAGCGAATGGATAGAAGCAGGCCGCGGCGCGTCTGGGCATCGAGCACTGCAGTGCCGGTCGAGCCCTGGTCGAGCAGCACGTCGGCATTACCCGAAATACTGGTAAGCGGTGTGCGCAGGTCGTGCGAGATGGAGCGCAGCAGGTTGGCGCGCAGCTGTTCGTTTTTGGCGAGCACCGCCGCTTCCTCGCGGGCCTCCATGGCGCGGGCGCGGTCGAGCGCCAGCTCGCCTTCGCTCACGATGGCATCGGCAAGCGTCCGCTCCTCGTGCGTCAGCACGTCGGGCTCGGCAACGATAGCCAGCACGCCCACCACCGAGGCGGGGTCGCCCGAGCGGACGAAGCCGTCGCCCGTGCGAACCGTCAGGTATATACCGTAGAACGCCGAGCCACCATAGGTGGCATCGAGCGGCGTTCCCACATAGGCGGACGCCGAGAGCCGCGGCGGCATCTGCGGCGCCAGTTCGTGCACCGGCGCGGCATCGCCCACGGCCGTGTATGTCGCACGCGGCAGCAGGTCATCGCCCTCGGCGTCGGCGCTGTACCACACGACCGGGCAGCCCGAAAGACGCGCCAGCTGCGTGGCCATGGCGTGAACGATCTGATGCTGATCGGCGCACCGCTGCAGCATGCGGTTGGTCTCGAGCACCATATGCGTGCGGCGGTCGCTGGCGGCAGCCTGTGCCAAGGCGCGGCGCAGGGCCAACGCAATCGAGCTCGACACAAGCGAGACCACGAACATGATGAAGAACATGCCGGGATAGCCGCGGTCGATAAGCGACAGCGAATAGCGCGGGTCGACAAACAAGAAGTTGTAGAGCGCCACGGCGGCAGCCGAGCTCAGCAAGCAATACAGGCGACTCCAGGTAAAGAATGCGCACAGCTGAACGGCGAACACATAGACGATCATGATGCTCGGCGCGAGACCCGGATGGTCGAGCAGCGCACCCACAATCGTCGCCGCGACCAACAGCCCCACCGATACGCAAGCGTCATACAGAGGAGTGCGGCGCGTCAGCGTTGTGCGCCGCCACCAAAAGTTATCGGCAATATCGCCGTCCGTACGGACGTCCATCAGCGCCCCGCCCCTCTCTCAAAAACAAAAACCACCACAAAGGGGACAGGCACCTTTGTGGTGGTTTCCCTTGTGGTGGTTCCAAGTGTATAGCCTTTGCAACCGGCGGTCGCTAGACAAACAGCACGTGCGCGAGCAGGGCACACACGCACACCGCTCCAAATACCAGTGCCACGATCGAAATTACGCGATCGGCCATATCCATGTTGGCACGGTTCGTAAGGAACCGATCTTCGGCGGCGTCGACACGCGCCTCACGCACCATTTCGACCACCGCCTCGCGGCCATCGAGCGCCTTTGCATCCATGTTTGCCTCCCCGGCCTCAATCTTGTCCATCGAAAACCAACTCCATGCAGCCTGTCGGCGACTACGGCCGCTCGTTGGGAGCCAGGCGCTGCATCTTGTTCACGGCCTTGAACTTGGTGAACAGCGGCACGTACTCAAAGCTCACGTTGGAGTTCTCCAGGCCGTACCAACGCGCGGGCGTGCCGGCGGCACGGCGGATGATGTACTTGAGCGTGATGGCCGTACGCTCGCTCGGCTCCACGTCGCTTTCGGGCGCCAAAAGCTTACGGATCAGGACGAACTTGAACGTGCCGATGTTACCCGGGTCCTTGTAGACCGAGTAGTCATGCGTCTGCGGCGGCAGCTCGCCAGTGGCAGCCAGGTCCTGAACAACCTGACGCAGGTAGGCATTGACGCGCTGGTTGATCTTGTAGCCCAGGTACAGATGCACGCGGAACACGTAATCGGTGCCGAACGTCTCGACCGAATAGGCAAAGGTGTGCGGTTCGTCCATGGTCTCGACATTCACAAACCACCAGGCGCGGGCGCGCTTGGGATGCTTGTCCAAGATCGAATAGACGATATCGCGGTCGATGTAGTCGGTATGGGTGTCCTTGGTCAGGTACACGACGTTGTCGCTCATGCGCTCGTAACGGTCGTCGTCGCGCAGGCGCTTGAGCTGCGGCAGGTAGCTGCGCAGCGGCAGAAGCGTAAACTGGCGCTGCTCAACAGCCGTACCGTTGTACCAGCACACCATGATGCCCATGATGAGCGCGGCCATGAGGATGGTGAAGTAGCCGCCGTGGAAGAACTTGGTAAGTGAGCTCACGAAGAAGAAGCCTTCGAGCAAAAGGAAGAAGGCCGCGAAGATCCACGGAGCAACCTTGAGCTTGCGCTCCTCGTGCAGGTAGAAGAAGAGCAGCAGCGTGGTGCACATCATAGTCAGCGTAATGGCAAGGCCGTAGGCGGCTTCCATATGCGCCGAGTTCTGGAACAGCAGCACCACGATGACGCAGCCGACAAGCATGACGTTGTTGACCATGGGGATGTAGAGCTGGCCCTTGGTCTCGGCAGGGTAGAAGACCTGCATGTGCGGCATGAGGTCCAGACGGCTGGCCTCGGACACCAGCGAGAATGCGCCGGTGATGAGCGCCTGCGAGGCAATGATGGCCGCGACGGTGGAAAGGCCGACGGCAAACGGGCGCAGGCCCGGGGCGAGCATCTGGTAGAACGGGTTGAGGTCGGCAATGCCCATGAGCTCGGGGTTGGCAGCGTTGTTCATAAGCCAAGCGCCCTGGCCCATATAGGAAAGCAGCAGGCAGCACTTAACGAACGGCCAGGTAGCGTAGATGTTGCCGCGGCCGACGTGGCCCATGTCGGAGTAGAGCGCCTCGGCACCGGTGGTGGCGAGGAAGCAGCTGCCCAGAATCATGATGCCCGCGTGGTTGTTGGGGCTCAGCAAAAAGGCGATGCCGCGCACCGGGTTGAGGCACAGCAGCACGGCGGGGTGCTGGAAGACAAAGAACAGACCCGTGCCGCCCAGGAACAGGAACCACAGCGTCATGATGGGGCCAAAGGCGTGACCGATCTTGGCCGTACCGATGCGCTGTACCAAGAAGAGCACGATGATGATGGCGAGCGTAATGGCGACGACGCGGCCTTGGTCATCGCCCAGCACGGCATGGACCGCCGGGATGGTGCGCAGGCCCTCGATGGCCGTGGTAACGGTAACGGCCGGCGTGAGGATGCCGTCGGCGAGCAGCGCGGCGCCACCTAGCATGGCGGGGATGATAAGCCACTTGCCACAGCGCTTGACCAGACTGTACAGGGCAAAGATACCGCCCTCGCCATGGTTATCGGCGCGCAGCGAGATGAGCACATACTTGATGGTGGTCAGCAACGTGACCGTCCACACGACAAGGGAGAGCGCGCCGAGCACGAACTCCTCCGTGACGCTTCCGATGCCGCCGTTGCCGGCAACGAGCGCCTTGGTTACATACATAGGGCTGGTGCCGATATCGCCGTACACCACGCCCAGCGTGACGAGCATCGCCGAGATGCTCACAGGAATCGCAGCGCGCGAAGCTGCCTCCTTGGCCTTTTGTTCCATAAGCCGGTTTCCTCCCAACTTTAATGTTCGAAGGAATTATAGGTAATCGGCCCATGTTTGAATGGCACTGTTTTCCCAGCTAGATAAACATTTATACGGCCTTTAAGCCACCTCGGCGATATGGAATGTGACAAAGGGACTGTCTCTTTGTCGCATCCGTCATTTTCCGAGCCAATTTTTGAACCACCACTCCATGGAGCGGCTCATCTCGGCCATAAAGGGACTCGTGTGCTTGCGGGTATAGATGTCCACGACGCGCTCCCCCACCACGCGGGCATGCGGACGGAACATCGCGTCCATCTCGGCTACCTGCGCGTCCATAGTCGCAGCATCGGCGCGGCAGTAGCGCTCCTCGTGCACCAGGTTCACCACGGGATGCGCAATGGCCGGACGCTCCTTACGGGGCGTGCCGATGATGAGCATCGACAGCGGCATGGTATACGGAGGCAGATCGAGCAGCTCGGCCACTTCCTCGGCATTCTCGACGATATCACCGATGTAGCAGCTCCCCAGGCCCAGGGCCTCGGCGGCGACCACGGCGTTTTGCGCAGCGATCACGGCGTCCTGGGCCGCGATGGCAAAGTCACCCAAACCCGGTGCACGGCGGGGCGCCTTGCCCGTGCGCTCGACAAACTCGGGCTCAAAGCAGCCCACGTGCTCAAACAGATCGATCCACTTGGCATAGTCGACCACAAATATAAGTGCCCAGGGCGCCTTGGCGATCATGGGCTGGTGGTCGCACAGGTCGGCCAGACGATCCAGCGTAGCCTGCTCGCGAATGCTCACGATGGAATACATCATCATGGCGCCCGCCGACGGCGCGCGACTCGCCGCATGCAAAATTGCCGCCCGCTGCTCGTCGGTCACCGCCACGGGACGGTCGTCGTCATCACGCGCGAAGGCACGCGTGGAGGAACGGTGCTCCAACGTGTCCAGCACCGCATTGCCCGTCGTCTCGACCGGATAGCCGCCCGCGTCCATGCCAGCGTCCACGTCACCCGCACTCGTCATACAAGCCCGTTCGTTCATCGCCTCATCCTCGCCAATTCTTTAAGAAGCCTTTACGTTTCCGTGTAATTCCCGTCCATTATCGCGCAGGTCGCCACTACATTGCGCCACACCGTCACACGTGCGCGTTAATATGGCTGGTTGTTGTGCGCAGACACCAATTGCAGCGCATATCTTGGTAACAATCGGGTAAACCCCCGCTTTCGTACGTTTTAGTTTGTGAGGAGTCTCAGCATGTTCGCTGCCGCCATCTCGCTCGTCGGTCTTGCGGCGACCGTCTACCTTGTCTTGCGCGAGGCCAAGGCCATTCGCGCTCAGTCGGGCACCGTTGCCAAGGGCGCCTTCGCCTGGAGCGTCGCCTTTGGCCTGTTCCAGCTCTTTTTGACCGTCTGGGGCGCTATTGGCCTCGTCGCGCAGAACGAGCCGCTCGCCTTCGTGATGCTCATCCTGACCAACGCCATCCTCACCGGCTGCGCTTGGGCCAGCATCGCCCGCGACCGCATCGCCCCGCGCGTCTTTGCGTTCGCCGGGCCCGACGCCCCCGCCCCCACCGGCAAGCTCGCCCGCCTGCGCGGAGCCTTTGTGGGTAAACCGCTCGTCGCCGCCGTCCTGTGCCTGCTGCTCGCCGGCGTCTTTGCGCTGCTGGGCATGGAGGTCTCGTCCAACCACGACTTTACCTGGGTCTACCCCCTGTGCATCCTGCTCGAGTGGGCCATCATCACCACGCTCATGGTCGGCCTGTTCTTCCTGTTCCAGCGCCACGGCGCAGCCCCCGCGGTCTTGGCCTTTGCCCTCTTTGTCCTGGGCATTGCCGAGTTCTTCGTCATCACGTTTAAGTCCATGCCCATCCAGCCGGGCGACCTTTCGGCCATCTCCACCGCCGCCGCGGTCGCCGGCACCGGCTACACCTTCTCCATCTCGCTGTTCTGTGTGCTGTCCATGGGCTTTACCGCCATCGCCATGCTGCTGTGCGAGTACGCTGGCCTGGTGGCACCGCACCGTCAGAAGGGCGCCGCCAACGCCAAGCGCATGCTGCTCACCAACCTGCTCGTGGCCGTGCTGTGCCTGGGCGGTGTGACCGCGCATGTTACGCTCATCGACTACTACAACACTCTCGGCATCACCGTCTACACCTGGCGTCCGCTCGAGAGCTACTGGCGCGAGGGCTACCTGCCCGCCTTTATTAGTGCAGCGCAGTCCATCAAGCCGCCCAAACCCGCCGACTACTCCGTCGATGACGCCAAGGCCACGCTCAAAAAGTACGCCAAGGCCTACGACAAGTCCGACGCGGCCAAGAGCGACGAGCGCGCCGCCGCAAAAGAGCAATTCGACAGCGAGAAGCCCACGGTCATCGCCATCATGAACGAGACGTTCTCGGACCTATCCATCTACCAGAACATGCGCGCCGGCTACGAGGGCCCGCAGTACTTTAAGAGCCTGTCCAACTGCCTCAGCCGCGGCAAGCTCTACGTGAGCGCCTACGGCGGCGGCACCGCCAATACCGAGTTTGAGTTTATGACCGGCAACTCCATGGCCAACCTGGGATCGGGCGTGTACCCCTACACCATCTACAACATGGAAACGACCGGGAACTTGGCAGAGCAGTTCAAATCGCTCGGCTATTCCACCACGGCCATGCACCCCAACCACGCGACCAACTGGAACCGCGAGAACGTCTACAAGGACTTTGGCTTTGACCAGTTCCTGTCCATCAACGATTTCCAGGGAGCCGACACCCTGCGCGGCATGGTGACCGACCAGGCTACCTACGACAAGATTCTTGAGCTGCTCGACCAGAACGCCGATCCGCAGTTTATCTTCGACGTGACCATGCAGAACCACTCGGGCTACGACACGGGCCTGCTGCCGGTCGACAAGCAGATGCACCTGAACATCGACGCGACCGACCTGGACGCTAAGACCGTCGAGGACGGCACACTGTCCGATGTCGACGAGTATGTCTCGTGCATTGAGCAGTCCGACCAGGCGCTGCGCTACTTCCTCAACGCCTTGAGCAAGCTCGACCGCAAGGTGGTCGTGGTGTTCTGGGGCGACCACCAGCCGTTCTTCCCGTCCAAGTTCAATGACAAGTGGTTTACCGGCGAGGACGACGCCACGCATCAGGAGCGCCTGTGGCAGACCGACTACATCATTTGGGCCAACTACGACGTTGCCGGTTGCGACCAGACGAGCGAGGTCGACGACCTATCCACCAACTACCTGTCCACGCAGCTTATGCAGCTGATCGGCGCACCGCTGACCGACTACCAGAAAGCGCACATGACGCTGCGCAAGTCGCTGCCCGCCATCAACTCCGTCGGCTACGAGGACGCCAGCCTGCGCTGGGCGCTCTCCTCCAACGTCACCGGTGACGACGCCGCTGCCGCAGCCGCCACCAAGGCGCGCGAGGATTACGCCAAGATGCAGTACTACGAGATGTTCCGCGACGGCAAGAACGTGTATACCGAGCACTTCCAGACCGAGGCCAACGAGACCGACCCCAACCTGGCGCCGGGTACGACCAAGATCAAGTAGCGGGTCTATCGACCTGGTTCGTCTGCCCGGCGACGCGGAACATAAGATTCCCTGCTCGGACAGTCCTGCTCGCACGGAGAGCACATTAAGTGCTCTCCGGCTCGTGCGGAACTCGCGATGAACCTTACGTTCCGCGTCGCCGGGCAGACGCCTCGGTGTTGAATCGCGGCTTGTCATGGGGGCATCTGCTGAACATATATAAGTCGAAGGCCACGTTATGTGGCCTTCTTTGTTTGCGGAAAGTGTGTCCCGGAATTCTTGTCTGGAATGGGATGCAGTTTCCGCTTGTGGCTCCGTTGGGAAAGCGCGTCCCACTTCAAGGGTTGATTCCGGGTCGCATTTTCCACCAGAGCCCTCAACCGGAAACTGCATCCCATTCCAAAGGCAAATTCTGGGGCGCATTTTCCGGAAGCCCGCCCATCCGGAAAGCCCGTCCCACTTTGAATACATCCAGCGAACGCATGCGAGCGTGTTGTCCAGAACAGCCTCGTCATCGGGGTGATGGAAAATGTCGCCCCAAACGCTTGCAGCGGTTGTGCCCACAAGTGTCAAGAAAAAAGCCTCGAGAACTTCGAGGCTTTCACATTTGTATTGTTTTGCACGAAGGACCGCGAACGGCGAAGCTACTCGCCCAAAACGGCCTTTTTGGCGGCTGCGGCCATGTTATCCAGATCTTCCTTGGTGGGATGGTCCTTTGCGGCAACCCAGTTGTCGAGCAGCAACTTAGCGCGGGCGTTGTCGGGATCTTGCTCGAGCATGGCCTCGTAGCGCTGCTTGACCGCAGGGCCCATCTTGCCCTGGCACATTGCCCAGCCCACCAGCTCGGCATCATCGGCCAAATTGGAAGTTACGCGGTCGATAATCTGCTGGTAATAGCTCTGGTCGGCCCCAAAGCCGCAGGTGCCAAACAGGAAGACGCGCTTGCCGTGCAAAGCGGAGAGCAACGCCGCGACCGAAGGCGTGCACGCGCCCTTGTCGCACCAAAAACCGACGAGCACCGTGTCGGCCGCGCAGGCGCCCTGCGCCTCGAGCGCAACCTGATCTGCATCCGCATCGTCGCTCAACGCCGCGGCATGGACAAAATCAACACCCGCAGCCTGCAGAGCGCGCTTGATCGCGCCCGAAACCATCCTGGTATTACCGCTCTTGCTGTTAACCACCAAAGAGCACGTCATAGTCACGTTGCCTCGTTTCCCCCAAAACTAAAGCCACTAATGCAATTTATTAGATGAATATCTTAGTACTTACGTGACAGATGTAAACCACCGTCTGTCGATTGATTAATTTGCCCCACGGGCTTGCTCACTGGGCAAACTGGCTGCGGTAGAGTTCGGCGTAGAAGCCGCCTGCCGCTAGCAGCTCGTCGTGCGTGCCGCGCTCGATAATCTGGCCGTCGCGCATCACCAGAATGCAGTCGGCGTTGCGGATCGTCGACAGGCGGTGCGCCACCACAAAGCTTGTGCGGCCGGCCATAAGCTCGTCGAATGCCGCCTGCACCTGCAGCTCGGTGCGCGTATCGATACTCGAGGTCGCCTCGTCCAGCAGCAGAATCGCCGGGTCGGTGAGCATGACGCGCACGATGCACAGCAGCTGCTTTTGACCCTGGCTAAACGTGCCGCCGTCCTCGCCGATGACCGTATCGTAGCCGCCTGGCAGCTGCACGATAAACTTGTGCGCATGCGCGCGCTTGGCAGCCTCGATAACCTGCTCGCGTGTGGCGTCGGGACAGCCGTAGGCGATGTTTTCCGCCACCGTGCCCTCGAACAGCCAAGTGTCCTGCAGCACCATGCCAAAGGCACGGCGAAGGCTTGCGCGCGTGTAGTCACGCGAAGACCTGCCATCGACCATGATGCGTCCGGCATCGATATCGTAAAAGCGCAGCAGCAGGTTGATGAGCGTCGTCTTGCCGCAGCCCGTGGGGCCGACCAGGGCAAAGCGCATGCCGGGCTTAGCCTCGATGCAGATATCCTGCAGCAGTTTGCGGTCGGGCACGTAGCTAAAGTCCACATGCTCAAAGGTCACCTCGCCCTGCGGGACGGCAAGTTCCACGGCATCCACCGCGTCGGGCTCCTGCTCGCGCGCATCGAGCAGCGCAAACATGCGGCGCGCCGAGGCGTACGCGGTCTGGATCTGCGTAATGACGTTGGTGACCTCGTTGAACGGCTTGGTGTATTGGTTGGCATAAGACAGAAAGATTTGAACGCCGCCCACCGTAAGCGCCGCAGGCACGCCCGTGATCACGCCCACGCAGCCGATCACGGCGACCACGGCATAGATGATGTTGTTGATAAAGCGCGTGCCGGGGTTGGAGAGCGAACCCATAAACTGCGCGCGCTCGCCCGCGGTGTAGAGCTCGGCATTGAGGGCATCGAAGCGTTGCTGAGCGTTCGAGCCATAGGCAAAGGCGTCGACAAGCTTCTGCTCGCCTACGTACTCCTCGATATGACCGCCGAGTTGGCCCTGGATGCGCTGTTGAGCAGTGAAGCTCTTATTGGAAAGCTTGGCGATGGCACCGGCTGCAAAAATGGAAAGCGGCGTGACGAGTACCACCACAAGCGTCATGGTCAGGTTGATGGAAAGCATAAACGCGAGCGTGCCAACGATGGTGATAACACCGGTGAAGAGCTGCGTGAAGCCCTGCAGCAGACCGTCGCCCACCTGGTCGACGTCGTTGACCACGCGGCTCATAAGGTCGCCGTGGGCATGGCTGTCGATAAAGCTGAGCGGCATGCGGCTGAGCTTATCGCTCGCCTCCACGCGCATATCGCGCACCGTCTCGTAGGACAGGCGGTTGACGCAGTAGCCCTGTAGCCACTGGAAGGCCGCGGCACCCACCACGACAATCGCGAGCCTAGTAACAAGCGGCAGCAGCGCATCGAAGTCCACCTGTCCGGCGGCAACGATAAGGTCGATGCCCTCGCCGACGAGGATAGGTGTGTAGAGCTGCAGGATCACCGAGATGGCGGCACTCGCAAACGACGCCGCAAACGAGACACGGTGCGGGCGGACATAGCCCAGCAAGCGGCGGGTCACCGCACCCACGGGATAGCGCTCGGGATCGCCGGGCTGGCGCGGACCGTCGCCCAGGTCGTTGAGGTTATCGTTGCCGGACACGTTGGCCGTCATCGTGGCGACCGAACCGGAGGAAGTGTACGGATTCATTTAGCAGCCCTCCTTTGCGCAGACGGATGCGGGGGCGCACACGGCGCCTGGGGCGGACGCGGGTCTTGGGGTGGGCGTGGGCGTCGTGCTCCCCTGCTGGCCCTCGAGCTCCTCGCGTCGCAGCTGCGACTGGCAAATCTCGCGGTAGAGCTGGCAGCTTGCATACAGCTCGTCATGCGTGCCCAGGCCCGCAACCGAGCCGTGGTCGAGTACGCAGATCATGTCGGCGTCGCGCACGGTCGAAACGCGCTGGCTTACGATCACCGTAGTCAGCGGCAGCCCGCCCTCAGCAGCGCCACACACGCTGCGCTCGTGGATGGCATGGCGAAGCGCCGCATCAGTCTTAAAGTCAAGTGCCGAGGCGGAGTCGTCCATGATCAATATCTGAGGCGAGCCCACCAGGGCGCGCGCGATGGTCAGGCGCTGGCGCTGGCCACCGCTAAAGTTCTTGCCGCCCGCCTCGACCGGGGTATCGAGCCCCTGCGGCTTGTTGCGCACGAACTCGCTCGCCTGCGCCATGTCGAGCGCCGCCCAGAGATCCTCGTCGGTCGCAGCCTCGTCGCGCCAGGTCAGGTTGCTGCGGATAGTGCCACTCACCAGCGACGCACGTTGCGGAACGGTCGCGACCGCATGGCGCAGCTGGTCGAGTGGCCAAGCGCGCACGTCGGCGCCCATCACGCACACGCTGCCGGCGCTCACGTCGTACAGGCGCGGGATAAGCGAGACAAGCGTGGACTTACCGCTGCCTGTACCGCCGATAATGCCGAGCGTTTTGCCCAGCGGGAGTTCCAGCGTCACATCGTTGACAGCATTGGCCGCGCCGGCGCCAAACGAGAAGCTCGCATGGCTCAAGCTCAGCGCAGGAACGGGAGCGACATTGCCCGGCTTGGGCAGCGCGACCGGCTGGTTGCCCTCGTCGGTGATGCTCGGCACGCAATTGAGCACCTCGTTGATACGTGACGCACTGGCGCTCGCCTTGGTGAAGACCACGACCAGATTGGCGACGTACACGATGGAGGTGAGGGTCTGCGTCATGTAGTTGACGAACGCCATGACCTGGCCCTGCGTAAGCTCGCCCACGTTGACCTGTATGCCGCCCACCCACAGGATGGCGCACACGCCCAGGTTCATCACAAGAAACGTGACGGGGTTAAGGATCGACGAGAGCTTGCCCACCGCGATGGCAGTATTGGCCTGGTCATCGGCGGCTTGGGCAAAGCGCTCGCGTTCGTGGTCCTCGCGAACAAAGGCGCGGACCACGCGGGCGCCCGAAAGGCCCTCGCGGCAGATAAGCGCAATGCGGTCGAGCTTTGCCTGCAGCTGCCTGTAGTACGGGACACAGCGCGCCATGACAAACCAAAACACCAGGCCGATAGCGGGCGTGCAGATCAAAAAGATGATGCCGAGCTTAAGGTCGATGGCAAGGGCCGCGCACATAGAGCCCACCGCCAAGAAGGGCCAGCGGATGAGCATGCGCACGCCCAGCGCCACGGCAAGCTGCACCTGGTTGACGTCGTTGGTGATGCGGGTGATAAGCGACGGCGTGCCAAAGCGGTCGAGTTCGGCATAGCTCAGTTTGTTGATGTGCTCGTAGAGCGCGCCGCGAATGTCGGTGCCCATGCCCTGCGAGGTCAGCGCCGCCATCTTTTGGCAGACAAGCGTAAACGAGATGCCGATCACAGCCATGGCGCCAAGTACCATGCCGTAGTGGATAACGGCGTTGACATCGTGTGCGCCAATACCCTTATCGATCATCTGGGCAATCACCAGCGGCGTCAGCAGATCAAAAATCACTTCGATCAGCTTACACGCAGGGCCAATCACCATATACCGGCGAAACTTACCACCAAAACGCCTGAGCAACTCAATCATGTATAGGCGCTCCCTATCATCATCCACATTCAATTCGAACCATGATAGTACCGCCACCCCAAAAGAAGCGTAAACAACTCGTCATTTCTAACGGGATTCAGTTTTCAGAGGGGTATACGCGCACACCCAGCCAGTGTCGGGTCAACTAGCATGGTATATTTACATTAGTGCTACCAAGTTAGTCGCCGACCCTTGAAATGAGGTGCCGAGATGAACGACATTCTCGCAAGAAGAGCAAGACGAGCAACTGTGGGCATCGCCCTTTCCGCGGCACTTGTCGCGGGAATCGCCCCCGCAACGGCGATCGCGGCAGAAACCAGTTCCCCCACCGGTGCGGCCGTTTCGCAGACGAGCGCCACCAGCGGCAATTCGGGCGCCCCGCAGACAGAAGATGCGGCCGCCGCAAAAGACAAAGCGTATGCAGCCATGCAGGAAGCGCTCAAAAACCTCGAGGCCGCAAAAGACGCCGCAAGTCCCGAGAAACTTGCGGAAATCAATGATGACATTGCCGCATTTCAAGAACTCTACGACATGGTGGTGGCGGAAGCCGCCAAACGGAGGGAACCCCTTCCCGCCATGCAAGCGAACGTCGATGCAGCCCAAGCCAAATACGATGAGGCCCACAACCGGACAAGCGGCCTTCAGGCAGAATTAGATAAGGCACTTGAAGCACTCGGCGGCGAGGAGCCCAGCACAGTATTTAAGGAGCATATTAAGCAGTTGCGCATGGAGATCATGACGGCACAAAGGCGAGAAGAATCTTGTGAAGATGATCTTCACCGCTACCAACGCCGGCTCGAAAGCCAGGAAAAACAGGTTCAGTATTTCGAAAGTGAGGCGGAGAAAGCTAAAGCCCACATCGACGAGGACATAGCCAAGCGAAATGCGCTCCTCGGCGATTTGGAAAAGGCGCAAGCGGCCTATGACGACGCCTGCAAGGCATACGAAGAGGCAAAGGCCGCGGCAGACAAGGCCACCTCGCCCGAGATAACGAAACCGACCGAGACAGTGCCTCCCTCCGGCTCAACGCAACCCGCCGAGGCGACACCGCCCGTTGCCTCACCTGCAACCGGCAAAGACGCCCTACCAAGCTCCACCAAGCAGGCGAACTCGAGCAGCGGCAAGCAAGCAAATACGACCGCCGGCAAGCTCGCGAACACGGGCGACACAGCACCGAGCGCAATAGCACTCGCAGGAATCGCCGCCATGGGACTCGGAATAACCGCCACAGCCACACGCCGCATCAGGAACTCAAAATAGCTGCCAACGGTTATTGTCTCCGCCAATTCACAAGCCCAGAGACAAAAAGAGGTCCGTTTCCCCACCTAAGGAAACGGGCCTCTTTAACTGCAAAAATTCAAGCAACAGCACCGCCGCCTCTTGAACCACGTAGCCATCAATGCCCAGACAACGCCAGCAAGCCGCATTCCGCAAGGGATAGATTAAATTAGATAAACGCGCCTTTACGGGTGATTTTTGGACGACGGGGCCCGGCCGGCGGCGAGGTGTTTGGTAGTCGAGCGATCCCGCAGGCGAAGCCGAGGACCAGCGAGACACCAAATACCTCGCCGTCGGCCGGGCCATGTCGCGGCACCAAAAAGCGCCCGTGCGCTCGATGGATTCGGATGCCCGACAGAGGCTCCTTATGGCTGCTTCCTTCCGGACCTGACCAGATTCGGAACATGTCGTCATCCGAACCCATCGAACGCGCTAGGCGCTCGGTATATCTTACCTGCTCCCGCCCGCCAGAGCAAGGTAGCTAATTTGGGACGGAGCTTTTTTGACTACTTTTGCAGCCCGATTGCCAGAGCAGCCAATGAGTAGTCAAAATAGTCCCATCCCAAAATGACCGGCTTGGTGCCGCACCACAGAAAGGGCCCATCTACTACGTTTAGGCCGCAGGGGTCAACCATAGCCGGCTTTTTCGAAAATCGGCAAGCTTTCTACCTGCACTGATAATTGTTCTCGGGGGAAGCGGGCACTGCGGGGCGCGGCGACAGCGCGCGATTTCCGCGTCG
>NZ_JBCOIL010000035.1:0-22549 GCF_040926265.1 Collinsella aerofaciens | reverse complement strand
CGCCTTTAGACGCGAGCCCGGGGCCCGTGGGTTATACCCTAAGAGCAAACCACCCTTTTTAAGGGTGGTTCTGATTGACGCTGCGCGAGCCCCGGGCACCCCATCTTGCCCCCTCAATCGTCGGTCGCGTACATAAAGTACGCTTCCCTCCTCTTTCGCGGCAACCTGGGGCACCCGGAGCCCGCTCGCTGTTGTGGCCGGGGGAGTGAGTCTTCCGTTCTTTTCACTAATCGATCGATTCGTCCCAGGAGGCTCGAGCCCGAGAGGGAGCGAGCGTTTTGGGGTGTGGCTGTGGCGTTGTTTGCCTCGAATGACAGCTTTGGGCGTATCATCGTGGGCATCTCGCAAAACCTCGTTGCAAGGGAGGCTCACCCCATGGCTGCAGAAAGGTCCTCTTCGCGCTCATGGATGTCCGATGCCGCGATCTATCAGATCTACCCGCGTTCGTTTAAGGATTCGACCGGTTCGGGTCTGGGCGATATCGCGGGCATTACCCAGCAGATGGACTATCTTGAGCGGCTGGGCATCGAGGCCATCTGGCTGAGCCCGTTTTACCCTTCGCCTCTTGTCGATGGCGGCTATGATGTGGCGGACTACTGCGATGTCGACCCACGTCTCGGCTCGCTTGACGACTTCGATGACATGATCGCTGCGGCTCACGCGCGCGGCATCAAGGTCATCGTCGATATCGTGCCCAACCATTCATCCAACCAGCACCCCTGGTTCAAAGCCGCTCTTGCCGCCGGCCCCGGATCGCCCGAGCGCGCCCGTTATATCTTCCGCGATGGTCGCGGCGAGCATGGCGAGCTGCCTCCCACCAATTGGAATGCCATCTTTGGCGGCCCCGCCTGGACGCGTGTTGCGGACGGTCAATGGTATCTGCATATGTTTACGCCCGAGCAGCCGGACTTTGACTGGTCATGCCCCGAGGTTCACGCGTTCTTTTGCGACGTCCTGGCGTTTTGGAGCGATCGAGGCGTCGATGGCTTTCGCATCGATGTGGCGCACGGTCTCGCCAAGGATCTCGACCGCGATGACCTCGACCGGTGGCATCTCGCCGAGGGCGATGACATGGTTGACGACGGCGCCCATCCGCTGTGGGACCGCAACGAGGTCCACGAGATCTATCGCGAGTGGCGCCGCGTGTTCGACCGCTATAATCCGCCGCGCAGCGCCGTTGCCGAGGCGTGGGTGCTGCCTGAGCGCCAGTATCTCTATGCGCGTCCCAGCGAGCTTGGCCAGACATTCAACTTTGAGTTTGCCAAGGCCACTTGGACCTATGATGACATGCACGCTGCAATCGAGGAGGGCTTGAAGGCAGCTATCGAATCCGATTCCGCCTCGACCTGGGTACTCTCCAACCACGACGTGCCGCGCGTGGCGACGCGCTATGCCCTGCCGCAAATCAAGGCGACGCGCTACCACCAGATTGCGCTCGACTGGCTCTTACGCGACGGGTCGTCTTATGACGAGGACCGTGAACTCGGCGAGCGCCGCGCGCGGGCGCTCTTTTGCTTGAACTGGCGCTTCCGGGCTCGGCATACGTGTATCAGGGTGAGGAGCTCGGTCTTTTTGAGGTGGCTGATATCCCGTGGACTGCACTCGAAGATCCCAGTGCAACCAATACGCGCGGACCGAAGCGCGAGAAGGGGCGCGACGGCTGTCGTGTGCCCCTGCCGTGGGTAGCGGCGGACGATCCCGCGCAGGGCGGATCGTTTGGGTTTTCGCCGGCGGACGCTGATGCGGCGCCCCATCTGCCGCAGCCTGCATGGTTTTCCGATTATGCTGCCGATAGGGAAGAAACGGACCCGACATCGATGCTTGCGCTCTATCGTGACGCCCTCTGGCTGCGGCGCAAGCTGCGCGGGTGCGCCAACGATCTTGCGTGGCTCGATCTTGACGGGCGCACCGGTCTTGCGGATGGTGCCGAGGGCGCTGAGGGCGGCGTCATCGCCTATCGCCGCGATAACGGCTGGGCGTGCGTGACGAACTTCGGTGCAGCACCCGTGGAGCTGCCGGCGGGCAGGGTCCTGCTCACCTCATCAGCGCTTGCAGACGGCAGACTCGCGCAGGACAGCTCTGCCTGGATCATGCTCGGTGAGATGTAAGGGCCTCTTGCGGCGAGTTTGCGTTTGCCTGCGCCTTCCGTGGTGGCTGATGTCTTCGCGAGGTTCGCGAGGGCGTCGCAAAACTTTTCAAAAAAAGTTCTTGCATAGGATGCGGGCATCACGTAAGATTAATCCTCGTAAGCGGACATGGCTCAGTTGGTAGAGCACAACCTTGCCAAGGTTGGGGTCGCGGGTTCGAGCCCCGTTGTCCGCTCCATTTGGGCGTTTAGCTCAGGGGGAGAGCGCTTCCCTGACACGGAAGAGGTCAGAAGTTCAAATCTTCTAACGCCCACCAAATGTTCGCAGCTCAGAGGCTATGTCCTCTGGGCTGTTTTGTTTTTTGCCACCAAGCGCGCCGCCAAATAAGTCATCAAATATTGATCCAAGGTCCCTACGCGATGGTCTTCGCATCCCGTAGGGGTGCCGGCAGATTGCATGTGTCCTGGCCCATCATGACCGCAACATGTTGGTCAAGCATAATCTTTTGGATTCTTTTGGCGTGAGCGGCTTGGTTTTGGTGCTATTTGGCGGCGGCACGGTTGAGGGGGTTTCAAAACTGCTGTGCAGGTAGTTGGGTTGATAACGTTTTAGCAGTCTGCCAAGAGGCTTTCATTTATAATGCGTCTGCAAATTGACCAATTGCTTTGACCTGCTGAAACACTATATGTTGTGTTTGACCTAAAAAAAGAATACAGGATATAGATGCCTCTTTGTCGTATGATAGATGGCGGACAGAGAACGAGAACCTTATTCGCCCCATTTGGATAGATCTTTGGGCCCCTTGAATGGCTGCGAGGATTGTCCGCATGAGGGCCTATGGTTATCGAGAACACAGATTGCGCGACGGCGCCGCAAGACAGGGGCAAGCCCTGCCGGGCATCGTTTGGCCCTGAAGCGCAATGAGGCTACGATGCGAAAGAGGCAAGAGGATGAAGATCATCAAGCGCAGCGGCACCGAGGTTACCTTTGACATCGATAAGATCGTCAATGCGATCCGCGCCGCAAACTTGGAGGTCGAGGAAGGCTCTCGCCTTACCGACCGCCAGGTGATCTATGCGGCACAAAACGTCGCCGAGGCATGTGAGAAGGCCGGCCACACCGTATCGGTCGAGGAGATCCAGGATCTGGTCGAGGACGAGATTATGCGTCTCGACTGCTACGAGGTCGCTCGCCACTACATCATCTACCGCTATGTTCAGAGCCTGAAGCGCCAGAAGAACACGACCGATGACAAGATCCTGTCGCTGATTGAGTGCAATAACGAAGAGGTCAAGCAGGAGAACTCCAACAAGAACCCGACCGTCAACTCCGTCCAGCGCGACTACATGGCCGGCGAGATTTCCAAGGACCTGACGCAGCGCGTGCTGCTGCCCCAGGAGATCGTGGATGCCCACAACGAGGGCCTGATTCACTTCCACGATTCGGACTACTTTGCCCAGCACATGCATAACTGTGACCTGGTGAACCTGGAGGATATGCTCCAGAACGGCACCGTTATCTCGGGCACGCTGATCGAGAAGCCGCACAGCTTCTCGACTGCTTGCAATATCGCGACGCAGATTATCGCCCAGGTCGCCTCTTCCCAGTATGGCGGCCAGTCGATTTCGCTGACCCACCTGGCTCCGTTTGTCGAGGTGAGCCGTCAGAAGATTCGCGGCGAGGTTGCCCGCGAGCTCGAGGAGCTTGGCGTCTCTGCGTCTGCCGAGAAGGTCCGTGAGGTCGTTGAGGACCGTCTGCGTGACGAGATCCGTCGCGGCGTCCAGACGATTCAGTATCAGGTCGTGACCCTTATGACCACGAATGGCCAGGCGCCGTTCGTGACGGTCTTTATGTATCTCAACGAGGCCCGTACGCCTCAGGAGAAGCACGACCTTGCCATGATCGTGGAGGAGACGCTTCGCCAGCGCTACGAGGGCGTTAAGAACGAGGCTGGCGTGTGGATTACCCCGGCATTCCCCAAGCTTATCTACGTGCTCGAGGACGATAACGTTCACGAGAATTCCCCGTACTTCTACCTGACCCAGCTGGCTGCCAAGTGCACCGCCAAGCGCATGGTGCCCGACTACATCTCTGAGAAGAAGATGCGTGAGCTCAAGCTGTCTAAGGGTGAGACCGCCGGCAATGGCGATTGCTACACCTGCATGGGTTGCCGCAGCTTCCTGACGCCCGACCGTTCGGGCAACGGCTTTAACAATGTTGCCAACGCGCTGAACTATGACCCGACCAAACCTAAGTACTATGGCCGCTTTAACCAGGGTGTTGTGACCATCAACCTGCCCGATGTCGCACTGAGCTCGCATCAGGACATGGACAAGTTCTGGAAGATCTTCGACGAGCGCCTTGAGCTGTGCCATCGTGCCCTGCTGTCCCGTCATGAGCGCCTGATGGGCACGCTTTCGGATGCCGCACCGATTCTGTGGCAGTACGGCGCCCTGGCGCGCCTTAAGAAGGGCGAGACGATCGACAAACTGCTCGTGGGCGGCTATTCCACCATCAGCCTGGGGTATGCCGGTCTGTATGAGTGCGTCAAGTACATGACGGGCCACAGCCACACCGAGAAGGAAGGCACGCCGTTTGCCATGGCCGTCATGCAGCACATGAACGACAAATGCGCCGAGTGGAAGGCCGAAAGCGATATCGACTTCTCACTGTACGGCACCCCGCTTGAGTCGACGACCTACAAGTTCGCCAAGTGCCTGCAGCGCCGTTTTGGCATTATTCCGGGTGTGACGGACAAGGGCTACATTACCAACAGCTACCACGTCCATGTGTCCGAGGAGATTGATGCTTTCGATAAGCTCAAGTTTGAGGGCATGTTCCAGCAGCTTTCGCCGGGCGGTGCCATCTCCTACGTCGAGGTTCCCAACATGCAGGACAACCTTAAGGCTGTCATTCGCGTGATGCAGTACATCTACGACAACATCATGTATGCCGAGCTCAACACCAAGAGCGATTACTGCCAGGTGTGCGGCTATGACGGCGAGATCAAGATTGTCGAGGATGACGGCAAGCTGGTGTGGGAGTGCCCCAACTGCGGCAACCGCGATCAGGAGAAGATGAATGTCGCCCGTCGTACGTGCGGCTACATCGGTACTCAATTCTGGAACCAGGGTCGAACCGAGGAGATCCGCGACCGCGTGCTGCATCTCTAATACCGCTCCGGGGCTGAACCGAGAGGGCCGCTTGGGCATTTGCTCGCTATTTCGGACAGTCCTGCGTAAGACGAAGGCCACATTAAGTGGCCTTCTTTGCGTGCGGAACTCATATCGAGCAAAAGCCCAAGCGGCCCTCTCGGTTCAGCCAAGTTGACGTAGTTGAGATGCAGCATGCGGTCTGCTCACTTCTCGAAGTTCTTAGCGGAAATGAGTTGACTTGCAACAACGTTTTGCTTGCGATGACGGTTGGGCTGCAACAAAGTTTTTATTGGACCTCGAACCCTATACTCGATGTTCGCTTCGTTCATTGAGTTAACCTTTGCATGAGGCCGGGACATATCGTCCCGCCCGCAGTTTCGCAGGCCGCAGGCCGAGAATGTTTGAGGACGGGATGATATGTCCCGGCCTCCCGGGAGAGTTACCTATGAACTACGCGAACATTAAGTATTTCGACATTGCTGATGGGGAAGGTGTTCGTACTTCTCTGTTTGTGAGTGGGTGCCGTCGTGGGTGCAAGAATTGCTTTAACTCCGTCGCGTGGGACTTTGCCGCGGGTGAACCGTTCGACCGTGCCGTCGAGGACAAGATTATCGACAGTCTTGACCATCCCTTTATTGATGGCCTGACGATTCTGGGTGGCGAGCCCATGGAACCCGAGAATCAGGCGGGTCTCGTTGACTTTATCGAACGCGTGCGTGCGGCCTATCCTGTGGAGTCGGGGAAGACCATTTGGTGCTTTACCGGCGACGTGCTCGAGGAACTTATGCCGGGCGGCCGTCATCATACCGAGGTGACGGACCGTATCCTTACCTGTCTTGATATGTTGGTGGACGGCCCGTTTGTTCAGGACCTGTACGATATCTCGTTGCGCTTTAGGGGCTCGAGCAATCAGCGCGTGATCGATATGAACGCTACGCGCGCCCGTGCTGAGCGCGAGGGCGTTGCGCTTTGTGATGCGGTTGAACTTTGGCGTGATGATCCGGTCTATTCGACCCATACTATGTAGCTTGTGGCCGATGCCGGAGGGCGTGGTACCATAGCGCGAACGCAAAATCGGAAAAGTGAGGTCCAGATGGTCGATCAGGAAAAAGTCGAGGCCGCCATTAAGCTGTTGCTTGAGGGCATAGGCGAGGACCCAACTCGTGAGGGCCTGCTGGAGACCCCGGCGCGCGTTGCCCGTATGTATGGTGAGATCGCCGGCGGTATGGACCAGAGTGCCGAGGAGCACCTGTCCAAAACCTTTGCCGTCGCTTCGAACGATTTGGTTATCGAGCGCGACATCACGTTCTACTCGCTGTGCGAACATCATCTGCTGCCGTTTTATGGCAAGGCCGCCATTGGTTATATCCCTAACGGTCGGGTGGCCGGGCTTTCCAAGCTTGCTCGCACGGTTGAGGTCTATGCCCGTCGTCTGCAGCTGCAGGAGCAGCTGTGTGCACAGGTTGCCGATGCCCTCATGGAGTATCTCGCTCCCCAGGGAGCGATTGTGCTCATGGAAGCTGAGCATATGTGTATGACCATGCGTGGCGTGCAAAAGCCTGGCACCAAGACCGTGACGCTCGCTCGCCGCGGCGTCTTTGAGACCGATCCCGCGCTCGAGGAGCGTTTCTTTAGGATGCTGGGCCGCTAACCATGAGGGTCGTCAACGACTTTGCATCGAATACTGACGAGGGAACGCCACGTCGCGGTTTTATGGCTTCGGGCCTAGCGCCTTTTGGTGCCATGCCTCGCATTGATTACATTTGTGCCAACGGGCTGTTCCGGCGGCACCTGGGCAACATTGCACAGTTGGAATCGGGTCGCATCTTCTGCCGTCACGGTATTGACCATCTGCTCGATGTCGCTCGCATTATGTGGATCAAGAATCTCGAGGAAGAGCTCGAATTTGACCGCGAGGTCATCTACGCTACGGCACTTCTTCACGATATCGGCAAAGATGAACAGTATGAATCGGGTATATCCCATGATGTTGCAAGCGAGCGCGTCGCCGATGCAATACTCGCCGGCATGCCCGATGGCGTGGCGTTTGAGCCGGCCGATGCCGCAGCAATTAAGACGGCCATTCTGGGCCATCGAAAGCTGCGCGTGAACAGCCAACCGCTTGAGCGGCTGCTCTATGCAGCCGACAAAGCGTCGCGCGCCTGCTTTGCATGCCCCGCGCGCAATGCTTGCAACTGGAGCGATGATAAAAAGAACCTGTCGATTCGCGTGTAGTTAGTTAGCGCGGTCGGGGTTCTAAACGAAGGAGACGATCGCGATGAGCAACAAGAAACTGCCCGAGAATGCAACCAAGACTGAAGGCGCCGAGCTCGCCCGCCGTGGAAGGGGCGAAATATCCACCGCAACGGCGGTACCCCACGTGAGCTATGACGATTTGCGCCATGCCGATCGTATTGTCATTGACGGCCTTGAGGTTTTTGCCAACCACGGCGTGTATCCCGAGGAGAACGCGCTGGGTCAGAAGTTCGTCGTTTCTCTGGTGCTCTATGCCGACCTGCGCGCGGCGGGGGAGCACGATAACCTGGACGCCTCGATTGACTATGGCTCGGTGTGCCACGATGTCGATGGCTATCTGCGCGAGCATACGTTTAAACTCATCGAGGCGGCAGCCGAGGGGACAGCCCAGATGCTGCTGCGCCGCTATCCCTCGCTGCTTGGTGTGCGCATAAAGCTCGATAAGCCGTGGGCTCCTGTTGGCCTGCCCCTGGCAAGTTGCGGTGTCGAGATCGAGCGCGTGCGCTAACCGGTTCTAATACGTTTCTATGGGTGGCTGCTTGAGCCGCTGCGACAGAGCTCTATTGTTGGGGCAGTACGTGTCGAGCAGGGCGTGAAACCGCTGATTGTGGCTTGGCTCGAGCAAGTGGACGAGCTCGTGGGCGACAACCATGTCGAGGCATTCGACGGGGTAGGCTGCGAGCTCGCGCGCGATGCGAATAGCTCCGGTCTTGGGCGTGCATGATCCCCAGCGTGTTTTCATGCTGCGCACGGAGACACGGGAAACGGTGACACTCATTGAGATTTCGTATGCGTGCACCATGTCGCGTAGCGCTGCGGTGACCTCGGTCGTATAAAGCTGGCTGATGTGGGCTTGGAGCTCGTCGGACGTTAGGCCGTCGAGGATTGCGCGCCGCTTGGCCTGTGGGCCTTCGTCCGATTCGTCGGTACCCATAAAGCTTGCGAAGGTGGCCTGCTTGGGCCGCGGCGCGGGTGATGCAAAGTTGTGATCGAGTGCATCCTGTACCGTGATGGGCTTGCCCCAAAGTGCAATGACGGACGAGGTGCTGAGCGGCTCTCGCGCCGTCGCCTGATGTTGCTCGCGCTGGGCAAGTCGGCTGACAATCCAGGTGCTGTTGCGCTTCACAAATGCCTCGATGCGCTCGCGGCTGGCGCCGAGCGGTGCGCTGGCGTGGACCTCACCGCTTGATGTGACGCGTAGGTTGAAGTTTTTGACGCGCTTTTTGGTAACGACGACGGAGATGGGCGTCCCATCCGGTCGGGATATGGAAATCGTAAATTGCTGCGTCAAAAGCGGTCCTTCAGATTGGGGACGGGCCGGCATGTCGACCGTTCGGCATGCCGGCCCGCTCAAGGGATGTGAAATTAATAACGCTCAAAGAAGGCAAGCGCGTTGTCGCTACAGAGCTTCTGCATCACGGTCTTGCCAAAATGCTTGGAAAGCATGTTCTGGAACTCGGGCATCATGCTGGCATCGGAGAGGAAAGCGGGCACCGTGGCGCCGTCCCAGTCGCCGCCGAGCGCGATGGTGTCCTCGCCGCCCAGGTCGAGCCAATGTTCGATATGTGCCGCCAGCTGGTCGAAGGTGACATCTGCGGCGGTCTCGTCGGTTGCTTCGTTGGATAGGAACTCGCTGCAGTAGTTGAGGCCGACGATGCCGCCCATGTCGCGAATGGTGCGGAACTGGTCGTCGGTGAGGTTGCGCTTGACGCCGCAAACCGCACGGGAGTTGGAGTGGCTGGCGACGAAGGGGCGCGTGGCGTGGGCGACAACCTCGTCAAAGCACTCGTCGTTGAGGTGGGAGACGTCGAGTACCATGCCGGCGTGCTCCATCTGCGTAAGTGCCTCAATGCCGGCGGCGGTGAAGCCGGCGTGGGTATCGTGTCCACTCGCGAGCGGTCCCTGCGCGTTCCAGCTGAGCGATGACATGAGTACGCCCAGGCTCTTGAGCACCTCGATCAGCGCGGGGTCCTCGGCAAAGAACGTGGCGTTTTCGATGGTGTGGATGCAGGCGATCTTGCCGTCTTTGAGCGCGGGGCGAATGTCTGCGGCTCTGCGCACGTTGACCATGCGGTCGTGATTGAGCATGGCCTGGCCACTCATATGCGCCATGATCTGCGCCTGGAAGCGCGCTGCGTGGGCGGCGGGAATCTCGTCGGGGACAAACGTGGCGAAGCACTGTGCCCACGGAGTTTTGCCGATCTTTGCGAGCGAGATGGCGCAGGCGTTGCCCTCGATGAGGTCGAAATCCTGCGGGTGCGTCTCGTCGCCGGGGAAATAGCCGTCGGTGCCCGCGGTAAAGCGCAGGTCAAGATCGAGTGTGGCCCAGCCGATGCGGTCGGCGGTGTCGCAGTGCAAGTCAAATACGGGATATGCCATGGTTCCTCCGGTTGCAGCGTTTCTTTGCAAACTGCCTTTGAATTGTATGACTAGGGTATAGTTAGCGCCATATGTTCATGGCGGCTCGCGTTGTGTGCCGCCCTTATTACGGAGGTTACCATGTCCAACCAGGGCAAGAAGGTTAAGACCCATTATCGTGGCACGCTCGACGACGGCACGCAGTTCGATAGCTCTTACGATCGCGGCGAGCCGCTGGAGTTCACCTGCGGTGCCGGTCAGATGATCAAGGGCTTCGACGCTGCCGTTATTGATATGCAGGTCGGCGAGAAGAAGTCTGTACACATTCCTGCTGCCGATGCCTACGGTGAGCACAATCCCGAGATGGTTATTACCTTCCCGGCCGAGCAGGTTCCCAACATCGAGCAGATCGAGAAGGGCATGAAGCTCTTCCTGTCCACGCCGAGCGGCATGCCTGTCCCTGCCGTTGTCATCGACGTGACGTCCGAGGCCGTGACGCTCGACGCCAATCACGAGCTCGCCGGCAAGGATCTCAACTTTGATATCGAGCTCGTCGAGGTCGAGGGTTAGAGTATGCCTGAACGCTTGGTTTCGACGACATGCTTGGGAAATCTCAACGATCCGTCCTATGAGCTTTTGCTTCGCCGGGAGCTGGGCGGTGTCTTTGAGGTCGATGAACTGCTGCTCGATTGGGACCAGGCCGATGTATGTGCGTTTGTGGGCGCGACGGAGCTGGGGTGCACGGTCGATGTTCGGCTGGATACTGCCGACGGCGGTCGTCTTGCCGATGGCGACGTGCTCGCCATCGACCGTTCGGGCGTGGTGCCCGTGGCGGTTGTCGTGCGCCTGCGCAGCGCCGAGGTTTATTTGGTCGAAGTCGACCGCATGGATCCGATTGCACTCGCGCATGCGTGCTGGGAGATCGGCAACATGCATGCGCCGCTCTTCCGAGGCGACTCGGACGAGCATACCGTGCGCATGTATACGCCGGTGCAGCCTGTTTTGGGCCGCATGCTCCGGGGTGTCGAGGGTGTTCGGCTCTCGGTGGTCTTGCGCGAGCTCGATGCCAGCCGACGCTTTGCGTCGAGTGCGGCGGAGGTCGTCGTGAGCATGGCTCCCGACTTTACCATCGTAAAAAAGACGCGCGGCTAAGCGCGCGTATGCGCAAGACGCGCTTTGAGGGGCGACCAATCAAAGTCCGTCTTGCTGTTGATAAGAGGCTTTGGGGGAAGCATATGGGTCTTGAGGGAATCAAGCTGATTGCATGCGATTTGGACGGCACTTTGCTGCATCCGGGGGAGCGCGAGCCGCGTTCCGAGGCCTTTGGGCTCATCGATGAACTGCATCGTCGCGGTATCGTGTTTATGCCGGCGAGCGGCCGTCAATATGCGAGCTTGCGCTATCTGTTTGCCCCGGTGGCCGATGAGCTCGCCTATGTATGCGAAAACGGAGCCCTGGTGATGAGCGAGGGGCGTGCCGTTGTCAAGCGTTCCATGGAGCGTAGCCTTGCTATGGATATCGCGAATGCCGTGGTTGCGTATCCCCATGCCGACGTGACCCTTTCGTGCGAGGGGCACCTCTACACCATGAGCGGCAACGATGCGTTCGTCGACCATTTGCGCTATGAGGTCCACTGCGATGTGGTGGTGGTCGACCGTCCCGAGGACATTGACGAGGACGTCATTAAGATTGCTTTCCAGACGCCCGAGGTGGAGCAGCCGGCGGCCCTGGAGTATTTCGAGCGCCTCTTTAGTGACCGAGTCGATGTCATGACGTCGGGAACCGAATGGACGGACTTTATCGGTTTCGGTTCGGGCAAGGGCTCCGCGCTTGCCGATTACGGTCGTGCCCTGGGGATTTCGCCCGATGAGATGATGGCGTTTGGTGACAATGAGAACGATCGCGACATGCTCAACGTCGTGGGCCATCCCTATCTGATGGAGAGCTGCAATCCCTCTATGCGTGGCATCAACGACCGCGTCCGCTACGTGCGCACGGTCGAAGAAGAGCTGCGTCGTCTACTTGCTGAGTAGACATTTGGGACATGTCTAGAAATCTACTTTTTGCTGCAAAGTGCGGAAAGGTGGATTTTAAGGCATGTTCCAAACATCTACCGGCAGTCGGGGCAGAGACCCTCGAAGATGGTGTAGTGCGACGTGACGTGCCAGCCGATTTGCTCGGACGCTTTGGCGTCGAGCTGGGCATCGAAGGGGAGCGGTACGTCGATGACGCGGCTGCATGAGGTGCAGATGATATGCGCATGCGGCTCGATCGTGCGATCGAAGCGGCTGCCGCCCGGCGTCTTGATGGAGAGAATCTCGCCGGCATCTGCCAAGAGATTGAGGTTGCGGTAGACCGTGCCGCGGCTGATCTTGTCATCCTGTTCGCGCACGGCGTTGTAGATTTCGTCGGCGGTGGGATGGTTATAGCTTTGGCGCACGGCGTCAAGAACCAGCTTTCGCTGCCTGGTATTCCTTCTTTGCACCGCCATGCGCCTCGCCTCTTTTCTATCAACGGTCGTAGGTAAATGATACCGTATTTAGCACACAATACTAATAACGAGGAATGAAACCGTCTTCATTGGCAAGTGGGGCTCGGGTCTGGGCGTCTGCGAGGCGAAAACGCGTTCCCATGCGCTCGTAGGAGGCATGAAGCGCCTCGAGATGAGATAGGATGTTCGCCGGAGCTCCCTGTATCTCCATCTCGACTGAACCGTCTTCCATGTTACGTACCCAGCCGGTGAGGGAGCGCGCCTGTGCGAGGTTGGTGTTGGTGAAGCGGAAACCGACGCCCTGGACCTGCCCCTCCCACCGCAGGAAATAGCGCTGCGGGGCGTCTTGAGTGGCCTCGTCACTTGCGAGCACGGTGAGCCTACGGCGCAGCTCGAGCTCGACGCCAGAAGGCTTTTGGGGTTCGCGGCCGCCGCCGGCGACGCTGGAGAAGAACGTATCGAAGAGGCCCATAGCTATGCCTGCTTGCCTGCGTCGGCCGGGAAGGTTATGCCGGCCTGCTGGCGCACGGCATCCATGATGCGCAGTGAGACGAGTGTGACATCGCGGTAGTGGCCAAGCTCGTGGCGTCCTGCCGGGGTCTCCCAAATCTCTTCCTTAACGTTATCGATGCCGCCGATGGCGGTGATAAAGTCTGTGAGTTCGTATTCCATAGTGTTGCTCGATTTGGGCAGGTCGAGCACGCGGCCGTTGTCGTCCTGTTCGCGCGGTGCCTCGGTCGCCGAGCCGCGTACGACATCGCCGCGATAGTCGATGCGGACGTTGCGGGGCGTGGACAGATGGTCGATCTGGATAGTGCCACGCTCGCCTTCGATCTGCGAGGGCAGCAGGTCATTCGTAATTTTGGAGTGCGCGAGCTCGACGGAGATGCGGCCTCCGCCATAGCTGGCGAGTATGGAACCGCAGCCGTCGATGGGGCCGTGCGTGAGCTGTCGCGTGGTGGGGTCGAGCAGAGTAGCCATGCTCGTAAGGCCGGAGGGCATGCCGAAAATCTCGACCATGGGCTCGACGGTGTAGACGCCAATGTCCATGAGGGAACCCGATGCCATATTGCAGTCGAAGATATTGGTGGAGCGTCCCGCGAGAATCTCGTTGTAGCGCGAGGAATACTTGCCAAAGCGCAATGAGGCACGACGAATGGGCGCAATCTCGCCCAGGGCGTCCTCGATGGCGTGGAAAGCGGGGTCATGGAGCGGGCGCATGGCCTCGAGGGCCACGACACCTGCTGCCTCGGCAGCGCGGAAGACTTCCAGCGCCTGCGCCTCGGTGGCGCAGAAGGGCTTCTCGACGATGACGTGCTTGCCACCGGCGATGCAGGCAAGGGCCTGCTCGTAGTGAAGTGCGTTGGGGCTGCCGATATAGACGGCGTCGACGTCGGCAGCGGACGCAAGCTCGTCAAGTGCGGTGAAGTTACGCTCGCCGCCGTGCTTAGCGGTGAAGGCGGTGCCGCGATCTGCGTCGCGCGAGAGCGTGCCCACAAACGCGGCTTGGTCGTTGGCGTTGACGACCTGGATAAAGTCGTCGGTAATCATGGATGTGCCGATGGTCGCGATGCGCAGCATACGTCCCCCTTGCGTTGTTTGGTCTACAGGATGAGTGTAGCGCGTGGGGATATAAAGCTGCGCGAAAACGCTATTACAGGTCGCTCTCGTTAAAGCCGGTGTCGATATCGAGGTTGCTGCCGTCGGCCGCCGTGGTGGCAAGCTCGTCGCAGCGCTCGTTGAGCTCATGGCCGGCGTGACCCTTAACCCAGATGAACTCCACCTTATGCTTGCTCTTTGCGGCAAGCAGACGCTCCCACAGGTCGCGGTTCTTGACAGGCTGCTTGTTGGCGGTCTTCCAGCCGCGTTTTTTCCATCCGTCAATCCAGTGCTTGTTGAAGGCGTTGACGACGTACTGCGAATCGGAATGGACTTCGACGTCGCAGGGGCGGTTGAGCGCCTCGAGTGCCACGATGACCGCCATGAGCTCCATGCGGTTGTTGGTGGTCTTGGCGTAGCCGCGCGAAAGCTCAGAGGTGAAGGTCTTGCCGGCGGGGTTGGTGTATTTGAGCACGGCGCCGTAGCCGCCACGTCCCGGATTTGATCGGGCCGAGCCGTCGGTATAGATGATGACCTTCACATGGTTCCTTTCGTTGGGTACGTTTCGCGTGAGTGACCATTGTAGCGCCATGCCCGCCGGGGGCTAGCAATCTACGATTTCTACCCCGTCTTCCGACAGTTGGTTGGCATGGATGATGCGGTTGAGCTCGTCGAGGTATTGCTGCAAGAGGGGAGAGGGTTTGCGGTCGTCATGCATGATGTAGCCCACATGCATCGTCGGGGCGTCTGCCAGGGGGATCGAGGCCATGCCCCACTGCATTTCGCTGGAGAGTACGCCGGTCGACAGCGCATAGCCGTTCGAGGTGATAAGCAGGTTGGTGAGCGTCCCGCGGTCGGATACGCGGATATTGCGGTTGCAGGGAATATAGCTAAACGGTTCCTCGGCGTAATAGAAGGAGTTCGAGGTGCCTTGCTCAAAGCTGTAGCGCGTATAGGGCGTGAGGTCGGCAAGGGACAGCTGCGAGCGGCGTGCGAGCGGGTGGCGTTTGCTGACGAACACGTGGACCTTCGCATCAAAGAGGGGATGAAAGCTCGCTCGGGCATCGGCGAAGGCCTTCTGCAGAACGCGGGCGTTAAAGTCATCCAGATACAGAATGCCGATATCGCTGCGAAACGCACGGACGTCGTCGATGATCTGCGCCGTGGTGGTCTCGCGCATGATGAACTCGAACTTGCTGTCGCGGCAGCGCTCGACGACGTTGACAAAGGTCTCGACCGAAAACGCGTAGTGCTGGGCCGAGACGGCAAGGCGCGCCTGGGGTGTGCCGCCGTCCTCGTAGCGTGCCTCGAGCATGTCGGCCTGCTCTACGACCTGGCGCGCATAGCCCAAAAGCTCGGTGCCGTCGTTGGTGAGCGTGACGCCGCGGCTGGAGCGCGTAAAGATCTCCAGATGGAGCTCCTGTTCCAGGCTTTTGACGGCGTTTGAGATGTTGGACTGAGCGGTATAGAGGCGCTGGGCTGCAGCGTTGATTGAGCCGGACTCTGCCACGGCAATCAGAAAACGAAGCTGCTGAAGGGTCATCGACGCCATCCTCTCGATTGCTATCTATAAAACAGATAACAGATTAGCGCTTTTAAGTGATTGACCGAGGGAAACAATGCTCGTACTATTCAAAACACACAAAGGCTGTAGGTAATTAAGCCGACCACGGAACCGGGATGCGAAAGGAGGCCCGCATATGAATTGCTTACCAAGACGAATGCCGGGCTCCTGTTTGCGCCCGTCGGCGTGATCAGGAGACAGCGACTTACTTCTCTTACTCTTATTACTTTTGTTCGATCAAGGAGATCATCATGAGCCAGTTTATCAACAACCCCGAGCACACCTTTGGTTTCGATACCCTGCAGCTGCACGTTGGCCAGGAGAGCGCCGATCCTGCATCCGACTCCCGTGCTGTGCCTATCTATCAAACCACGAGCTATGTGTTCCGCAACTCCCAGCACGCCGCCGACCGCTTTGGTCTTGCCGACGCCGGTAACATCTACGGCCGTCTGACCAACTCCACCCAGGGCGTCTTCGAGGACCGTATCGCCGCGCTCGAGGGTGGCGTGGCCGGTCTTGCCGTCGCCTCCGGTGCCGCTGCCATCACCTATACCCTGCAGGCACTTGCCCAGGCTGGTGACCACGTGGTCGCCCAGAAGACCATCTACGGCGGTTCCTACAACCTGCTGGAGCACACGCTTTCCCAGTTTGGTGTCGAGACCACCTTCGTCGATGCCCATAACCTGGACGAGGTCGAGGGCGCCATCAAGGACAACACCACGGTCATCTATCTCGAGACGCTCGGTAACCCCAACTCCGACATCCCCAACATCGACGCCATCTCCGAGATCGCCAAGAAGCATGGTCTGCCGGTTGTCGTCGACAACACCTTCGGCACCCCGTATCTGTTCCGTCCGCTGGAGCATGGTGCCAACATCGTCGTCCACTCCGCAACCAAGTTTATCGGCGGCCACGGCACCTCGCTGGGCGGTGTGATCGTCGACGGCGGTAACTTCGATTGGAAGGCGAGTGGCAAGTACGCCCAGATCGCTGAGCCCAACCCCTCCTACCACGGTGTTTCGTTTGCCGAGGCTGCCGGTCCCGCCGCCTTTGCAACCTATGTCCGCGCTATCCTGCTGCGTGACGAGGGCGCCTGCATCAGCCCGTTCAACGCCTGGGTCCTGCTCCAGGGCACCGAGACTCTGTCGCTGCGCGTTGACCGTCATGTCGAGAACACCAAGAAGGTCGTTGAGTTCCTGACCGGTGACAGCCACGTTGCCAAGGTGAACCACCCGAGCCTGCCCGAGCATCCCGACCATGAGCTGTACCAGAAGTACTTCCCCAACGGCGGTGCCTCGATCTTTACCTTTGAGATTAAGGGTGGCCAGGAGGCAGCTTGGAAGTTCATCGATCATCTGCAGGTGTTCTCGCTGCTCGCCAACGTGGCCGACGTCAAGTCGCTCGTCGTGCACCCGGCTACCACCACGCACTCCCAGCTCTCTGCCGAGGAGCTCGCCGAGCAGAACATCACGCCCTCCACGATCCGTCTTTCCATCGGTACCGAGAACGCCGAGGACATCATTTGGGATCTGAAGCAGGCCTTTGCCGCACTGGACGAGTAAGGCGACTTGTGCAAGGACCCCTTGCGACTCGATAGGTATAACTGCATAAAATGCCTGCTCAAGGCGCCTGTGCGAACAATGGTCGCACAGGCGCCTTTTTTGCATAGAGAGGGTGCAAAAACAGGGTTTTTGGCACGCTTTATGCAATCGAGATGTGGAAAACTCCTGTTGAGAGGATGTGAGTTTTACGCAAATGACGTGCGCCTTTTGAGAAAAACCGCAGGTCGCGATTTGCTCGGGGTACTATGCAGCGCGATCGAATCACACGCAGCTCAAACGCAGCAAAAACGCACTACGGAGGTTTCCAGCTACATGAGGATTGATTCACGAAAACCGAAAGCCGCCGCCCTTTCCGCCGCTCTGACCGTGGCACTTTTGACGGGCGCCGGCGCAACTGATGCCCACGCGGCAACACTATCCGATACGGTCGGATCCACGCCGTCCGAGGCGACGCTGATGCAGCCCGTCGACTATCGCGGCGACGGCTTTGGCTCCATGCAGGAGTGGAACGCCTCTATGGGGGCCAAGCGCGATTCCCTGGAGGTCCGCGCCCAGATCATCATGAACATGTACGGCGACTATGCCACCGATGACGAGCGCGCTGTACTGCAAGGTTGTATCGATGGTGCGGGCAGTCTTTTGACGATGGAAGAGGTCGACGCGAAGTCGGCCGAGCTCGACGAGCTTCGCTCCGCGCTCGAGGATGCTAAGCGCGAGGCGCTCGAGGCTGCGGCTGCCGAAGCCGAGGCCGCTGAGGCCGTTCAGGCTTCGTATTACAACGCCGGCTCCGGCTCGTCTTACGCGTCTGCTGCGTATTACGCGAACGGCTCGGGCCTGACGCGCTCGAGCGGCGTCAATAACTATAACGGTCGTCGTGAGACCTATTACAGCAGCAACGTGCTCTACCATCACCGCACGGGCGAGTGGACTCAGGATTCCGAGGGCTTTTGGCGCGATTCCGATGGTTACTACGTCGTGGCCGCGGGCGATAAGGCTCAGGGCTCCACGTTTACCGGTTCCAAGGGCGAGTGCAAGGTCTATGACTCCGGCTGCGCAGCCGGAACCACCGACTACTATACCGGTTGGTAATCTGCCATAAGCCAATAGGACATGACGGGCGGGCGTCTTTACCGAGCCTTTGGGCAACGTAAGGGCGTCCGTTTTTTGTGCATGCTTGAGCTAACAGAGCGCTTACCGTGGCAGTACGCCGCGCATATGGGCGCGGGGCACACTAAGTCACGAGAAACAAAGTCTTTCTCGTGGAGGAAGTGGTTCCATGAACGCTCGAGATGTCGCTATTGCCGTCGTTGCCCTTTTGATCGGATGCCTTGGTCCGACGGCGGTGTTAACTGCCGGCTTGCAGTCCGCTACGGGCGCCGCTCCTGTGATTGTGGGCGCCTTGATTGCAGCGGCGTTGCTGGGAAGCGCCGGCGTGCTACTTTGCCGCGATGACGAGGACGAGGTTCCGGAATCGCAACGCTAACTGTTGTGAGATTGACAGCCGGTCATAGACGAAGATGAAAGCCGCCGCGGGGGAACGGTTCCCTTGCGGCGGCTTTGCTGTTAAGGCTGTTGAATGCGGTGCGTTGGCGCTACCAGCTTTTCTCGATATCGCGGATGCGCCGATAGAGCCAATCGTTTTGCGGCACTTGGATATCGTGCTTGGCTGCGAGGCGGCAGATGGTGCCCGCGAACTCCTCGACTTCGGTTTTGCGCCTTGCGATGCGGTCTTGAGCCATCGAGGGCATACCGGCGGGGTCGATTCCCTCGATGAGGTGCACCATTTGCGTCAGGTCTGCCTCGGTCAGCTCAATGCCCTCGGCGTTAGCGACCGCAAGCGTTTCGCGCATGGCGGAAACAAAGCAGCGACGCTGCTCGGAGCCCGGCTCCGTGGCGCTTCCGTAGGTCCCGCCGTAGGCCATGCAGGTCTGGTTGATGCCGTCGTTGAGCATGAGTTTGGCCCACATGCGGTGCGCAATGTCGCTCTCGACGGTATGGGCGACGCCGCAGCGCGTATAGAGCTCGTCGATGGTGGTAACGGTTGCGGGCTCGGTGCCCGCTGCCGCGCCAAAGCGAATTTCGCCCGCATTGGTAAAGGTGAGCTCTCCGTTGAGGAACACGGCGTCCATGCCTTGGCAGATGCCCAGGACGGTGTGCTCCCAGCCAAAGCGCTCGGCAATCTTCTGCTCGCTCGTAATGCCGTTGCACAGCGAGGCGATGAGCGTATTGGGGCCCACGATATGTTCCATAGTCTTGAGCGCCTGGTCGAGTCCCGTCGTCTTGACCGTGAGAATGACCAGATCGGCGGGCGTTGCCTCGCTGGCGCGCACGGACTTGAGTGCGCAGGGCTCGCCGTTGACCGTAAGGGCGTCGTCTGCGTGACGCTCGAAACGGGCGTCGTCCATGACGTATTCGACGGCATCGTCGCCGAGTGCCTGGGCGATCATGCTGCCGTAGAGTAGCCCGACGCCGCCCTTGCCGATAAAGGCGACCTTGTTGATCTGCATGTGGATCATCTCCTCACAAAAAGGCGCCCGCGTGCGGGGCGCCTGATGGATTGTATGCCGCTGGGGCGTGTAGCGTGCACCGGAGGCTGAATTTAGAAGAACAAACGCATGGGAACTTATGCCGCGGGGCAGATGGCAAAAACGCGTGCGGGATATCCAACGCCATCGCGCACCTTGGGGAAGGTGCAGAAGATGACGGCGCCTGTGGCGGGAAGCTCGTCCAGATGGTCCATGACCTCGGTCTGGTAACGGTCGACCGAGAGGATGTATTGCTCGCCGGGATAGGGGTGGGCATCCTCACGTGTGGTCACGCTCGCCTCCCTTCATCGGGCTTTTTGCTGATGTTAAAGCGGTGCCGTGACAGCTCGATTTCTGCTGCGTTACGATACGTTCTCGATTGCGATTCCACGATGTTTCGGCCGCGTGACCATTGTGTTTCGCCTTGCCGAGCGCTGATGGCGAAGGGAGGGTCCGTGCAATACCGCGTTGACCCCAAAAGTGGTAACCGAATATCTGCTCTGGGTCTGGGCTGCATGAGGTTTCCCGGTGCGCCGGGACATCCCGATGCGAAGACGGCCGATGCCATCATTTCCCGTGCGGTGGAGCAGGGGATTAATTATCTGGATACCGCGTATCTCTATCCCGGCAACGAGGTGTGCGTGGGCGCCTCGCTTGAGCGCTTGGGACTGCGCGACCGGGTGTTGCTGGCGACTAAGTTGCCGCACGCTTCGTGTACTTGCGCAGAGGATTTCGACCGTTTCTTTGACGAACAGCTGCGTCGGCTACGGACCGACCGTATCGACTATTACCTTATGCACAACATCACCTCGCCCGCCCAGTGGGAACGTGTGGTGGCGTTGGGCATCGAGGGCTGGATCGTGCGTCAAAAGGCGGCGGGGCGCATTCTCCAGATTGGCTTTTCGTATCACGGCAGCGCGGCGGATTTCCTGACAATGCTTGACGCGTATGACTGGGATTTTTGCCAGATACAGTACAACTATGCCGGCGAGCGCTATCAAGCGGGAACGGCAGGACTCATGGCGGCTGCGGAGCGCGGGCTCGCGGTGTTTGTGATGGAGCCACTGCTGGGCGGTCGTCTAGCGGGCAAACTTCCGCCGCGGGCACGCGCTGTGCTCGATGGCGCCCGTGACCCGCATTTGCGCACTCCGGCCGCCTGGGGGCTTTCGTGGGTGTGGAACCATCCTCAGGTGACGATGCTGCTTTCGGGTATGACCGATATCGCGCAAGTGGATGAGAACGCGGCGTTGGCCGATCGGGCCCTGCCGGATTCGATGACGGCTGCTCAGCTCGATGCCATCGCACGCGTGCTGAGGGAGTTTGAAAAATCGAATCGCGTGCCCTGCACGGGATGCGGCTATTGCATGCCGTGTCCTAAAGGCATCAATATCCCTGGGTGTTTTGCTGCCTACAACGCAAGCTATGCGCACAGCTGGTTTACGGGGCTGTCTCAATACTTTACGGCGAGCGCGGTGCGGACGAACGAGCCCAAGCTGGTGAGCAATTGCGTCAAGTGCGGCAAATGCGCGCGGCATTGCCCGCAGCACATCGATATCCCCGGGCGCTTGGACGACGTACGCCGCCGTTTTCAGCCTGGCCCCGTGACGGCGGTGCTTAAGGCCTTCGGCAAAACGCGCTCCTCATGACCCTTTTATAACTTGCGGTGGAATAGTTCCTGTTTGCGGCAGAATAAGGCATCGACAGGAACTATTTCACCGCAACTGAAGGGGGCTGTCGTGGGCCATCGGGATTCATGTGATGATTTGCGTGAGGTTCGTTGGGGCGTTTTGGGCGCTGGACACATTTCGCATCGATTTGCATCGTCGCTCAAGGAGGTGGACGGGGCACGGCTTGTGGCTGCCGCCGGCCGCACTCCTTCGCATGTTGAGGAGTTTTGCAGGGCGTTTTCGATTGATGCCGCGCACAGTTATGCCACGGCTGACGATAGCGGCGATGCGGCTTATGATGCGCTGATTGCCGACCCCGATGTCGACGCAATCTACTTGGCTCTTCCACATGGCATGCATGCGCATTGGGTCTGTCGGGCACTGCGCGCGGGAAAGGCCGTGCTGTGCGAAAAGCCGGCCGTTTTGAATGAAGAAGAGGCCCATGCGATCGCCTCCGTTTCCCGTGAGTGCGGTGTGCCGTTTATGGAGGCGATGAAAAATCGGTTTTGTCCGATGCATACTCGCGTGAAGGTCTTGCTTGCGTCGGGCGAGCTCGGCCGTATTGTCTCGATTGAAAGCGTGCAAAAACTCGATTATGGTGAGCCTCCTTCGAGTTATCTGCTCGACCCGTTGCAGGGTGGCTGTCTATATGACATGGGCTGCTATGCGGTCGGTTGGTTTGAGGATTTGCTCGCGGGCGCGTGCGAGGTTTCGTCCCGTGAAGTTCGCTGGCGTGACGTATCGGGCGGCCGAGTGGATTGGGCCGATGAGATCCATATGAGTGTCGGCGGTATACCCATTCATATGGTGGTCGACGGCAAAGCAGCATATGAAAGCCGCTTAACGATTGCCTGCGAGCGGGGCTCGTTGGAAATCGAGCGCCTTCATCGCCCCGAACTCGCCCATGTGAAGTGCTCCGACGGACGAATGCTCGAAATAAATGCCCCGTTTGAGGTCGATGATTTCTACGGCGAAATCCAGCATGCGACCCAGCTCATCCGGGCGGGGAAACTCGAGAGTCCCGTCATGCCCCTTGCCGCCACACAGCGCTGCGCGCGTATTATCGAAGCAATCCGTCTAGCCCTCTAGGACCTGGCGCTGACGCGTGAGGGATCATGACGCCGGCGCCCGTAGCCGTAGTGCCTGGTGCCCCGCATCTCTGATGCCCCTTTTATAACTTGCGGTGGAATAGTTCCTGTTTGCGGCAGAAGGGGGTGCGGACGATTTCTTGGACCGCGCCTAGGCGTATCCAAGCTTCCTGCGGTACTCCATCGGGCTGAGCCAC
>NZ_JBCOIL010000034.1:0-22813 GCF_040926265.1 Collinsella aerofaciens | reverse complement strand
CATTGCCGCCTCGCGCGAGTACATCGGCGCGCTCGATGACATCGAGGCTGCCAAGGAAATGCTGCACGATACCACCGATGCCGATGAGAAGGAGATGCTCCAGATGGACATCTCCGAAAACGAGGCCAAGCTTCCCCAGCTCGAGGAAGACATCAAGTACATGCTCATCCCGAGCGACCCCAACGACGACAAGAACACCATCGTCGAGATCCGCTCCGCCGCCGGTGGCGACGAGGCGGCCATCTTCGCCGGCGATCTGTACAAGATGTACCAGCGCTTTTGCGAGTCGCGCGGCTGGAAGACTACCGTGCTCGATTCCAGCCCCAGCGAGGCCGGTGGCTTTAAGTCCATCGAGTTCAAGGTCGAGGGCGACCGCGTCTACTCCGTCATGAAGTTCGAGTCCGGCGTGCACCGCGTCCAGCGCGTTCCCAAGACTGAGTCCCAGGGCCGCATTCAGACCTCCACGGCTACCGTCGCCGTACTTCCCGAGGCCGAGGAGATCGACGTCCAGATCAACCAGTCCGACCTGCGCATCGACACCTACTGCGCCTCCGGCCCTGGCGGTCAGTGCGTTAACACCACCTACTCCGCCGTGCGCATCACCCACCTGCCCACCAACACCGTGGTGCAGTCGCAGGAGCAGCGTTCCCAGATCCAGAACCGCGAGGTCTGCATGCAGATGCTGCGCGCCCGTCTGTACGAGATGGAACTCGAGAAGCAGCAGGCCGAGCTCGGTGCCGAGCGCCAGAGCCAGATCGGCCACGGCAACCGTTCCGAGAAGATCCGTACCTACAACCAGCCCCAGGACCGCGTGACCGATCACCGCATCGGTTTCAACTCCACCTACAACGGCGTCCTTCTGGGCGATCAGCTCGGCACCGTCATCGAGGCGCTCGCCGCCGCCGAGCGAGCCGAGAAGCTGGCACAGGCGGTTTAAGTTACGGCGTTTTACCAAACGCCGTAACTGCTCGACGCTGCAAACGCCCCTAAGCGGCAATCTGACGTTCAATCGTCGGTCGCGTACCGAAGTACGCTTCCCTCCTCTTTCACGTCACCTTGCTCGCTTAGGGGCGTTTTCGCTGTCCGCCCTCTACCTGCGGCGTTGCCTTGCTCCGGATGCGGGGTAGTCATTGGGGACGTTCTTAAATGACTAGGTTGGGTAAATTACTTTTCAAGTTTATTTAATCTGCTTTATTAGAAATTAAGCTGCCTACCTGCTTAAAGTAATCAGCAGCCTTCATCTGCAATTGAAAATATTGCTCGAAAAATCGTTCAAGAAGTCGCGGGGCGATTTTTGATGCATCGCGCGTCAAGTGATTTGGCAAGTTCTTGGTTAGATATTGGTCAGTTTTGGGGCAACCTTGCCAAAAGCTTGACGGATGCAGATTTAGACGTCGACGAATGAACACTTCGATTGCGATTCAAGCAAAATTCTGGGCTGATTCTCGATAATCGCTTCCAATCGTCCCTTGCCGCGTGCCGCCCTCGCGTACAATCTGCTCCGACATTCGCGCGCCGTCCGGCGCTTAAGAGGGGAGGGCCCCATGGCAAACGAGATTTGGACCATCAAGCGTTGTCTCGAGTGGACCAAGGAGTACCTGGCCGAGCGCGGCGAGGAGCACCCCCGTCTTTCTGCCGAGTGGCTGCTCTGCGCTGCCACGGGTTTGGCACGCATCGACTTATATATGCGCATGGACGAGACGCTTAACGCGGCTCAGCTCGAGACCATGCACGCGGCCGTTGTTCGTCGCGCTAAAGGTGAACCGCTGCAGTACATCACCGGCAGCACGCAGTTTCGCATGATCGACGTCACGTGCGCCCCCGGCGTGCTCATTCCGCGTCCCGAGACCGAGATGCTCGTCGAGGAAGTCCTCAATTATCTGGATGCCGAGGTGCTGAGCCCCGAGGCTGCTGCCCGTCAGCGTGTTGAGCTGCCTTGGAACGATGAGGTCGAGCAGGCTCGCAAGGCTGAGGCCGCGCTGGCAGACGAACGCGCGACCGCCGAGCGCCGTGCCGCCAACCTGACGGCCGCCGATGAGGCTGCGCTGGGTAGCGACGTGCTCGGCAGCCGTGCCTATGCCGAGGAGCTGGCCGACCGCGAGGCCGAGGAAGCCGCCGCGCAGGCAGCAGAAGCCGAAGTCGCGGAAGCCGCCGAGTCCGAGCTCGACGAATACGGCATCGCCATCGAGGGTGCCGACCAGGAGACGGCTTCAGCTCAGGATGCCGCTTCGCCTGCCCCAGCCGAGCCCCGCATCGCCCGCGTTCTCGAGGTCGGCTGCGGCACGGGCTGCATCTCGCTCTCCCTTGCCTGGGAGCGCCGCGGCCACGTTACCTGCACCGCCACCGATATCGAGCCGCGCGCTATCGATCTGGCCACCAAAAACCGCGACGCGCTCGGTCTCACATCCGATGAGGTCGCCTTTAGCCTCACCAACCTGGTGAGTTCCATTCCCCGCGAAGAGTGGGGCACCTTTGATGTGCTTGTCTCCAATCCGCCCTACATTCCGACCGACGTCATGCGCTCACTGCCGCACGAGGTCAAGGACTTCGAGCCCGACCTGGCGCTTGAGGGCGGCGCCGACGGCCTCGATATCTTCCGCCGCCTGCTCAATGCGGCGCCTTACATGCTGCGCGCCGGCGGCCTGTTTGCCTGCGAGCTCTACGAGGGTGCCCTCGACGCCGCCGCCGAGCTCTGCCGCCAGGCGGGTCTCTCGGACGTGCGCATCGTCCGCGACCTCACCGATCGCCCCCGCATCGTCCGAGCCATCGTCACCGAGCCCAAACAGCGCCAGTAATATTTATTAACTGGTTAGCAAAAATTATAAACTAGTTTATAATTAGGACGGCTGAAAGAGGTCGGCCCATGCAACCTCCTACCTTTCGGGAAATCATTGCCCTACTCAAGCACGATGGATTCGTGAAGGTCGCGCAAGTCGGTAGTCATGCTAAGTATGTTTCTGGCGACCGTGTTGTCACCGTGAACGGCTCTGGTGGTGATCGACCAAAGAAGGGCACGTGGGCAAGTATTCGTCGCCAAGCTGGATGGTAGTTGGAGGCAAAATGAGGCAGCGATTTACCTATGACTGCGTTCTCATAAAAGAAGACGACGGGTACTGCGCCAGCTTCCCGCAGATTCCCGGCGCTTTTGCCGATGGCGATACGCGCGAAGAAGCGATTGCCCATGCCACCGAGGCGCTGATGGCGTTTTTGGCCGACGACCTCAACAACGGTTTGACTCCGGCAGGGTACGAACGTTCGGCCGAGGTCGTGGCTCTTTCAGTCGAAATCGACTACGAGGACGCTCGGGAAGCGGCGTGCCGAACATTTAAAGACGCGGCGCTGGACCTCAAAGTCTCCGCTCCGCGGATTACCGCGCTGGTCAAAGCCGGAAAGCTCGATGTTGAACTCGTCGATGGCCGTCGGATGATAACGATAGACAGCATCGAGCGCTACGCCGCCCAAGAACGTCACGCCGGAAGACCAAAGAAGTCTGTAGCCTTCCAATAACCCCCTCACTTTCACCGACTACTAGAGCCGCTCACCAAACCAACATGCACTCTGGCCAAATAGGTTGAACGTTTCGTGCGAGAATGCCCCCCAGTAAACAAACTTGCACCAGAGCGTAAGGGGCTGGCATACACATGCAGACGGTCTATCGGGTATACAAGGGAACGCGCGAGCCGCATCGGCTTGCCGTCGAGCGCGCGGCCGAGGTGCTCGGCCGCGGCGGCCTGGTCTTGATCCCGACCGAGACCGTCTACGGTGTCGCCGTGGCAGTCAACGCCTTCTCCGATGCTGTCCCCCAAGATACAAGCGAATCCTTGTTGTGGCCGCGCGATCCGCATGCCACCGTTAACGGCGCCGCGGTCCCTGCGCTTGGTACTGGCTACCGCCGCATCTTTACCCTCAAGCAGCGCAAGCTCACCCAAACGGTCGCCTGGCTGGTCGATGGCGTCGAGGCGCTCGACCGCTATGGCGTGGATATCCCCGAAGAGGCTCGCGTACTCGCGCGACGATGCTGGCCGGGAGCCCTGACTATCGTGGTCAAGGCGGCCCCCTGCGTGCCGACCTTTATGCGCGCCGCCGACGACACGGTGGCACTTCGCGCTTCGGCCTCGCCCGTGGTGCAAGCGCTCATCCGCGCCTGCGGCAGCCCTCTTGCCTGCACCAGCGCCAACACGCATGGCGCGCCCGCGCCGGCAAGTTTTGTCACGGTGGAGGAGCGCATCCTGGAGGGGGTCGATGTTGCCGTCGACGCCGGCGAGACCCCGTGTCGCGACGCCTCGACCATCGTGTCGTTCCAGCACGGCGGGCTCCAGATCCTGCGCCAAGGCGCACTTCCCGCATCAGAGATCGAACGGGTCCTGTCCGACCCGATGCAATAGAAAGGTGTAAGCGATGTCGTTGAATCTGGGCAGCCTGGGCATGGAAGATGCCTCGTTTAACTTTGGCGGTTCCTACATCATGGCGCTCGACTGCGGCACCACCTCGGTACTTGCGACCATCGTCGACGAGTACGGCTGCATCGTCGCGCAGGCACGTCGTAGCGTCAAAACCAGCTTCCCGCGTCCCGGTTGGATAGAGCAAGACCCCATGGAGGTGCTTGCCAGCCAGATCGGCGTGATGATGGAGGTCCAGTTTAAGAGCGGCATCCATTCTGACCGCATCGCCGCCATCGGTATCTCCAACCAGCGCGAGACCACGGTGGTGTGGGACCGCATAAGCGGCCAACCCATCTATAACGCCATCGTGTGGCAATGCCGTCGCACCGCACCTCTGATCGACGAGCTGGTCGAGCGGGGCGCAGAAGAGCTGGTGCGCTCCCGCACGGGACTCACGCTCGATCCGTATTTCTCGGCTTCCAAGGTGCAGTGGATCCTCGACAACGTCGACGGTGCGCGTGAGAGCGCGGCGGCGGGCGACCTCATGTTCGGCACCATCGATACCTGGCTCATCTACAACCTCACCGGCAGTCAGGTCTTTGCCACCGACTACACCAATGCCAGCCGCACGGCGCTCTTTAATATCCATACGCTCGATTGGGACGACGACCTGCTGGCGCTCTTTGACGTTCCACGTTCCATGATGCCCGAGGTTCGTTGGAGCTCGGGCGACTACGGCCGCGTCGCGAGCGACATCATGACCAACATGCCGCCCATCATGGGCGTGGCGGGCGATCAGCAGGCGTCGCTGTTCGGCCACTGCTGCTTCCATCCCGGCCAGACCAAAAACACCTATGGCACGGGTTGCTTTATGCTCATGAACACCGGCGACGAGGTCGTCGAATCCAAGAACGGTCTGGTCTCCACGATCGGTATCGCCGCGGACGGCAAGATCAGCTATGCACTCGAGGGCTCCATCTTTGCTGCCGGCTCAACCATGAACTGGCTGCGCAACAACATGGGCATCATCTCGAGTGTGAGCGAGTCCGCGCAACTCGCCGCTTCGATCAACGACAACGAGGGCTGCTACTTCGTCCCCGCCTTCGCTGGCCTGGGCGCTCCCTGGTGGGACCCGCGTGCCCGCGGTATCGTGTGCGGCCTGACCGGTGCCTCGAGTCGCGCGACCATTGTGCGTGCGGCCTGCGAGTCCATGGCCTACCAGAGTTATGACGTGCTGCGCGCCATGGAGCAGGACGTGGGACTTTCGATTGAGCGCCTGTCCGTCGATGGCGGCGCCTCACGCAACGAGTTCATCATGCAATTCCAGGCCGACCTGCTGGATATCCCCGTGCTGCAATGCGAGACGGTGGAGACCACGGCAATCGGTGCCGCGTACTTGGCGGGTCTTGCCGTCGGCTATTGGGAAGACCTTGAAGAGCTGGAGCAAAATGCCCAGATCGTTAGGACCTTCCTTCCCCATATGTCCGCCGAGCGCCGCGAGCAAAACCTTGCGGGCTGGCGTGATGCAGTCAAGCGCTCGCTCAGTACCGCACAGTAGGGCTGCGATGGGCTGCTCGATACAACAAACCGCTAAACTTATGCACGGCGCGCGGCAACAACATCGCCATGCGCCTTGTCAGCAAGGCCATCTTCCGGCCGCAACGAAAGGGGCAATCAACCCATGACCGTCACCTACGATACGTCCCGTGTGACCCTTGTCGATCACCCGCTCGTCCAGCATAAGCTGTCGATCCTGCGCGACAAAAACACCGGCACCAACCAGTTCCGCCAGCTCGTGCGCGAACTCGCACTTTTTGACGGCTACGAGGCCATGCGCGACCTGCCCATGGAAGACGTCGAAGTCGAGACCCCCATCACCACCGCAACGTTTAAGCAGCTCGCCGGCAAAAAGCTCGCCATCGTTCCCATTCTGCGTGCAGGCCTTGGCATGGTCGATGGCATCCTCGACTTGGTGCCCTCCGCTCGCGTGGGCCACATCGGTATGGAGCGCGACGAGGTTACCCACGAGCCGCACGAGTATTACTGCAAGATGCCCAAGGATATCGACCAGCGCATCTGCCTGGTCGTCGACCCCATGCTCGCCACGGGCGGTTCGGCCGAGATGGCCATCAGCTACCTGCGCGAGCGCGGTGTCAAGGACATCCGCATGCTGTGCATCGTCGCGGCCCCCGAGGGCCTCAAGTCGCTGACTGAGAAGGACCCCGATGTGCATATCTATACCTGCGCCATCGACGGCCATCTCAACGAAGCTGCCTACATCGTTCCCGGCTTGGGCGACGCCGGCGACCGCATCTACGGCACGCTGTAATCTCTGGGCCATACCGGCTAACGTCGAAAATACGAAGAAATGGTGCGCGCGGTCGAACAAAAGACGACCGCGCGCACTCCTGTTAACGGACGTTTTGCCCCGCAGGGTTCGAGAAAAACGTATTACCGTACCTGCGGCATAAAGAAGGTCTTAAGAAAACGAACAGGTGCGTATTAACCGATGCTTTTTCGGTTGTACTTTAGCGATTGGCTCGTACAATAGTCACCAATGTTTGGCGGGAACTGTCCTGTGAGGCGATAAAAAAGGAAAGTGAGGACGCCAGTGTTTCAGATAGCCGATCTGCTCGCTATCGTTGCAGGTGCCATCGCGGGCGCGATTGCCTTCCTTCCCTTTGTCTTTACGCTCAAGCCGGTTCTTGACGATAAGCAGAATGCGGACATGCTCAAGGGTATGGTGAGTCTGGCGGTCTCGGCAATCGCTCTGCTCGTCTTTACCTTGGTTGTGTTTGTGTTGTTCGGAGAGGCATTTCGCATGTTCCTCCTGGGCGAGGCGATCGGCTTCGTGGCCTTTATGGCCGCCTGCGCGGTTCGCGTCGCCAAGGCGCTACGAGATCCTCATGAGGTCGAAAGGTAAGTCGTGGAAATTTTTGAAAAGCTGCCTGATGAGATTAATCATCTGGTCAGCGAGTTCAGCTCCACCCCTGTCGTGGGCGATCTGAGCTGCGGCATCACGCAGTACTCGTTTTGGCTGATCGTCTCCACGATCGTGCTCCTGATCGTCCTGGCCGTGTTCAAGAAGAAGCAGACCCTGGTCCCCAAGGGCTTCTTCGTCAACGGTTTCGAGTACATCATCGAGTACGTCGAGAACGATATCGGCAAGGGCGTCGTGGGTGAGAACTGGAAGAAGCACTTCCCGTTCCTGTGCTCGCTTTTCCTGTTCATCCTGATCAATAACATGATCGGCCTGATCCCGGGAATGAAGCCCGGCACCGGTGCAATCGGCTCCACCGCCGCGCTCGCCATCTTCGCCTTCGTGTACTTCATCTACTACGGATGCAAGGCTCACGGCGTGATCGGCTACATCAAGAGCCTCGCTCCGCAGGGCGTGAGCTTCCCGATGAACGTGCTCGTGTGGGTCGTCGAGCTTTTCTCGACCTTCCTGCGCCTCATCACGCTCGCCGTCCGTCTGTTCTGCAACATGTTCGCAGGACACGTGGTCATGGGCTCGTTCGCCATCATGGCGAGCATGTTCATGCAGCCGCTGCTTCAGCAGGTTTCCGCGGCCCACGCCGTCGGCGCCCTGCCTTCGCTGGCCTGGCTTGCCATTCTCATCCTGATCTATGCGATCGAGCTTGTGGTCGGCGCCATCCAGGCTTACGTCTTCACGGTCCTTACCGCCGTGTATGTCTCCGAGGCAGAGGAGGTCGCGGAGGAGGAGTAGTCTTCCGTTCGCGCCTTAAAGGTAAGGCAATTCGTTAAACCGCCGGTGCCCGTACCCATGGAGCCCGGCAGTTATAAAAAGGTTATCCTGCGTGAAATAAGACACGCACGACAAAGGAGGAATCGTGGGAGTTATCGGTTACGGTCTCGGTGTTATCGGCGCTGGTCTTGCTATCGGCCTGTCTGCTCTGGGTGCTACGGGTGCTATGGCCCGTCAGCCTGAGGTCCAGGGCCGCGTGTTCACCGTCTTCATCATGGGCTCCGCTTTCGGCGAGGCTCTGGCTCTGATCGGCTTCGTTGTCGCGCTGATCGTTAAATAGCACGGAGCGTCAAGTATGAATCTTTCATCCCAGAAGAGCGCGATCGCACTCTCCGCGTCCGCGGCCGCGCTGCTCATGCCGGTTTCCGCGTTCGCCGAGGACGGCGCCGCCGGTGCGGACATCCTCATCCCTAAGATGGCGGAGTTCATCCCGGCGCTTATCGCCTTCCTGATTATCTGGATCGTGCTGGCCAAGGTCGCCCTGCCGGGCATCATGAAAACCATGGAGGAGCGCGGCAAGAAGATCGAGGAGAGCCTCGACGAGGCCGAGAAGACCAAGCAGGAGGCTATCGCCAAGCGCGCTGAGTCCGACTCGATCGTCACCGACGCCCGTCGTCAGGCTGCCGACATCGTTCTCGAGGCCCGTAAGGACGCCGAGTCCGAGCGTGCCCGTATCATCGAGGCTGCTCACAAGGAGGCCGAGGAGATCATCGCCAAGGCCCATACGACCGTCGAGGACGAGCGCAAGTCCATCTACGCCGGTGCCGCGAGCTCCATCGCCGACCTGTCCGTTGCCGTCGCCACCAAGATCGTGGGCGAGGCACTCGAGGACGATGCCGAGCAGAAGAAGCTCATCGAGCGCTACATCCAGGAAGCAGGTAGCCTGAATGCCGACTAGCCGCTATCAGGACAAGGTGCTCGAGACCTACGCGCGTTCCCTTTTGGAAGCCGCCAAGGCCGAGAACCATGTGTTCGAGGACCTCGAGATGATCGAGCGCTTGGCTTCTGCCAGCCCCGAGATCATCGCCGTGCTCGACACCATGTCCAAGCGCGACCAGCTCGACCTTCTTCCCAAGGTGGCAGCTGCCTTTAAGTATGTTGCCGAGGAAGACGAGGATGTAGTGGGCGTGACCGTCACCACGGCGATCCCGCTCGACGACGAGCTGCGTCAAACCATCACTAAGAAATGCGAGCAGGACTTCGGCCGCAAGGTATTCCTTATCGAGCAGGTCGACCCGTCTATCGTGGGCGGCCTGGTGCTCGAGGCCCGCGGCGAGCGTCGTGACATTTCCGTCAAGACGCAGCTGCGCATCGCGCAGGAGACCCTCGCAAACTCTGCTAATTCGTACGGAGGTGAAGCCTAATGTCCGAAACCCTCAATGCCCAGGATATCGCCAAGAAACTGCAGGAGCAGCTCACGAGCCTCTCCGCGACGGTCGATACGCATGAGGTTTCAACGGTCGACGAGGTAGGCGACGGCATCGCGCGCGTCTCCGGCCTCAAGAGCGCCATGGCAGGCGAGCTTCTGGAGTTCAAGAGCTCCGATACCGGTGAGACCGTCTTCGGCCTTGCCCAGAACCTTGACCGTGACGAGGTCGGCGCCGTTCTGTTCGGTGCCGTCGACTCCATCAAGGAAGGCGACGAGTGCCGCACCACTGGCCGCGTTATGGATATCCCCGTGAGCCGTGCCATGCTCGGCCGCGTCGTCAATCCGCTCGGCCAGCCCATCGACGGCCTGGGCGACATCGTCGCTACGCACCGTCGCCCCATCGAGTTCAAGGCTCCCGGCGTCATCGATCGTACCCCGGTGTGCGAGCCGGTTCAGACCGGTCTGCTCGCTATCGACTCCATGGTGCCTATTGGCCGCGGTCAGCGTGAGCTCATCATCGGTGACCGTAAGACCGGTAAGACCGCCATCGCCATCGACGCTATCCTCAACCAGCGCGGCAAGGGCATGGTCTGCATCTATGTCGCCATCGGCCAGAAGGCCTCCACGGTTGCCAACATCCGCGAGACCCTCGCTCAGCACGGTGCGCTCGACTACACCATCATCGTTTCGGCCACTGCTGCCGATTCCGCCCCTATGCAGTACATCGCGCCTATGGCCGGTGCCGCTATTGGCGAGTTCTTTATGTACAACGGCGAGGACGGCAAGCCCGCCAGCGAGACCAACCCCGGCGGCCACGTGCTCGTCATCTACGATGACCTGTCCAAGCAGGCTGTGGCCTACCGTCAGATGTCGCTGACGCTGCATCGTCCGCCCGGACGCGAGGCCTATCCTGGCGACATCTTCTACCTGCACTCTCGTCTGCTCGAGCGTGCCGTCAAGATGTCCAAGAAGAACGGTTACGGCTCCATGACGGCACTGCCGATCATCGAGACCCAGGACGGCGACGTCTCGGCCTACATTCCGACCAACGTCATTTCCATTACCGATGGTCAGATTTACCTGCAGTCCGAGCTCTTCTTCCAGGGTCAGCGCCCGGCAGTCGACGTGGGTATCTCCGTGTCCCGCGTCGGTGGCGATGCGCAGACCAAGGCCATGAAGCAGGTCGCCGGCAACCTCCGTCTGGACCTCGCTTCCTATCAGGAGCTCGCTGGCTTTACGCAGTTCGGCTCCGACCTCGACGAGGCTACTCAGAAGCAGCTGACCCACGGTGCTCGCATGACCGAGCTCCTGAAGCAGCCGCGTTACAAGCCGTTTGAGGTTGGCGAGCAGATCGTTACGCTGTTCGCTGGCAACGAGGGCTTCCTGGATGACCTGGAGATCGCCGACGTGCTGCCTTTCCGTGCCGAGCTCATCGAGTACATGGACAATGGCTTTGGTTCGCTGCTCGACAAGGTTCGCGCCAAGAAGATCGATGATGACACCAAGGCTGAGCTCTTGCGCGTCATCGGCGACTTCAAGCAGCAGTTCATGGCCAAGCACCATTCGGATGTTTCTGGATCAGAGGAGAACTAAGCCCCATGGCCAACCTTCGCGACATTAAGAAGCGAATCTCCTCGGTTACCACGACCAAGCAGATCACGCGCACGATGGAGATGGTCTCTACGGCCAAGATTCGTCGTGCCCTCGATCGCTCCAAGCAGGCCGAGCCCTATAAGGAGGCGCTGACCGACGTCATGTTGACGGTCGCCGGCGACGCCTCCTGTTCGGGCACCGATCCCATGCTGCAGAAGCATGAGAGCGTCAAGCATGGCCTGATTGTCGTTATTGCCTCGGACCGCGGCCTTGCCGGCGGTTTCAATACGACGGTGGAGCGCACGGCCGAAAAGCTCGCCGCTTCTTGGGCGAACGACGGCATCGAATGCGAGATCATCGCGTGCGGGCGTAAGCCGGCCACGTATTTCCGTGACCGCGCAAACGTTGTCATGCACTTTGAGGGCAACTCCTCTGAGCCCGATTTCAATCAGGCCCGCATGATCTCCTCTCATATCTGCGATGCGTATCGTGCCGGTGAGCTTGACCGTGTCGAGCTTGTCTACCACCACGCCAAGAACCGCGTGGATCAGGAGCTTCGCGTCGAGCATCTGTTGCCGCTCGACCCCGAGATGATCGCTATGGCCCACGGTCCGCGTAAGAACGAGACCGACGCCCCTAAGCGCATCTCGTCCACGTTCGAGTTCGTGCCCTCTCCCGAGCATGTTCTCGGCAAGCTTGTGCCGTCTTATATCCTGACGGTCATCTACCAGGCCCTGATCGATTCGGCGGCTGCCGAGCAGGGTGCACGCCGCAAGGCCATGCACTCCGCGACGGAAAACGCCACCGCGATCATCTCGACCCTTACCCGCACGTATAGTCGCGTGCGCCAGGCTTCGATCACGACCGAGATTAACGAGATCGTCGGCGGAGCCTCAGCATTGGAGGAACAGTAATGGCTAATAACACCGTAAAGCTTGCGGTCGAGGAAGCCACCAAGAAGACGACTGCCGGTGATGGTCGCATCGTGCGAATCATCGGCCCTGTCGTCGACGTCAAGTTTGACGGCGCGGTGCCCCCGATCTACAACGCGCTCACGGTCGAGGCCGAGACCCCGATCGGTCATCTGAGCACGATCCTCGAGGTCGAGAGCCAGCTTCCGGGCGGCGTCGTCCGCACGGTCGCCATGTCCTCGACCGACGGCCTGCAGCGCGGCCTCATCGCCACCGATACCGGTGAGCCCATGAAGATGCCCGTTGGTCCCAAGACGCTCGGCCGCATTTGGAACGTCATGGGCAAGCCCGTCGACGGCAAGCCCATGCCCGAGGTGGAGGAGTTCTACCCCATCCACCATGCAGCGCCCCGTTTCGACGAGCTCACCACCAAGACCGAGATCTTCGAGACCGGCATCAAGGCCGTCGACCTGCTCGAGCCCTACATCCGCGGCGGCAAGACAGGTCTGTTCGGCGGCGCCGGCGTCGGCAAGACCGTTCTGATCCAGGAGCTCATCAACAACCTCGCCCAGGAGCACGGCGGCACCTCGGTGTTCACCGGCGTCGGCGAGCGTACCCGCGAGGGCACCGACCTGTTCCTCGAGATGAGCGAGTCTGGCGTTATCGACAAGACCTGCTTGGTCTATGGTCAGATGAACGAGCCGCCCGGAGCGCGTCTGCGCATCGGTCTGGCCGGCCTTACCACCGCTGAGTACTTCCGCGATCGCGGCCAGGACGTTCTGCTGTTCATCGACAACATCTTCCGCTTCTCCCAGGCAGGTTCCGAGGTTTCCGCACTGCTGGGCCGTATGCCGTCCGCCGTTGGTTACCAGCCCACGCTGGCAACCGAGATGGGCGACCTCCAGGAGCGCATTACCTCGACCAAGACGGGCTCCATTACCTCCGTCCAGGCTGTCTACGTCCCCGCAGACGACCTGACCGACCCGGCGCCTGCCACGACGTTTACGCACCTCGACGCCACCACGGTTCTTTCGCGTAGCATTTCGTCGCTCGGCCTGTTCCCGGCTATCGACCCGCTCGCATCTTCCTCCGACGCTCTCGATCCCTCGATTGTCGGCGAGGAGCACTACCGTGTCGCCGTCAAGGTCCAGGAGCTCCTGCAGGAGTACTCCGACCTTCAGGACATCATCGCCATTCTGGGTATGGACGAGCTGTCCGAGGAGCAGCGCCTTACGGTCAACCGTGCCCGTAAGATTCAGCAGTTCCTCTCGCAGTCCTTCCACGTCGCCGAGAAGTTCACCGGCAACCCCGGTGTCTACGTCCGCGTCGAGGATACCGTCCGCTCTTTCGCCGAGATTGTCGACGGCAAGGCCGATGACCTGCCCGAGCAGGCTTTCCGCTATGCTTCCACGATTGAGGACGTGCGCGAGCGCGCCCGCAAGATGGGGGAGAAGTAGGTTATGCGTATCCGCATCGTGTGCCCCGTGAGCTGCGCCTATGAGGGCGACGCTGCGTTTGTGTCGATTCCGTCCACGGATGGCGAGTTTGGCGTTCTGCCTGCTCACTCCAGCGAGATCTGCACGATCGACCGCGGTTACGTTCGCGTTTCCGATAAGGCCATGGGCACTGTCGACCACACGTTTGCCGTGGCCGGCGGCTATGCCCAGGTTGCGGACGATGTCGTGACCGTTCTCGCCGAGCGCGCTTGCGATTTGGCGACCGTCGATGCCGACAAGCTTAAAGCTGATATTCAAGGTTTTGAAGAGAAGCTGGGTAATTTGTCGGAGGATGATGCACGCCGCGCCTACCTCTATAATGAAATCGCATGGTGTAAGCTCAAGCTTGCCCAATAGTCAAACGATTTAGCGTTCGACCATTTGCGAACACATCATGCCCGGGATGGCCCAGCCACCCCGGGCATGCTTTTTGAAAGGGTAGACCTTGGATATTATCCGCGTTGAGGGTGGCCACGCCATCGGAGGCTCCGTGCCCGTTTCGGGCGCCAAGAACTCCGCGCTCAAACTCATGGCGGCAACGCTTCTGGCGCCGGGCAAGACGACGCTGCAGAACGTGCCCGATATTTCCGATGTCCACGTGATGGGCAAGGTGCTCAAAGGCATGGGCGCTACGATCGATGTTCTCGACGAGCACACGCTCGAGATTGATACCTCTCAGGTCGATTCTTGGGAGGCCCCCTACGAGCTCGTTGCCAAGATGCGCGCTTCCACCGCCGTCATGGGACCCCTGCTGGGCCGCTTCCATCGCGCCAAAATTGCCATGCCGGGCGGCTGCAACCTGGGTGCTCGCAAGATCGATATGCACATTCTTGGTCTTGAGGCCCTGGGCGTTGAGTTCGATACCGCCCACGGTTACATCAACGCTAATGCGCCCCAAGGTCTGCGCGGTACCACCGTCACGCTCGAGTTCGCCAGCGTCGGTGCGACCGAGAACCTCATCATGGCCTCTGTGCGCGCACAGGGCACCACGGTTATCGACAATGCCGCCCGCGAGCCCGAGATCGTCGATCTCGCTAACATGCTCAACGAGATGGGCGCCAAGATTGTCGGCGCCGGTACGCCCGTCGTGACTATCGAAGGCGTGGAAGAGCTCCATCCCGTTACCCATCGCGTGGTGGGCGACCGCATCGAGGCCGGTACCTTTATCGTTGCCGGTGCGTTGATGGCCGACGATCGCGGTGTCGATGTCACGGGCTTTTGCCCCATTCACTTGGGCATGGTGCTCAAGAAGATGGAGCTTATGGGCATCGATTGCGAGCGTACCGACGACGGCGTCCATGTGAGCCGTGCCGAGCGTATCAAGCCGGTCGACATCCAGACGCTTCCGTTCCCCGGCTTCCCGACGGACATGCAGGCGCAGATTATGGTGCTCTCCGCCCTTGCCGACGGCAGTTCTGTTATTACCGAAAACATCTTCGAGAATCGCTTTATGTTTGCCTCTGAGCTGGTGCGCATGGGTGCCGACATTCGTATCGAGAGCCATCATGCCATGATTCATGGCGTCAAGGGCTTCTCGGGTGCACAGGTTACCTCGCCCGATCTGCGTGGCGGAGCGGCCCTCGTCGTAGCGGGCTTGATCGCCGACGGGACGACCGAGGTTTCGGCCATCCATCACATCAAGCGTGGCTACGAGCAGTTTGTCGAAAAGCTGCAGGCACTCGGCGCGCATGTCGAGCATGCTGCCGTCCCCGATCCCGTCATCTACTAATACAGGTTGCCTATGTTTAATAAAAAGCCCCTCGCGGATACCACCACCCGAAGACCCTCAACTGGTGCGCAGGCCAAGATCTACAGTCGCGATAGCGTGGCTCGCTATTCCGAGCGCGCTCGCCAACGTCGTCGTAGCCACACGATTCGTCACGTCGTGCTCATTGTCGTGCTTGGCGTGCTGCTGAGTGCCACTACCGCTGCCGGCCTGTGGTTTGCCACCATTATGGGCAAGCTCGGCGATTCTAATGTCATTACCGACAATCTGCGTCGGGTTCTGGTTGACACCGATGAGGCAAAGGATCCGTTCTACGTGCTGCTTCTTGGCACCGACGGCCGTCCGGGCGAGGATACGTATCGTGCCGACTCGATTATCCTGGCACGCATCGACCCCACGCAAAAGCAGGCGACGCTCATTTCCGTTCCGCGCGACACCAAGGTCGAGTACAAGGGCGAGACCATGAAGATCAACGCCTGCCACACCGTTGGCGGCGCCGAGGCCATGGTCGAGGCGGTCAACGAGTTGTGCGGTGTTCAGATTTCCCACTATGCCGAGGTCAGCTTCGACGGTATGCAGGCGCTGATTGATTCGGTTGGCGGTATCGACATTAACGCAACCGATGATGTTGACGACCCCGAGCACCTGGATATTAAGATTACCGCTGGCCAGCAGCATATGGACGGTGCCACCGCCCTTACCTATGCCCGCTGCCGCTACACCTATGCCGACGGCGATTACACGCGCATGCGCCACCAGCGTCAGGTGCTTGGCGCCCTTGCCAACCAGATTCTCAATAACTTCGATGCCACGAAGATCTTTGGCCTGGTTAATTCGCTGTCCGATATGCTCGTAACCGATATGAGCGTTCAGGATATCGTGGCTACGGTCAACGCCATGCGCGGTATGGATGTCGACGGTATCTACTCGGCCAACCTGCCCTCGGACGCCGACGACAGCACCATGATCGACGGTGTGAGCTACGTCTTTGTCTACGAGGACGAGCTCAAGGAAATGATGGAGCGCGTCGATGCCGGCAAGGATCCCAAGGGTCCCAACACCATGGGTCTTTCCGACGGTTCCAGCTCTACGATCGGCGACCTGAACAACAACACGTCTGACGACTACGCAAACGGTACCGCAACCTCATCGGTCAGCTCTGACGATTCCGATGACTCAAGCGATTCGAGCGATTCGGACTACTACGAAGAGCCCACCGGCGACGGCAACGGCTACGAAGCCAACTACTAGAGTTACGCGGTTTTACCAAACCGCGTAACCGCTTGACGCTGCAAGCCCGCCAGGGCGGCAATCTGCCTTTCAACTTCGGCGGCATGACCAAAAGATCAATGCCGCCTCGTTTCAAGGCACCTTGCTCGCCTAGGGGCGTTTTCGCTCATATGACCCAATCCGCTGTCAAGAGCCACAATGGCCCCGCCGACCGCTTGCAATCGGTCGGCGGGGCCTGCCGTTGAACCCGTCCCGGTCCGCCCCCGGCATGTCGTCGACGCCTTCGGCTCAGTCTCATATCCGCGGATACCGTTCTGTCGGCCCGCACTCCATTCCTTCGGCGGGGCTCCCCAAGTCTGACTACGCGCATGCGGCCGCTGCCGCGCGCCCAGCGAAAGCGGGGGTATCCCCGAAGGCTGCCCGGCTCGCCGGGACGGGGGCTATGTCTATTCGGTTGCCTCCCGGCACATCGCGCCGAGGGCCCACAGCCACCTCACGAGCTCGGCGGCGGTGGCGGCGTTCGCCTTCGCCTGGGGCATGCCCCTGGCGAGCATCTCCTCGCGTCGCCGGAGCAGGCGCTCGGACCCCTTCCTCCCGTGCATCCTCACCTCGAGCGGGACGCCGCTGCCCTTGGGCATCAGCTTCGGTTGGTGGCTCGCCTGGACGTAGCTCCAGGACCCCTCGACGGCCAGCCTCCTGACGAGCGCGTCGCCGGCCCCGCTGATCCCGCCGAGGCGCACGGAGTCCGCGCTCGACCTCTGCTTCGGGGCGAGGCCGAAGTAGGACGTCACCTGCCTGCCGGAGCGGAACCTCGAGAAGTCGCCGACCTCGGACGCGAAGGCCGCGGCGAGCGCGAACCCGCATCCCTTGATCGACTGGAGCGCCTCGACCTCCGCCGAGAGGGGGCCCGCCGCGACGGCGGCCCTGTACTCGGCGAGGAGGGCGTCGCGCGTCTCGGCGGCCGCCTCGACCTCGCTCCTCAGCGCCGCCAGCGCCCGGATGCCGCCGTCGTCGGCGGGCCGGACCTTGTCGAGCCACCTGAGGAAGTCGTACGTCCAGTACCTCCGGGGGTTTCCGGCCGGCGTCGTGCCGCCGTAGGCGTAGCCACGGCGGGCCAGGAACGCCAGGAGCCGCTGCTTCGCCGCCGCGAGCCTCGCGGTCGCCGCGTCGTGGGCCCCGGCGAGGTCCCTGAGCCCCTCGATCTCGGGGGACGGCACCCATACCGGGGAGATATCGTGCGACAGTATCGCCTTGGCCATCCTGGCCGCGTCGTTGCGGTCGTTCTTGGACGAGAAGTCTGCCGCCGACCTCGGGACCTTGGAGACGGCCGCGACGACGCAGTCGACGCCGAGCCCGGAGAGCTCCCTCTGCGGGGCGAAGCCGAGGTAGCCGCTCTCGTAGGCGGCGAGCGACGGGCCGGGGAAGCCCGACATCCACTCCGCGACCTCGCCCCAGGGGTTGCCGCGGAACCTCCTCGTCACTGCCTCGCCCGTCTCCGCGTCGAGCGCGCAGACGGTCGTGGACCTGAGGTGTACGTCCATTCCGAAGGCGGTAGAATATCTAGGCACGGGAGCCTCCCAACCTCGTTGCGGCGCGGCTGCGCCTCTGGCACTTCAACAACATTGTCGCAGCCCCGACCCGCGGTCACGAGCGGGGGCTCCTGTCGTTTCCGTGCCCCTGGATCGGGTCATAGTGTCTGTCCGCGCCAAAACATCGGCGTTGCCGGAACACTTGGCACTTGGGGACGTTCCTTTTGTGCCGGCAGTTTGGGACACTCCTTGCGTTAAGAGGCTGGCGTGCGTCAACATGTTCTCATTGCAGCAAAAAAATCGCCCCGTTCTCGGTTGAGGACGGGGCGATTCGTCTTTCGGACTTGTGCAGCCAGGCTTATGCAAAGCGGGCGACGAGCTCCTGGAGCACATCGGTCATCTTGACGAGCGAACTGACCGGGACGAACTCGTTGACGCCGTGGTAGCAATAGCCGCCGGTGGAAAGGTTGGGGCAGGGCAGACCGCGGAACGACAGCTGCGCGCCGTCGGTGCCGCCGCGAATCGGCAGCACTTGGGGCTCAACGCCGCAGGCAAGGTAGGCTTCCTTGGCAACATCAATAAGCTCGGGATAGTCACGAACGATCTCGGCCATATTTCGATACTGCTGCTTAATCTCGACCGTCACGCGCTCCTCACCCAGACGCTGGTTGAGCATCGAGGCGGCGGCATCAATAAGGTCGAGTTTCTGCTGGAACTTGGCGGCGTCATGGTCGCGGACGATATAGCGCGCGGTGGCGTGATCGACGGTCGCAGATACACCCTCAAGGTGATAAAAGCCCTCGTAGCCTTCCGTATACTCCGGGCGCTGCACGTAGGGGAGCAACGCGTTGAAGTCGCAGAACAGATTGCCTGCGTTGACCATACGACCCTTAGCGTCGCCCGGGTGGATGGACTGGCCCTCAAAGCGGACGGTCGCCTCGGCGGCGTTAAAGCACTCCCACTCCAGCTCGCCAATGGGGCCGCCGTCGACCGTGTAGGCGTACTTGCAGCCAAAGGTATCGATATCCAACAGCTCGGCTCCGTGGCCGATCTCCTCGTCAGGGCAGAAGCAAATGCCGAGTGCGGGATGGGGCAGAGAAGGGTCCTGAGCGATACGCGCGACAAGCGACATGATCTCGGCGACGCCTGCCTTGTCGTCTGCGCCCAGCAGCGTGGTGCCGTCGCTGCAGACCAGGTCCTCACCCGCGAGGTCATTCAGGGCGGGAAGCTTGGCGGTACTCATGGCAACGGGTTTACCGTCAACCGTGCCGCAGACCAGGTCGCCGCCTTCGTAGTGCACGATGTGCGGCTTCACGCCGGCGCCCGGTGCAACTTCGGTGGTGTCGAGATGGGCGATCAGGCCCAGGGCGGGCTTGTCCTCAGCGCCCGCACTTGCGGGGATATGCGCGCAGACATAGGCGTGCTCGGTCACGTGGGCATCTTCCGCACCAAGCTCGCGCAGCTCTTCAGCCAGCACGTTGGCAAGGTCAAACTGAACGGCGCTCGAGGGTACCTGGTCGCAGTTTGCATCCTCGGACTGCGTGTTGATCTGGACGTAGCGCAAAAAGCGTTCGAGGACATCGGGGCTCGTGGTGGTGTTTTCCATAAAGACCGCTCCAATCTTGGTCGTCGTGTGCAACAAGAACTCTAGCACGGTATGCCACGGCATACCACGACGCTTGGATGGGGTAGAATCAGCCATTGAATGCAGAAGGGACGGAAGATCATGGATACGACAAATAGCTCGCGCGAACTACATCTGACGGTGGCGAACGAAGACTACTTGGAGTGCATGGTTCGCATTGAAAGCGAAGAGGGGGAAACCAACGGCGTGCGATCGGTCGACATCGCGCAGCGCCTTGGCGTCTCCAAGGCATCGGTCAATAAAGCGGTTTCGGCGCTCAAGGCATCCGAACTTGTCGAGCAATCGCACTACGGCAAGGTAGTCCTGACCGATCGCGGCCGCGAGGTTGGTACGGCTATCTGGTACCGTCATCGCCTCATCCGCACGTTTTTGGTTCAGGAGCTCGGTGTCGAATTTGAGCGAGCCGATTCCGAGGCCTGCATGATGGAGCATGCGCTTTCCGAGGACACGATGAACCGCTGGCTCGCCTATCTCGAAAAGCAGGGAATCAGCGTCGAGGAATAGCGGGATATATATGGATACGAGTTATTACAACCGCTTTGGTGCCGAGGAACTTACGCGCCGCTTGTCGAGCGAGACCTTGTTGGCGCAGGGTCCCATGGGCAGTGTTCTGTTGAGTGAGTACGATGCCGCCGACATTCCACCGGCGTTTTGGAATCTGGCAGAGCCGCAGACCGTTTCTCGTATCCATCGCTTGTATGTCGCCGCCGGCGCACAGGTGCTCATTACCAACACCTTTCAGGCATCGAGCTATGCCCTCAAGCACGACCAGATTGCGCCGTCCGTGGCGGAGGTCAATCGCGGGGCCGTCGACGATGCCCGCCAGGCGCACCCTCAGCTGCTGCTGGGCTCGATGGGGCCGATCGGTATTGAATGGTTTGCCGAGGACTCTGCCGAGTATCGTGAAATCCGAGGCATTGCGCGCGAACAGGCGCACGCCTTGCTCAATGCTGGTGTTGACGGTCTGCTGATCGAGACGGTGACGTCTATCCGTAATTTGCAGCCCATGCTTGCCGGCGCCCGAGACGCCGCCGACGGCATGCCTGTTCTGGTGAGTTTTGTCGTTGACGATAAAGGCGACCTGTTGGGCGATGGCCTCAACATCGAGGCAGCCGTTTTGTACGCCGAAAAACACGGCGCAAACTCGGTTGGTGTTAATTGCTGTTCGCTTGCGGCCGCGAACGCGGCGGTGCCCAGGATGGTTGCATCGGCGACTACTCCCGTCACGGTGCGTCCCAACGTAGGCGATCCGGTCCAGACTCAGGATGGCCCCGTATGGCACGAGAACCCCGAAGCTTTCGCGCGCGCATGCATCGAATGGAGACATGCCGGTGCCGCAATGGTGGGCAGTTGCTGTGGAACCACGGCAATCACTACGGCCGCGATGGCCGAGGCGCTCGATATATAAAGGGCAAAACCGCTCCATACGGGGTGGTTTTTTTTATTGCTTGCATGTCCTCGGCAGCATTTGCCCAAATGGTGAATGCTGGTGCCGGCAGGTTGCCGAGCGCATGTTGCGGGTATACCCCATGCGTACCATGATCCAAACACTGTGAGGTGTCTGCGCGTGTGCGCGATAATTCATTTTGGAACTGACGGTTGGCGCGCTCGCGTCGATGAGGACTTCACTGCCGATAACGTTGCCCGTATCGCCGATGCCGTCGGCGAGTTGTGGCAAAAGACCAATCCGGGCAAAACGGTATATATAGGGTTCGACACCCGGCCCCTGGCGCGCGAGTTCGCTGAGCTTGCGGCGGGTGTGCTAGCAGCGCACGGGCTAGACGCCGTGCTCGCTTCGCGACCTGTCCCGACCCCTGCCCTTACGTGGGCGGCGGCTTATGACGGTGAGGCGTGCGGCGCGCTCATGGTGACGGGGTCCCATCATCCGCAGGGCTATCTGTGCCTCAAGATTCGCATGGGTGACGGCTCGACCGCCAACCAGGATGTCATCGAAGAGCTCGAAGAGACTATGGCTCCCGAGCCAATGGGGATCGAGGGGCAATATCGCACCGCGGATATCATTCCTGACTATATGCAGGCGGTGGCATCGTTTGTCGATGCCGAAGCCATTCGCGCCGCGCACCTGCGCGTGGTTGTTGATCCCATGGGCGGCGCAGCCCAGGGCTATCTAGCCGACTTGCTGCGCGAGCTTGGCGTTGAGGCGCACGAGATTCACGCCGGGCAGGCGTCTGACCAAGAAGATATCTGCCCCGACCCCGTTGAACCTTGGGTGGACGCTTGCGAGCGCACGGTTATCGAGGACGGAGCTTGCGCTGGCCTGGTGACCGACGGCGACGCCGACCGTATCGGCGCGGTTGACGAGCGCGGCAGATATATACATCCGCATCAGATCATGGCGCTCGTTTTGGGCGACTTGGTTCAATTTCGTAATTTGGAGGGGCGCGTCGTCGTCAATCTTTCATGCTCGACGCTCGTGCGTCGCATTGCGGAGGCGCTTGGCTGCCGCGTGACCGTCAAACCAGTCGGTTTCAAATATATAGCGGCGGAGATGAAGAAGGGTGGCGTCCTCATGGGCGGCGAAGAAGCCGGTGGCATCGGCATCGCCGCGCATATGCCCGAGCGCGATGGAATCCTCGCCTGTCTGATTCTGTGTGAGCTTATGGCAAAGACGGGCGCGCCTTTGGGCGTTCTGGTCGACCAACTCGAGGATAGTTTTGGTAGGACGAGTTACGGTCGACGCGATTTGCGCCTTGAGGCCGAAGATGCCGAAACGTTACGAACCCTGCTGCCGGGCGTAAACCCCAAGTCGATTTGTGGCAAGGTGCCGCAAAACGTTAGTCATATGGATGGCTTGCGTTTGGCATTCGAGGATGACACGTGGCTGCTGGTCCGTCCTAGCGGGACCGAACCAGTGGTGCGCGTCTACGCCGAGGGGTTCTCGGTGGAAGAACGTGACGAGTTGCTCGATGCTGGCTGTGCTTTAGCTAGGGGAACGTATCCGCTTTAACCATGAGGCTGCCTTATATAAAGAGATGCTCGGCGAGCGGTAGTTAACGGCTGGCAAACGTTAGTTAGATCTTACATTGTGTAGGAAATGTGTACGACCAGATTCCCGCCCCCGGGGCCCCTCCGGTCTGGCAATATATCTCCTTGCCGCGCGGCCCGGTGCAACCGGATGAGCAGCGCAGGCGTGCACCTTGAG
>NZ_JBCOIL010000033.1:0-24580 GCF_040926265.1 Collinsella aerofaciens | reverse complement strand
GCTCGACCTTCTCCCTGCTGTACATGCGAACCTCCAGTCCGGACCGCCCCGCGGTCCAACTTTCTGTCCGCACCCCCGAATAAGGCATCGACAGGAACTATTTCACCGCAACTGATGAGGGGGAGCTGGGGATGCTGACGATCGGGTGTCATCTATCCACGACGAAGGGCTATCGGGCGATGGGAGAGACGGCGTTGTCAATTGGCGCCAATACCTTTGCATTCTTTACGCGCAACCCGCGCGGCGGCAAGGCGAAAGATCTTGACATGGATGACGTGGCCGCCCTGCGCGAGCTTATGGCGCAAAATGATTTTGGCCCACTCGTGGCTCATGCCCCGTATACCTATAACCCCTGCTCAGCCAAAGAGCGGGCGCGCGAGTTTGCCCTGGAGGCCATGGCAGAGGACCTGCGGCGCATGGAGGCGCTGCCCGGCAACTACTACAACTTCCATCCCGGTGCGCATGTGGGGCAGGGCTCCGACGCCGGCATTCAGATGATCGTCGACACCCTGTGCCAGGTGATGTTTGAGGGGCAGCAGACGACGGTGCTGCTCGAGACCATGGCCGGCAAGGGCACCGAGGTGGGCCGCAGCTTTGAGGAGCTGGCGCTCATCATCGAGGGCGTTGCCGACAAGCGCCCCGAGCTGTCGGCCAAGTTGGGCGTTTGCCTGGACACCTGCCATGTGAATGACGCCGGCTATGACATCGTCCACGATCTTGACGGTGTGCTCGACGAGTTCGATCGTGTGGTGGGTATCGAACGCCTGCGCGCCGTGCATATCAATGACTCCAAGAATCCCTGCGGCGCCCATAAGGATCGCCACGAGTGTATCGGCAAGGGCTACCTGGGTAGTGAAGAGTTTGGCGGCGGTATGCAGGTTATGCAGAATATTGTATCGAATGGCCGCTTGCGCGCATTGCCATTCATTTTGGAGACACCGAACGAACTTGCAGGTTATGCGGCTGAAATCAAATTGTTAAGGTCATTGCAGCAGTGATGACTGTCATAAAGTGGAGTGCTCCATTCACGTTATGGGTTTGTTTCAATCAGTTTTCTAATTGCGGATTCTTCCAAGCGGGTGCATAATAACCCTCAGTTTTTGCAGACCCCTGAATCACGTGGGGTCTTTGGAAGGAGACTGATTATGAAGCTGAAGAAGCTTGGCGCATTTGCCGCCACGGGTGCTATGGCGCTCGCCCTCGCTCTGACGGGCTGCGGCTCGTCCAACGCCACCTCTGGTTCTGATGCCAGTTCCAGCAGCTCTGACGACGCTAAGGTCGAGAAGGTCGACGGTTCCAAGGAGTACGCGCTCGTCAAGGACGGTACGCTGACCGTCGGCACCTCTGCCGAGTACGCTCCGTTTGAGTACAAGGATGACAACGGCGATTATCAGGGCTTTGACCTTGAGCTCATCAAGGCTATCGGCGACAAGCTGGGCCTGGATGTCGAGTATGTCAACAATGACTTTGACACGCTGGTTCCGGGCGTCGCTTCGGGCGCCAAATATGACGTCTCCATCGCGGCTATCACCGACACGCCCGAGCGTGAGAAGGAAGTTACTTTCTCCGATTCCTACTACATGGACGATCAGGCTATCGTGACCAAGGTCGATAACACCGACATCACGGCCGACAACTTCAGCGAGAAGCTCAACAACGCCGACGCTACCATCATCGTCCAGTCTGGCTCGACCGCCGAGGCCTTTGCCCAGGAAAACTTCCCCAAGGCCAAGATTGTCCCCTACAAGGACGCCACCGAGTGCTTCAGCGCCCTGCAGTCCGATAAGGACGACGCCGTAGTCACCAACCGCTCCGTTGCCAGCCAGCTGACCGCCGAGCAGTTCAACACCTGCCAGACCATCAAGCAGATCAGCACCGGCGAGGAGTACGCCATCGCCATCAACCAGGGCAACACCAAGCTCAAGGACGACATCAACCAGGCCATCAAGGACCTGACTGACGACGGTACCGTTGACGCCCTCATGGCTAAGTACAACATCAAGTAAATAGATGCTTGATTGCGCGTAGGCCCTTTCCGTTTTGCGGAGAGGGCCTTTGCGCTTCTCTCGACGGAGAGCGTTTCCGTCTCGTTTTGCCGGCAACTTCTACGATAGGAGCCACCTTGTCTCGATTGAACGAAGGGGCCATGGGTCGGCGTTTTCCGCTGCCCTCGATGCTCCAAAAACTAGCCTGCGCCCTAGCTGTGGCGCTCGCTTTGTTGTGCGCGGGGACAGCCGCGCCTTCGACCGCCCAGGCGCTTGAGACCGCAAAGATTACCGCCCGACCCAACACCGGTTCGGGCAGCGCTGTGGTCGGCGGCACCGAGACGCGCATTACCTGGGAAGTTCAGGCCGATGCCGACGAGGAGCTGAGCGGTCTTTCTCTGACGTTTGTCGACGGCACAACGTTTGGTATCGATGACACGCGATTGACGATGCTCTCGGGCGAGGACCTCATGGATCGTACGCCCATGAAGCCCACGTGCAAGGCTGACGGCCAGACGCTCAAGATTGACTTTGGCGAGACGGCGCCTGCCGGCGGCTTTTTCCGTGTCGAGGTTTACGGCGTGACGTTTCCCGTCGAGGGCGGCGATGAGGCCTTTAGCGGAACCTATACGCTCGCCGACGGTTCGACCAAGAAGATTTCCAAGATTCCTTCCGTCGAGATTAAGGGCGTGACGGCGTTCGATAACTTCCTGGCCGACCTTAAGGAACAGCCGTGGGTCGAGGCATGGAATTCCAACATGTTCCTTCGCCTGTTCCTGAACCCGGTGATTTTGGTCCAGAGCCTGCCGATCGTCTTTAAGGGCTTCCTTATGTCGCTCTCGATCGTGCTTGTGGCGTTTCCGCTGGCGATCCCCTTTGGCTTTGCCCTGTCGCTCATGCGTATCTCCAAGTCGCGTATCCTGCGTTGTCTTGCCGGCATCTATGTGAATATCATCCGCGGTACGCCGGCGTTCCTGCAGATCTACATTGCATTCTTTGGCCTGCCGCTTGCCGGCGTCAAGGTGGACGACTACGTCTTGGGCGTTATTGTCATGGCCATGAACTCGTCTGCGTACCTGTGCGAGATCTTCCGTGCCGGCATTCAGTCGATCCCCAAGGGCCAGAATGAGGCTGCTCGCTCGCTGGGCATGAACGCCCTCCAGACGCTGCTCTACGTCATGATTCCGCAGACGTTCCGCAATGTCCTGCCTACGTTGACCAGCGAGTTCATCCTGCTTTACAAGGATACGTCGCTGCTCGCGGCCGTGGGCGTGGTCGAGATCGTCATGAACGCCCGCACCATCGTGGCCACGACGGGCTCCATTACGCCGTATGTGGTTGCCGCCCTGTTCTATCTGGTCATTACCCTGCCGCTTGCGCGCTTGGTGAGCGGTCTTGAGGCGAGGCTGCTGGGTACGGCCGAAACCAAAAAGAAGCGTCCCACCAAGAGCGCCGGACAGGTCGTCGCAACGCCCGCCGACCATATCGCTGGTCTGTAAGGAGGTTCTATTATGAGCGAAACCAATAACTCGAACGAGGTCGTCGTCAGCATCAAGAATCTCCAGAAGGCCTTTGGCGATAACGTGGTCCTGCGCGACATCGATCTAGATGTGCGCAAGGGTGAGGTCGTCGTAGTCCTGGGCCCTTCGGGTTCGGGCAAGTCGACGATGCTTCGCTGCATTAACCGTCTTGAGGAGCCCACGAGTGGTTCGATTGTCGTCGAGGGCGTGGATGTGTGCGCCAAGGGCGTTGACCTCAATAAGGTGCGTACGCACTTGGGCATGGTGTTTCAGCAGTTCAACCTGTTCCCGCACCTGTCGGTCAAAAAGAACGTCATGCTTGCGCAGCAAAAGGTGCTCAAGCGCAGCAAGGAAGAGGCCGAGAAGATTGCCATCGAGGAGCTGACCAAGGTCGGCCTGGCCGAGCGCATCGATTTTATGCCGAGTCAGCTTTCGGGCGGTCAGCAGCAGCGCGTGGCCATCGCCCGCGCCCTGTCGATGAATCCGCACGTGATGCTCTTTGACGAGGCCACGTCGGCGCTCGATCCTGAGCTTGTCCGCGATGTATTGGGCGTCATGCGCGATCTTGCGCATGACGGTATGACCATGATCGTGGTGACGCACGAGATGGGCTTTGCCCGCGACGTCGCCGACCGCGTCGTCTTTATGGACGGCGGCGTTATCGTGGAGGATGGCACGCCGAGCGAGGTCTTCGACCATCCTAAGAGCGAGCGCACCAAGGCGTTTTTGGGCAATATCTCATAGCTGCTTTATATGACTGACATAGCAGAAAACGGGAGCTGGATGTGATCCGGCTCCCGTTTTTGTTGGGACACGAATGTGTTTTGGCGCAGAGCGCGTTACGGGCGGAGCTCATTGCCGCTAGGCGAGCTCGGCTCCAAGGGCGCGGCAGGCCGCCTCGCCCTCATCGTCGGGGGCGTCGTAACAGATGACGGAGTCGACCACGTTGACGCCTGCCTCATCGGCGTCCGCCTTCCAATTGTCCATCCATTCGCCTTCGGCCCACGAATAAGAGCCAAAGAGGACGACCTTCTTGTCGCCGAGGGTCTCCTTGACTTCGTCCCACATCGGTTGGAACTCATCGTATTCAAGCTCCTCGGAGCCCATGGCGGGGCAACCGAAGGCGAAGGCATCATAGTCGGCGGCCCTGCCGGCAGAGAAGTCGGCGCAGGGGATGACTTCGGCCTCGGCGCCCGCGGACGTGGTGCCCTCGGCAACGAGGTTTGCCATGGCCTCGGTGTTGCCCGTGCCGCTCCAATAGACGACGGCGATCTTGCTCATGTTGAGTCCTTTCGGTTGTGCGGCGTGCGGCCGCGGTTTGTACGTTCTATCGGGTCGCCTGGGCAAGGTGCGCCAAGCTGCAGCCCTGCTGATAGATAAAGGTGAGGTGTTGGGTGCAGGCACGGTACGCATCAAACGTCGCAAGTGCCTGCTCGACATTCGTATAGACCTTCCAGGCTCCAAAGATCTTGTAGTTCTCGCCACGCTGGGCGATGAACTCGTATACGTCGTCGCAGGGGTACCCCAGGAAGTAGCCAATCTCGTGTGGAAATTCGCAGGCGCAGTCGTTGTTGCAGCAGACTTGCTGATCCAGTGCGCATCGAGTCTGGCCGCAGGCGCATTCCGCGGCGTTATTGCTCGCGAGCGTGATGCGTGATGCCAGGTGCACAAGACATGCCGAGAGGTTGCCGGTGTCGTAGCCCTTCTTGGCGAGTGCCGTTTTGGCGCGCGGGTCAGCAAGGTAAGTGGCGAGGCTATTGGGCCGATATGCGTATACGAGCGCCCCGCAGGGGCGCCAGACCAAAACGCTCAGATGGATACCGAACGGATTAAGCTCGTGATTGCACCGGGCGATAACGTTGAGCAGGCGTGCTCGGCGATCCTCGATCGCCGCAGTTACGCTTGAGCCGTCTTGATCGGCATAAACTCCTGGATAGGTAAAGAGCGATGCCGGTTTGATGCCCGCGAGCGTGGGGGAGCAGTTGCGCACGACTGCCGCCTGAAACGTTGGGATGTCTATGGTTCGAGTCACGACGCTCCTTACGGATCTAAACTGTTAGCCTAGGAAAACTTATACACGAAAGTAAGCCTTGGTCAACTAAAAAGTTTGAATAGGGAAACTAATTGACCGAACGGACATGATTTTGGGTTAAGATGGAGACACCCCATGGGGGTATCTAGATAGTGCTACTTGAAAGGGGAACGCATGAGTGACTTGCTCAACCCTGCGAATCTCATCGTGCTGGCTGTCATTGCCGTCGGCATGTTTTTTGGACTGCGTCGCATTGCCGCTTCGACACACGGGAAGAGTTGTTGCAGCGATGGCGCGAGCGGCAAGAGGGTCAAAAAGGTTGTTGTGGTGGATACCGATGCATCGCACTATCCCTATAGCGACGAGCTGCTCATCGGCGGCATGAGCTGTGACGGCTGCGCTCAGAACGTAGCCAATGCCCTCAATACGCTTGATGGCGTGTGGGCTACGGTGACGTATGCGGACCACACGGCACGCGTACGCTCGAAGCGCCCGGTTGATCGCGACGCACTCGAGACGGCGGTGAGGGGCGCGGGCTATTACGTTATGAAAATGTAGGCGTTGCCCTCTCCGGTGGGTACCAGCCTCCTGCCCATTGTGACTATCGGTATCCAAAAATTTGCGCAAAAAATAATCTTTAGATGCGGCGAAAGTGGAGTTTGGTGACGGTTTGCGCGGAATTCGCCACCAATCGAGCATCTATTAACCCGTCCAAAAAATTACAGGTGTATATTTATACGCTGATTATTGCTGCGCCCAGATCGCAATTAAACGTGGACAGAGATGAGAAATGCTAAAACTGGGCTTAAGGTCAGGGGAGGCTATAGCTTTATGAGACGAGTGAGAACACTTGGCTTGGTGGCAGCGCTTGCCGCTATCTTGGTATCGCCGCTGCCGGCGCACGCCGAAGACGCTTCGGGTGCCGTTACCTACAATGCGGGAAATGGGTATTCCTTTGAGAAGCTCTCGCATCCTACGGTAGGAACGTCGCAGCCGGATGGCATCGTCGACTACCAGGGTAACGGTGCCGTTGCCGTTCCGGGTGCCGATGGTAATACGGCCAACAACGAAGGCGATCGCGGCCAGAGCTACACTTGGGCGGCTGCGAGCTATGGTGACTGGCTTTATGTGGGCACCTGCTATGCGGCGATGGGCAACACGCTTACGCTCATGGACAGCACGCTGGGCGATTCCTTTGATGCCGAGACCATGCGCCTGACGCTGGAGCCATGTTTAACGGCACGTTCTTCTATGGACAGCAGAAGGAGGACGGCACGGCCGACAAGGACAGCGGCGGCATCTTGGTTAAGATCAATACCAAGACCGGTGAGACCAAGCTGCTGCTCTCTGAATCGCTCAACGGCGTCGGTCCTTTGTTCCGCAATGCCGTGAGCTATAAGGGTAAGCTCTATTTCTGCGGCAGCGTCAGGACCAATGGCGGCAAAAGCGGTCTGCCTTCTGTATACGAGATCGATCCTAAGACGGATGAGTGGAAAGTTGTCTATCAGGGCCTTTCGAGCGTGGACGATTACCGCGATGCCTACAAGCAGGGCATCTCAACCGGTATCCGCGGCATGTGCGTCCATGATGGCCAGCTCGTCATCAGCAATGTGGGTAAAGCGGGCAATGAGTTTGTGGCGACAATCCTGACGTCATCTGACCCTTCGAAGGGCCAGGCTAGCTTCACCGAGATTGCTAACTCGAAGACGCTGTTTGGCTATCCGGCGATTCGCTATCAGGACAGCATCTACGGTGGCGCCATTTGGGATATGGTTTCGTACAATGGCCATCTCTATGCGACCATCTGCACCGGTACGCCCGAGAACGCTCCCGATGATAATTCCATGCAGTCGTTTGCCATGGTTCGTGGCGACAAGAACGCCGACGGCAGCTATTCGTGGACTCCCATTGTTGGCGATAAGGATGCGACCGATCCAAAGTGCCGTGCAAAGTACTGCTTTGGCATCGATCCTGCCCGTACCCGTTCTGGCGCTGCCAACCTCATCGTCTACAACGACTACCTCTATATCGGTGAATACAACGACGAGGAGATTGCCCTCGAGCGCATCCTGTTCAACAAATCCAACACCGAAGAGGGCGGCAAGAGCAGCATGGGCGGCGTTGACTGCTCGTTTGTGAATGCCAATCTTGAGCAGTCGGTTAACATCTATCGCATGGACAAGGACGAGAACATGGAGCTCGTCGTTGGCGATCGCACCGACATGTTCCCCGAGGGCGGCATTTCCGGCCTGACTTCGGGCTTTGGCCGAAACGAGAACCAGTACATTTGGCGCATGCAGAAGTTCGACGGCAAGCTGTATATCGGTACCTTTGATACCGCGAGCCTGCTTGAGCCGATCGGCCAGTTCTCCAATGGCGACATTATCGATATGACGCCCGAGGAGTGGGACTCTCAGGTTCAGCGCCTTAGGGACCTGCTCGATCACCTGCTCGACAAGAAATCGCCTGACGACCCCATCGTTCCCGTGAACACGCTTGCGGACGATGATTCAAACGAGGCCGTCGAGGTCGATGATTCGAACGAAGCTGCCGAGGTTGATGATTCAAACGAGGCCGTCGATGTCGATGACGAGAAGACCGAGGTTGCTAAGGGCTTTGGCGATCTAAGCGATGCGCTGGAGGATGCCACGGGCGATCTTTGCGATCAGGCCTCGACGATGTCCCAGGACTTTGAGGACGACGCCGCTTATGTCCAGAAGATCGATGGCGAGATCGCGTACTTCAAGTCCTTTGCCGACCAGTATCAGGACATGCTCGATAGCTATGAGAGCCTGAAGCAGCAGTACGAGGATGCCTATGGCACCGAGCTGCCGGGCGATATTCAGGATGCGCTCGATAAGCTGCTGAGCGAGGAGAACCTCAAGAAGCTGCAGAGCGTGCTTACGTGCATGTACTACCTGCGCGATGCCGAGCGCGGCTTTGATATGTATGTGACCGAGGACGGCGTGAACTTTACGACGCTGACGACCAATGGCTTTAACGATCCGTATAACCATGGTCTGCGCACCTTTGCGGTGACCAACCAGGGTCTGTGCCTTGGTACCGCCAACCCGTTCTATGGCTGCCAGGTTTGGATCCAGCGCAAGGAGAATTCGGAGAATCCGATTGATCCCGGTACTCCGGATCCGACGAAACCCACCAATCCTTCGCAGCCGGGTGGCGGCGATCAGCCTGGTGGCAGCCAGACGGGCGGCAACGACCAGTCGAGCAGCACCACGACCACCGTCACGACGGCCACTAAGAAGACTCCGAAGGACGGCTCGCTGCCTCACGCTGGCGACTCGACCCTCACGCTGGTCTTGGGATTGCTGGTTGCAGCTGCCGCGGTGCTTGGCATTGCCCTCGTCTTGCGCAAGCGTTCTTGTCGCTAGGCGCGTCCGCGCAGCTCGATGTTTTTGATATCGTCGAAGTCGATGGCGATATCCCTGAGTTTGAGCAGCTTGAATGCGGGTAACACTTCGTCGAGAATGCCCGTGCGGCTACGATAGCCGTACATATCGTAATAGGTGACGCGCACCAGGTCGCCGCGTTTGAGGCCCTCGAGCTTTTTCGAAAGCTCGAGGGCTTTTTCTTCCGTGAGTTCGCATTTGGGCTCAACAGTGATCTCTTGTTTGCGCACGAGCTCGTAGTATCCCGTGAGGGCGGCAAAGGGCATAAACTGTGCGGCACGGCCGGCGCGGACGGCGCCGTTGGCGGTGAGCTTGGGGTCGGCGGATCGACGTCTTCCCTCGGGGTCCGCTAGGCGTTCAAAAGGCGTCGGTGGCCGCATCGGCTGTTGTTGGGACTTAGGCACGATGTCCTCCTACCTGATCGTTGCGTTCGCGTGCGGTGGCGCCGGCGGTGAAGCTTAATCCCTTGACGAGCGCGTTCTTGCCGTACTTGCCCTTCACGGCCAGGACGGCGCGCGCCAGGTCGCGCTCGCGCTCATCGGCCTTAACATCGCTGAACAGGTCGATAGTGGCAAATTCCTCGGGCACCAGATTGCCAAATCCCAGGTTGATGCGCTTGACCGGTCGTTTGGGATCGACAGTCTGCGCCCAGAGCTCATCGAAATAGCCCATGATCTTCTTAAACGAATTGGTGCGCTCGGGCAGCTTGCGCGAGGCGTTGGAGTGCGCAAAGAGCGCGGCATAGCCACCACGCGGCTTGCCGCCGCGTTCGCCCACAAAGATGCCGTCAATCGCCTGTGCCTCTCGCACCAAACGTCGGCGTTCGTCATCGCGCTGGACGGGCTTGGGCGCGCGGGGTGCGAGCTTGGGGCCGGCGGTTGCGGCGGGTTCGATGCTCGACGTGCTCGAACGCAAATGCCCGCATCCGTCTACATATTGCGCTGTGCCGCTGGCGTCGAGGCGGCGTATGTCGGCGCGCTCGCTCGCGTAGCCTACAAAGAGCGAGATGCTGTTGCACACCACGTGCTTATCGACTAAGTCCAGCACAGCGTTGTCGACCATCTCGCGCAACACGGTGTAGGCTTGCTCATAGGCATAACCCTTCGATAGCACTTGCCCCGTGGTTGTTGAGGTTGCCTGCGGGCGATAGGCCTGAATATCGGCGATAGTTGTCGGCTCGCGCCCAAAGGCGTGGTCGATAAGATACTCGGCATTGACGCCGAGCTCGTCGTAGAGCAGGTTTTCGTCGAGCGCCGCGACGCCCATCAGATCGTAGACGCCGTATTTTTCGAGTCGTGCTGCCACGCCGGGCCCAATGCCCCAGATGTCGGTGATGGGGCGATGGGGCCAGATCTCCTTGCGAAAGGTCTCGTCGTCGAGTTTGCCGATGCGGCTGGGTACGTGCTTGGCGGTAATGTCGAGTGCCACCTTGGCCTGGAATAGGTTGGGGCCGATGCCAACCGTTGCCGTGATGCCGGTGCGCGCCAGGACCTCGTCGCGCAACATGCAGGCGAAGCCTTCAGCGTCGGTGTGATAGAGGTCCAGATAGGGTGTCACGTCGATAAAGCATTCGTCGATGGAGTAGACGTGCACGTCTTGCGGACTCACGTATTCCAGATAGATACCGTAAATTTGCGCCGACACCTCCATGTAGTGCTGCATGCGCGGTATGGCCTTGATGTAGTCGATGCCGTCGGGAATTTCGAACAGACGGCAGCGATTGTGTATCCCCAGGTCCTTCATGGCCTGTGTGATGGCGAGACAGATGGTCGTGCGCCCGCGCGATTCGTCGGCAACGACCAGGTTGGTGGTGAGCGGGTTGAGCCCGCGGTCAACGCACTCGACGCTAGCGTAGAACGTCTTAAGGTCGATGCAGACATAGGTGTGACGCTCGTGCCCCACGCGTCCTCCCATCAAACACATGTTCTTATCGAATACATGTTCGATAATACCCGCTTGTGCGGACATCGTCAAAACCTGTCCCTTTTTGGTCGGTCGCCGTTTGAGGGCGGATTGGCAACGCTCGCTGATTGTAGTCTTGACCTGCGCTAGAATAGTGGCATCTGAATGTCCGGGCGCATGGAGACGTGCGCCCGTATGCTGAGGAGGACTTTATGGCAACTGTTGCCGCACCTATCGATGCTACGTCGACTGCCGCTTGGAAGGCGCTCGAGGCTCATCAGGAGAAGCTCGAGGCCGAAGGTATCGACCTCAAGGCCTGGTTCGCCGCCGATGCCGAGCGCGTGAACAAGCTGAGCTTTGACGCTGGTGACCTGCACTTCGATCTGTCCAAGAACCTTGTGACCGATGAGACCGTCAAGCTGCTGTGCGATCTTGCCCGCGAGGTGAAGCTCGAGGAGCGCCGCGACGCCATGTTCTCCGGCGAGCACATCAACACCACCGAGGACCGCGCCGTCCTGCACACCGCGCTGCGCCGCCCGGCAAGCGAGAAGGGCCAGCTCATCGTTGACGGCCAGGATGTCGTCGCCGACGTGCACGAGGTCCTCGACCGCATGTATGCCTTCGCCGAGCGCGTGCGCTCCGGTGAGTGGAAGGGTGTTACCGGCAAAAAGATCGAGCACCTGGTGTCCATCGGCATCGGTGGCTCCGACCTGGGCCCGGTCATGGCCTACGAGGCCCTGCGTCCCTACGCCGACGCCGGTATCGACTGCCGCTATATCTCCAACATCGATCCCAACGACCAGGCCGAGAAGCTCAAGGGTCTGGATCCCGAGACCACGCTCGTGATCATCGTCTCCAAGACCTTCACCACGCTCGAGACCCTCACCAACGCCCGCGAGGTCAAGACCTGGATGCTCGAGCAGCTCAAGGCTCAGGGCGCCATCGATGGCTCCGATGAGCAGAACGCCGAGGCCGTGGCAAAGCACTTCGTCGCCGTTTCCACCGCACTCGAGAAGGTCGAGGCCTTCGGCATCGACCCCGCTAACGCTTTTGGTTTCTGGAATTGGGTCGGCGGCCGCTACTCCGTCGACTCCGCCGTGGGCCTGTCGCTGATTGTCGTGCTCGGCCCCGAGCGCTTCCAGCAGTTCCTTGAGGGCTTCCATGCCATCGACGAGTACTTCTGCAACACGCCGCTCGAGAACAACGCCGTCGCGCTGATGGGCCTGCTCAACGTCTGGTACGTCAACTTCTTCGGTTCCAAGAGCCATGCCGTGCTTCCGTATTGCCAGTACCTGCACCGTTTCCCGGCCTACCTGCAGCAGCTCACCATGGAGTCCAACGGCAAGCATGTCCGCTGGGACGGCAGCGCCGTGACCTCCGACACCGGTGAGATCTTCTGGGGCGAGCCCGGCAGCAACGGCCAGCATGCCTTCTACCAGCTGCTGCACCAGGGCACTGTGGTGGTCCCGGCCGATTTCATCGCCTTCGCCAATACCGCCAACCCTGCGACCGATAGCGGCCAGGACGTGCACGAGCTGTTCCTGGGCAACTTCCTGGCCCAGACCAAGGCGCTCGCCTTTGGCAAGACGGCCGACGAGGTTCGTGCCGAGGGCACGCCCGAGCAGATCGTCCCGGCCCGTTGCTTTGAGGGCAACCGCCCGACGACCTCGATCTTCGGCGACACGCTGACCCCGTTTGCGCTCGGCGAGCTCATCGCCCTGTACGAGCACATCACGTTTGTCGAGGGCACGGTCTGGGGCATCGACTCCTACGACCAGTGGGGCGTCGAGCTGGGCAAGCAGCTTGCCAAGCAGATTACCCCGGCCTTCCACGACGACGCCGCCAAGGCCGAGCAGGACGCTTCGACCCAGGCGCTCATCGAGTTCTACCGCGCGCATCGCAAGTAGTCGCTGCTGTTAACGCATCGCGCCTTATAGCCAGGGGCCCGTATCCTATCGGATGCGGGCCCCTTTGCTTTGCCGTGGTCCCGGGGCGCACGGCCTTTGTGGAACATTGCCGGGGCGCCGCGCGCTGCGAGAACCCTGCGCCTAGATCTCGGCCTCCGCATGGCCTCGCTGCGCCTCGGGCAGCTCCCCGTAGAGCGGATGGTCTTCGAGCCTAAAGCGCTCGACCTGTTCGGGAGTGCGACCGCGTACAAAGAGCCACGAGCGATCGATTGGCGTCGCCATGAGCGTGCTGGGCAGCGCGTCGGCGCGGTCGGAAAACACCCGGGCACTCTCGGGATCCTGGAACGCCAGCACCAGATGCGTGTCGCAGTTGCCCATGATGGAGCGTGCGCGTGCCTCGCCATAGAGCGCATCGAGCTGGTTGGTCGACTGCAGCAGCAGCGTTGCCCAGATGTTGCGGCTTCGGATAATCGAGAGCACGTTGTCGATCTGGGGGATCTGCAGATTTGCGAAGTCATCGAGCATAAAGCGCACGGGCACGGGCAGGCTGCCGTCGGGCTGCCTATCGGCCTCGCGAATGAGGCCCATAAACGCCTGCGAAATAAAGAGGCCGGTCAGCGGATCGAGATTGCGGTCAATATCGCTCACGGTTACAAACAGGGCGCAGGGGGTGTGTCCCATGGAAGCGAAGTCCACCTGATGGCACTCACGATAGAGCTGTGCCGCACCGTCGAACCCCAGACACATGACCTTTTCGGCAAGGATGCCGACGATGCTCGCGTGCATGCGCTCGGCATTTTGCGTAATGGCGTAGCGCCGCCATAGCGAGAGGGCATAGCTTTGGGGGTCGGTCGTGATCAGATCGTCAAACAATCGGGCCGTGGCACCGTCCTGCAGGTGCTCGATCAGCTTGATGACCGAGCTGATTGTCTGCTCGTCGGTGGGTAGCTGTTCGGTGACGTAGGCGATAAGACACGACAGCAGGTTTGCCGCCGCATGATCCCAAAAAGGCTGGTTGTTGTCCTCGATGGGGCAGATGGCCTTTGCCACCGAGAGGATGTCCTGCTGGTTGGGCCTGCCGTCCGCCTTGCGGCGAATGTGCCTCAGGGGGTTGTAGCCGCAGCGCTCGATGCCGGGCGCAAGGGCCGGGACGGTGTTGAGGTCGGCGAAGTTGAGACATTGCACGCGGTAGCCGTGGGCTGCCAGCACGGGTCCCACTTCGCGACAGAGCGTACCTTTGGTGTCGAGCACGATGTAGCTTGCGTTCATTTGCAGCAGGTTGGGCTTGAGGACGTTTCGGGTCTTGCCGGCTCCCGAGGGGCCGATCACAAGTGCATTGTTGTTGAGTCCCGTTTGGCGGGTGTCGCAGGAAAGCGTTCGATCCTTGGCGAGGATGGTGGACGATGCGGACTCAGATGCGGCGAGGCGGCTGGCGAGGTTAGACATGGGCGACCTCCTTGGTGGTCGAGAGGATTTCGTGGGCAAAGCCGAGCTCGACGGCGCGCTCGGCCGAAAGGTAGGTGTCTTTTGCGGTGAGGGACTGGATGCGCTTGGGCGTGAGGCCGCTGCGGTCCGAGAGGATTTGCGTGAGGGTCTTGCGGGTCTGCATGAGACGCCGGCTGGTTTCCTGCAGCGCAAGTGCCGAGCCGCCTGCCCCCTGGGGGATCAGCGGGTCGTGAATCATGAGCTCTGCATGGGGCGCCATACGGCGATTGTCGCCGCCCATAAAGATCACGGCACCCATGGACGCGGCGAATTCCAGGCAGACGGTGCGGATGGGGCACGATGCGAGGCGTATGGCGTCATAGATCGCAAGGCCCGATCGCACGCTTCCGCCGGCGCTGGCGACAAATATGGTGATGGGGCGGCTGGGGTCGGTGGCATCGAGCAGGCGGATCTGCTGGCATAGGTCGTGGGCCATCGGGGTTTCGATGTTTCCCATGACGGAGAGTTCGCGACGGGCGAGCATCTCATCGTAAATGCTGGTGAGCGTGATACCTCGGGCGGATTCACGCATGGTGAGGGGACTGATGATGGGGGAATGATTGGTGTCCATGAGGACTCCCTTCTGTTGGTTGTGTTGTGGAATAGGATTGTTGCCCGCGGAGGGGCTGGCGGGCTACAGGGCTCGTCCGAGCCTGAGATCGAGCTCGGTTGTGGGACAGGCTGCCTGTTCGTGCGGCTCGCAAGCACCAAAGGCTCCAAAGCGATGGAGCGTTGCGGCGGGCGTGGTGTAGGCGAGCCGCAGCTGATGCTCGACAGGGGCACATCCGTCATTTTTGTAATGAGCCGCGTAGTACTGCGCGATGCTGGCGCTCATCTCGCTGCCATTGCGATGGCGCTCAAACTGGCGTCTGCAGGTCTCGATGATCTTTGCTACCGACTTGGGTGCCGTCGCGGGAACAAGGGCGAGATAGCCCTCAAATAGCTCGTTGATGCTCAGGAGGCACAGCAGGTCGATCAGCGTCCTTATGGCTGCTCCCTCGGCGGAAAAGTGCGCAGTCATGCGGTTATATCGGTTGCGGTCGACGATGGCCGCATGGGGTCTTGGAGTTTTCTGCCCCGTGGTCCCGGGCTTTTGCCGCGCCTGTGTATTGAGCTCGACGTTGCAGCGCTTGAGGCCGTCCAACGGAAGGAACAGTGCGGTGCGCAGGGTGTTCCGCTTGCTTTCGAGTTCATGACGCTCGTCGGGTTCCCATTCGAGCTTGAGTTTCGTGTCGAGCGCCGTAAGCATATGGGCTAGGCAGCCTACGGTAAGAACGCACGAATCGTTGTCGCGTTTTGGGGCATAGGGGTCTGTCAGCTTGCGAATATCGGGGTCGCCCATGATCTTTGTGCAGCGCTTCAGCAGTTGAGGGTGGTCGGCCAAGATCGTCGCGAGCGGTAGCGACGCGTAGTTCTTGATGGTCGCGGCGGCAAAGGCGGCGTCATATTCGTTTGCATATGCTCGCTCAATGCGGGCATCCAGAATGCTTTTCTTATCGCCGTCTTCAGCGTGGTGGTTTGTCATAGCTTCTCCAATCGGTTGATGTTCGTGCTGTTTGTTGATGTGTTGGTTGTCGTGAGTGATGTGCTTGCCGTGGGTGATGTGCTGACGTTTGGGTGCTATGCGGTTTTCAATGAGCCCATGAGGCAGTTGCTGCAGGGGCGGGATGGAACGGCCCATGCAAGGCGGAAGGCATCGTGCTCAAAATCGAGACAGCAATGCCTTGGGTGCCTCACATGTGGCAGTTACCTCATTAAGTTGTCATTGCGTTTGGGGTTGTACTTTGCCGATCTTCCTTCTCTTACACGCTAAAACTCAAACTTCATATGCTCGATCTACTTAAAACCGCAACGGCGGTCTTTTATCAACTTATATGTCGGAACGCGTCTTTGCAAGTACTTTTTTGCCTTTGTTTCAAATGGGGTGGTTTTGCAACCGTCATACGCGCGCTGTGCGAACGTGCCCCGGCTCGGATAAGATAGTGCGCGATAAAAACGATGCAAGGAGGCACATATGGCAATCAAAGCCATCGCGATGGATATCGACGGTACGCTCACCAACGACCAGAAAGTGATTAGCTCGCGTACGCGCGAGAAGCTGCTCGCGGCGCAGGAATCGGGCATTAAGCTCATCTTGGCTTCGGGTCGTCCCGCATGGGGGCTGCACGCCTTGGCGCAGGAGCTCGACCTTCAAAACCATGACGGTCTGCTGGTGGCCTTTAACGGCGCGCATGTGGTCGACGCTCAGACCGACGAGGTGCTGTTCGATCAGGCTATGCCTGCCGACGAATTGCATCGCCTGATTGATCACCTGCGTAATTTTGACGTGATCCCTATGATTTCGCTCGGTCGTGATTTGCATGTCGAGGACTCGTACCATTGCATGATCACGCTGCCTGACGGCTCGCAGAAGAATATCGTCAAGTATGAGCGCGACGCGTGCGATCTTAAGATTCGCGAGGTGGAGAGCCTGCATGAGGTCGCTGATGCTTATCCCGTGGACAAGCTACTCACTGCGGGCGACCCGGCATACCTGCAGGCGCATTACGAGGAGATGTATGCGCCCTTTAAGCAGACGCTTTCGGGCATGTTTACGGCCGACTGGTACTTTGAGTACACGGCGCCCGGTATCGACAAGGCCTGCGCGCTCGAGGGTGCCCTGCCCAAGCTCGGCATCGATGCCAGCGAGGTCGTATCGTTTGGCGACGGCCAGAACGACAAGTCCATGATTGAGTGGGCCGGCACCGGCGTTGCCATGGGCAACGCCGTCGATGAGGTTAAGGCTGTGGCCCAGATGGTGACCGCCAATAACAACGAAGATGGTATTGCGGTGGCGCTGGATAAGCTGCTGGGTTAGAATCGCCGATTAATGCATGGTTCGGGCGCCTGCTCGCGGGCGTCCTTTTGTTAGGGAGGGTGCCGTGTCCGCATTTCCGTTCGATGCCGTTATCTTTGACATGGACGGCGTCATTGTCGATACCGAGTATTACTACCTGGGCGAGACTGCCGCGTTTGCCAAGGAGCTTGGGCTTAACCTGACTCAAGAGGAGTTGAATGGGCAGGTCGGTACCTCGCATCAGTTCTTCCTGCATATGCTGGTCGATTGGTTTGAGCGTGCCGGTAAGGGGCATTTCACTGGCGAGGAAGCGTTGGCCCGTTGGGACGAATGGGCTCATAAGCGTCCGCGCGACTATCAGGCTTTGATTAACCCAGGCGCCGTGGATACGATTCGAGAGCTGCCGCGCCGCGGCGTTCGCGTGGCGCTTGCCAGCTCGTCTCCCATGGTTAGCATCGAGGAAGTGCTCAATGCGTGCGGGCTGTCGGATGCCTTTGAGTATGTGGTGAGCGGCGAGCAGTTTAAGGAGAGCAAGCCCGAGCCCGACATCTACCTGCATGCGCTGGACCTGCTGGGACTGCCCGCGAATCGCTGCTGCTGCGTTGAGGATTCGGTGCCTGGCATCACCGCTGGCAAGCGAGCCGGCCTGACAGTCATTGCCAAGCGCGAGGAACGCTTTGGCTTTAGCCAGGATGCCGCGGACAAGATTATCGACCAGCTGCCGGAGCTGCTCACGCTTTCTTAGGAGCGCGGTAGTTGCGCGTTTTTCGGGTCTGATGAGTAAATAGCCAACATTTTGGTGCGACACCTAGCATACTTTAAGCTAATGCGGGCTTAAGGGCTTGTTGAATGCCCTTAAGCCCGTTTTAGAATTAATTGTGCTGGGAGAGGGTATATGCCACCGACTGAAGGGCCAACTGACGGTAAAGCAGCGATACCGCTGTACCAACAGGTCATTGATATCATTAAAAACGAAATCAACTCCGGCGCCTACAAGGCAGGCGCGCGGATACCCAACGAATTCGAATTGGCTGAGAGCTATAAAGTTGGCCGCGTTACCGTGCGACGCGCTATTGAGGAGCTCGTCCAGCAGGGCTATCTAACGAAGCGACAGGGGAAAGGCACGTTTGTCAATGCCTCCAAGCTCAAGCGCAAGATTCGCCAGAAGGATGACGTTCAGAGTTTTTCGAACGCATGCCGCGTTAACGGAATGGAACCGGGGGCGTGTGTCATTTCGAGAAAGATACTGCCGGCGGATTCCACCGAAGCGCAGTTCTTTGGTGTTCCCGTTGGAACTGACTTGATTTGCGTTGAGCGCGTGCGCACTGCCGATGGCGTCCCTGTCATGCTCGAGAACAACATATATGTTTACGAGGACAACGCCTATCTATCAACGGCACCTCTATCTAACCAATCCATTTTTGAGTTCGTGCGCAACCGGACGGGCCGCACTCCCGCGTTTACCGACCCGTGCACGCTCGAGATCGCGTGCGCGTCGCCCGAGGTCGCTCGGCTGTTGGCAGTTCCCGTTGGCGAACCCTTGTTTTATATGGAAGCCTTCTTTTTCGATGAGCAGCGGCGGCCGTTTATCATCGGTCGTCAGCGGATCGTTGGGTCTCGCTACGTCTTTGACATCTAGGACATTGCGAATGGAGACGCCCGGTTGATCATCTCACCGGGCGTCTCCATACCGTTCACGGCGCGAACGCAACCGTTCAACCGCGTCGCGGCAATCAGTTTGAAATTATCTTGATGATGGGAAAAGCTGCTGGTAATCTATGGAACGTCATAGAACGTTTGCCTTGCGCAGGCGTTGAAGCGAGATGCGATGCAGTCTCGAGTTCTTTGGAGGTATCTATGTCAGATACGAAGGCGAAGAAGACAAACAGACGTTTTAAGTTCAAATTACCGCATGTCTATACGATCATGTTCTTGCTGATCGTTGTCTTTGCGGTCCTGACTTGGATCGTTCCCTCTGGTCAGTATCAGCGCAAGACGATTTCGACAGCGGCGGGCGAGCGTGAAGTCGCCGTTGCTGGAACCTATGAACAGGTTGATAAGAACTACACCGATTCCGAGACCGGCGAGACCATCAATCTGGGCCAGGATATCTTTGCGGTCCTGCAAGCGCCTACTAAGGGCATCCAGGAGGCTGCCGACGTCGTTGCGTTCGTCTTATTGATTGGCGGATCGTTCGCAGTCATCACCAAGACCAACGCTTTGAATGCCGGCATGAGCCGTGTGATTAAAAAGCTCAAGAACAAGGACATCCTCATCATTCCCATCACGATGACGTTGCTGTCCATTTGCGGCACTACGTTTGGTATGTCTGAGGAAGCCCTGCCGTTCTATGCCATCTTCATTCCCATCATGATGGGTATCGGGTATGACTCGATGACGGCGTTTATCATCTGCTTCCTTGGTCCTAACCTGGGATATTGTGCTTCGACCATCGACCCGTTTAATGTTTTGATCGCCCAAGGCATCATTGGTATCGAGGGCAATCCTCAGCTGTGGCTGCGCGCCGTTTCTTGGGTCATCTTCACTGCCGTTGGTATCGCATGGGCCATGCGCTACGCCATGCGTGTCAAGAAAAATCCCGAGTCGTCCATTGTGTACGAGGACGATAAGCTCAAGCGTGTTGAGTTTTCCGTGACCGATGCCTCCATCGAGGAAGAGTTCACTACCCGTCAGAAGCTCGTGCTTATCGATTTTGCCTGCGGCATGGGCATTATCGTCTGGGGTCTTGTTACCCAGGGCTGGTACATGAATGAGATTTCCGCCGTGTTCCTTGGTATGGGCTTGCTTGCCGGTATCCTGGGCGGCCTTGACCAGCAGACGATCGCCGAGGAGTTCGTTAAAGGCATTGCCGACTTTGCGTATGCCGCTATCGTCATCGGCATCGCTCGCGGTATCTTGGTCATCGCAGAGGGTGGCATGATCATCGACACCATCCTCCAGGCGCTCGCTACTGCACTGGCCGGTGCACCTGCCGCCGTCTACACCACGTTTATGTATATCGTCCTTGGCCTGCTCTCTTTGCTGGTTCCCTCGAGCTCTGGACTTGCGGCGCTCACCATGCCCGTCATGGGTCCGCTGACCGAGCTTATGGGCCTCAATCCCGAAGCCGCCGTTACCGCGCTCCAGTTTGCTAATCAGACCATCAACACCATCAGTCCCGTGGCGGGCATGACGGTTGCCGGTCTTGCCGTGGCAAAGATCTCGTTTGGTCAATGGTGGAAGACCATTTGGAAGTTCTTCATTTTCATGGTCGTCTTTGGCCTGATCGTAACGGCAATCTCTGGCATGCTTCCGGCGTAGGTGGTTGTGATGTCTGATCGTTTGACGGTCCTGACGTCTAAGAGCGTCTTTACCGGTACGGGGGACCTGCCGTTTGAAGGTTTCGTAGCGGTCCGTGGCAATCGAATTGAGGCGGTTGGCACCAAGTGCGAGGTAGCTTCGTATTTGACCCAGGCGGACGAGGTAGTTGACCTGGGCGACCGCACCGTCATGCCCGGCCTGATCGATGTGCATACCTTCTATACGGGCTGGGCACTGCGGACGTTGGGGTCTGATCTGTCCGGCGTCGCCGATGCCAAAGAGGCCGTGTCGCTCTTGCGTGCATGGAAAGATGATCATCCGGATTGCGCGGCGGCTTTTGGCCACAACCTGCCCGAAACGTTGGCATCGGATGTCGAGAACGCAAATACGGCAGCTGTGTTTGACGAGTTTTTTGGTGATATCCCTGTCGTCTGCTTTACACCGGGCGCGGAGACCTGCGTTCTCAATGCTGCCGCCAGTGCGCGATACGGTTTTACACCGCAGGCGTGCTATGCCGAGGAGATCTGGCGCATGATGAGCGATTTCCTCGCGTTGCCCGAGGTGCGCGCGGGGTATTCGGACTACATGAGCATGCTTAACGAGCGCGGCGTTACCGCCATCAAGGAGATGGCGTTTGATGACTACTACGGCTTTGCCGACGAAATGGCTCGCCGTGAGGAATCTGGCGAGCTGACGGTTCGCGTCTCTATGATGTCGCAGCCGGTGGGCGCTGGTGCAAATCTGGCATATGCTCGCGAGGCACGAGAGCGCTTCCGGGGACCGTTCGTTCGTTTTTCTGGCTTCAACCGTATGACCGATCGCGGCGTATGGGCGGGGCTTGCCGAGATGATTGACCCCTATGAGGACACGGCCGATGCGGGCGCTGCCGGCAAGACGGTCGTCGAGGAGCCAGAGTGGGATCTGATTGAGAACGAGCTGCGTGCAATTGATGCTGACGGTTTCCGATATTCCTTGCATTGCCAGGGCGATGGCGCCGTTCGTCGCACCGTGGCGCTCTATGCCTCGCTGCCTCGAGACGAGCATGGACGGATGCTTCGCCGCCATGCGATTACCGATCTCGAGAACTCTGACCCGACCGATCTTGTCGAGTTTGGCAAGTTAGGTGGAATTTGCGAGGTCTATCCGCAGATTCTGACGCTGGACCGGCGCGAGGATTGCCTGTCGATGATGCGTCGACAAATTGGCGAGACGCGACTTTTGCACAGCTGGAATCGCCGCGGCATGGAAGATTCCGGATGCACAGTGTGCTGTGGCACTGATTTGCCGCTGTTGATTCCGAGCTTGGGCGAGTCAATCTACAGCGCGTGCGGCGGGTTCTTCGCCGACGGACTTCCCGTGAATGAGGCCAACGTGCTGACGCTTGTCGAGCTTTTGCGCGCTTGGACTGCCGGGGGCGCGTACGACCTGATGCGCGAAGACGAGCTGGGTACGCTTGAGGTTGGCAAGCTTGCCGATATCTGCGTACTCGATCGGGATGTGTTCGACCTCGATTATCGCGACGCACGCGATCTTGCGGTTGATATGACGATGTCGGACGGACAAATCGTGTTCGATCGAAATAAGGAGGCATAAGATGCCTGAATCCAAACCGACGCTGCGCCGCGAACAGATTGCAGGCATGAATATCCACTACATCATGTGGTCGCTCGATTACTTCCTTGATGTGCAGCAGCGCTTGGGCTTTGAGTCCATTGAGCTGTGGTGCGCGGAGCCGCATGTGACGCTCGACCATACGGGCTACTTTGAGGCTGAGGTCCTGGCGAAAAAAGCTGCAGACCGTGGGCTTAGGTATCGTACTCTGTGCCCCGAGAATGTTGTCTATCCTTGGCAGTACTGCGCGCGCAAACCGTTGCATGAACAGCGCAGCCTGGCGTACTTTAAGCACGGCATTGAGCTTGCCGAGGTACTTGGGTGCGACCGTATGTCCGTCAACTCGGGCTGGGGCGACTGGGACGAGGACCGCGAGGAAGCCTGGAAGCGCAGCCGCGAGCACTTGTCCATTCTGGCGGAGTATGCCGGCGAGCACGGTCTGGTGCTTACGATGGAAAGCCTGCGTCCCGAGGAGAGCAACCTTGTGACGACGGTTTCCGATGCGAAGCGCATGATTGACGAGGTCGCGAGCCCGTATTTACAGCCCATGGTTGATACAACCGCGATGGGCGTTGCTGGCGAGACGCTCGAGGACTGGTTTGCCACCTTTGGTGATGGGGCAATTCACGAGATGCACTTTATCGACGGTGACCCGTATGGCCATCTGGTGTGGGGCGATGGCAAGCACGATATGGACGCCTTCGTTGCCACACTCAACGCCCATGGTTTCGACGGCATGCTGGGCCAGGAAATTACGGACGGCCGTTACTACGATGACCCGGCGGCGGCTGATGCCAAGAACATGGCCGCATTCGAGAAATATCTGATTGACTAAAACAACTATCGGCCACGCAGCCAATCTCATTGATTGCGGCCCAAACAAGAAAGGAACTGGATATGAACGCACACGATCTGATCAAAGAGGCAATTGCCGAGAAGGGCAAGTTCGACAGCGTCTACTGGATTGCTTGCGGTGGCTCCATGATCGATTTGATCCCGGCTCACGAGCTTCTGCAGCGCGAGGCAACCACCTTCACTTCGTATATCTATACCGCGCGTGAATTCGACATTATGCGTCCGCGTCGTCTGGGCGAGAAGTCCCTGGTCATTGCTTGCAGCCACAGTGGCAATACCCCGGAGGTCGTCGAGGGCTGCGAGATTGCCCTTGCCGCCGGCGCTACGGTGATCGCCCAGACCGACAACGCTGGATCCAAGATCGACTCCGGCAAGTGGACCACGTGGGTCTACCCATGGGGCGAGGGTGTGCCGCAGGCCGAGGTCCCCGCTGGCATTTCGCTGTCGCTTGCGGCAGAGCTGCTCGATCAGCAGGAGGGCTACGCCGATCTTGCCGACATGTATGCCGGTATCGCCGAGATGGATAAGATTCTTCCCCCGGCACGCGAGAAGGTAAATGCCGAGCTGGGCGATCGCTTTGCCAAGCTTTGCCAGGAGCACGAGTTCTTCTATATTCTGGGCAGCGGTCCCAACTTTAGCCAGACCTATGGTTTCGCTATCTGCTCTCTTATGGAGATGCAGTGGCAGCACTGCAGCTACATCCACTCTGCCGAGTACTTCCATGGCCCCTTCGAGGCTACTCAGGATGGCGTTTTTTACTTCCTGCAGATGGGCTCCAGCGAGTGCCGTGCTATGGACGAGCGCGCCCTGGCGTTCCTTAAGACGCATACCGATACGCTGATGGTGCTCGATGCCAAGGAGTACGGTATGGAAGCCGTGCCGGCGAGCGTCCGTGCCTATCTGGACCCGGTGCTGTTCTACGCCATGAACTGCGAGCTGCGTGCCGCACGCGGCAAGGTGTTTGATCACGATCCCGATTTCCGCCGCTATATGGGTGTTGTCGAGTACTAGAAGGGACAAAGGCCATGGCATTTAACGTTAACGCGCTCGGATTTGGCGACAACGTCGTCGATCGCTACGAGCATATCCACACCATGTATCCTGGCGGCAACGCGGTGAACTTCGCCGTTTATGCCAAGAAATGCGGTGCCGCACGCTCTGCATACATGGGCATTTTTGGCAATGACGCCGCTGCCGAGCATGTCATTGCAAGCCTCGAGGACGAGGGTATCGAGCTTGACAAGTGCGAGCAGATGATTGGCGAGAACGGAGCGGCTCGCGTGACCGTCGTCGACGGTGACCGTGTCTTCCTTGGCTCCAACGAGGGCGGTATCCGTGGCGATGCGCGCTATGTCCTCGATCGCTTTGACCTTGCGTACATGAAGCAGTTCGATGTGGTTCATTCGGGTAACTATTGCTTTACCGAGCGCGAGCTGCCCAAGTTGAAGGCTGCGGGCGTCACGGTTTCTTTTGACTTTTCGGACGACTCCACCGACGAGTATTACGAGCAGATTGCGCCCTACGTCGATTTCGCTTTCTTTAGTGCGGCGGATGCCGCGAGTGAGGACGAGATCCGCGAGCGTCTGGCATGGGTGAAGGGCCTGGGTCCGCGTTTTGTGTCGGCTACGGCGGGCGCCGAGGGCTGCATTGCTTACGACGGCGAGCGTTATTACCGCCAGCTGGCTAAACCGGTAACGGACATGAAGGACACCATGG
>NZ_JBCOIL010000032.1:0-24893 GCF_040926265.1 Collinsella aerofaciens | reverse complement strand
GTATTCAACCATGGCGGATTGCTTTGACAGGCGCCCTACGGCCGTCTTATAGACCTCGGAACGATCGCGCCGCCCTATTGCCACAATCTCGGCAATCTCAACCGTTCCGTCCTCCCGGATTCGAAAAACCATTCGGAGTCCCGCATTCCGCCATTTAATCTTTTTACAGCCGGCGAGCTCGCCGTGAAGCGGCGTCCCGATTTCATCAGCGCGCGTCTTTAATTTTGCGACGGCAATACGGACGAGCCTGCGCTGGGATCCATCTAGTTTTTGATATTCCTTCTCGACGTCTCGATTCAAAAAGCCGACAACAAAATGCCCGCTCATTCGAAAAAATCCTCGTCGGGAATCGCGTCCGGATCCATCGACTCAAGCTCCGCGAGCTCCTCGGCAGTTAAGGCGTCCTCAAACGGAACAAACTCATGCGGACCATGCTTGACTCGATCCGCAGCGATGCGATTTATCTCAAGTTCACGCAGATACTGCAGCGCGCCGTACATTTCCTCATAGGCAGCATAGTCGATAATCACGGTATCGATATCATTATGATCAGCAATGAACTGAGGCGCACGTTTTGCGCGTTTACGAACGGCGGATAAGGACTTGCTTGCTTCGGTAGCAGAAACAACCTGGTCTTTTGTAAACACCGGTTTTTCCAGAACAAGTGGGGACATTTTGACCTCCAAAAAAATAATCTGGATTATATTTCCAAGTATACTTCAAAATATAATCCAGACTTTTATTCAAAAGAAAAAGCCTTATCGATTCTCAATTGACCCGATATTTTTGAGCTCGATGGAAATGAGGCCGTTGGGCTCATTGACGAACTCAATGTACTCGGAATTCGAACCCATCTCTGCCGGGAAGCTGATCTCGATGCCCGTATCGGTACGAATCTTGTGATTGCGCACCGCCGCGCGTTCGACCTGCTTGCGCTCCACGGGCACACGCTCAGGCACCTTCTCCTCGGTCAGTGCCGCGCGCACGCTCTCCTTGATAACCGGCTCGTCCTCAAAGACCTCATCGACGATATCCCAAGGGGGCAGTTCCTCGTCATCCTCAACTTTCTCGGCAACAGCAGCCTTAACCTTGGCGAGTGCTACAGCCGTGTTGGCACCGTGCTCCTCGGCGACTTCCTCGACCACACGCGTCACGGTGTCGATGACCTCCTTGCCCGATACGCCCGTGTCGCACTGCAGCAGGCCATCGGGGATAAGCATACGGTCCTCGCCGGCGATCTTGCGTTTCTTGTCCACATAGCCGATCTCCATGGTGCTCGCGCGCACGATGGCATAGCTCGGCACCTTTTGCGAGGGGTTCGGCAGAATGGCGTAGTGGCGCGCGATGTCGTTGCGCACCTCCCCTTCCTCGCGGCCCACTTCGTGCATAAAGGCCTGCTTGGAGCCCAGCAGCATCACGGCAAACCAGCGGGCATCCTCATCGTCGTCAAAATCAGCCACGAGCACGTCGGTGGACTCAGCTTTCTCGGCCTTGGTGAGTTCGGAAGAGATGAACTCCGCAATCTGCTGCGACAGGTCCACGAACTCACGCTCACCAAAGAAATAGCTCTTGAGCTCGCCGCCGAATGCGGAGTTCTCGGCAAACGCGGCACGCTTGTTATCGGCCGAAGTGCGCGCGCGACGCAGATGTGTGGTCACGAAGTTGCGGACAGTACGGCTTTCGATATCCAACTCGCGCTGGCTCATAACGTTGACGGCAGAGTCAAAGTCCAGGATATGCAGAATCGCGTGATTGATTTTCATATACGGCATTCCGTTCTAGATCGATTTCGGCACGAATCAGTATAGCGGTCGAGCCCGCCCCAGGCGCTTCGAAGATTGGTGCATCGGGGACAGGTTGCTTGCACCAATGGTTAGCGCAGGAGCTCGGACTGCCAAGCCTCGAGCTGTTCTGCCAAACTCTTGCCGGCAGCGGGCATGTCGATCTGAGGTCGTTTGGGCAGCAGTGCGCATTTAAGGATTGCTACGATGGTCTGCGAGACAAAGCGTCGTGTATCCTCGTCAAAGCCTTGCGCAGCCTGGAGCATCACGGGCAGGCTCTCGCGCAGATTCCCAGCGATATCCGCAAACCGCTCAGCACCCGTAGCCTCAAACACGGAGAACAACGCATCTACAAAACGCTCGCGCTCGCTAGGTGACACTGCAAGCAGCATCTCGCGAATGGAGCCATCAACGTATCGAGCACCGGCGGACAGGCTCTCACAGTATACGAAGTCGCAACCATCAACCACCCAGCTAAAGGGATTGTGCTGCAGCAGGCTGAACTCGGTGCTCTCAACGATGGCATAGTCCTCTTGTGTCTCGAACATCATGCCGAAGATCGACGACCGAGGTAGCGTCTTGTCGATTCGACCGGAAAGATCGGCAAAGGCGTTGCCGTTCAGAAACTCCTCGACGAACCCTGGACCATCATGGGAATACGCCCGTTCGATTCGCTCACGGGCGACATCGGAGCACATCGCCGCACCGTACACAGCAAGGTTTCCGCCCTTGGAATGACCTCCGCACAAAAGCGGCCCGTCGATCGCATCCGCCGCCTCGTCCACATAACGCGCCGCGGATTCCTGGGCCGGCACAGGACACCGGAACGCCATGTTAAAGTCCTCTTTCCAGCCCACAATCGTGCTGTCGGTCCCCCGGAAGGAAAGATAGCTAAACCCCGCCGGAAACCGGAACGCCATGGCTGCAAACTGCTCCGTCGCCACCACATCGCTCACGGCACGATAGCCGCAAACGTGCACGCCGCGGTATCTGGGATTTGCTGCCACGGCCTCCAACAAGGCCCTGCTTCCCTCTGGGTCCCACAAGTCGTCAATCATGTCCCGGTAGCACTCGGCACGCAGCAGCTCGCGTACGTCTAGGCCCTGCCAGTTCGTCAGCCCCGCCATATCACCCGGCAAGCGCAAATAGGACAACCACGCAAAGACCAGGCTATCCACCGCGCAGAACGGCCGCTCCTCAAAGGGATCAAACGCCGTCTGGACATAGGTCAAAAAATTAGGCGAATCCGACATGGCCCTCCCATCAACTATGGTGCATTGGAGTCAGGTTACTTTGCACCAAAAAGGCGCCCGGGCCGTGTGGACCCGGACGCCTTCATTGTAGCTTTTCGCTCTAGCGAGCTTGATTTAGCAGGAGAAGTCGACGCTGTCGATGATGTCCTTGAGGGCCTTGGCGGAGACGGTGAGCTCATGCTGCTCGTCGTCGTTCAGCGGCACGGGGACGCGGCAGACAACGCCGTCGCGGCCAACGACGGTCGGCATGGAGATGGCAAGATCGGACAGGCCATACTCGCCCACCATGAGCGAGGAGACAGGCAGAACGGTCTGCTCATCGCGCATAACGGCGGTGCAGATGCGCTTGACGGCCATGGCGACGCCATAGTAGGTGGCGTGCTTCTTCTCGATGATGGTGTAGGCGGAGTTCTTGACGTCCTCGGCGATGCGCTTCTCGGCAGCCTCATGCTCCAAGTGGCCGTGAAGCTCACAGAAGGTGTTCAGCGGAACGCCGGCAACCTGAGCGCTGGACCAAGCGACAAACTCGGAGTCGCCGTGCTCGCCCATGACATAGGCCTGGACATCGCGCGGGTCAACCTCGACGTGGGCACCAAGCATCTGCTGCAGGCGGCCGGTGTCGAGCACGGTGCCGGAGCCGATGACATGGCCCTCGGGCAGGCCAGACATCTTGATGGCAGCATAGGTCAGAACATCAACCGGGTTGGAGACGATTAGCAGAATGCCGTCGAAGCCGGACTTCTTAATCTCGGGGATAATGGACTTAAAGATGCTGACGTTCTTGTTGACCAGGTCCAGGCGGGTCTCACCGGGCTTCTGGGCAGCGCCAGCAGTGACGACGATCATGGCGGCGTCGGCGACATCGGAATAATCGCCGGCGTAGATCTTCATCGGCTCGGCAAACGTCATGCCGTGCGCGATATCCAGGGCCTCACCCTCGGCACGGTTCTTGTCCACGTCGATGAGGACCATCTCGGAGAACAGACCACTCTGCATCAGTGCGAACGCCGAAGACGAACCGACGAAACCGCAGCCGACAATAGCGACCTTCTTCTCGTTAACCATTAGAAACTCCCATCTCTCTCCACAAACAAGCCGCCCGGGAACGACCCGAGCGGCTTGTCGTAATCCCAATACATCCAATCGGGACTTTGATTATGCCCCTATTCGCAGCCAAAAATCGACCGTTTACCGAAATTGTTTGCAGTATTCGTAAAATAACTGCGCGAAATCGGTTTCGAGCTATTGACGAATCGAAATAGGTTTCTAATACAGGCCCGCCTCGCGAATGGCCTCGACAGCCAAAGCGATCTGATCGGGCGGTAGGACCAGCGCCATGCGCACGTGTCCCTCGCCCGAAGGACCAAAACTCGCGCCCGGCGTCACCACAACGCCGGCCTTCTCCATGAGCTCCTCGCAAAACGCCATGGAATCGGTGCGACCACCGGGAAGCTTGGCCCACACAAACATAGAGCCATGCGCGTTGGGACGCTCCCAGCCCAGGCCCTCAAGACCATCGCACAGGGCATCGCGGCGCTCCTGGTACTTCAGACGCTGCGCCTCGACCTCATCGCGCGGGCCATTAAGGCACGCGATAGCGGCCTTCTGGATCGGGAAGAACATGCCAAAGTCAATCTGGCTGCGCAGCTTGGCGAAGGCCGAGACCACATCCTCGCGACCGACCAAAAAGCCGATACGCGCGCCGGTGACGTTAAACGACTTGGAGAGCGAGAAGAACTCAACGCCCACCTCGAGCGCGCCGGGATACTGCAAGAAGCTGCCGCCCGGCTCGCCGTCGAACACGATGTCGGAGTATGCGTTGTCGTGAACGATGAGCAGGTCGTGCTCGCGGGCGAAAGTGATGATCTCCTCGTAGATCTCGGGCGTGCCCACCGAGCCGACCGGGTTCGCGGGCAGCGACACGATCATATACTTGGCACGATCGGCCACCTCGGGATCGATACCCGCCACATAGGGCAGGTAATTATGCTCGGCAACCAGCGGATAGTATTCGAGCTTGGCATCGGCGATCTTGGCACCCGCCTCAAAGACCGGGTAGCACGGATCGGGAACCAAAATAGTGTCGCCCGGATCGAGCAGGGCCAGGCCCAAATGGCCCACGCCCTCCTGCGTGCCGTTGCACGACTGCACCATGGACGGCGTAATGCCCGAAACGCCAAAGCGACGCTCATAGTAATCGCACACGGCCTGCTTGAGTTCGGGCAGGTCACGCAGGGCATACTTCCACATCTCGGGATCTTGGGCTGCTTGCGTGAGCGCCTCGACCACATGGTCGTACGGCTTAAAGTCGGGCGTGCCCACGCTCATGTTGTAAATGGTCTTGCCCTGAGCCTTCAGCGCGAGAAGCTTGTTGTTGAGTGAGGCGAAGACCTCCGCGCCAAAGCGGTCGAGACGCTGCGATGCCTGCATGGTGCCACCTTTCGATATGAAAAACGCGGCGCTCCGACAAGAGCGCCGCGCGATACGGGCCATCAGATTGCAAAAGTGTAACGCTTGCAACCCCCGTATTGGTTCAATTTAGCCAACCTTAGTCAACTGGATTGAGCGCGTCGATCTGCGCAAGCCACAGACGCGAGCTGGCGTCGCTCGGCATGCGCCAATCGCCGCGCGGGCTGAGCGTGACCGAACCCACCTTGGGACCGTCGGGCAGGCAACTGCGCTTAAACTGCTGAGCGAAGAAGCGACGATAGAACGTGCGCAGCCACGTGTGGATGGTGGCCTCGTCGTAGACACCCTCAAAGCTCTTGAGCGCCATGCGGTAGATCTTGCCCGGCTCAAAGCCAAAGCGCAGCAGATAATAGAGGAAATAGTCGTGCAGCTCGTACGGACCCACCAGATCCTCGGTTTTCTGAGCGATCTCACCATCGCCCGTCGGCGGCAAAAGCTCGGGCGACACCGGCGTGTCGAGGATGTCGAGCAGTGTCTCGGCGATGCGACCGCCAAAGACATCGGCCGCGTAGCGCACCAGATGGCGCACGAGCGTCTTGGGCACGCTCGCGTTGACGGCATACATGCTCATGTGGTCACCGTTGTACGTGGCCCAGCCGAGCGCCAGCTCGGACAGGTCTCCCGTGCCGATGACAAAGCCGCCCGCTTGGTTAGCGAGGTCCATAAGGATCTGCGTGCGCTCGCGCGCTTGGCTGTTCTCATAGGTCACATCCTGCACGGCCGGGTCGTGCTCGATGTCCTTAAAATGCTGCTCCACGGCTGCATGGATCGAGACCTCGCGGAAGCTCACACCCAGGTCGCGGGCGAGCGACTCAGCATTGGACTTAGTGCGATGCGTCGTTCCAAAGCCCGGCATGGAGACGGCCGTGATGCCCGTGCGCGGCAGCCCCAGCGCATCGAAGGCACGCACGGTCACAAGCAGTGCCAGCGTGGAGTCCAAGCCACCCGAAAGGCCGATGACCGCAGCCTTGGTGCCCGTGTGGGCAAGGCGGGTCTTGAGGCCAGCAGTCTGCAGGTCGAGGATGGTCTCGCAGCGCTCGGCCAGGTCGCCGTGGTCGGCCGGCACAAAAGGCGCGCGAGGGAAAACGCGGTCGATATCGCAGGCATCGCGCAGAACAAGCTCTTTGGCCAGCACGCCCTCAAACGAAAACTCAACGGTCGTGGCCTCCGGCGCATCGTCCGCGCGCGTCCACGTCGTCGAGCGACGGCGCTCGGCAACCAGGCGGTCAAGGTCAACGTCGGCGACGGCCATATCGCAAGTGAGGAGCTTCGTCGCGGCGAGCTTCGAACCGTTTTCGTAGACGAGGTTCTCCCCCGCAAAGACCATGTCGGTCGTGGACTCGCCCTCGCTCGCATCTGCATAGGCATAGGCGCAGTACAGGCGCGCACTCTGATTGGAGATGAGGCTGCGGCGATAGTCTGCCTTGCCGATAATCTCGTCCGACGCCGACGGGTTGAGAATCACCGTCGCACCGGCAAGCGCCATCTCGGTCGAAGGAGGTGCTGGCACCCACAGGTCCTCGCAAACCTCAACGCCCAACACCAGGTCCTCGACGCCCTCATCACAGCAACGGTAGACAAGCCCCGAACCCAGCGGAACCGGACCCTGACCGGCAAATTCAACCCACACGGGATCCGCAGGCGCCGGAGCAAACCAACGGCGCTCATAGAACTCACCATAGTTGGGCAGATACTTCTTGGCCGTAAGGCCCAAAAGCTCGCCCGCGCAGCACACGGCGGCGCAGTTGTAGATATTCTCGGCCACCGCCACGGGAAGGCCGATGGTAAAGACAATCGGCAACTCGCGGGTTTCATCGAGAATATGTGCCAGTGCGGTCTCGCAGGCATGCAGTAATGTGCGGTTATGGAACAGATCGGCCGCGGTATAGCCAGTCAGATTAAGCTCGGGCAACACCAACGCACGAACGCCGCGCTCGACAGCCGCGCGAACAGCCGCCAACGCAACCTCGGCATTGCCCTCGACATCGGCGACGCGAATCTGCGGCGACGCCGCCGCCACACGCAAAAAGCCATCGTTCTTATTAGCCGAAACGCAGCATTGCCTAGTTGATCTGGACACTGGAGGCCCCTTCTACCCTGAGATTCAGTCTAACGGACGTTCACATATCTCTAACTAGCCAAAGCAACCTCCCAGTTTACTGAGAGGCCAACCTGTGCTAGGAGCATGTATTCAATAATATCTTTAATTAAAAAAGGAGAAATCGATAATCGACTTCTCCTTTAAGCGAGGCGAGTAAATTCCGAAACTAATGGCAGAATTTATCCATGTAGTCCTCAAAGTCGAACACTTCTACCACGACGCCCTCTTCCTGAAACTCTTTCAGTTGCTCCAAGAGATCTTTGTTAATAACGTCCATGCAGAAACCTCCTCTATCTAATCAACTGTAGTATATCTGCTTTCATGCAATTATCAACCAACTTGTTTAATTGCTCCTCGTTTGCCGATAGTCCCTCTTTTTTCAAAATGTCGCGCACCTCGTTCTTAGTAATCGGCTTTTCAAACAACGAAAGCAAAGCGAACGAAAAATCATTAACCGCACACATTCTATGGGTGGCACAACTCAGCAGTACTCTTAACCCCTCTTTTGAGCGTCCGACTTCTTTCACAAACGAACTTTTAACCAATTGAAAACCATTATCGTGCATTACATAATCGGCATCGATATTTGTATTCAGCAATCCATAATGCAACAGTTCTTCTATCGTCCTTGTCAGCTCGAGGTCGCCCTGATCAAGGATAAGAGAAATGCTACAATCGGCCTCCAATAAACGGGCCAACTTAAGGTATACCAACTGGGAAACAGCATAGACATGATGGTATTCAGAATTATAGAAGTAGGCAAATGGCTCAACGAGCACGACAGAGGTCTTGGAATCCAGCCAGATTCGATCAGCTGGATTTAGACTAGTTAGCCGTCGCTTTACTTTGGTCAAATGTCCCTTATACCTGACAGCGTGAATAGAATCTAGGATCCAGGTCACCTCTGAAATATGAAGCCGCTGGGGCAAGTCAATTGTGTCGCTACCGTTTATGACCTCTTGCATATAAAAATCAATATGATGCTCATCAGATAAGGATTTTGCTTCATTTAAAGTTAAACCAGTGCCTGAAACATAATCCACTTCGAGGCGCAAATCCTCATATTGGGACTTCGGCATTACAGAGACACCATACTTATCGGGATGATTCCAAACATCCGACCCCATAACGAGACCAAAATTCGTAAATCCTCTCGTGGAATATGGAACACCACATACCTGTTTTGAATAATTCAAAACATTCTCTGTATAAGCTAAGGTGTTCAGAGCCTCTTCTTTAGTTTCGGTCGGAAAGCCAATCATAAAGAATAGATGAACAGGAATACCCGCATTGAGACAATCATGGATATTGCGATCAATCCAATCAACTCTCGTGCTCTTCTTCATTAGATCAAGAACTCTTTGGTTGTATGACTCGAGGCCAAACTGAATCTGCCTACATCCACTTTGGTATATCTTGTTGAAAACGTCTGTACTTAGGGTTGGAGAGAACCTCGTTTCTCCATGCCAGAAAAACGTTTTTCCCGATGCGTTTATTTCATCCGCGAGTTGCTCCATTCTTTTGCCTTCGAATGTTTCATCCACAAAAGAGAAAACTCTCGTGCCGTATTTTTCATTTAACCGACACATTATTTCAAATACTCTCGATATAGGCATCTTTCGGTAACAACCACCGGTAGCACCGGGGATGGTGCAGAAGGCGCAATGATTAAAACACTGCCTAGAGGAATAAACCGGCAATATTAACTCAGGCATGAAGTATTTAGAAAGGGCGAAGCCATCGAAATCGGGAACCGTATCGTTGATAAATGTTTGCTCAATCCGATGGTTTTTATATATCTTCCCACCTTTAGCATGGCAAAGGTTTGGAACACAGTCGAGATTGTCATCACCAGAGTCAAGAGCCTCAAGAAGACGTGCAAGCGGCTCTTCGCCGTCATACATCATTATCGAATCAATGTATTCAAAAAAGGGATGCCATTCTTTCATGCAGTCATCTGCTAAACGAGTAATGTAATTGCCGCCCAATGAGACGTGTTTAACAGATGGACATTCTTCTTTAATCAGTTTCGCTAACGTAACTGCAGAAATCAATTGGAAACAGCCGCTCACCGAAATCCCAATAAACTCGATTTTTTCCCTCTGAATACGCTTAAGAAAGGCAGTTTCATAGAAGGAAATAAACGGATTATGCAAGGTATCCGCAAGCGATTTCATTATTTCTGGTGTCGAATAAAAATCATAGGGCAGATCTATGGAGTTGAACGTGTATTTAACTCCATATGAGACGTGATTTATGATATAGAGTGCATTTCTAAAAATGTTTTCAGCATATTGTCTTTCTTTTAGATTAAAGTATCTCTTCGATCTGAAAATATCTTTTGCCTCGTCAACATTAAGTGCTGACTTTTGTATCAACTCGATTGTTAATTGAACATTCGAACTAAACGAATCCTTTGATTCCCGATACCTTTTACAGCACTCTTCGACATGTCTAAAAGATAGGAGGTCATCGTAAAATTCCACGTTTAAGTCAACGATGTCAACTTTATATTGTTCAACCTCTTGAAGATATGACTTCAAAACAGGCAAGGCAAGATACGGCCCCACTGGACTCCATCCTGGGGGAAATACTAAAAGCGTTTTAGGCATATCAACGTCACATCTTTCGCAAATAATTCAATTGAAACACAACTACCATCATAATTGAAAATACACCAAGTCCTGTAACGAGAATTGAGAACATCGCGATGCTCGTGAACAGCGAAACAAGGAGTGTTGAAATAACAACAGCAACCGATTGCAAAGACTCCCTAATTGAAAACAGGCTTATCGATTCAGATTCGTCTCTCGCCAAATCCTGCAGCGATGTTATGAGAAGCACATCTTGAATGGCGTTTCCGGCACCGACGATAAAAAGGAAAATAAACGATATTCCAGACGCATAGCGATAGCCAAACGCCAGATACGCACCGAGCGCAAGATACGTCACAAAACAATATGATTTAATGCAATCGGAACCACTAATTAAACGACCATATATTGTATTTCCGAACAACAGTCCGATTGTAAGACTACTCTGAAGGAATCCGTATTGTATCGATGACGAGTCAAATTGCAATTGCGCAATAGCTGGCAAAAGAGAATTCAGAGAGCCGAATGCCACGCCACTAGAAATATCGATTAATAGGAAACCAATTGCCAAGTGCTTCGCGCTAAGATCACTAAATGCAGTCCTGTTTTTTTCATTTTTGCTTATCCCCTCTTTATCATTAACCTCGATAACCGACGGAACATCTCGCAGCAACCAGAACGACGCGGCAAAAGAAAGCGCGTCTAATGCAAGAACAGCCTCCGCCCCAAATTGAGCGACAACAAAACCGCCGGCAACTGGCCCCAGAACCATCATCAAATTCTGCAGAAACCCAAACGAATTATTAATTACGTCGCGATTGATACTATTCGTATTGGCTCTTAACAACGAGTAAAAGCAGGGCATTTCAACCGTTCGGCAAAGCGATACCGCGCACGTAATAGCAAACATACTCCATTTACTATCAACAAAAATATAGCAAACGAATAATCCCGCGCGAATTAAGTCTGCCAATCTCATGGCCTGCAGTGTCCCGATACCCATCTTCTGAGGCAGCTGCGCGAGCGCAACTGAAAACAGAGAGGGGGCAAATCTGCAGCAGACCATCAAAGCAGTTGCAGAAACATCGTGAGTTACCTCGTAAATCAGCATTGGCAAAGCAATATTCGCACACCAATTGCCTATTTCGCTTATCCCTCTAGCAATATATAGGACCCGAACCGGACGGCTAGCTCTCAATACCGTGAACATCACGATTAACCTCGTATTTCAGGCCTCGCTTATCCCTTAATAGGAATCCATAATCAACCAAGTACCGCCTCAACACGGCATAATCAGGATAGAGCTGTGACAGCACACGATTAACCTGAAGCTCCGTATAACTTGTATTTAATTCAAAGAAAGAGACGGCCCATAGCAGCATGATTCTTTTATAGCTTTCCTTTTTTGGAATTGAAACCAGCTCGCCATTCTTGAGAAATCGTTTTTTAAAGTCTATTAGCTCATCCATTCACATCCTCCATTTCATACGCATCTAATACTAAAAATGCATACGCTTTAGGTCATCGCATTCGGCTTCTATATTCGAACTAAACTCGAACTAATCTAAATGATTTGCTCAAACACTCTTCGAAAGCTCGTTTTTCACTTTGAGTAAAATGCCCTTCCCAGTCAGTCCACGAACAGGAAGGCAACTCACAACGAGCGGAGTCGAAGCCCTCTGCCGTCGGTCGTTCAAAATGCACGATAACCTTTTCGATATCCCCATCTGCTATCAGGTCAGAATGAACGACCTCGGTACCGTCTTCGAATGTCATATACGGGTACATCATGTAAACCACCTCACAATCGTAAATCCAGTTTAGCATCAAGCTATTGCACCAAAGACAGCAAGCCCCCCCCCTTGATGAGTTGATGGTATCTGTTAAATGTCACGTACGATTCACATCTGGTGGGTACCCTGATGGCTACATGAAACGAAGCAGATTTACACCGGGAGGACCCCGTATGACAACCAAGTACACCGACGCGCCGCGCACGCGCGTCATGACACCGGCCGCGCTCAACAACGGCGTGCACGAGAACCATTCCATCGGACAGACCATGGCCATCGCGCCCAAAAAGGGCCTGTTTGACGACATTTCCATTCCTCAGATCATCGCCGGCGCCGCAGCTGCCGCCACGAGCGTCGCGCTTGCTTCCAAGATCGGTATCGCCGGATCGGTGATTGGCGCCGCCGTGAGCTCGGTCATCACCGTTGTGTCCTCGCAGGTCTACCGCCACTTTATCTCTGCCAGCGCCAAAGCCATCAAAGGTACGCACGCCGCCGTCGACTACCCCGCCGGCGCCTACGAGCCCGTTGAGTTTAATGCCGAGGAGCACCTGGGCGGCGCCGCGACTACGCAGGAGATGCGCCAGATTGCGGGGCGCGTGACCACGGCGCGCGTTGCTCCCGACAGCCTGCGCGCCAAGGCGGCGGCAGAGCGCAGTCAGACGCAAAAGAAGGTCATCGTCTTCTCGATCGCCATCGCCATCGTCGCGGTCATCGCCTGCGCCGGCGCCATCCTTATCACCACCGCCGGTGAGGGTCTGGGCGAGCGCCCCGAGCCAATCCTTTCGTCGCGCACGACGGAAAGCGATGCAAATGGCAACACCCAGTCGCAAGACCAGCAGGCACAGACGGACGGCACGCAAGACAGTTCCACCTCTACCGATTCGTCCTCGAATACCCAAAACCAATCGCAGGGCGCCGATTCTTCTGTGAACAACAGCGGCGCGCAATCCGGCACGACCGACTCAAGCCAAACGACTGACGGTTCGCAGCCGAACACGGGAGGCCAGACGAGCGACACCACGTCGGGAACGGGTACAGCAGACAGCAACAACAGCAATTCGAGTGGCACCACATCGGGCACGGCATCTGACAGTTCAAGCCAAGGCACGACATCGGACAACTAGGCGCTGCATCCCCAGATAGGCAACCTGTACAACGGGCGCGAATCGATAGCGGTTCGCGCCCGTTTGCCTTGGGCGACGAGATGGCAAGCCCCGCGCGATGGTAAGATGCTTTGGTGTGTAAAGAGGAGATTTGCCATGAGCAAGACAATAGTTACGCCCACGCTTTCGCTGGGCAACCACATCTATCTGTATCGCCTGCTGCGCGACGCGATTGGGTGCGGTAAGCAAACGTTTATGACGCAGGTCGAGGAGGCGCTCGCCGCCGGCGACATGGCCGCTTATGACCTGGGCTTCGAGTCCACGCGCGAGTTGCTCGAGGAACTCGACGACTGCATTAAGCTGACCGTCTTTAAGGGCGGCCGCCTGTATGCCACCGTCATCGCCAACGAGGCCTGGGATACCGCCCTTGCCAAAGGCGAGGACAAGCCCAAGGCAGCCAAGGGCGCCAAGCAGTCCTACAAAAAGAAAAAACGCGGCGAGAAGGACCTCAAGGCCGTGCGCCCCAAGCACGTTAAGCGTCCCGAGCCTGAAGCCATGGTTGAAGCCGTGCCAGAATCCGAGCCCGAGGCAGAGATTGAAGTCGCTATTGAGGTAACGGCAGAAGCCGAAACCGAAACCACCGCCACGACTGATCCCGAAGTCATATCCGAGCAGGAAGCCACTGCGGAGCTCAACGAAGCTCCCAAGTCGACAACCGAAAAAACCGCCGACCAACCCGAGACGCCTTCGTTCCAAAACAGTGATGTCTTTAGCGACGAGGCCGAGGACGATCAGCCCGCCGATCAAGACGCTACCGAGTCGACGCCGAAGCCCGAGACGCCGCAGCCCGCCATCTCGCTCACGGTCGTCTATGACCCCGAGAACGCCAACGCCGGCATCACCACCATGGCCTCCACGCCCATCGAGGCAAAGTCGAGCGTCGAGAACGAGAACGCGACGCAGGTTGAGGTTGAAACCTCAGCTGCAGACGCGCCCATCACCGTGGAGCCCGTAGATTCCACGATCAAGCTGGAAACGACGCCGGAGCCCACACCCGTCATCGAATCCGTGCCCACTTCTGCTTGCGGCCAAATTCCCGCACCGGCATCGGCTTCGGCACCCGCAGCGGCCCCAACCCCCGCACCTGCAGTACCGACCATCCCCGAGGATTTCCCCATCGATTTCGCAACCGAGGTCTTCTGCCCCGGCCCATTGCTACACCAGTTGTCGACCTATCTCCCCTACGGCGCCGACACGCTCGGCATCGTCGGCGAGTACTACTGGATTGCCCGCGAGCGCGGTACCATCGAGGCCGCGCGAAACCGCGCAAACTTCCCCCTGTGCTACACGCAGGCCGGCGAGCGCCGCGAGGTTACCGTGCGCATCCGCCGCAACACCACCGGCGGTCTCGGAGCCGCCTGGGCCATCGACAAGGTCGAAGCCCCGGTCGAGTAAAAAACGGCCTCGGATAGCCAATTGACCATCCGAGGCCGTTTGAATTCAGGCCTTTTAGTTGTCATCGGTGCATATAGACACCAGAGAAGCAAGCTCATCCTCAAGTTGCGGAGCAAAGTATCTAAAAGAAACCTGCGCTCCAGTCGGTATCGACTCAATCATATTCGCAGCATTATCTGAAACTCGGTACGATGCAGTTTCACCTGTCTTCAAATCCTCTATTGAGCAGACAGCGTCTTCAGCATCAATCGACCTAAGCACGCCTTTTCCTTGTAACATCACATCGGCATGCCCGCCAGCTATTTCTAATGAACCTGAGTCTGTCGCAGTCACTTCTCCGGAACCTCCGCGCGATATCTCTTCCTTTGTTGAACAGCCCACCAATGAAGCCATCAGCACCAAAGACAGAGCTAGACGAATCGCCCTACTTCGAAAAAGTCGTTCCATAAGTCCACGCATAATAGCTCTGATCATACTTCAGGAAGGATAAAGATGAATTCCAGCCGTCCGCTATGCCAATCATCTGCCTTGTCTCTCCAGTTTTCTTACCAGTAAGTGTGGCGTAAGCCTCCGCTGTTACAGAATGGGCTGATCCGTTGTACAAACTCGCATGTAAAACATTCGGTCTATTAGAGTTAATCTCATTTTGAATGCTCGCGATAGCCGGAGAGGAGACAGTGCGGGCGATAAGAGTACTTCCTCTGCTTGCGCAGTAATTTGTAAACCCCGTTGCACAGGTTGATATCGGCGTTCCACCCAAAACAACGCCGGGAACAGTCTGTTCTTCATCGGAAAGAGCATGGGTATTGGTGTAATTCCATATCTGCATATATTGCGAAGGGTCGCTATATAAATTGGCAATGCCATACAGTTCCGCAACGTTCGAAAAAGCTGTCACCATACAAGCATAGTGGGCGGTAAGCCTCTTAATCTCGCTTTCATCATATGACATAAACTGAGAAATGGAACGAAATCCAGATACTGTGTAATCCTGCATTTGAGTTGCGTAAATTACAACATCGTTCCAGCTTGAAGGTTTATTCGATAAAACGACAGGCCGTCCTTCTATGGAAACAGCCGGGATTGTTCTTCCGCAATTTGTTGTTATTGAACCGTCCAAAGATTGCACGCCGAATTCGAATGGATTGATCATTACGACTGGGTTATTGAACGAATAAGACTCGACACCAAGATCTCCTCCCCGATCCATAGGGCTGACTAAGCCGTCTCCAAAACGATATCCCGTAAGTATTTCATCATCTGAAGCATCTAAAACCAAATAGCCCGCGGCTCTATTGGATGTCACAACCGGAACAATGTAACCAAGCGGGGACCCATCAACATCTACAAAAGGAATAGGGTCAGAAGGCGTATACGAATAGCCGAGGAGTCCCTTTATATATTTATCGGCAAGCTCTTGCGCAATTTCAGAAGTAAATTGTATCTGCTCACCATCAATATTGCCCGTCGAAGCAAAAACCTCTTTCGGACGTGCGGCTAAGGCGACAATTGAAGACGCGACAAGTTGCAGAAAACGACGACGCGAAAGCATATGTTCTTCTTTCTAGAGAAGCGACTTATAAGGTACTCCTATTCTATAATCTTTTTTGTAACGTTACAGCACTGGTTATATTTCAATTCGATTTGCTTATGTCCTTGCAACCCAATGCGTCTTTACGTTTTAAACGGAATTAGAAAATCACTCATAGCAAAAACGGGCTTTAATCCCAAAGAGATGACTTTGATTATGAATCAAACCAGCAGCCAGGGCATAGCTGCAGTGCAATCGCTACAAGAAAGGCCGCCCTTGGTGGCGGCCTTTCTACTTGCTACTAGTCGCGCGTCAGCTTGCGGTGGATACGATGCGGCTGGGCTGCGTCCTCGCCCAGGCGCTCGATGCGGTTGGCCTGATAGGCCTCGAAGTTGCCCTCGAACCAATACCAGTTGCCCGGATTCTCGTCGGTGCCCTCCCACGCCAGAATGTGCGTGGCGACGCGGTCCAGGAACATACGGTCGTGGCTAATGACCACCGAGCAGCCCGGGAACTCGAGCAGCGCCGCCTCGAGCGAGGACAGCGTCTCGACATCGAGGTCGTTCGTGGGCTCGTCGAGGAGCAGCAGGTTGCCGCCCTGCTTGAGCGTAAGCGCCAAGTTCAGACGGTTGCGCTCGCCGCCGGAGAGCACGCCAGCGCGCTTCTGCTGGTCCTGGCCCTTAAAGCCAAAGCTCGCCACATAAGCGCGGCTCGGAACCTCGGTCTCGCCGACCATCATGTGGTCCAGGCCATCCGAGACGACCTCCCACAGGTTCTTGTCGGGGTCGATGCCGGAACGGTTCTGGTCGACGTAAGAAATCTTGACGGTCTCGCCCACCTCGAGCTCGCCCGAAGTCAGCGGCTCCAGACCCACAATCGTCTTGAACAGCGTGGTCTTACCGACACCGTTGGGGCCGATGACGCCCACGATGCCGTTGCGCGGCAGGGTGAACGAAAGGTCATCGATGAGCACGCGGTCATCGAACTCCTTGTGCAGATGATGGGCCTCGAGAACCTTGTTGCCCAGACGCGGCCCGACGGGAATGCGGATATCGGTCCAGTCGAGCTTCTGGCTTGCGCGCGCCTCGGCCTCCATTTCCTCATAGCGAGCCAGACGGGCCTTGTTCTTGGCCTGGCGAGCCTTGGGCGAGCTGCGTACCCACTCGAGCTCAGCCTCCATGCGCTTGGCGAGCTTGGCGTCGCGGTTGCCCTGCGCCTCGATACGGGCGGCCTTGGTCTCCAGATACGTGGAGTAGTTGCCCTTGTAGGGATAAAGGTGACCGCGGTCGACCTCGCAGATCCACTCGGCAACGTTATCCAGGAAGTAGCGATCGTGTGTGACGGCAAGCACCGCGCCCTGGTAGTTGTGCAGGAAGTGCTCGAGCCACAGGATCGACTCGGCGTCCAGGTGGTTCGTGGGCTCGTCGAGCAGTAACAGGTCGGGAGCCTCAAGCAGCAGTTTGCACAGGGCCACACGACGGCGCTCGCCGCCGGAAAGCACGTTGACCGGCATGTCGGAATCGGGCAGCTGCAGGGCGTCCATGGCCTGGCCGAGCTTGGAATCGATATCCCAGCCGTCGGCGGCGTCAATCTCGTCCTGGAGCTTGCCCATCTCGGCCATGAGGGCATCCATGTCGCAGTCCGGGTCGCACATCTCCTCGCCGATCTTGTTGAAGCGATCGACCTTGGCAATCATGTCGCCAAACGCCATGCGCACGTTCTCGATGACGGTCTTGTCGTCGTCGAGCGGCGGCTCCTGCTGCAGGATACCCACGGTGTAGCCGGGGGTGAGCCTGGCATCGCCGTTGGAGACCTCCTCGATGCCGGCCATGATCTTGAGCAGGGTCGACTTGCCCATACCGTTGGGGCCCACGACGCCGATCTTGGCACCGGGGTAGAAGCTCAGGGTCACGTCGTCAAGGATTACCTTGTCGCCATGGGCCTTGCGAGCCTGATACATCTGGTAGATAAACTCCGCCATTTGTCTGTTTTATCCTTTCTACCTGCTGTTTCCATATTCTTGTTTCGCTTTAGTGGAAACGAAATGAGGAAACCGGCTCTGAAACTTAGCGAAAAAGGGGCATGGTTGCCCACACCCCCTAATACTACCTGGGAAAAGTCCCCCGGGACACACTATGAACTGCGTACGCTAGTTTTCCGCAACCTTAACGAACAGCCCGCTGAGATTTGCGCCACAGCAGATACGAGTAGACGTAGACGGCTCCGACCGAACCAAACGCCAGAACCGCAATCACCGCGGCGACGACTTCACTCGAAAGCACCGCACCTGCCACGCCCATCGCAATCAGGCCAACACCCAGCACCATAAAGCAGGCACCGCCAAAGCGCTGCGTACGGCGCCAGTTCTCGGGATCGGCAAGCGCCCAAGGCGTCTTGATACCGAGCGTATAGTTCTGCTTCACACGCGGCAAGTAGTTGCCTACGCCGATGAACAGCAAACCGATAGCACCGGAAATCAGCACGTTGACCGAACCGACCGCCGGCACCACGCCCCAGACCGTAAGCTCACCCAACCAGCTTACGGCGCACATGAACAAGGTGAAGGCGATTACGAAGCCCTGATAGAACTTGCCCGAGGTTCGATATGCCTCACCTTTGGGATCGATGCGCGGCACCACGCAGAACATTGCGAGAAGCACCAGAGGCAGCACGCCGAGCGCGGAGGCCATCCAGCTGGGACCCCAACCGTCGACGGCGCCGTTCGCGCCCCAGTGCGTGGGAATCTGCCCAGGCAAGCTCGGCATCACCATGAGGTGCGCTACGACATTGGCGACGCACAGAGCGATCAGCGCAATCCACACACGCCGCGATACCCCCGTGGCGTGAATGCCCTTGTTTTCGTTATTCATCCTTATCACCTTCCGTGTTTGTAAAGCCCATAAACCAACCAATCAAATCCTGCATGACGGTGGTATTTAAGCTGTATACGATGTTTTGGCCATGGCGCTCGTCGGTCACCAACCCGGCGTTTTTGAGCGTCGCCAAGTGATGGCTCAACGACGGCTTGCTGATGTCAAAATGCTCGGCAAGCTCCCCGGCCGTGCGATTGCCCTCGCGCAGCAGTTCCAAAATGTGACGCCGTGTAGGATCGGCCAGCGCCTTAAAACCCTCTCCCGGCATAAGACCTCCTCTCATCATTTCGTTCGACGCGCACACTATACTCGATATTTAGATGTTTGTCTAACTATCTAACCGCAATGCTTCAAACCACATCAAAGCAAACGCCATCGCAGCCTATGGGCGATTACCTATAATGGCGATAGCTAGAACACGATTCACTTCCCCATCGGAGGATGTCTATGACTGAAACCACAGCCGCAACTCCCAACGAGACACGCGACACCAAGCTCGAGATCATCATGGGCCGCGAGGCACTCGATAAGCTCGCTGATGCCACGGTGCTGGTGCTCGGCTGCGGAGGCGTGGGATCTAACTGCTGCGAGGCACTTGCCCGCGGCGGCATCGGTCATTTCGTCATTCTGGACAAGGACATCGTCGCGCCCAGCAATATCAATCGCCAGGCTATCGCCTTTCACAGCACCGTCGGCAAACGCAAGGTCGATGTTATGGAAGCCATGATTCGCGATATCAATCCCGCCGCCACCGTTATCAAGCGCACCGAATACCTGCTGAGCGACAACATCGACGAGTTCTTCGCGAGCGTTTTGGAGCAAACAGACGGCAAGCTCGACTACGTCGTCGACGCCATCGACACCATCTCGGCCAAGCTCACCATTGCCAAATATGCTCAGGACCACGACATTCGTTTGGTTAGCTCCATGGGCGGGGCCAACAAGCTCCATCCCGAGTGCCTCCGCTTTGCCGACATTTTCGATACGGTACGTGACCCCATGAGCCGCATCATGCGCAAAGAATGCAAGAAGCGCGGAATCAAGAGCCTACATGTACTGTTTAGCTGCGAGGAATCGGTTAAGACTCAGCCCCGCGACCCTTCCAATATCCACGAGCGCACCGAGCTGGGAACCGCCAGCTTTATGCCGCCCATCATGGGCCAGATGATCGCCGGCGAGGTTATCCGCCAGATCAGTGGCCGCGGCACCGAGCGCGTGCGCGCCGATGGCCAGCGCCTAGACTAGCGGAGCGCGCCGAGATGGAGCCCCGGTTATTTGATGCACACTGCCATCTTGATTTAATGGCTCACCCGGACGCCGTTGCCGATGAGGCAACGGCGCTGGGCTTGGGTCTATTTGATTGCGGCGTCGATCCACGTGACTTCGCTAGCGCACATAGGCGAACCCGTCGCCCTCCTACCGTCATCAAGGGTATCGGCCTCCATCCCTGGTGGCTCGCCGACGAGCGATGCGGCAACGCAGAAATTGACCTACTCTGCCAAATTGCCGCGCAAGAGCGTTTTGTTGGCGAGGTGGGACTCGACTTTTCCGCGCGCTTTGATGGAAGTGAGCCGCTACAAATACAGGCATTTGACCGGCTCTGCGATACACTCGTGCAGCATCCTCTTACCGGGCGCGTGATATCAATTCACGCCGTTCGTTCGGCAGGAACCGTACTGGACGTCCTCGAATCGCATGGACTACTCATCCCAAACTCCGACTCCCCCGTTATCATCTTCCACTGGTTTAGCGGCACTTCGGACGAACTCGTCCGCGCGCGTAATGCGGGCTGCTATTTTTCCGTCAACGAACGCATGCTCGCCACCAAGCGCGGTCGCGAATATGCCCGACAGATTCCACTCGACCGTCTACTGCTCGAGACCGATGCGCCAGCCGAACCAAACACAGAAACAAGCGCGCAGTCGCTCATCAGATCACTCACAAGGACCTCGATGCGCATTGCCTCACTCAAAAACTGTGACGCAAAGCGCATCGAGTCGGCAGTTTTAGCAAATGCGCACTCTGTTTTTGACCTTCGCTAACGCCTGTGGGCAAAAATGCCAAGGGACATGCGAATCGCACAACGCAGTCCCTATTTTGGAAGGCAGTACAATTCGGCAGCATTACACCAATTCGTGCATGAGATCACGGTTGCGTGCATACAATTCGTCAAAGATATGACGGCGCGACGCATATAACTCGTGGGCAGCCATATCAGGCACGATTGTTTGCGCAACGCCAAGGACTTGGGCGAGCTCATCCCACGATGCATAGGCGCCACCTGCGAGAGCTGCCATGATGGCATCACCGAAGCATGCGCCCACCGTAACCTTGGCAACCGAGACCTCGCGCCCACATACGTCGGCGATAGCCTGCATCCAAACTGGATTCTTGGTTCCACCTCCGACAAGCATAATGCGCCCAATTGGCAGTCCATGCTCTCGCTCGATAATGTCGACATGGGATGCAACGGTATACGCGACGCCTTCCAAGGCGGCGCGAACCATATGGGCTCGCGTATGCCTTCCGGTCAGGCCAAAGAAGACGCCACGCGCCTCGGGATCGTTGAGCGGAGTACGCTCCCCCGCAAAGTACGGCAGGCACAGGAGCCCATCGGCACCCGGTACCACATCGGCGGCATCATGCGCCATAACCGAATATGCATCGGGGCCACCGTGGCCCTCGGCCTCCACGGCGTCGCGATACAGCTCTTGGCGCAGCCACGATGTGAGCGCACCCGCCGTATTGGTCCCCGCGCAGATTCCGTAAGTTCCGGGAATGATAAACGTCCCTGGCCACAGGCGGGCATCATCGACCATATGATCAGCAAGGTAGATGAAATACGCCGTGCTCCCCAACTGAACCATCATATCGCCGGGACGGAATACACCCGTCGAAATGGCCTCGGCACCAGAGTCGCCCGTTCCCACCAAGACAGGTGTCCCTGCCGCGAGCCCCGTCGCCTCAGCCGCACGCTGCGACGCTCGCGGACCTCATCGGCAAGCTCGCCCGAAGCACCACGACCGGCAGCCGAACTGCCGATGACCATCGCATCTGGAAGACAATTAAAGAGAAGTGAATCGGCAATGTCCGCAGTCGTGCGGTCGTCGAGATAAACCTCCCCCCCCCTCGCTCGTGATGAAGTGAAAAAGCTTGAGGTCGTCCAGGCGCAGCGCCGTCTTGCGACGCATGGTGTGAGTGAAATCTCGGTCAATCAGCCCGAGATCACCGGCCCAGGCACCGCAAAAAATGCAGCGCGTGAACTGCGCTTGGCGGCTGCCACGACTTGCGACACGCTTCCGCCCGGATAATACAACGGATCACCTGGCAGAGGACGCAGACTAAACTGAAGGGACTGACCCCGGAGGAGTTCCGGAGCCAGTCCCTTGCGGCGTAGTTCTTATTTAAGCCGTCCAAGTTTTGGGGTGCAGCTCATTATTGCAGGAACGTTATTCCCCCAGCACCTCGACGTACACTTTTCGCTTCTGCGGACCGTCAAACTCCGCAAGATAGATGTTCTGGGCACCTCCGCACACGATGTGGCCATCTTGGACGGGAAAGAAGCAACTGTTTCCACAAATCATGCTCTTGATATGCCCACAGGAGTTGTTGCCGGTGGCTCCATAGCTCGGCAGGAAGTGTGCATGCGCATAGGGAGCATCGAGTGGGGCGATGCGATCAAGCGTCTCCATAAGATCCGTCTCCACGCAGGGCAGCCCCTCGTTTACCACGATTCCACAGGTCGTATGCGACAAAATAATCGCTGCCAAGCCATTCGTCACCGAGCTGCGTTCGATGGCAGCGTGCACGTCTTCGGTAATATCGATGAACTGGTCCGGAGCAGTCGATAGATAGCTCAATGTCTCGAGCGTCACCATGTTCACTCATCCCCTTCAAGAAAACGCAGGGCATTACCCCAGTAGAGCCTTTCTCGCGCATCATCGCGCATGGACACGGTATCGAGCGCCCGCTTGAGTTTGAACGCACGGAAGCGCGGCGTATTGCTGGCGAACATCACTTGATGCGATAGCGCACGCTCATACCACAGCGGCCCCATATCGACCGTGAAAAGACGCTGCATCATCTCCTCGGGCGAATCGATGTAAGTGATAGAGGTGTCCGTGTAGCAGTTGGGATACTTGAGCAGCATCGCCACGGTCTCGCGCACCCAGGGCCAGCCAAAGTGTGTCAAACTAAAACGCACATTTGGATGCGTTGCGATTGTGTGCTCAAATGCAAGCGGGTTACTGCGCGAGAGCTCTGCACCCGGTTCCCAAGACATACCGGCATGGAAAACCACCGGTTTGTTATAGCGCTCGCACAGCTCGTAAAGCGGCTCGGCCACAGCATCATCGGGGGCAAAACCCTGCTTTGCCGGATGCAGGCAAAGCCCCTTTGCCCCCAACTCGGTAAAGGCGCGCTCCAATTCGTCTGCGGCACCGCTCACCCGCGGATCTACGCTCGCAAATCCCCACAGACGATCGGGATGCGCGGCAACCAGCATGGCAATCTGGTCATTGGTGCCAAAGTGCCCTCCGCATGCCGTGGTTACATCGAGCGGCATGAGCACGCTCTTCTGCACATCGCAGACGTCCATCTCGACTTGAAGCTCATCCCAATCCATGGGGCCCATATGCCCCATACCATATTCTCGTGACCAAAAACCGAATCCATCGGGCTCATCACCCGGCGTACAGATCTCGCCGTAGAGCATGGGCTGAACCAACATGTCGATAACCATTTCGTACTCCTTTCCAGGCATTTGACCCTAGTACGGCTCAAAAGAGCCGATGACGCGGGAGGACAGCTCAGCGCCCGCCTTCATACACGCCGGAATATCAAGGCCATCGATCACGCCCTTGGTAAACCCGGCAATATACGAGTCGCCGGCACCCACGGTATTAACGACCTTCTCCGCCGGTACGATCCCGCACTCATAGAAGCGCTCACCGTCATAGGCAATGCTTCCCTTCTCGCCAAGCGTGGCAACCGCAACGCGCGGTCCCAATCCCTGCACGTGACGTACCCAGTCTCGTAGCTCCGGAGTGTCCTCTTCAAACGACATGAACGCATAGTCAACGTAGGGAAAATGATTCTCGCAGGCATATTCGGGATCCTGGCTGAACACCGAGAAGTCCATAACCACCGTCTTGCCCGCATCATGCCATTCGGGCAGGAGGTCCAAACAATTGCCAAACAGGTCGGTATGAATGATGTCATGCTCTAGGATAAACGCCCGGTCGTCTTCATTCGGTCGATATGTCTCCATAACACCATCGATTGCCTCGAGATGCACGCGATCGACGCCGTCTTTCAATGCCATGAGCATCACCGAAGTGTCGCCATCCTCCACCCGCAGATGTGAGATATCGAACCCCTCGGCGGCCAGCGCCTCTCTCATCTTGTCTCCGTACTCGTCCTTGCCGACAACCGACACGGCGGATACCGAAACGCCCATTCGTGCAAGATGGATACCCCAGTCAATGCCATTACCGGTCGGATAGAACACGCCGATGTTTTGATAGACGTCCGCGCAGCAAAAACCAGCCGCGCACGCTTTAATACCCATGGTCTTCTCCAATGTTCAAAAGGGGACCCACCACATGGCGAGCCCCCTTTTCGCATTTCGCTTATTGTTTTGCATCGGCTGTCCAAGGCCTCATAGCCAGACCGCCGTACGCTTTCTTAAGCTATTCGACGATTGGTGCTCCGTGGCCCCAAGAACCTTCCATGCCGCACACGGTCGAAGCAAACCCGGCAGCAAAGTCAAGCGCGCGCTCGATGGCCTCGGCGCCATCCTCACCACGCTTGGCGGAATCGAGATAGCACATCAAAAACGAGGTGAGGAACGAGTCGCCCGCCCCCATGGTGTCCTTCATGTCCGTTACCGGTTTAGCCAGCTGGCGGTAATAACGCTCGCCGTCGTAAGCAATGCAGCCC
>NZ_JBCOIL010000031.1:0-28306 GCF_040926265.1 Collinsella aerofaciens | reverse complement strand
GACGCGGAAATCGCGCGCTGTCGCCGCGCCCCGCAGTGCCCGCTTCCCCCGAGAACAATTATCAGTGCAGGTAGACGAGTTGCTAATTTTTTATAAACCAGCGCGTGGTCGGACATAGTGGGTTCATCGTAGTAATTCGGCATAGTTTTGTTATGTCACCAATTCGGTGGCATCGAAAAGAAGGATTTAGGCATGAAACAGCGCCCGTCGGCGGTGTGCCGGCGGGCGCTGCTGTGCGATATGTTGCGTTGTGGGCTTAGTGCCTCATAAAGTGGTATTCGATCACATTGCTGTAGGGGTGACCCGGGCCCACAATGCCCTGCGGGAACAGCGGCTGGTGCGGCGTGTCGGGGTACATCTCGGCCTCGAGGGCAAAGCCGGCGCCCCAACCATAGTTGGCGTCGTCCTTGGCGTGTTCATCGCCCAGCCAATTGCCGGTGTAGAGCTGCACGCCCGGGGCGGTGGTGTAGTAGTCCAGCTCGCGGCCGGTCCACATCTCCTCGACATGCAGGGCGCGGCGCAGATTGCGGCCGTACTGATAGCCATCGATGCACAGGCAGTGATCGTAGCCGCGTGCCTGCTCGATCTGCGGGTCGTCGGCCTCCATGCCGGGCGCGACAGGACGCAGCTCGCGGAAGTCGAATGGCGTGCCTTCGACCGGAGCAATTTCGCCGGTGGGAATGTTCTGGTCATCAATGGGCAGGTAGTGGGCGGCGTTGGCGACAAAGAAATGTTCGCAGTCCATGCCGGCGTTATGGCCGGCAAGATTAAAGTACGTGTGGTTGGTCATGGACACGTAGGTGGCACGGTCGCTCTCGCAACCATACTCGATGCGGAAGACACCGGTGCGTGTAACAGTAAACACGGCCGTAAAGGTGCGGTTGCCGGGCAGGCCCAGCTCACCATCCTCAAGCGAGGTGGTCATGCGCACGGCGTTATGGACCTCGTCGAGCTCAACGTCCCACACGCGTTTATGCAGACCGTGCTCAAGATCGCTGTGCAGGTTGTTGGCGCCCTCGTTGGCGGGCATATGCCAGTCCGTGCCGTCGATGGTGATCGTGGCACCCGCGGTGCGGTTTGCCACGGGGCCGATGGTCGCGCCAAAGCAGGCGGGGTTGTCAAAGTAATCCTCGAGCTTATCGAAGCCCAGCACCACATCGCGCACGTTGCCGGGAATATCGGGCACATCGATGCCAAGCACGGTGGCGCCATAGTCCATAATGCGAACGCAGATCTCGGGCCCGTTGAGGGTGTAGCGATGAACGGGGGTACCGCACGGCGCGGTGCCGTAAAGCTCGGAAGTGATCATTTGGTTCCTAACATCGAGGTATTTCTGACAAACTGTAGCGCGAACAGGCGAGATTATCACTACACCCCACTAAAGCAGGGGGTATTTTTCTCAAAAAAGTGATGATTGGAGCTGTGCGGGCGTTCATTTTTGACGCGCACGAGTCTGATACAATTTGTTCGTTACTGTTTGAATGATATGCGCGCAAAGAACGGCGAGGATTCATCGTGATTAAGGCAGAGCGACAGGATAAGGTTCGTCAGCTGCTCGAAGAGCAGGGCACGGTCTCGGTCAAGGAGATTTCGGATGCGCTGGGTGTCTCGGATATGACGATTCGCCGCGACCTTGAGGAACTTGCGAGCCTGGGCGAGATCGAGCGCGTGCACGGCGGCGCCCGTAGTGCACAGGGACGTCCCCACGCTATGTTGCGCCATGAGTATTCGCACAGCGAAAAGCGCACGAAGCATGCCGAGGAAAAGCTGCAGATCGCGCGCCGCGCCGTTGAGCTCATCGAGGAGGGCTCGACCATCTTTTTGGGTACGGGCACTACGGTTGAGCAGATGGCCTCGATGCTGCCGGCGTGCCGCCTGCGCATCGTAACTAATTCGCTTTCGGTGTTTAACCTGCTCGAGGCGCGCGAGGATTGCGAGCTGTGCCTGGTGGGCGGCATGTACCGCCGCCGCACTGCCGCCTTTGTGGGCCCCACGGCCGAGGATACCCTGCGCGCACTGGGGATCGACGCAGCCTTTATCGGCGCCAACGGCATTTTGGACGGCGACGTGTCCACGTCCAACATGGAAGAGGGCCGCATCCAGCAGCTCGCTTTTAGCAAGGCAGACTCGCGCTATCTGATCGCCGACTCCAGCAAGATTGGCAAGCGTGACTTCTACACCTTCTGCCGCCTGGACAGTTTGGACGCCGTGGTGTGCGAGCCGGATATTGCAAATGAGGATCGCGCCGCCATCGAGGAGCACACGCAGGTCATTTGTTAGCAAGCGCTGCGGGAGATCGGACCAAGTATTCAGTTTGTGGGCTAGACCAGGCGGCCGTAGTCCTGTGACTGATGAAAGACATGGGCGATATAGATCGTATCGCGCTCAAACTTGTAAAGACACACGTATTTGTTGACGGTAAACGATCGATAATTGCGTGCCGCCAGCTCTCGTATGTGGGAGAGGGGCCGTAGGAGCGGCTGCTCGCGAAGCAGATCAAGCTGATATTCAAACTCAGCAACAAAATTGCCTGCTGCACGTGGGTTCATAAGGATTTGAGCAAGGTATCTGACAATAGCCTCGTATTCATATTGTGCGCTTTCGAGTATTACGACGTTATAGGCCATATTTGTCTCGTATCGCGGTCGCGAAGGAGTCGTAGTCGCTGTAGTCGCCTTGCGATATCTCGTCTTCTGCCAACATAATACGAGACAGCAGCTTGGCTTTGGCGATTTCGTCTTGCATGAGACGATACTGGTCGCTGCTGATGCAGTGCATGGCCTCATAGCCGTTCTTAGTTACGGTGACGTCGCGCTCGGACTCAACAAGCGCGGTAAATGCAGCGGTGTCCTTCATGTCTCGGACGGGCACACAGGTGGGCATAGGTACCTCCTTTGCGTTGGGACACAATTGTACCACGCCTTGACAAGAATTCGGTACCGTCAAATTGTCTCAATCTGTAACGGGTGGGTGTGATCGGAGAGTCTGAGGGTCTTTATGGGTGGAGCAAACGGCGTGACATGCGCTGTTGAATCCGTACGCCCGCTTGCGTTTTCGAGTGAAGAGGCAGCAAAGTTGATTGGCGTAAGCGCGAAGACCCTTGCAAATTGGCGCTGTCCTAGTAAGGGGCCGGAGTACATTCGCCTCGGCAAATCCTCGCGATCCCATGTTCTTTATTGTTACGATGATCATGAGGCTTGGCTGCACTCTCTGCGCCAGCAGGCCAAGGTAAATTGATTGATAGCTGTTGGGCGCGGACAATATCGTTTGGACGGGTATAGCATGGTTCCATGCTCCGCGTTGCTAATTGCGCCGCTGCGTCATTTGTGAAATGGAATGATTGATGATGGAGAGGCGTGAGGTTCTCGGCTTGCCGCTTTTCACTTGGACTAATGACTGCGGCGGCAGAAAAATGTCCTTGCGAACGACTATCGTATAGAACGCAGCGGTGGTTAGATGGGTCTTCGCGGTTTGAGTGGTACATGGATTGTCGGATGTGGGAGACGTGAGAAACCCATGGTTTGGGGCAAGGTTGCTATTCTGACGAGTTTATCTCTTCATCCCTGTGGCAAAATGAGGACATATTGTCCTGTTATCTATCCAGAAGGTGCGTCATGCAATTATCAGCAGATGAGGTAAAGGCCAAGAGACAGGAGCTCGGCTTGACTCAGAAGGAATTCGCCGCTGCCCTAGGCATGGGCCCCAACGGCGAGCGAACGGTGCGCCGCTGGGAGGCAGGCGAAACAAGGCCCACCGCAGCCGAGTCGAAGTACATCTCCACCCTCGGCCATCGCGCCCCCTTTGCACCCGCAGGGGAGGGGAAGCCTGCCTTCACCTTCATCGACCTGTTCGCGGGCATCGGCGGGATCCGCATGCCGTTCCAGGAGCTGGGCGGCAGGTGCGTCTTCTCCTGCGAGTGGGATAAGTTTGCGCAGAAGACCTACCGCATGAACTACGGCGAAACCCCGGCGGGGGACATCCGTGAGGTCGCCGCTTCAGACATCCCCGACTTCGACGTGCTGCTCGCTGGCTTTCCATGCCAGCCGTTCTCGCTTGCGGGTGTGTCCAAGAAGCGCTCCCTTGGTCGCGCTACGGGCTTCGAAGACAAGACGCAGGGCACGCTCTTCTTCGAGGTTGCACGCATCCTGAACGAGAAGCGCCCGAAGGCGTTCCTGCTCGAGAACGTGAAGAATCTGATCAGTCACGACAGGGGCAGAACGTTCGACGTCATCATGCAGGTCCTCCAGGACGAGCTCGGTTACCACGTTCACTACAAGGTTCTGGACTCCAAGGGTTGGACATGCCAGCACCGCGAGCGCATCTACATTGTTGGCTTTCGCGACGATGTGGAGTTCTCTTGGGACGACCTCGACTGCCCGAACAGTGGTCAGAAAGCCGCGGAGATTCTGGAGGAGGATGCGGACGCGAGGTACGTGCTCTCCGACAAGCTGTGGTCATATTTGAAAGCATACAAGGCCAAGCACGAGGCCGCCGGCAACGGGTTCGGCTACGGTCTTATCACTCCATCGGACACCACGAGGACGCTCTCCGCACGCTATCATAAGGACGGTAGTGAGATCTTGGTCTCGCGCGGCGAGGGCGAGAACCCCCGTAAGCTGACCCCTAGAGAGTGCGCGCGCTTGCAGGGATTTCCCGACCGGTTCATAATCCCGGTCTCCGACACACAGGCCTACCGCCAGTTCGGCAATTCGGTGACGGTCCCTGTAATACGGTCGGTGGCCAAGCTCATGATGGGAGCGTGTCAGGATGGATTACGGGGCGCTTAGCAGCTACTTCGACGGCGCGGTCTCGAAGACCCTCGCGGACGTCGATATCGACGCAGGTAGGAGTAATCAGCACGAGTTCAACGGCACGCTGCCGCTGAGGTCGCTGTTCGGTGACGACGACATCCGCGACATCCGCACCACGTTCGCCTACATGTGCGACGAGGCGGAGCCGGAGATATGCGACGGGACCGTGACTTGGTACGATGCGCGCCGCAAACATCCCACGAGAACCGAGTACCGTCTCTACTACAAGGACAACCCCGCCATCAGGCAGGCATCCGCTGGCGACCTCATGGTGGTCGCCAACTCCGATGACCTCGGGCTGCTCATCATCTTCGCTAAAAAAGGCTCGACCATCGAGTCGCAGCTGAGGTGGCTGTTCGGCTTCGAGGAGCCCGACCGCTCGGGCTATGCCGTATCAAAGGGCGAGCGCAACCGTATCGGTGCGGTGGCCTCGCGCATCCTCGGCATGATTGGTATCGAGACGCGCGCTCCCTTGAGCGCGGATATCTACTTGGACGATATGGTCAAGAGGTTTGGACATACGTTTCCGAAGGGCATCGACTTTACGGAGTACTCCATCTCAACCCTTGAAGGTCTCGACTGGGCGGATGACCCCGATCGAAGCCTGCTCGCGTGCTACGAGCGCGAGGAATTGCTGTTCAAGGTGTTTGAGCGCCATCTGCTTGAGAGAGACCTTGCGCCCTATTTGAACGGCCAGCTCGACGTCGACGGCATTCTGAAGACCACCATGTCGACCTTCCAGCGCAGGAAGTCCCGCGCGGGCACAGCGTTCGAGCACCAGCTTGAGTTCCTGTTCAAGGGTAGGGGAATCCGATACTCCGCACAGCCCTACACCGAGGGAAAGTCGAAGCCGGACTTCATTTTTCCGTCAATCGAGTGCTACCGGGATGAGGGGTTCCCCTCCTCGAGCCTTACGATGCTCGGTGCGAAGACGACCATCAAGGAGCGCTGGAGGCAGGTGCTCGAGGAGGCGAACCGCATCGAGCGTAAGCACCTTATCACGCTGGAGCCCGCCGTGAGCGTGGACTACACGAACGCCATGCGTGACAGCAAGCTCCAGCTCGTCATCCCCTCCCAGCTTTTCCCCACCTACACGCCTTCACAGCAAGAATGGCTCATGGATGTGGGAGGCTTCTGCGAGATGGTCGAGGAGAGGCAACGGGTACTTGACTAGGCCGGGACAATAAGAGCGTTGAGGCGGCGCGCAAGCGCATGACCATCCTGAAGGGCTCCGAAAAGATTGTGGCATCGCTCAATCAGTTCGGCGTTGTCCGGCGCGTGAGGCGGGGGCACTACGTGATTGCAGAGCCCATCGAACTGAATGACGAGCTTACGCGGTTTTTGGTTTTTGCCGACATGCTGGTAAACCGGTCGAGTTACCGGACGTTCCTGGAACTGCAGGACGTGGCCGAGTTGTTTCCGTTCGCGTGCCGTGTGAGCAAGGAGGAACTTGTGGCTGACGAGCGGTTCGAGGTGAACAACTTCGGCGGGGAGTTCTCGGTGGGGGTACGGGAGTAGGAGAGTACAGGTCACTCCTACGACGCAACACCTTTGCCACGCGTGAAAAGCATATCGTCAATCGAAAGCTGCAGGATTTGCAGTTTACCCTGCTCCTCGGCTGATATCAGCGACGAATCGAGCTTCTCCTTAAGGACTGCGACTATGTACTGGCAGTTGATTGTGCTGGCGCGTGCGATTATGTCACGCAACACCTTACCCTCGATGTTTTCAAGGACGTCATGCACTATGAAGCGCGGAGTCTTGATGCCCTTTGATTCTGCAAACTGCTGATACGCTAAATCAAATGCGGCGATGAGTGACTTGCGTGTGCCCGTGCTGGAGCCAGCGGTATCACGTATTGCAACGGGGAACTTGTTCGACTCTTCATAGTAAACGAGCAGCGGCGATTCGTTGTTGAACTCCCTGGCAAGCGGAGTGAAGAATGCGTTAAACGCAAGCATCATTGCAGCAAAATCGTTGGATTGCGGCTCGTCGCCATCATCAGACGAGCCAAGCGATGCGATTTTTCCCTCAATGCTGGTCTGTTCTACCTCAAAGCTGTTGAGCGTATCTATTACTTCTCGGCATTTGCCGATACTGCTCGAAAGCTCAACTAGGCGTGCCTGAAGCGACTCGTACTCATCGATGAGGTCTTGCTCCACCAATGACATGAATTGGCTGTTCTGCGATGACAGTTGGCTGATTTCACGTTGCACAGATGCACGCTCGGCCTTCAGTTTTTCTGCCACACTCGCGAAATAGGCAATCTTGTTGTCGCAGAGCTGGTTGTTGAATGCGACCATCTCTTCGAAAGTTGCATTCACCATCGGGATCATCGAACAGACTTCCTCGAAAAACCGTCTGCTCAAATTAACGTCGGCTTGTCTACCGCGCTCTTGCATAGCAGTCTGCAGGGCCTCTTCATTTCGTTGCAGCCTGTAGTCTATGTCTGAGAGTTGCAGTGTCAGAGATGCGTATCGGGTGCGTGTAGCCGCGATTTCATCGCGGTTGGCCCTGTAGACATCGGCGTCGATGATGCTGTTGAGCTTGCACTGGACTTCTTCATGCTCGGCTTCGAGCCCTGCAAGTATCTGCTGCTGCTCGCTGACCGTATCGACGTTCTGGACTTTCTTATAGCGTTTGATGGACTCACGCGTCTTGTTCAAGTCCTTGTTGAGGTCGTCACGCTTTTTGTCGAGCGCCGGATCTGAGATGCCGAACAGAGCGTTGTAGACACTCCGGTAGATGGATGTGCTGCCGCTGGGAACGGTTTTGAGGAAGGAATTATCATCCCCGCCTACGGACACGCGGACAAATGAATTGATCAATTGGCGAAACGTGGGCACATTCGCTTCGTTCCCGAAAAGCAAGACATTGAGTCGTTGCTGGTAAGCTTTCTGCCCCATCTTTTCGCCGTCTATGTAGTACCTTCCATTCGGGAAGAGGTCGATTGTGAGAATCACGTCATCGCCATCGGGAAAATCCGATGTCAGTGTCATGTCGACGGCGATCTTGTTTGTGACGATGAAATCGCGTAGCTCCTCGGTCACCGTGCCCGTGTCGGCGTCTGTGTAAATGAGCTTCCTGTCCTTGGCGCCCATTGCGATATCAATGAGCTTGAGGAAGGTTGTTTTTCCAACGCGATTGTGCGATTCGGAGTCCTCGGTATCGACGATGAGGTTGGCACCCTTGTGGAATAAGACCTCGCGAACTATTTCGTCAGTTGTTGTCTTGCGAATTCTAAGCGACTTGATGAACATGTAGCCCTCCCTTCTCGTCTATTGACACGCGTCCGAGGAGGAAGAGAAAGTCCAAAGCCATGACAAAGAAGTCGTAGCTCACTTCTTTCTTGACCAGAGTGTTCGCCGTTACCTCATAGAGTTGACCGGCGTCCAAGCCTGGGTTCTGGTCGATGTAGCCATCCAAGGCGGCAGCGATGTAATAGACCGTGCTCGTCGGCTCATTATTGCGATCAAGCAGCAGCATCGTCATCACCTGGCCTCAGAAGGACTCTGCATTTTGCCACGGCAACGGCAATCAACGCAACGCAGAACTGGTTGATGATTTCTTCGGGGACCTCGTCAGCCTGAAAGCCTGCGTCATTCACAATCATGTTATAGATCTCGTTCTCGATGAGCTTGAGCTGTGCATCGCCGTTTCCTACGCACAGCTTGCCGTCATCGCGAACGTCTGCCACATTGACAAACATCTTGTTCAGCCTTTGGATGATGGCTTCGCTGTCGGGGAATTCCTTGATCACGCTGTCGAGACGAGCGTAGTTCTCAGAATACTCGTTGATGATGTTTAGGTAACGCGGTGCGTGGTTGTAAATCAGCTTCTTCTCTATAGGAGGCGGAGGCGTAAGGGGGAAATCTTCGCCCGTTGGCTCAGTCGACGAAATCATGATTTGCAGGAGTTTATACATGAGCGTCTTTGTAAGCGGCCGGTGCGGGCCAGACGAGACGGGCTGGTAGATGTTTATGTCATGTGAGTCATAGCTATTGGAGTCGCCGGTTATGTTCGTGGCGACCTTTCCAATTGCGCTCTGGCTTGTCTGCGTTGGCTTATCGCGAAGCATGGATGTTCGCCGAGTTGTTGCTGCCTACGACGTTTGTGGCAACTTTACCTGTAGCGGTCTGCGAGTTGTCGCTTAGACTCTTTTTGATTGACTTGATCTCTTGCTTGTTTTGGAGCGAGATGACGGCGGCGGCGATGGATGCGATAGACGCGATAATTCCAAGGATAAGGTTCACAGTCTCCATCTTGCCTCCCAAATGTCAAGTCCAATATTCTAGACCATTATCGAGCGTTCGCTCGTTGCGTTGCCTCTAATTCTTGCTAATGGTCACAAACTGCCGAACGGACTGGATGACCTCACTTTGTGACCGACCTTTAGCCTATTTGCATGGTTAAGGGACGGTTCGTTTGTGCTGGCCTATGTCAATCGAAAGGCAGGCCGACATGGACGGAGACGACCATAGCATCGACGACGAGGAAGAGGTCGCAGCGCAGGCGGGCGGCCAAGAAGGGGTCGCGCAGGCGGAAGAGCCGCAGGCAGTGGACTCGGAGAGGGGCTACCAGGCGCTTCTCGCCAAGCAGGAGGCTCGCATCAAGGAGCTTGAGGGGCAAGTGGCCGAGGCTGCCAAGAGCGCCGAGGTGGCGGACGCCCTGCGCGGCGAAATCCAGCAGGTGAAGGCCAGACGGCCGATGAGCGCATCGCCTTCGCGGCAGACATGGCGACGTTCGCAACCATGAACCTGACCCACCTCTTCTACTCATGCACGGCGCTGGAGGTGGTCTCCGGTTTGGGCAACCTCGCAGGTGTCAAGTCGTGCGGTTCGCGTTCGCTTCGCGCTCGTCGCCCGCCGAGCTGGACTTCCGAGGCTTCGACCCGTCTGCGCTCACCGACCTGACCTACTGCTTCTCGGGGTGCTCGTCGCTGGTGACGATCTACGCCGACGCCACCTGGGCGCTGCCTTCGAGCGGGGTTTCGGACTCGCAGTGCTTCTATAACTGCTACAAGCTGACGGGCGGCAACGGAACCACGTATGCAAGCAGCAGGACGGTTTATACCCACTTCCGTATCGATACGACGGCTACGCCTGGTTACCTGACTGTCTCTGCTTGACATGCTCTTTGGCTACGGTATTTGCGTCAGTCTGGGTAATATCCGAGAACATTTCATCAACGATGCGGACATGGCATTCATAAGCTGCATACCTGCTGGACCTCACCGCATTTTCCGCTTCCTGCAGGCGTGTTGCAGCATCCCTGAATCGGGATTTTGCCGCCATTTGCCCCATGATGGAGTCTGGGTGGTTGTCACTGAGTACGTCTGCGTCTCTCAGTTCTATTTCCGCACTTGCAATGCGTTCCATAAGCAGATTGTATTGGGCATCGACGACCTCAGACAGGCAGAGCACAAGGTCTTTAAACGCTGCTGCGGTCAGCATTCGATTGAGCACTGCCCTGCAAGCTTCTGGCTCGGCATTCGCCTTCGCGACCATATCATTCACGAGGTATTTTTCCCATTCCTCATGGTCTCCGCCGTTGCCGCCAGACTGTTCCGGAAGCCACTCCGCACTAACTTTTCTCGTCATACGCTCGATGGACAGAACAGCCTCGCCGCTGAGACCAAGGAAGTCAGCAATATCTTGGAGCTCGTATGTATCACAATCGGTCTCCCCGATGAGAAAACCTACTGGCTTTCCGAATATGTCAGCCAGATCTACGAGGTCATCCCATTGAGGAAACTGATCTCCTTTTCGAAATCGGCTGATCTTTCTCGCAATCGCCTTGCGGCCGTTCTCCCTTTCCACTGCATAGCGGTCATCGGCTAGCGAGGCATCATCGGCACCGTTACGCTTTTGATAGAGCAGACGCGCAAGGCCGATATTGCTAATGCCTCTGCGCCCCTTTTCTATTTCATAGCTTTCCATCAAACCGCTGAGTCTCTTTGGAAAAATGTCCTTAGGGCGATCTTTGCGGACGTACATTGTCTTAATCATTCCTCATTAACAACAGATAAGACAATTATAGGACATATACCGTCTTATTTACCGATGGCATGATAGCACTGTCGAAAGTGAGCACCCCAGTGGAAGCGGTGCTGAAGTGAAAGAAAGTGAGGAAAAGGCAATGACGACTTGGGACTATGCGCAATTGTCGCATCTGGCGAAAGAGCTCGGTGGGCCTCAGGCGCTGATCAGCAATATCAGAGCGGGCGGGATTTCCGTTGGAAGAATCCAGGGTGGAGTAATCGGTTCTGTAGCCACGCTAGTCGCAGGTGGAATCGGACTGTATGCCTACGACAAGCACCAGAGGAAGATCGCTCTTGCTGAACAGAGTGCAACCATTCTCAAGGCGAACATCGAAGTATACGAAGAGGCACATTCGTCAACAGAAGTTGATGAGGCTACGAGAGAGACGCAACATAGTGAGGAGGAAACGGTAACTGAATCCAGTGGCGGCGAAGAGGCCTAGCCACCAGATTCATTAGACAGCCACTACCACGAGGAGCCCCGGTATGTACCAGGGCTCCAATTCGTTCTTATACCTTGCAGCGGATACTTAGATCTCTCGGGACTTGCAGTAGAGCGGGTCGCCCTCTCCGACCAGCACATCCCACCGCCATTGCGGGGTCTCGGTGCCGGACTGGCAGAGCGCATCGAGGGGCATGACTTTTTGCTCGGGCGAGCAGGGGCAAAGGTCTGCCTTGATGTGGGCCATGTCTTCGGCCTGGCCGGCGAGCTTTTTTATCCGGGGACCATGCTTTCGGCACGCGATCCCCCATCCTCAACCTCCCAAATCAAAAACTCAATCTGTAACACCTAGACTCGATTTGAGCAGATATCTGTTACAGATTGAGACGTTTCGGCAGAGTGATTCCCGTTTGTCTTGATTTGTAACAGGTAGAGGCAAAAAACTCGACTTGATGTTACAGATTTAGACAAACGGCTGCCGACCCGCGCGAAAACAAAAAAGGCCGCATGCGAACCCGTGGGGGATTCGCATGCGGCCGACAGGGGATACGCGGCTGAAGTTAGGCCATGAGCAGGCCGGTCTCCGCGACGTTCTTGTACCAGTACGCGCTCGCCTTGGGATAGCGCTTCTGGGTCTCAAAGTCGATGTAGAACAGGCCGTAGCGCTTGTTGTAGCCGTTGGTCCAGGAGAACTGATCCTGCAGCGACCACACAAAGTAGCCGTCGACGTTTACGCCGCCGTCAATCGCCTTGAGGATCCATGCGAGATGCTGACGCATATAGTCGATGCGAGGGGCGTCATCGATAAAGCCGTCCTCGAAGTCGTCCTTATAGCCCATGCCGTTCTCGGTGATGTAGATCTTCTTGTAGTTGGGGTAATCGTTCTTAATGCGGAGCAACAGGTCGTACAGGCCCTCGGGATAGATGATCCAGTCCCAATCGGTCGTGGGAACGCCTTCGCGCACGCATGCCTCGCCCACGCCCTTGAGGAACCAGCGCGAGGAGCCCTTGTCGCCGGTGCCATTGTGGTTGATGTCGTTTTCGCCCTCGGCGGCACGCAGGAACTGGCACTTGTAGGTGTTGACGCCCAGGCAATCGTTGTAGGGGAGCGCGGCGGTCAACGCGGCGATGTCCTCGTCGCGAACGTCGAGCTCGCCGCCGGCGATATGGGCCAGCTTGGTCGCAGCCTCCAAGGTATCAGCTGCATAGTGGCCGCGGAAGGTGGCGTCGAGTACCCAGCGGTTGTTGATGACATCGGCCATGCGAGCTGCCTCGCAGTCGGCAGCGCTGTTGGGATCGAGGGGATACTTGGGCTCCAGGTTCTGGACAATGCCGATCTCGCCCTCAAAGCCGCCCTCATGGAAGGCAACGACAGCCTTGGCGTGGGCCACCATCATGTTGTGCATGAGCTGGAAGGCCTTGTCCAGGCGATACTTCTCGCCGTGCGGCCAGTTGCCGACGATAAAGCTGCCCTCGGCGGTCGCGGGAATCTCGTTAAAGGTAAACCAGTGCTTGACCTCGGTGAACTCGGCAAAGCAGAACTTGGCGTACTCGACAAAGGCATCGATCGTCGTGCGCGTCAGGAAGCCCTCGCCGCCGTTCTGGTAGAAGACCTCGGGCGTATCGAAGTGATCGAGCGTGACATAGGGGATAACGCCAGCTTTGTTGCAGGTGGCGAAAAGCTCGTGATAGAAGGCGACACCCTCGGGGTTGATCTCGCCAGTGCCACTGGGGAAGATACGGCTCCAGGCGATGGAGACACGGATGCCGTTGATGCCGAAGCGCTGGCACAGGTCGATATCGACCGGATACTTGTTGTAGAAATCGCTTGCGGGGTCGGGGGAGAAGCGACCCTGAGCCGCCAGGAAATCGTCCCAGGGCACTTTGCCCTTGCCGTGCGTACGGGTCTCGCCCTCAACCTGGTAAGCAGCGGTGGCGCCGCCAAACACAAAGCCGTCGGGGAACTGCATGGGATTGGTCATGAGTCATCCTTTCTGTGGGATTCGAATAGGGAGGGTGCCCGAACTGGGGATCCGGGCACCAACAGAGGGAGGAATCTAGTCGAGGTTCTCGCGGAGCCACTTGATGGCGCCAGCGGGGTCGCGAGTAAGGTCGATATATTCCTTACCGCGGGGAGCGAGCAGCTTAATGCCCAGGCGATCGGTGTCGGCCTTCATGTCGTTGTAGTAGCTACGAACCTGCGGGGCGAGCACGATAACGTCGTACTGATCCATGATGGCAGTGTGCTGGCCATAGGCGCCTGCGGAGGAAGCGATGTTCTCTCCGGTCTGCGCAGCACCTTCCTTGATGGCGTTGGCGAGCATGGCAGAGGTGCCGGCGCCGGCGCACAGGACGAGGACCTTCAGGCCATCGACATCCTTCTTAGCGGATGCGTCGGAGGCGGGCTCGGGCTGATCGGCGGCAGCGGCGGTCGGCTCGACGGAAGCGGCGGTCTGCTCGACAGCGGGCGCAGAGGTGCTGGCGGTGATGGTGGCAGCACCATCGGACTCGAGACCCAGCTCGGCGGCGCGCTCGGCCTCCTGGTCGCAGAGCAGCTTATCGTATGCCTTCAAGAACGGCAGGTAGATGATGGCGTCCAGCAAGATGATGATCGCGACAAATACCAGGGCGATAAGCTGGAAGTTCGTGGTGATGAAGATGCCGATGGGGGCAGGGGTAGCCCAAGGCACCACGAAGGAGAAGCCGTTCATGCCCACATTGTCGATAAAGAACTTGGCAACACTCACGTTGACGCAGCCGGCGGCAACAAAGGGGATGAGCATGTAGGGGTTAAGGATCATCGGCGCGCCAAAGAGCAGCGGCTCGTTGACGGCGAAGGCAACAGGAACAATCGAGGCCTTACCGACGGCTTTGAGCTGCTTGGACTTCATAAAGAGAATCAGCAGAAGCGGCACGATGAACGTGGCGCCGGTGCCGCCGAACTCACCTACGAGCGACATGTTGAAGGTGAGGGAATGGGCGGGGTGACCACCGGCCAGCAGAACCTGCAGGTTCTCGGCCTGGTTGGCAAGACGGATGGGGTCGATGCCCGGCTGGACGATCGAAGGACCGTGGACACCGATGAACCAGAAGAATGCGGTGGCTGCCTGGATAAGGATGAGTCCGGGGTAGGTCTCTGCTGCAGTGAAGAGCGGGGAGAGCAGTTTGATAAGCAGCTCGGAGAACGGAACGCCCATGAGGTTGCGCACAACCACATCGATGATGCCGCAGATGATGACGGCGCCACCGAAGGGGATAATGTCGCGGAAGTTCTGAGCGATGGCGCCCGGGACCTCCTTGGGCAGCTTAATGGTCAGATCGCGCGAGACGCAGAACTTATAAACCCAAACGGTAATGAACGCGGCGATATAGGCCGAGAACAGACCGCGCGTACCCATGCTGGTGCAATCGAAGACAGAAAGCTCGGAGCCGTTGAACTTGGTGGTGAACTGCGTAACAGCGAGCAGCAGCATGCTGCACTGGGCGGCAACCATGGTGGAGCCGTCGTTGAGCACCTTGCCGGCGGGCATGCGACGGTTCATGGAAGCCGTGAAGTTCTTGGCGGTGGTGCCGGCAACCATGATGCCCATGACGCCCATGGTGAAGTTGTACAGCTTGTTGCACCAGTCGATGAGCGGCTGGGGCAGCGTGATGCCAACGACGCCGGGAAGGGTGGCGATTAGCAGGAAGATCGAAGAGGTGAGGACGATGGGCATGCACCCAAGGAATCCGTCCTTGATGGCCTGGAGGTAGACGTTCCTCGAGATCTTCTCAAAGAACGGTTGATGCTTTTCGAGCATCTTTACGATGGCGTCCATAGAGCTCCTTTGCTACTTGATGCGCGATGCATGTGGATGGAACTGGTCGTCGATGGATGGTCAGGACTGCCCGGAAACCTTCCTGCTTAAGGAAGGCATTATGAAATGACAACGTTGTCATTTCGTTAATGACAACGTAAGACATTTTTGGAAGAGCAACAAGGATATACGGGTGAGTGGTCGATATTGTCCGGTAAACGGTTGATTTATCAGTCAGGCAGGTAGTGTATGCTAGAACGCAAAAAACAAGCGATAGAGAACCGAGTGGAGAAGCGGTGACAACGATGGACAAGAAAAACGTCTCGATGAACGACGTGGCGATTGCCGCGGGTGTTTCTCTCAAGACGGTTTCGCGTGTGATCAACGAGCCCGATAGCGTGCGAGAGTCGACACGCGATAAGGTCCATTCGGCAATGGAGGCGCTCGGATTTCGAACCAACTTTGCCGCTCGTTCGCTCAAGTTGGGCCGTTACGGGTGCATCGGCGTTGTGCTGTTCCACTTGTCGGGCGGCGCCGTGGACATGATTGACGGTATCGCCGATGCCGCCGAAGAGCGAGGCTTTGCGCTCACGATGATCAAAAAGCGGGCGGGGGAGAAGATGACCCTTGCCGATGCGGCGCGCAGGATGTCGCAGCTTCCCGTCGACGGCATGATCTTCAACCTGCGTCAGATGGTCGATGACTTTGATACTTTTGAGGCGCCGAAAGACCTCAAGACGGTGATTATCACATCAATGGAACATCCTACCTGCTCCACCGTCAGTGACGACCAAGAGGGCGGCGCGCGCATGGCGTGCGAGTACTTCTTGAACCACGGGCACAAGAACGTGTACTTCGTCTCTGGTAAGAAAGAGTCGTTGTCGAGCCAGTGCCGTATGAAAGGTTGGCGTGCGGCACTCGAGGCGCGTGGCATTGAGCCGCCCGAGCCTCTGCAAGGCGATTGGAATGCGGATAGTGGCTATGCCGCGGGCCTTGTGCTTGCCGATAAGCCCGATTGCACGGCGGTCCTCGCTGCTAACGACTGCATGGCAAACGGCGTGATGATGGCTCTGCGTGACAAAGGGCTCAGTGTGCCCAATGATGTGTCCGTGATCGGCTTCGACGATGAGCTCTATAAGACGATTCCCAACTCGATTCTGACGTCGGTGAAGTTTCGCCACCGCGAGCTGGGCGTCCGTGCGCTCAACGAGGTCGTCGCGGGTCTGGAAGCCCCGAGCTCCAGAAGCCGTACGCTCGTCTCGGGCGTGTTGGTCGAGCGTTCCAGCGTAAAGGACTTGCGGGCGTAGACGTGCTCGGCCTATTCCGTTTGTCTCAATCTGTAACAGCTAGGACCCAAAAACTCGGCTAAACATTACAGATTGAGATATTTCTGCTCGGGCGTTCTGTTCATCTCGATCTGTAACAGCTAGGACCGAAAAACTCGGCTAGATGTTACAGATTGAGATGAACAGGAGGACGGGTGCGGTCTAAACAAAATGGCCCGCGCATCACACATCGATGCACGGGCCATTTATTGTCTGCAAGCGGCAGGTGGTGTCAGCGTCTTATGCCTCGAGGTTTTCCTCGATCCAGGCGACGGCACCCTTGGGATCCTTAGTGAGGTCGATGTACTGTTTGCCCTTGGGCGACAGCAGCGTGATGCCCAGGCGGTCGGTGTCGGCCTTCATCTCGTTGTAATAGGTGCGAACCTGCGGAGCCAGGACGATGACGTTGTACTGGTCCATGATGGCGTAGTGGCTGCCGTAGGCACCGGCGTTGGAGGTAATGTCGATGCCCAGCTCGTCGGCGCCTTCCTTAAGCGCGTTGGCGAGCAGTGCAGAGGTGCCGGCGCCAGCGCACAGAACCAGAACCCTCAGATCCTTGCCCCTAAGGGCGGACGGAGCTGCGGAGGCCTCGGTGGCAGAAGCGGTCTCGACAACAGGAGCCTCAACGGCGGGGGCGGCAGCGGTCTTGACGGCCTTGGTCTCCTCGGCCTCTTCTTCGGCCAGGGTCTCGGCCTCCTGCTTGCACAGGACGTTGTCGTAGGCCTTGCAGAACGGGTAGTAGATCAAGAAGTCAACGACCAGCAGGACGACAACCAGGACCAGAGAGATCGGCTGGAAGTTGGTGTCGATGAAGGTGCCGATCGGTCCGGGGAGTGCCCACGGCATGGCATAGATAAAGCCGTTCATGCCCAAAAAGTCGATGAAGAACTTACCAATGAGGACGTTGGCCACGGGGGCAAACAGGAACGGGATCAGGAAGTACGGGTTGAGGATGATGGGCGCGGCGAACAGCAGCGGCTCGTTGACGGCGAACATCACGGGCACGACAGAGGCTTTGCCGACGGCCTTGAGCTGCTTGGAGCGCATAAAGAGCAGGAAGATGATCGGGACAATGAACGTGGCGCCGGTGCCGCCGAGTTCGCCGATGTAGTTACCGAAGTTTTCGGTCAGGGCGAGGGCGGGGTGACCGCCGGCCTGCAGCGTGGCGAGGTTGGTGGTGATGTTGCCAAACAGCGCGGCGTTGAGGGCAGGCTTAACGACCGAGGGGCCGTGGATGCCCATGAACCAGAACAGCGGGATCATGAACCAGATGAGGGCGAGGCCGGCGTAGGAATCGGCAGCGGCGAACAGCGGGCTCACCAGCGTGGAGATGACGTTGGCAAACGGGACGGCCAAGCAGGTGCGGCAGATAACGTCGATGACGGCGACAAACAGGATGGAGAAGCTGAAGGCGAAGATGTCGCGGAAGTTCTGGGCGATGGCGCCGGGGACTTCTTTGGGCAGCTTGATGGTGATGTCTCGCTTAATGCAGAAGGCATAGATGTTGACCGTGGCAAATGCGGCGACAAAGGAGCTCAGCAGGCCCTTGGTGCCCATGTTGTCGGTAAAGAACACCGAGACATCGGCGCCGTCGATCTTGGCACTCGTCTGGGTAACGGCCAAGATGAGCATAGCGCACATGGCGGCGACCATGGTGCTCGTGGCGTTGATGGCCTTGCCGGCAGGCATGCGGCGGTTCTTGGAGCCGGTCAGCGCGCTTGCGGTGGTGCCGGCGACCATGATGCCCACGACGCCCATCGTGAAGTTGTAAACCTTGTTGCAGAAGTTCACGACGTCGACGTTCCACCAGTCGGGCAGCGTAAAGCCGCCGACCGTGGCGACAACGCCCGGCAGGGTCGAAATAAGCAGGAAGACAGAAGAAGACAGGATGATGGGCATTGCTGCCAAAAAGCCGTCTTTAATGGCCTGAAGGTAGATGTTCTTAGAGACCTTGTCGAAGTACGGCTGACCTTTCTCCAAGAACTTAACGATCGATTCCATAGTTCACGCTCCTCTTTGCATGAAATCTTAATGGCATGGACGTTGAAAACCTATATGGTCTCCCGCTTGCTAAAAGCCCGGGTGCAGGCGGGGTCGGTCCCAGGGGGAGAGAGGGGAGCGGCTGGGTTTGTATCGCATAGGGCCGCTCCCTTCTCGGGGGAAAGCGAGGCGATGCGCTACTGCGCGTCCGCCATAGTGTCGGCGAGCTCCTTGTACCAGAGTGCCGACTGCTTGATGTAGCGTTTTTGCGTGTCGAAGTCGATGTAGAACAGGCCGTAGCGCTTGTTATAGCCGTTGGCCCACGAGAACTGGTCCTGCAGGCTCCAGATAAAGTAGCCCTGGACGTCGACGCCCTCGGCGCGCGCCTGGAGCACCTTCTCCATGTGCTGGTCGACAAAGTCGATGCGCTCGGGATCGGCGACGATGCCGTTTGCGTCGGGCTCGGGGTCCTTGTGGCCCAGGCCGTTTTCGGTGATATAGATGACGGGGAGGTTGGGATAGGTGGCGCTGATGTGCTTGAGCGTGTCGTAGAGGCCTTGCGGGTAGATGAGCCAATCCCAGTCGGTGGTGGGGATACCCGGCATATCGACCTGCTGCCCGACGCCCTTAAACTTAAAGCACGAGGTGCCCTTGTCTCCGGTGCCGTTAAAGCTGTTGGTGGACTCGCCATCGTAGGCGGCGATAAACGCCGACTGATAGTAGTTGAGGCCGAACATATCGTTGCGGGGCGCCGCCTTGGCGAGCTCCTCCATGTCGCTGTCCTCAACCGTAAGCGTGGCGTTGTTGGCACGCAGAATCTCGTTGATGAGTGAGAGGGTGCGCGCGGAGTAGTGACCCAGGAAGGCGCCGTCCATGATGAAGTCGGTGTAGAAGGCGTTGTACAGGTCGGCGGCGTGCTGGTCGGCGGGCGAGTCGGTGGCAGGATATGCCGGCGTCAGGACGTTGACCATGCCAATGCGTCCGCCCAGGTGCTCGGTCTCGTCAAGATCCTTATACAGGTTGACGGCGCGGGCGTGGGCAACGAGCTCGTTGTGCTGGCTCTGGATGCCGCTCGTCACATCAAAGTGATGGTTGGGCGGGAAGTTGCCTTGGATGTATTGGGAGTGCGAGAGGCTGATGAGCTCGTTGATGGTGAACCAATTCTTGACCTCGCGGAACTCGCGGAAGCAGAACTCGGCATAGCGCACATAGGCGTCGACGGTCTTGCGGTTGAGCCAGTCGCCCTGGTTGAACAGGGCGGCGGGGGAGTCAAAGTGATGCAGGGACACATAGGGCTCGACGCCATACTTTTTGCAGCAGGCGAACAGCTCGTGGTAGTGCTTAACGCCCTCGGCGAGGGGTTCGGCATCGTCGCCGTTGGGGAAGATGCGGGTCCAGGCGATGGACACACGAATGGCGTTGAGTCCATGCTCGGCAGAAAGGCGGATATCCTCCTCGTAGCGGTTGTAGAAATCACTGGCCGGGTCGGGCAAAAAGCGACCCTGGGCGACAAGGTAATCGTCCCACATGGTCTTACCCTTGCCTGCCACCTTCGTGGAACCTTCCGTTTGGTACGCGGCGGTTGCGGCGCCCCAAACAAAGCCCTTCGGCAGCTGCTGTACGCGGTTTAGCAAAGACATATGCATACATCCTCTCGTCTCGCTGTTCGATATTGTGCGTTTGCGCTCAGGAGGCTCCCTGGTTAGCGTTCAGCGGTGAAAAAGCCCGATAAACACTATCTTAAAATGATTAGAACCAAAATGAGCACGTGAACATTTGATAATGAGCACGTTAACATCCGGCTGGGATGTATAGAAACAAAACAACTTCAAACAGCTGCGAACGGTTGTATTTGTTCGGTAAGCGGTTTTGATTGACAGAAGTTTTCATGTTGTGGTATATGGCTCGGGTATCATGAGCACGTTATCAATGTATGTACGATGCGCCATGGGCGCGGGGAATAGTTGGGAAGCAGGTTAGCGTGGAAGGCATGGATCAGCAGACAAGGAATGGTCGTTCGGCGAGCGCGGCAGAGGTTGCGGCGCTCGCTGGCGTGAGCCGCCAGACTGTGTCTCGCGTGGTCAACGGTATGCCCAACGTGACGGAAAAGACGCGCAAGCGTGTGCTGGCCGCCATGGAAGAGCTGGGCTTTCGTCCCAATTTTGCTGGAGCGGCGTTGCGCGGCGGGTCGTATCGTTCTATTGGCCTGTGCATGTACAACATCACACGTGTCGGTAACCTGGCGACGCTCGAGGGTATCATGCAAGCGGCGCGCGAGCATGATTTTGCCGTCACTGTGATCGAGATGGGCGGCGACAAGCCCTATGCACTTGCCGATGCCTCGCGCCGCATGGTCGAGCGACCCGTCGACGGCATGATTCTCAACATGAACCGCATGGCTCCCGATTTTGAGGAGTTTGTTCCCCAGCCGGGAGTGCGAACGGTCATCCTGTCCATGTATGCGCATCCGCGCTGCACGACGATCGACTCCGACCAGTATGGTTCGTGCGAGCTGTTGACCAATTATCTGCTGGAACATGGTCACTCGAATATGCGGTTTGTGGCGGGTCCGGAAAACTCGATTTCCTCGCGTTTTCGTGAGGCCGGTTGGCGCGATACGCTGGGTCGTGCTCATGTCGATGCCGCTCCGATGCTGCGTGGCGATTGGAGTGCGGACAGTGGGTACGCCATGGGCGAGCGGATTGCGGCCGAGGTGCTTGCCGGCGGGTCGCAGACGCCGACTGCCGTGCTTGCGGCAAATGACCAGATGGCGCTGGGCGTTATCGCCGCGCTCGAGAACGCGGGCCTGTCCGTGCCCGACGACGTGAGCGTGGTTGGTATCGACGACGCACTCGAGGGACTTGTTCCTCACAATCGGCTGACGACGCTGCGATTTGATTTGCGCGGTGTCGGTAAGCTTGCGTTTGAGGCGGCGATTGGAGAGAGCTCGTCTATCGAGGCGATTCATGTGCCGAGCACGCTGGTCGAACGCTCGACTGTTAGGGACATACGGGGTTAGGTCCTACTCCGTCTGTCTCGATTTGTAACAGGTAGACGGTCAAAAGCGGGCTACGTGTTACAGATTTAGATTCTTCGGAAAGAGCAATCCTGTTCGTCTCAATCTGTAACAGCTTGGACCCAAAAACTCGGCTAGATGTTACAGATTGAGACAAGCGGCCCCCGAACCGCCCAAAAAAGGCCGGGGGCGGCGCGCCGTGTGACGTGCCGCCCCCGGCTGAGAAATGGGGACAGGTTATGTGGGCAGGCGACCCCGCCAGCCGCTAGTCCAGACGACGGGTCTGCGCCACGTGCTTATACCAGTATGCGCTTGCCTTGGGCGTGCGCTTCTGGGTTTCAAAGTCAACGTAGAAGAAGCCATAGCGCTTGTTGTAGCCATTGGTCCAGGAAAACTGATCCTGCAGGCTCCACAGGAAGTAGCCGCCCACGTTGACGCCCACCTCCATGGCCTTGAGCAACCAGCGCAGGTGCTGCTCGATGTAGTCGATGCGCGGCTGATCGTCCACAAAACCGTCCTTGTAGGGGTCCTTGTAGCCCATGCCGTTCTCGGTGATGAAGATCTGCTTGTAGTTGGGGTAGCGCTGCTTAATGTAGACGAGCAGATCGAACAGGCCCTCGGGATAGATGATCCAGTCCCAGTCGGTGGTGGGGACGCCGGGCTTGTTCACATGCTCGCCAATGCCCTTAACGCGCCAGCGGCCAGTGCCCTTCTCGCCCGTACCGTTGTGGTGCAGGTCGTTCTCGCCATCGTAGGCCTTCAAGAAGCGGCACTGGTAGTTGTTAACGCCCAGGTAGTCGTTGTAGAGCGCGGCCTCGCGCATGATTTCCAGATCCTCGTCTAGGATCTCGATGGTGCCGCCCGAGACGGCAGCCAAGCGGTTGGCGCACTCGAGGGTGTCGGGCGCGTAGTCGCCGCGGAAGGTGGCGTCGAGCAAGAACTGGTTCTGCAGCACGTGCTCGTTGTTGGCGGCTTTGATGTCGGCGGGGTCGTTCTCGTTGAGCGGATACTTAAACTCCAGCGACTGGATGACGCCGATCTTGCCCTTAAAGCCGCCGTTGTGGAAGGCCAGCACGGCCTTGGCGTGGGCGAGCATCATGTTGTGCTCGCACTGGAAAGCCTCGGCCAGATGCGCCTTGACGCCACCGGGGAAGGTGCCCTCGATGTAGGTGTTGGAGGCGTCGGCCCAGATCTCGTTAAAGGTGAACCAGTAGGTCACCTGGTCGGCGTACTCCTTAAAGCAGAAGGTGGCAAAGTCCACAAAGGCGTCGATGGTCTCGCGGTTGAGGAAGTCGCCCTTCTCAAAGAGGGGCAGCGGCGTATCGAAGTGATGCAGCGTGACAAACGGCTCAACGTGGTGCTTGTGGCACTCGGCGAAGAGGTCGTGGTAGAACTGGACACCCTCGGGGTTGATTTCGCCGGTACCGTTGGGGAAGATGCGGCTCCAGGCGATGGAGAGGCGGATGCCGTTGATACCGAACTCCTCGCACAGCTCCAAGTCGACGGGGTACTGGTTGTAGAAGTCCGAAGCGGGATCGGGGGAAAAGCGCCCCTGGGCCTCCAAGAAGTCGTCCCAGGCGACTTTGCCCTTACCGTGGGTGCGGGTCTCGCCCTCTACCTGGTAAGCAGCAGTGGCGCCGCCAAAGACAAAGCCCTCGGGAAACTGCGCAGGCGGGTTGGTGACGCTAGCGGGGTTAACGGACATGATGATCCAATCGTTTAAATCGAAGGACCAGCCGGTCTTGGATGGTCGGCTGGCCCTGAGCGTTACTTACTTCGAAAGCTGCTCGGAGACGAAGGCGAGAGACTTATCGCCGTTCTGGGAGAGCTCGATGTACTGCTTACCGCGACAGGCGACGCACTTGTTGCCCACGCGCTCGCAGTCCTTCTGCAGGTCGGCCAAGTAGCTGGCAGCCTGCGGGGCCAGGACGACCAGGTCAAAGTCGGGGAGCATGTCGACGTGGTTACCATATGCCTCGGCAGCGGTCTCAAGATTGATGCCGCGCTCCTTGGCGGCCTTGGCCAGCGCGTTGGCGAGCAGGCCCGAGGTGCCGCCACCCTGGCAGAGCACGAGCACGCGCTTGCCGTTGAGGTCACTGGCGGCCGTTGTCTCAGTGGCGACAACGGCGGGAGCGTCGGCCTTCACGGCCTCGGCAGCAGCGCCGGCGGCAACGCTCTTGGCATCGGCCTTGCCCTGGAAGGCATCGTTGAGCTTGGCGGCCTTCTCGGCGTTCTTGGCGGCGAGCTCCTCCTGGGAAATCTCGGCCTCCTCGGCGCACTTCTGGGCGTCGTAGGCACGGAAGAACGGGTAGTACAGAACGAAGTCGACGACCAGGATAAGGGCGAGCATCACAAAGGCGAGCGGCTGGAAGCCCAGGCCCATGATGGTGCCGATGGGGCCGGGGACGGTCCAAGGCAGGGTGTACATAAAGCCGTTCATGCCCAAGAAGTCGATAAAGATCTTGAGGATCCAGATGTTGGCGATCGGGGCAAAGACAAACGGGACAAAGAAGACGGGGTTGAGCACGATGGGCGCGGCGAACAGCAGCGGCTCGTTGACGGCAAAGCAGACGGGGACGATGGCGGCCTTACCGACGGCGCGCATCTCCTGAGACTTGGCCAGGAAGCAGAACATAAAGACCAGGACGAGCGTGGCGCCGGTGCCGCCCATGCAGACGACGAAGTACTGGGCACCCTGGGTCAGGACAGCGGAAGCGTGCTGGCCAGCCTGGAACGCAGCTAGGTTGTCGGTCATGTTGGCAACGAGGGCGGCGGCGATGGCGGGCTCGACGATCGAGGGGCCGTGGACGCCGACGAACCAGAACAGGCTCATGGCGCCGTAGATCACAGCGAGACCGATATAGCCGTCGGCAGCGGTGAACAGGGGCTGGAACACCTGGATGACGCCCTGGGCAAAGCAGAAGCCAAAGGCAGCGCGGAAGACGATGTCAAAGACCCAAAAGACGGTGATGCAGACGGAGAAGGGGATGATGTCCTTAAAGGTCTGCGAGATGTTGGGCGGAACCTGCTCGGGCATCTTGACGGTGATGTTGCGCTTGATAAAGAACTTGTAGATGATGCCGGTCACAAACGCAGCGATGAAGGCAGTCAGCAGGCCCTTGGAACCAAGGTAGGTGGTGTTGAAGCCGCTGGCGGCGTCCGTGGCGATGGTGTCGCTCGAAAGGAGCAAGAAGCCGATGATGGCCGCGCACATGCATGAGATAAAGTTGATCTGGTTGTTCTTGGGCAGGTCGCGGTTCTGAGCGTCGGCGAAGTGCTTGGCGGTGGTGGCGGCACAGGCGATTGCCAGGATGCCCATGGAGTAGTTGTAGCACTTCCACAGGGCGTTGTTGATGTCATCGGGCCAGTAGAAACCCCAGATGTTGGGGACCGAGGCTACGAGGCAGAAGATGGACGAGAAGATGATGATGGGGATGACGGAGATAAAACCGTCGCGGATCGCCTTGAGGTACTTGTTGCGGGCGATCGCGTTGAAAAAGGGCTGGCCCTTTTCGATAGTGGCGATGAGTTGCTCCATGCAAAGCTCCTAAGAGTCGGTGGGTTAGCAACGATGGTAGCTTTTGACGTTCGGTTGCCAAAATGTTGACGTTGCCATTTTGCGACACAAAAAAAGACGCGAACCGGTGGTTCCTGTGCCTGCGAACCGTCGATTCTTTGTGCGTAAACGTTTGAGCCGCCCGGTGGCTCTGTGTTTGCACAATGGCAACGTTAACATTTGGGCGACAAAAGCCGTTTGGGGAAGCAGAAATGTCGGTGAACGGTAGGTTTTGGGTGGTAAGCGTATTGCAGAGGCGGCGTTAGATATACTTGAAGGCGTTTAATATGACTGCGCAGGATGCCGTCAATGGCATCGTTGACACGGAAAGATCGACCAATGGCCGCTGTTAAAAAATCGGTTTCCGTTAAGGACGTGGCGCGTCTCGCGGGCGTCTCGGAGCAGACAGTCTCGCGTACGGTGCACGATTCACCCAGCGTGCGCCCCGAGACCAAGGAGCGCGTGCGTGCCGCCATGCGCGAGCTGGGGTATCGCCCCAATTTTGCCGGTCGATCGCTGCGCCGTGGCAAGTTTAAGACCGTCGGCGTCGCCATGTTCAACATTACCGGTACAGGCAACCTCGACCGTATGGAGGGCTTTGCTGCCGCCGCCGATAAGCACGGATACGCCATTACCCTCACGAAAGTAGATGGGCATCCGTATACCCTCGAGAGCGCATCGTCGCGCATGAGCGCACTGCCGGTGGATGGCATGGTCGTGATCATGAATCGCATGCCGGCGGACTTTGGAACCTTCGAGCCACTGCCCGGCATGCAGACAGTGCTCGTTACGATGTTGGAGCACCCGCTCTGTTCAACGGTCGATAACGACCAGTTCGATTGCTCGCGCCAGGTTGTCGAGTACTTGCTGAGGCAGGGGCACAAGACCGTGCATTTCATCTCGTGTCCCGAGCGCTCGCTTTCGGGCATGCAGCGCGAGGAAGGCTGGCGCGAGACATTGCACGCACATGGTATTGAGCCGCCGCGACTCGTTCGTGGCGATTGGACGGCACAGAGCGGGTATGCTGCCGGTCAGGCTCTGGCGGACGATCCGACCTGTACGGCCATTTATGCTTCTAACGACGCCATGGCCTACGGCTGCATTCGCGGACTCGAGTCGCGCGGAAAGCACGTGCCCGAGGACGTGAGTGTGGTGGGTGTTGATGACAGTCTGGGCGACATCGTGCCCGATCGTCGCCTGGCCACCGTGCGCTTTGACAACAGGCGCGTCGGCATGTGGGCGGTCGACAAGATCGCCGGCGCCGAGGGCGTTGTGTCTGGCGTGGAGCACATGCTGATCCCCGGCGTGCTCGTGAAGGGCGATACGGTACGCGATTTGCGTTAGGGTGCGGTCCTGTTTGGGTTTCCGCTAATCATGTTTGATATTGTTCGAAATGGTTTGGAAACCGTTCACGGGCGAAAAAAGACCGTTCACGGCTCGAAATAACGGTTTGCATTGTTCCTTTTTGTTTGAATGTTATTGTTTCTGTCATACACAGCGCAGCGCGTATGCCCGGACGCGATGCTCTCCGTTGGTTCATATGTGAAAGGAACGCAATATGGCAACCAAAGAAGAAATCTCGATGGTTGGATTCGAGATTGTCGCATACGCAGGTGACGCCCAGACCGATCTGCTTGCAGCGCTCGATGCTGCTCGCGAGGGTGATTTTGAGAAGGCCGAGCAACTGCACAAGGATGCCAGCGATGCACTTATCGGCGCTCACGACACGCAGACCAAGCTGCTTTCGCAGGAGGCCGGCGGTGGCGAGATGGAGATGACCTTCATCATGGCTCACGCTCAGGATACCCTCATGACCACTATGATCCTGGAGAAGCAGACCCGCTTTACCATCGATGCCTACAAGCGCATCGCCGAGCTCGAGGCCAAGCTCGCCTAACGAGCCCTCACAACCAAGTCCCCTTCCAAAAGCTCTGCCGCTACCCGCGGCAGGGCTTTTTCTGTCCTCCTCCAAGTTGCGGTGAAATAGGGACTGAATAGGGGCCGGCGGGCGCAAAACAATCCCTATTCCACCGCAACTCATCCGGAGATAGTCATTGGGGCGTTCTTAAACGACTAGGCATTGGGGACAGTCTTGGTGCGCTCCGTTCGTCTTGCCGTTCGGTTTTTCGCTGGGTGGGTATACTTCCATCCGCAATACAGGCCGGAATGAGGAGGTATCCAAATGCCGGACAACGGATCGATTCAAAAGAGAGACGCGAACGAGATGGCTCATGGGCGTCCTGTCCAGATAACCGAGCACACGACGGTAACAGAGCTGCAGCCCAGCCTGTCCGATGTCGTGTGCGCAAACAAAAAGCTGCAGATCGGTATCATCGTTGCCCTTGTGGTGCTGGCGTTGCTGTCGGGCTTTGTGGCCCGTCCGCATTTCGCCGATACCAAAACTTGGGACTCCACCATCGAGGTCATCGATCAAAAGAAAGGTAACGTACTGGCGCTCACGACCTCGTGCGTGGCGCTGTCTGCGGGCATCACTGCGCTGCCGGGCGATACGGGAACGCCGGTTGCCGAGCAGCTCGCACAGCTTTCGGGTAACTTGGGCATCGTGCTTGCCGTGCTATACCTCGAGAAATATTTGCTTACGATTTTGTGGTCGGTTGGTCTGGGCATCCTGATCCCGTTCTCGTTCGTACTCTTCGCGGTGTCGCTTGGCATTCACGGACGCTGGAGCACCAGCGCCGTCCTTCGTCGCGTGGCGACGCGCGTGCTGGTGGTCGCCATGATCGGCATGGCGTTGGTGCCTGCAAGTGTATGGGTGTCGCAAAAGGTCGACGAAACGTATCGAGTGAGCATCGAAGCGGCTGAGCAAAAGGCGACTGACGCTGCGAGTGCGGAAGATAGTGATAACTCCAAGGCAAGCAAGAAAAAGGCCGAGTCCACAGAGTCCAAGAACGTGCTTGAGCAGCTTGCCGACGGCGCCTCGGGTCTTGTCACGTCGGTGACCAGCGGCGCCAAGCAGATGACCGATGAGATTGTGCAGCAGGTGACCGATCTCATCGAAGGCGTCATCGTGATGATCGTGACCTCGTGCGTGATTCCATTGCTGGTGCTCGCGGCGTTTCTGTGGCTGGGGCATGTGCTGCTGGGGATTGATATTTCCGGCCCGGCGAACTATTTGACGGGCCGCTTTCTGAGTGCTCCGTCCAAGCACACCAAAAAGGGTAGGCAGGTCGAGTAGCTAAAACAGCTGTATTTGCTGGGGCATACCGCAAAGGGACGGCCGAGACTCGTTCTCGGCCGTCCCTTTTGTTTAAGACTTTAGTCTGCTGGCCGCGCAGCGGCCAGCTTTAAACCACCCGCTACGCGGGTGGAGACAAACGG
>NZ_JBCOIL010000030.1:24142-29039 GCF_040926265.1 Collinsella aerofaciens | reverse complement strand
GCGACGCGGAAATCGCGCGCTGTCGCCGCGCCCCGCAGTGCCCGCTTCCCCCGAGAACAATTATCAGTGCAGGTAGAAGGCCTGTCGATTTTCGAAAAAGGCGGTCATGATTGGCCCCATCGAGTTAAACGTAGTAGATGGCCCCTTTTCGTGGCGGACCATCAAACGAACGCCGACGCTTGTGCTGTAGCTGCTCCGATCATTCGTAAGTTGCGGTGGAATAGTTCCTAAATTCAGCCATTTGCGGGCTAAGCAGGAACTATTTCACCGCAATTGAATTTCAGGTCAGGCACCCGCAGCAAGAAGACGAATGGCCTCGGCCTCCCTAGTTGCCGCAGGAGACCCCAGGGCTTACCTCCCAAATCTTTCCGCAGGACGGAAGGACCCCGCCGCGCGAAGCGCGCAGCGGGGTCCCGACATGTCCGAGGACGATTTGGGAGGTAAGCCCTGGGGCCTCCGATGGGGCGGTTCCAGCCGAGGCTATTCGTCGCCGAAGCTGATGCCCAGCGCCTTGGCCTCGCGCACAAGATCGCTCTGGGGGTCGACATATTTGAGCTTGCCGGCGACCTCCTCGAGCGGCATGTGGCACATCTTGCCGTCGCGCAAGGCAATCATGTAGCCAAACTCGCCACGCAGGCAGCCGAGCGCTGCCTCGACGCCGCACTGAGTCGCAAAGATGCGGTCCTGGGCGTCGGGCTGGCCGCCGCGCTGCGTGTGACCTGGGATGGCGACGCGGGTCTCGCGACCGGTCTTGGCCTCGATCTCCTTGGCGATGTCGTAGACGATTGACGGGCTCGTGCGCTCGGCGAGCTTCTTCTTGTACTCCTTCTTGGACAGCGCCGCGTCCTCCTTGGAAATAGCGCCCTCGGCGACGGCCACGATGGTAAAGCGGCTGCCGGTCTCCATGCGATGCTCAATGGTCTTGATGACCTGGTCCATGTCGTAGGGAATCTCGGGAATCAAGATGACATCCGCGCCGCCCGCGACGCCGGCGTACAGCGGGATCCAGCCAACCTTGTGGCCCATGATCTCGATAACGAACACGCGGCCGTGACTCGAGGCGGTAGTGTGGATGTCGTCGATGCACTTGGTGGCGACGTCGATGGCGCTCGTAAAGCCAAACGTCAGCTCGGTGCCCCAGGTGTCGTTATCGATGGTCTTGGGCAGCGCGATAACGTTGAGGCCCTCTTCGCGCAGGCGGTTGGCGGTCTTGGTGGAGCCGTTACCGCCCAGCATAAACAGGCAGTCGAGCTGCAGCTTATGATAGGTGTGGACCATCGCCGGCACCTTCTCGACACCATCGGCCTCGGGGGTATCCAGACGCTTGAACGGTGTGCGGCTCGTGCCCAGGATGGTGCCGCCGCGGGTGAGGATGCCGCTAAAATCGGCGGGCGTCATGACGCGGAACCTGCTGTAGATAAGGCCCTGATAGCCGTCCTCAAAGCCATAAATCTCGATAGGCTCTTCGCTATTGGTCATAAGCGTTTTGACAATGCCGCGCATGGTGGCGTTGAGCGCCTGGCAGTCGCCGCCACTAGTAAGAAGACCGATTCTAAGCATGGTGAATCCTTCCGGGCAAGTTATAACATGCGCATAAGTTTACCCCCGCACACTGTTGATACGGGGGTAAAACGTGTTAGCTCAAATGTATGGAAATGTAAGCAACGTCAGGCCAGCGTAAGGACGACGGTGCCAGCTCCTTACAGCGCGAAGGCATCGATGTCGCCCCAGTGGCGGCGCAGCGTGATGGCGGCAGCGGGCTCGGTGTTGTCAAAGACGACCGACCACTGCGTGTTGCTGGTGATGTCTTCCGGATTGGGCTCTTGCGCCGCAGCGCGTAGGGCCTTCCAAGCGACTGCCTCGTTCTGGGCACCGACATGGGCGTCAAGGACATCGGCGATTGCGACGGCGCGCTCTTTACCATGGCCCAGCTCGCCATTCTTTTGGTTGGGCAGCACTTCGTCGCCATAGCAGGCATAGAAGTTCGTAACCTGGCGTACAGGAGTCGCTTTGAAAGCGCGGTCCGGATCGCGCGGATCCCACTCTACTACGCGCGCGTCACCGGCGGCGTCGTTGATAAAGAAGTGGTAATCGCGTCCTGCCATAGCGTGCATGTCGTAGGCGGAAAGCAGGTCGACAGCTTCTTGCGTGGTGGCGGCACGGTCGAGCACCAGGCGGATGGCGAGCGAGGTATTGATGGCGGGGCGTTGCGTGTCCTGGTCACAGGGCTTGGAATCCAGGGTGAGTACGGCAATGGACACGCCGCATTCATTAACACCGTCGAGCTGGGCAAACGGGCCCATCAACGCCGCGGCGCGTCCGGTGATGGAGTCAAGCGGAGTGTTGGCGCCCAGGTTATTGAGGGCGGCAAACCCGATGGAAGCATAGCCGCCGCGTGGGTGATTGCGCACCAGCAGCGCCGAGGTGTCGTCCTTAAAGTCGTAATTGCGACCGGTGCGCACGCGGCCTTCGGCATCTACGGCGACAAAAGCGCTGCAGGCAAACTGGGGCGCCTGGACATGTGCCGGCACACCGGGCAGCACCTGCGCCACCACGGCATCGATGTAGGCCTGGTCGTCGCGCACGCCAGCGGCGATGATGCGATCAAGATCGTAGTCGTAGGCGATGTCGATTGCGTACAGGTCATAGCCATCCGCGTAGCCGGTCAAGCGTTTGAGCGACGCGGCGGACTTGATTTGCTTGTGATAAACGATACCGGTGGCAGCGGCAAGGCCGACGGCGACTCCCGCGACACCGCAGGCGATGGCAATGTTACGTGGCTTCATGACGACTCCTCTCGTCCTGTTAGCGCAATTGTCGCAAAAGGAACGCGGGCATGATGGCTCAAGTTGGTGAGCGGCGCGGAATTAAGCACGGAATGAAGAGTGCGGCGCTGGCGTGGCGGGGTATGCTGGAGGGGACCATCAACCCAGCGAAAGGGGAGAGCATGACGGATCAGGAAACGCCCGAGCGCGCGCACGTGACGGCCGACGATATCGAGGCCGCCAACGACCTTATCGACTTTATCGAGGCATGCCCCAGCATGTTTCATACGGCGGCGACCATTATGGCCGAGCTCGACGAGGCGGGCTTTACCTACCTGCCCGAGAACGCGGCATGGGACATCGAGCCGGGCGGGCGTTATTACACGCAGCGCAACACCTCGAGCGTCGTTGCCTTTAAGGTGGGCGAGGACCTGGCTGCTACGTGGGGCGAGGACGGCGTTGCCGGCGACTATCATTTTCAGCTCACGGCGTCGCACAGCGATTCGCCGACGTTTAAGGTCAAGGCTGTGCCCGAGCTCGACGGCGCAGGCGAGACGCTGCGTCTGAACACCGAGGCCTACGGCGGCATGATCGACTACACCTGGTTCGATCGTCCACTGGCGCTCGCGGGCCGCGTGCTGGTGCGCGAGGGCGACCGTATTGAGAGCCGCCTGCTTGCCATCGAGCGCGAGGTTGCCATTATTCCGAGCCTTGCCATCCATATGAACCGTGGCGTTAACGAGAGCTTTGCTCCCAACCGAGCCGTTGACCTGTGCCCGCTCATCAGCGCCGGTGAACTCAAGCAGGGAGATTTTGACGCTCTGATTGCCGATGAGCTGGACGTTGAGCCCGAGCAAATTTTGGGCCGCGATCTGTTCCTGGTCAATCGTCAGGATGCGCGCATTTGGGGCTGGGCCGACGAGTTTATCTCGACGCCCAAGCTCGACGACCTGGCCTGCGCCTACACCTCGCTGCAGGCATTTTTGGGTGCCGAGAACGCGCGCGACGTTTCGGTCTTCTGCTGCTTCGATAACGAGGAGGTTGGCTCCGAGACCAAGCAAGGAGCCATGTCGACGTTCTTGGCCGACGCGCTGCGCCGCATTAACGGATCACTGGGCTTTGACGACGAGTCGTACCATCGCGCCCTTGCCGCCTCGATGCTCGTGAGCTGCGACAACGCGCATGCCGTGCACCCCAACCACGCCGAGAAGTGCGATGTTCGCAACCAGGTCGTACTCAACGGCGGTATTGTCATCAAGGAAGCCGCCAACCAGCACTACTGCACCGATGCCTTTAGCCGCGCGGTGTTCCAAGCCATCTGCGATGACGCCGACGTGCCCACGCAGGCCTTCGCCAACAAGAGCGATATGGCGGGCGGTTCGACCCTGGGCAACCTGTCGAACATGCAGGCGAGCATGCATGCCGTTGACGTGGGCCTGCCGCAGCTTGCCATGCACTCGAGCTACGAGACCGGCGGCGTGCGCGACGTGATGTACGCCATCCGCGCTCTCACCGCCTTCTACGAGCGCAACCTAACCATCAACGGCGCCGAAAGTGTGGAACTCTAAAATCTGCCAAAAAGGGACAGGTTTACTTTGGCAGGTTTTATCTGGGCAAATGCCGCAATGCCAACAGCTGGACAGAATTGTTATGACACCGCAGGTTGAGCAAACGTCAGCGAGCGATGTCCAGAGCGAACAAGTTGGCATGAAAAAGGCGAGGTATTGACCTTCTGGTCATGCCTCGCCTTTTGAATGACAAATTGTCGCTCTGGGCGGCGCGCAGCGTCGAGGGGTTCCGGCGTTTGGTAAAACGCCGGAACAACCTAATGCTCAATCCAACAGCGCAGGGTCTCGCCGGCTTGCAGGTGACGCAGATTCTCCGCGGCAATGTCGACCACATTGTTGAGCGTGGCTGCCAGGTGGAACCAGCCGGAGACGTGTGGCGTGATGAGCATATTAGGCGCATCCCACAGTGGGCTTGTCTCAGGCAACGGTTCGGGGTCGGTGACGTCGACCGCGGCGCCGGCGAGATGTCCCGACTCCAAGGCGGCAACCAAGTCGTCGGCGACCACAAGGTCTGTCTCTTATACACATCTCCGAGCCCACGAGACCTAACGTTATCTCGTATGC
>NZ_JBCOIL010000030.1:0-24133 GCF_040926265.1 Collinsella aerofaciens | reverse complement strand
AGATGGCCCGACACCACGGCGGAAACCAAGGCGTGGGCGACCACAAGGGCGCCGCGGCCGCCGTTGGCAAAGAAGGCGCCCGGTTTCATCGCGGCGAAGAACTCGGCGTTCGCCAGGCCGCGGGTCTCGGGTGTGCTCGGCATAAAAGATGCGACGACGTCTGCCTCCGCCAAGCGCTCAGACAGGGCATCCATGCCGTCCATGTCCTCAAACACAATGGGGTAGACGAGCGGATGGCGCTTGATGCCGCGGACGTGCGCACCCATGCCACGGCAGAGCGTGGCAAAGTGGCCGCCGATATCGCCCGCGCCCAGCACCAGCACGTTGGCGTTTTTGAGCGAGGTAACCGGCCCCAAATCCTTCCAGCGATGCTCACGCTGCAGATCGTGATAGCCGGGCAGACGCTTCATCATAGACAGCACCATGGCAAACATGTGCTCGCTCACAGCCTGGCCGTAGGCGCCCACCGAGCAGGAAAGCTTAGCGTCGGCTGGCACGGTGCCGGCGGCAAGGTAGTCGTCATAGCCGGCGGTCTGCAATTGCAACAGCTGGAGATGCTCGCATGCCGTGAGCATGCTAGGGTCGATGTTGCCCAGGATCACGTCGGCATCGGCGACCTGCTCGCGCGTGGCGGCGTCGGGGCTCGTGTAGATAAAGTCCTCGCCCGGAGCGCTCGACTCAAGAATTGCGCGATGGCGGTCGTTGACGGGCAACAAAACCAGGATGTTCACAAGCAGTCCTCTCCGCTCGACCTGCCAAAAAGGGACAGGTTTATTTTGGCAGGTTTTATCAGGCAAAACGTTCAAATAAAAACGCCGGATGCAAGACGAGCGTACCCGTCAGCATCCGGCGCATCCGCAGCTACCAGCTGAGCAGCTCGTAACCGTCCTCGGTCACCACGAGCTGTACCTCGCACTGGGCCGAATCGCTGCCGTCCTTGGTGCGCACGCACCAGCCATCGCCCTTGCTGATCTTGATGTCGGGCGCTCCGGCGTTGACCATGGGCTCGATGGTAAAGACCATACCCGGGGCCATGATGGTGTCCACATCGGGTGCCTCGGTGGTAAAGCCCACAAACGGGTCCTCGTGGAACTCCTTACCGATGCCGTGTCCGCCGTACTCGCGCACCACGCTAAAGCCGGCGTCCTCGACCGTCTTTTGCACGGCCTCGGCCATAACGGACAGCGGCAGCCATGGCTTGACGGCTGCCAAGCCCGCCTCCACGCTGGCGCGGGTGACGTCGACCAGGCGCTGGCGCTCGGCAGAGACCTCGCCGATGCAGAACATGCGGCTCGAATCACTAAAGTAACCGTCCAGGATCGTGGAACAGTCCACGTTGATGATGTCGCCCTCGTGCAGCACGTCCGTATCGCAGGGGATACCGTGGCAGACGACGTCGTTGATCGAGGTGCACACGCTTTTGGGGTAGCCCTCGTAGTTGAGGTCTGCCGGTGTGCCGCCGTGCTCGACGGTGTAGTCATAGATCATCTGGTCGATCTGGTTGGTGGTCATGCCTGCGGCGATATGCTCGCCCACATAATCGAGCACGCCCACGTTGATGGCTGCCGAGCGCTTGATGCCCTCGATATCGGCGGGCGTCTTGTAGAGCGTGCGGGGCAGGACCTCCCAGCCCTCTTCCCACAGGCGCTCAAGGCGCTCATCAAAGGCGCTATGGCATTTCTTATATTTTTTGCCGCTGCCGCACCAGCAGGCGTCGTTGCGGCCAGGCACGGGTCCTTTGTCATACATGGCTAACTTCCTTTCATCCGCAGCCAGTATAGCCCACTCACGCGTCCATAAAAGTTGCGGTGATATAGTTCCGATTTAAGCGGTTTAACAGCATAAATAGGAACTATATCACCGCAACTGATGGAGCGGGATGGCGGGCACTGGCTGCTGCGTGGTTTTGCTAGTAGCTCACCTGGCAGGGAATGCCGAGGGCGCGCACGCGTGCGGCGATCTTGTCGAGCACCTCGGGCGCTGCTTTGGCAAGGCCGGCGACCGGCGTCTCGCGCGCCACCGTGTAGATGGTCGCTTCTTGTGGGCGAATACGCTCAAGCGCCGCGAGCCAGGAGGCAACGTACTCCTCGCCGGTGTTGTCGATGAGCTTGCCCTGATACTCGCCGGTCAAAAAGATCGTCTGGATAATAACGTGACCGTCAAAGCTTGCGAACGTCTCGATCTGGTGCTCGACGTCGTAGGGGCCAACAGGCTGGTCAAGCAGCTGGATAAACGCCGGGTCGACGGTATCGAGCTTAAGAATGTTGTCGTCGACCATCATGAGCGCGTCGTGCACCTCGGGGCGGTCGGCGCGCGTGCCGTTGGAGAGTACGGCGATCTTAGAGTTTGGGGCAAGCTCGTCGCGCAGCGCGACGGCGCCGGCGATGGCCTGCGGAAACTCCGGTGCGGCGGTGGGCTCGCCGTTGCCTGCGAAGGTGATCACATCGGGGAGCTCGCCCTCGGCTGCCATCTCGCACAGCTTTGCCTCGAGCGCGTCGAGTACCACGGCAGCTGTGTTGTGCGGCTCATGGCAGGGGCGCTCGGCGTTGAGGCCGTTTTCGCAGTAAATGCAGTCGAACGTGCAGATTTTGCCGCTGGCCGGCATCATGTTGACGCCGAGCGAGAGACCAAGGCGACGGCTGCGAACGGGCCCAAAGATGGGGCTGGCATTCAAAAACGTAGACATAGGCATATGCTCCTCAAGACAATTGTGCCTAAGCATAGCATCGGCTCCAAAGCAGGGTGCGGGCTCTTGCTTTACAAGTTTCGTTTTTTCACGTCGCTCATTATGCCGTGTCATGAAAAGCCTCGGGTCGGGTAAAGTTAATCTGTTAACAAGGTGTAAGGCAATGCAGGTCCATCCAACCGCACTGACGTGCAACTGGATGAGCATTGATGATGGGGGCACAACATGGATTTTACGGTCGAGAATGCGGGCACCACGATTGCCTGTCGCGAATATGCCGGCCCGGATGTGTCGCCTGATACTCCTGCCTTGGTGTGCGTGCACGGCGCTTGTGTCGACGGCACATTTTTTGACGGTATCGCTTGTGAACTCAGTCGCAACTACCGCGTAATTGCCTACGACCGCCGCGGCTGCGGTGGCAGCAGCGATGCGGCAGACGACAGCTATGATCTTGCCGCTCAGGCCGCCGACCTGCAGGCCGTGATCGAACACGTTGGCGCTCCGACAAATGTGCTTGCGCATAGCGCCGGTACGTTGGTGGCGCTGGAGCTTCTTCGCACCGAACCCCATCTCGTCGCCCGTGCGATTCTGCACGAGCCGGCTGTGTCGGCCGAAGGCGTCGGCATGGGCGCAGCTCCGGTTTTGCTCGATATGATTGCGGCTGGAAAGGTTTCAAGGGCGCTCCGGCTTTTCTTGGGAGCCCTCGGCGACTTGGACCCCGAGGCTCCTGGGACGACCGAAGCGGAAGCCAAACATGCCCTGCGCAATGGTCGTTGCTTCATGGCCAATGAATACGGGATTACTATGACCTGCGTTCCCGATTGGGATAGCGTTCGCGCGTCGAAAACGGTGGCCGCCGTGCTTTTGGGCGAACTCTCGATTGGTACGCCCCGCGAGACGGGCACGAGGGTGGCGGCTGAGTTTTTGGACTGTCCACTCGTAATGATTCCCGGCGCGCACAACGGCCTGCGCGATCGCCCGGCAGCGGCTGCCCCGGCCGTCCGTGGCATCCTTGGGTTCTAACAGCTGCAAAAAACAAAACAGGCTTCACTCGCAAACGTTTCGGCCGTGTTAACAAATGTGCTCAAGACCTCACGTCTGCGGCTTCAATCGCGCCGTCTGCCAACTCATAAAAATGTAACAGCATTCACGTGCTTACCTGCATCGGCAAGGTGTTAACCTTGTAACATTTGGAACCCATCGCTACCATGCGAAACTATCGAAAGGGCCCCATATGCTCAATAATCACGAGGCCAATCTAACCGACGAGGAGGCTGCCGCCGAGGTCGCCCGTGTCGCGAAGACCTACCCCGTGGTACGTTTGCTGTCGGCCGATCAGATTAAGAGCGAGCCTAACTGCCTGCTCGCCGGCGATCGCTGCCCTTGTCTGCGTCAGTCGAGTCTTGAGGCTTTGGCAGATTCGGGTGAGGTGTCGGAGCAACTGCTCAACGATGGTGTTGAGTACCGCGCCCGTCTGCGTCCTCTGAAGGTCGAGGGCGAGCCTCACGTCTTGCTGATGGTGCGTCCGATTGATGAGCAAGAGGCCGCAGAAGAGGACCTTGTCTACACCGACGTGCTGACGAGTGTGCGCAATCGCCGATATTACGAGGAAAAGCTCCGTAGCGCCCGCATGAAGGCTGGCGTTGCGGTGATCGACCTTGATGATTTTAGGGTCTTCAACGATACGTGTGGTCGTCATGCCGGCGACCTTGCGCTCGGTGCTGTGGCGACGGCCATACGCAGCGGAATTCGTTCGACTGACGAGCTCGTACGCTATGGCTGCGACAAGTTTGTGGTCGTCATGCCCAATATTCCCTCCGATGACTTCACCCGTCGCCTGCATCAGGTGTCCGATGCCGTTCATGCCACGATTGTTCCGGGCCATGAGTACGTGAGCTTGACGGCATGTGTTGGTGGCGTTCGCATTCATGGCGAGACGGTCGATGAAGGAGTTGGCCGCGCTGTCCAGTTATTGAGCCGCGCTAAGGCAAAAGCCGGTACGGTCGTGACCGATGCCGATTCCATCGAAGCCTTCCAAAGCGAAAAGCCTTTGGTGCTTATTGTCGATGACTCCGAGATGAACCGAGCCATTCTCAACGAGATGCTCAAGGACGAGTATTGCATCCTCGAGGCCGACAACGGTCGTACGGCGCTCGACATGGTCGACCGCTATGGCGATGAGTTGTCGCTCGTGCTGCTGGATATTGTCATGCCGGGCATAAGCGGCTTTGAGGTGCTGGCCGATCTGTCGCGCCGATCGGGTATCGACAATCTGCCTTTCATCATGATTTCGAGCGAAGATTCCGATGATATGGTTCTGCGCGCGTACGAGCTGGGCGCCTCGGACTATATCAACCGCCCGTTTGACTCCCGTGTCGTGCGCCGGCGTGTAAGCAACACCATCCGCCTATACGCCAAACAGCGCCGCCTGACGAGTTTGCTGTCCCAGCAGTACAACGAGCGCGTCAAGAACAGTCGCATGCTCATCGACATCATGGCCGGCGTTATGGAGCTTCGCAATGGCGAGAGCGGCAGGCACGTTACGAACATCGAGAAGCTGACCGAGCTGCTGCTTGGCTGTCTGGTCCAGCGTAGCGGCACGATCTCCCTCGACAATGAGGAGCGCTCCACGATTGCCCTGGCTTCGGCGCTGCACGATATTGGCAAGATGTCGATTGACGATGCGATCCTCAACAAACCCGGGCGTCTTACGCCCGAGGAGTTCGAGATTATGAAGACGCATACCACGATCGGCGCCGACATGCTGCTCGAGCTGGGCCGCCATCACGTCGGCAATGCGCTTGTGGAATATGCGTACCAGATTGCGCGTTGGCATCACGAGCGCTGGGATGGCAAGGGTTATCCCGATGGCCTTAAGGGCAACCAGATTCCCATCGCCGCACAGGTGGTTTCGGTGGCCGACGTGTACGATGCTCTGACGAGCGTGCGCGTGTACAAGGACGCTATCCCGCACAAGGAGGCTATCCAGATGATCTTGGACGGTAAGTGCGGTGAGTTTAACCCGCTGTTGCTCGACTGCCTGCTCGAGGTGCAAGACCGTATCGCCGAGACGTTGGCGCGCCCCGCCGACGTCGTCGCGTTTCCCACGATTTAGTTTGACCAAAGGAGTTTTAATCCATGATTTCCATGCGTGAGGCGTATGAGAAGATCGGCGCCAATTATGATGACGCATGCGCTCGGCTGATGGGCGAGGAAATGCTTGCCCGCTTTGCCCTCAAGTTTTTGGATGACGAGAGCATGGACAAGCTGGAGGCCGCCATGGCGGCGGGAGACGCCGAAGGTGCGTTTATGGCAGCGTACACGCTCAAGGGCGTGAGCCAGAACCTGGGATTCGATAATCTGTACGAGCCGGCGGTCGTGGTGACCGAGGCGCTGCGCGGCGCCGATACCGTTGACGGCGCTCGCGAGGGAATGCATGCGCTGCAGCAGCAATATGCGGCAACGATGTCAGCCCTGCGCGAGGCGGCCGAATAAGGGCTTGCGAGCCTTGGACTGTGTGCCGGCAGCATATAGGTAATAGGGCGCCCCGCCGGACCATGTGGCCGGCGGGGCGCCTTTATCTGTTGTGCGGTTGGCGAGCTAGCGGGCCTGCTTTACCTTGGCCGCCGCCTCGACAAACGACTTCCACAGGTTAAAGTCGGTCTCGAGCGTCTTCCACGTATACTCAGGGTGCCATTGCACGCCCAGGCAGAACGGCTGGCCTTCGACTTCGATGCACTCGGGAACGCCGTCGGTTGCCTTGGCGACCAAGCGCGTGCTCTTACCCAGACGATCGACGCAGCAGTGATGTGCCGAGTTGGTCTGGATCAGCCTGTGCCCGCCAACCGCGCGCTCCAGCAGCGAGCCCGGCACAACCTCGACGGGGTGCACGGGGTCGTTGAGCACGTGGGTGTGGCGCCACTGCGTGCTACCCTCGCGCGCGCCCAGGCTCGGCACGTCCATGCACAGGGTGCCACCGGTGGCGACATTGAGCAACTGCGTGCCGCGGCAGGTGGTAAAGAGCGGCTTCTTGGCGCGAAGTACCTCGTTAACCAGATTAAACTCAAAACGGTCGCGAATCTCGCAGCACAGCGTGGGGTCGTAAGGACGCTCGTCGCCCCAGCGCTTGGGGTTGACGTCCGGGCCGCCAGGAATGGCGATGCCGTCGGCGATATCGACGTAATGACGGATAACCTCAATGTCCTCGGTGATGGACATCTGCAGCGGCAGACCGCCGGCGGCAAGAATGGCGTCGACAAATACGCTCGCAATCTCCTCGTTGGGGGAGAGCGTCTCGCTCAAATAGGGCTTCGCTTCTTCCCAGCGTGGTGCTACCAGGATAAGCGGGCGGTCAGCGGGGTCGACGTCGACGTGCGGAGTGTAGGACGATGAGGTGTGGGTTCCGATCATAGGTGTAACTTTCGAGTTTGGATGGGCATGGCTGGCGGGTGGGCGGTCTGGTTAGTGGCCCTTAATGGAGTTGAGGAAGTCCTGGGCGCGCTTGGTCTGGGGGTGGTCGAAGAACTCGTCGGGTGTGCCGGTTTCCACAATCTGGCCGTCGGCCATAAACACGACGCGGTCGGCCACGCGGCGGGCGAAGTTCATCTCGTGCGTGATGACGATCATCGTCATGCCCTGCTGGGCCAGACGGACCATGACCTCGAGCACCTCGTTGATCATTTCGGGGTCAAGGGCGCTCGTAGGCTCGTCAAAAAGCATGGCCTTGGGGTGCATGGCAAGCGAGCGTGCGATGGCTACACGCTGTTGCTGTCCGCCCGAGAGCTGTGCGGGCACCTTATCGGCCTGCTCGGCAACGCCCACGCGGCCCAGCAGGTCCATGGCGCGCTCGCGGGCCTCGTCCTTGGAGACGCCCAGCACATCGACCGGTCCCAGCATGACGTTCTGCAGTACGGTCATATGTGCAAACAGGTTGAACTGCTGAAACACCATGCCCAGTTCGGCACGCATACGGGCAAGGTCCTTGCCTTCCTGCGGCAGGGGCTCGCCCTCGATGAGGATCTCGCCCGAGTCGATGGTTTCCAGGCGGTTGATGGTGCGGCACATGGTCGACTTGCCCGAGCCCGAGGGACCGATCACAACGACGACCTCGCCGCGGTTGACCGAGAGATTGATGTCGTTGAGGACGTGCAGATCGCCATAGTGCTTATCGACGTGTCTGAGCTCGATCAGCGGCTGATTGCCGGTGGAAGAGGTGCTCTGTGCCATGGTGCTCGGCTCCTTATGACTCGAAATGGTAAAGCGTTAGCGGATGATGGTCGCGCCGGTCTTGTGCGAAACGTAGACAGCGGCCTTGTTGATCGCGACGTTGATGAGGATGTAGATGACCGCGATAACCAGGTAGACCGACACGAGGGCGTCGTAGTTGGTAATGAGCACGCGGGCATTTTGCATCAGGTCGGGATAGCTCACCACATAGGCGACGGTGGTGTCTTTGACTACGACCACAAGCTGTGAAATCAAGGACGGAATGATAAACCGAATAGCCTGCGGCAACACGATTTTAAAGGTGATTTTGGCCTTGGAGAGACCGAGCGCCTGGGCCGCCTCGACCTGCCCGCGCGGCACGGCGTTGACGCCGGCGCGGAAGATCTCGGCGAGTACGCCGGCTGCAGCGAGTGCGACGGGGAGCGTGAGCATCCAAAACGACGGCAGCGCGATCTTGTACTGGGGCAGCACCAAAAAGAAGAAGTAGATGAACAGCAGGCTCGGCACGCCGCGGAAGAAATCGGTGAGCACACGGCAGACCAGTTGCAGTGGCTTAATGTCGCTGGTGCGGCCGAGCATAAGGGCTAAGCCCAGTACCAGCGCAATGACACCGGCGGTGAGTGCGACTTTAACGGTGCCCTCAAAGCCGGCAAGCAGGAACTTCCAGGTGGTGAGGTGCGTAAAGAAATACCAATAGTGGACCGAAAGCTGGCCGGTCACATAAAAGCGCTGCAGTACCAGGACGACGAGTGTGGCGACGGCAACAAGCGAGATGGCGGTGCCGATGCGAATCTTGGCGCGCATCTTGGGGCCGGGAGCCTCGTAGAGCGCATCGCGCATGGTGAGCGCAGGGGAGGAGTGCTTGCTCATCGGAGGATCCTCACCTTCTTGTCGATGTAGTTGCCAATGTGGCTCACCACAAAGGCCGTGCCCAGGTAGCCGAGCGCCGAGATAAAGAACGCGGCGACGCCGCCGAGCGAGCGGGTATTGATGTAGCTCACCACGCCGGTGAGCTCTTGCGGTTTAAGCGGCACCTGACTGCCGAGCGCGGTGGTGAGCATGACGGCGATAAAGAGGTTCGTCATGGGCAATACGCTTGAGCGCAGCGCCTGCGGAATCACGATCTTGGCGAGGATACGGCTGAAGCTCATGCCGAGCGAGCGGGCGGCTTCGACCTGGCCGACGCCGACGGTGTTGATGCCGCTCATAAAGTTCTCGGAGCCAAAGGCCGAGCCCAAAAGGACCGTAGCGACGATAACGCAGGTGCGATAGGGCAGGACGACCTTGAGCGGCGGCAGCGCGTAGACGACGATGATGAGCAGCGCGATGCCGGGGATGTTACGGAAGACCTGGACATACAGGTCGCCAAAGACGCGCAGCGGCTTGAGCGGCGACACACGCATCACGGTGACGGCGACGGCCAGCACCATGGCGATGGCAAACGACTCAAGCGTCATGCCCCAGGTTGCTAGCAGCGCGTCGATATAGTTCTGGCCATAGAGCGACCAGAGTTCGGAGAGACTCATGCGGACCTCCCGCCGATAAGGAAAGGGGCTCCCGTGTGTACGGAAGCCCCGACAACTCAGATTGGAAACAGTTTATCGCAATAAAGTGCATCGTGCGTTTCCATATGGTTTCGTTGCGGCCGTTACCAGGCTCGCTGCCTAGGCGCCGATCTCGGGCAGCTCGGGAACATTGGTGTCGCCCGTACGGTCGCCGATGCAGATCTGCCACAGCTCGGTCCAGGTGCCGTCGTCCTCGATCTTCTTAAGGAAGTCGTTGACAAAGGCGACGCCGTCGGAATCGAGCGGCAGACCGATGCCATAGGGCTCCTTGCTGCCGAAGGGCTTGCCGGCGATCTTGTACTTACCGGGCTCGCGGACCAGGGCGCTCTGCTGCATGTTGTTATCGATGACGTAGGCGTCAACGCGGCCCTGCTGGAGTGCCTGGCGGGCCTCCTCGTCGGTCTTGAACTCCTGCTGGCTGGCCTTGGGGGCGAACTCCTCCAGGATGGCGGGGCCGTTGGAGCCGGACTGGACGGCGACGTTCTTGTCGGCCAGGTCGTCGACGCTCTTGATGTCGTCGTTATCGGCGAGCACCAGGATGGCCTGCTGCGTGTAGTAATAGGGACCGGCAAAGGAGACAAGCTTCTTGCGCTCGTCAGTGATGGTGTAGGTGGCAAAGACGGCGTCGACCTGGCCGTTCTGCAAGACGGACTCGCGCGTGTCCGAGGTCACCTGGGTGATCTCGACCTTGTTCTCGCCCAGAATGTAGTTGGACAGGAGCTGTGCGATGCCGGCATCGAAGCCGCGGGTCTGACCGTCCTTCTCGTTGAGGAGGGAGAAGAGCGTGGAGGTCTGAACGCCACCGATCTTAAAGACGCCGGCGTCCTTGACGGCCGTCGCCCAGGTGCTGGCGGCGATGGCGTCGTCATCGGCCTTGGGGCCGTTGTCGACGAGCTTGTCGAATGCCTTGGCGTCGAGCGTGGTGGAAGCCTCGGTATCTTCGGAGCTCTTGGAAGAACCGGCGGCGGAACCCTTGTCGGCCTCGGCACTGGTGTCGGAGCAGCCGGCAAGACCAAGGCCGGCGACGGTTGCGAAGGTGGCGGCGACAAAGCCGCGGCGGTCGAGAACGACCTGCTGGGAGAGGTTCTTGCTCATGGGAGAACACCTTTCTCAATAAAATCCCTAGCGGTTGAGTAGAGTTATACCCTATCGCGCTCAAATGGGTCAACACGAAATAACTCAGAAACATACTTACCTTATGGGTAATTCTACCTACCAAAAAGGGACAGGCACCTTTGTGGTGGTTCTTGCAGATGTGACGGCCTGTCTCGCTGCTTTGTCTCAATCTGTAACAGTTAGACGAGGAAATGGGTTCTACCTGTTACAGATCGAGATTTTCACTTCAGGGGAATTCGAATGTCTCGATCTGTAACATCTGGATGGCTAAAAGGTCTCTATCTGTTACAGATTGAGACAAAGGTCAGGGACTAAGACGTCTTGTCTAGATCTGTAACAGTTAGACGGGAATTCGGGTCTTGGATGTTACAGATTGAGATAATCGCGTCGCGAAAACAAAAACCTCCGCAGGGATGCTTTCCTTGCGGAGGTTTTTTACTCGTTGAGTAGCCTTACGGCTTCGGCGGCCATATTCTCGACCGTCATGCCGTTTTGAGCGAGCAGTTCGTTGGGGTCGTAGCGGTCGGGGAAGCCCTTGGCGATGCCGAAGGTGCGCGTGCGCAACGGCGTGCATGCCAGATAACATGCTACGCGCTCGCCCCAGCCGCCGTCCAAGATGCCGTCCTCGAGGGTGACGACAACGCGATGCTCGGCGGCAAGACTGTCGAGGAACTCGCGGTCGAGCTCGGTTGCAAAGCGCGGGTTGACGAGCGTGGCCTCGATGCCGTACTCGGCAGTCAGACGGTTTGCCACGCGCTCGCCCAGCTCAAAGAAATCGCCGAGTGCGAGCACGGCTACGTCGCGACCCTGGCGCACCGCGTTGTAGCGAACGGCGCTGTAGTCGGTGTCTTCGGCGGGCGCAAGGTCGGGACGGCTCACCAGGCCGATGCCCGGTACGCGGATCGCCACGGGATGCTCGCGGTGGTCGAGCGACCAGCTCAGCATGGACAGATATTCCTCCATGCAGGCCGGCGCCAAGTAGTGCATGTTGGGAAGACCGCCCAGCATGGAAATATCAAAGAACGAGAGGTGCGTCTCGGACGTGGTGCCAAAGATTGACGCACCAAACACCAAAATGGTTGCCGGGGCGTCGTTGAGGCACAGGTCGTGCCAGAGTTCGTCGTAGGCGCGCTGCAAAAACGTGCCGTACACACCAAAGACTGGCTTGGCGCCCGAGCGCGCAAGCGCGGTGGCAAAGGTCACGGCGTGCTCCTCGGCAATGCCCACATCGACGAACTGTTTGCCGGCGGCAGCGCGAAGCTCGGGTGTAAAGCCCATGATGTAGGGTGTGGCGGCCGTGATGCCCACGACCTGCGGATCGCGCTCGATGGCGGCGCTGAGCGCCTCGCCCGTAATGTCGGCGTAGGTGCGCGGCGCAGGCTCGCTCGGATGGCCCGGGCAGAGCTTGCGCCCGGTCGCCATGTCAAACGGACCCACGTGGTGCCAGCGCTCGGGGTCGCTCTGGGCCGGCTCAAAGCCCTTGCCCTTGGCGGTGGAGACGTGCAGCACGATGGGATGATCGATATTGCGCAGTTCCTGTAGCGTGTCGACTAGGGACAACACGTCGTTGCCGGCGTCCAAATAACGGTAGTCGAGTCCCATCGCGCGGAAAACGTTGCGCTCACAGGTGCCGTTGCTGGTGCGCAGCTCGGCCAGATTGCGATACAGGCCGCCATGGTTCTCGGCAATGGACTGGTCGTTATCGTTGACGATGATGATCAGGTTGCTATCGAGTTCGGCGGCATTGTTAAAGCCCTCAAACGCCAGGCCGCCCGAAAGCGAGCCGTCGCCAATGATGGTGATGACGTTGTACGCATCGCCCGCCAGGTCGCGAGCGTGCGCTAGGCCGCAGCCCAGGCTCACCGAGGTCGAGGTGTGGCCCATGGCGAACAGGTCGTGCTCGGACTCGTCGGGATTGGCAAAGCCAGAAGCCTCGCCAAAACGTTCCGGATCGATATAGGTATACGCGCGCCCGGTCAGCGCCTTGTGGGCGTAGGTCTGGTGCGAAACGTCAAAGACAATCTTGTCGATAGGGGAGTTAAACACGCGATGAAGCGCAACCGTAAGCTCAACGACGCCCAGGTTGGGGGCAACGTGTCCGCCGACAGCGGCGGAGCTTTCGAGGATGGCGTGGCGAATCTCGCCGCAGAGCAGCGGAAGCTCGGCGCGGTCGAGAGCCTTGACGTCCTCGGGCGTTGTCGTTTGCGTAAGCAGCATCGTTGTGGGTTACTCCATGCGAATCGAGCGCCGGCGCTCCCTCGGCCGACACAATTGCACAAGACAGTCTCGCACATTTTGGCGTTTGATATGTGACGGCGGCGCGGTAATTCGACAACTGGTGGGGCAAAACGTTTTGTCCGATGCCATACTGATAGATTCGATGATGATTTTTTCAATACGTGCAGGCCGTGGCTTGCCGCCGTGAGCCGCTGGAAGGAGGCAGCATGTCCGATGCCGTTTGTGCCGAGAAAATCGCGCACGAGGTCGACGATGCCGCCCGCAAGCTCGCCCAGGCGGGCCGCTTGGACCTGACGCGCGAGTTTATCCAGCATGGCGACGTGACGGTCTATGCACATGTGACCTCGGTGGCACGGGCAAGTCTGTCCTTTGCCGAGCACTTGGGCCGTGCTGGCATTTCGATCGACCGTGCCTCGCTGCTGCGCGGAGCCTTGCTGCACGACTACTTTCTCTATGACTGGCACGATCCCGACCCAAGCCATCGGCTGCATGGCTTTCGCCACCCGTTTTTTGCCCTGGCACGTGCGGAGGAAGATTATGAGCTGACGCCGCGCGAACGGAATATTATCGTGCGGCATATGTTTCCGCTGGTGCCGGTGCCGCCGACGTGTCGTGAGGCATGGATTGTGTGTCTGGCGGATAAATGGTGCGCGCTGCGCGAGACGGTCGCCGGCGTTTTGCCGCGCAAGGACGAGGCGGACGATGGCGTGAGCAGCGAATCGAGTGAAAAGAGGAGAGGGTAGACGGTGGAAACCGCGATCGACATGGCATTTGGCGGCGCGACGCTTGCCGCCTGCCCGCTCTCGGCACTGGTGCTCTCGTTTGCCTTCTACGGTTTTTGCGGCTGGGCGTGGGAGTCGACGGTCTGCGCCATACTCAATCACGGACGATTTGCCAACAGTGGCTTTTTGCTGGGGCCGTGTTGTCCTATCTATGGTGTGGGCGGAATAGCCTGCTGGCTTTTGCTGCGCGGGATTCCGGATGCCTCGAGCCAGTTTGTCGCCGCGGCGCTTGTATGCAGCGCAATCGAGTACAGTGTGGGCCTTCTATTGGAAAAAACAACGGGCGCTCGCTTTTGGGATTACTCGCACCTGCCGTTTAACTTGCACGGACGCATCTGCCTGTACTGGGCCTGCGCGTTTGGCTTGGGTGCGTTGTGTATTTGCCGTTTAGTGGAGCCGGCATTGCTGGGGCTGCTTGGCCATCTGCCGGTGCTGATTGTGCGGCTGTCCGCCTTTATCGTCGCGGTCGCGATGATGGTCGACGCGTTGTGCTCGTTGGCGAGCTGGCGGCGTCTGTCCGATCAGTTGGAGCGTGTGCGCGCCGACCTCGCCGACCGCATCAACGAGTCGCTTGCCGATGCGTCCGACTCTATGCTCGAACGTATTCCCGATTCGGCAATCGACTCAGTGGCACAGACGCATATCCGCAGCCGTGCCGTTAACGCGTGGCTGGCGGAGCTGGGCGACGCGACGCTCGATGCCCTGCGCGAGAAGGCTTCAATGCCGACGTTTATCGCGGATGGTGCTCGCGGCCTGGCACTTGCTGCCCGCCGCGTGGCCGATGCCGCGCCGAGCATGCCGCGTCCGTCGCTCAGCCGTCGCCTTGCCGGTAAGCGCATGAGCCGTCCGGTACCGAGCGTGTCACTCAGTCGTCGTGACCTGCGCTTTTTCAATGCCTTCCCGCGCCTGCGCATCAACCGCTACGAAGGTGTCATCCGAGCTACCGACCTCCGCGACCGAGCCCGCGAGCTGTTCCGCCGCTAGCCGGGACGGGCGCGCTCACGGCTTCCTTGCTCGCGTATTTCCCGTTCGTTTCGCGTCCGTTGCCGCGCCGTTTCCAAGATTGCGGCACCGTTTCCATTCGACAACGCAGCGTTTAACAACGCCGTATCTGGTCTACACCAGTTGCCCCTCGGCCGCATTATGGGCGCCGACAACGTTCATGCGATCAAGGGGGAGCGAATGTACGATACGGGATCGACAACGTTTATGCTCATCTGCACCATGCTCGTGTTTTTAATGACACCGGGTCTGGCGTTTTTCTACGGTGGCCTGTCTAGGCGCAAAAATGTCATCAACACCATGCTCATGTGCTTTGGCGCCATTGGCCTGGTCGGTGTGTTGTGGATTGTTGCCGGCTGGTCGCTGGCCTATGGCGGCGACGGTTCCAGCCCGTTTATTGGAGGCCTTGACCAGCTGCTGTGCCTGCCGGTGCTCGGCCAGGTACTGCAGGCGGCCGAGGGCAATGTCGCGGACGGTACTGTCTACCCTCAGACCATCAACATCGCCTTCCAGATGGCGTTTGCCATGATCACCGCCGCCATCGTCACGGGCAGCCTGGCCGGCCGCGTTAAGTTTGATGCCATGACGGCCTTCCTGGGCATTTGGCTGCTCGTGGTCTATGCGCCGCTCGCCCACATGGTCTGGGGCGGCGATGGCTCCTTTATCGGCGACATCATCGGCGCACTCGACTTTGCCGGCGGCGACGTGGTGCACATTTCGTCCGGTCTCACGGGCCTGATTCTCTGCTCAATGCTCGGCCGTCGTCGCGGCTTTGGCATGGTGAGCTATCGTCCGCATAACGTGCCGTTTGTGGCGCTAGGCGCCGGCCTGCTTTGGTTTGGCTGGTTTGGCTTTAACGGCGGCAGCGAGTTTAAGGCCGACGCCGTGGCGGCACTCGCCATCCTCAACACCGTGACGGCCAGCGCGGCAGGCATGGTCTCGTGGCTTGCCGTCGAACGCGTGCATACCGGCCGCCCCACGCTGGTGGGTGCCAGCACCGGTTTGGTTGCGGGCCTTGTGGTGGTCACGCCGGGTGCGGGCTTTGTCGAGCCGTGGGCGGCACTGGTCATGGGCCTTATCGTGTCGCCCGTCTGCTACCTGGCCATCAGCCATCTTAAGACCAAGTTTGGCTACGACGATGCACTCGATGCGTTTGGTTGCCACGGTATCGGCGGCATCTTGGGCGGCGTGCTCACGGGCCTGTTCTGTGTGCCGGAGCTTTCGTGGACCGGTAAGGGTGGTCTGTTCTACACGGGCGACGTGTCGCTGCTCATCTCGCAGATTTTGGGCATTGTGGTGACGGTCGCTATTGTGCTGGTGCTCGATTTGGTGATCGCCGCGGTGGTCAAGGCGCTGTTCCACGGCAGCCTGCGCGTGGACGAGGCCGACGAGGCACTGGGCTTGGACGCGAGTCAACACGGCGAGAGCGCATATCCCTCCTTCTCGGGACTTGACTAGCGGCTTCCCCAGGCACCGCACCTTGGGTTTCAAACCGTCGCTTGCGTACAAAAGTACGCGGCGCTCCTCTTTCAACCCAATCTGCGGCACCTGGGAAACCCGCGTCTCATGTAAAGGGATACGTTGATTATTGAGAGGAATTCATTATGAAAAAGATCACGGCTATCGTGCGCCAGGAAAAGCTTGAGGTTCTTAAAGATGCGCTGTTTGCTGCCGATGTTCGCGGCATGACTATCAACCAGGTGCAGGGCTGCGGTGCACAGCATGGCTGGAAGGAATACGCGCGCGGCAACGAGTTGCTTGTCAACACGATCCCTAAGGTGCAGTTCATGCTCATTTGCGCCGATGAGCATGTCGACGGAATTGTCGAGATTATCTGCAATGCTGCTCGCACCGGTGCCGTTGGAGACGGCAAGATCTGGGTCGAGCCGGTCGAGGAAGTTATCCGCATCCGCACCGGCGAACACGGCCCCGCCGCGGTGTAGGACAATCTTTCGCCTAGCGGGCGCGTCTCTCTTGGGACGCGCCCGCTCTCGTCTACAATATCGTGCAGACGAAGGAGAGGCATGCCCATGATCAAGATGTTTGCGAGTGACTTAGACGGAACGCTGTTGAATGCCCTGCACGAGGCAGACGGGACCATTCGCCGTGTCATTCGCGAGCTGACCGAGGCTGGCCTGCATGTGGTTCCCGCGACCGGACGCTCGACGCTGCCGATCGGCGAGCATGGCTTTACGGGCCTGGCGCTTGACGCCTGCTGCTCTAACGGCTCCATTGTGCGCGACAGCCATGGCGAGGTGCTCAAGACCTGGACCATCGACCCGCAGATCACCGAGGAGCTGCTCAAGGAGTTTCCGGACATTTGCTTTGATTGCTCCACGCCCGATGGCATGTTTTCGAGCGGATCGTTCGAGATGCACCAGGCGGGCTTTAAAAAGGACAGACCCATCAAGCGTATCGTGATGCGCGGCATGCGCGCGCGTGGCGGCTATCACGAGGAACAGTATTTCGATCAGTCGATCGGCGACATCCTGCGCCACGATGTGTGCAAGATCAACTGCCGCGTGACCTCGCCCGAGCTGGAGCGTGACCTTAAGGCGTATCTGGCCGAGCGCTCGGACCGCGTGGTCAACGCGCCGTTCGATCCGGTGATGTTTGAGATCACGGATGTGGCATGCAACAAGGGCGAGAGCGTGGCCTGGCTGGCGGGCTACTACGGCATTGCCGAGGACGAGGTTGCGGTTTACGGAGACGGCGGCAACGACATTGCCATGCTCAAACGTTTCCGCCACAGCTACGCGACCAAAAACGCAAGCGATGCAGCTAAGACCGCCGCGAGCGCGACCATCGGTAGCTGCATGGTCCACGCCGTCCCCAAACACATGCTCGCCACCATGCGCAAGCAAAACTCCCGCACCGTCATCGAATAATGTGGCAAAGGGATAGTCCCTTTGTCACATGGGAGATGCCGGCTTTTGGCGTATAGGACTGTTACGCTTTCGCCACCAACAAATTTCGAGTTATTCGGCCTGTCGGAGGTCGTTAAATGGCTAAAGATGCCCTCGCAGGAACATTCATACCTCTAACGGTGTTTGATTCGGTGACGTAAGTGCGCAAATGGGCATGTATGCGCTCAAATAAGGACAAAAACTCTCAGATAATCCCGGTGGTGCATTTATGCAGAACCAGCAGCGTGGCCGAATAACTCGAAAAATGTAGGTAGCAGTTCGGCGACAAGCTCGGGTATGGCAAAGGAACTGCTCCTTCGCCATGCCCGAGTTCCGATCTTCTGATATGCGAACAAACATTCGCATATCTAACTGCGCTTTGATAGAATTGATACTGTTGGCGGCAGTTCCATGTGCCGGGCAGCGCCCTCCATCTGATGGGAGGTGATGCCCATGACCGATTTGATTGATTTCGTGAGACTTCTGACCGCTTTGGTCTCGTTCTTCACGGCACTTGTCGGCCTTTCCGAGGCATTCAAGCAGCGTTCGAAGCGCAACAGAAGGGGTCGCCGCCGCTAAGGCGTTGACCCCCTAATGCAAACAACGGCGCTGCCCAGCTTTCCAGAACTTGGGCTGCCGTCGACACTATTCTACCCACGAATGACATTTTGAACAATCGGCAATGCCGCTTCAAAAGCCAGGCACAACTGGCACAACCTAGGCGGTCGCTGAATGTGACAAAGGGACAGCCCCTTTGTCACATCCAAAATATTGCCTTTACGTGTTGATACACACGGTGTGCAATAATACTCGCACTGTGCAATAGCGCGCAGACTGAGTAACAAGGAGGACGCTTGTCCCAGCTCGAGAAATGTGATCGCCGGTCCCTTCGCTCGCAGCGTGCCCTACGCCAAGCACTTGCCAGCGAGCTTGCCGAAAGCGGCGACCTTTCGCACATTAATGTCGCGTCGCTCACCGAGCGCGCTGGCCTTACGCGCCGCACGTTCTATTCGCACTACCGCGATATTCCCGACTTTATCAATCAAATCGAGGACGGCTTGCTGGCCGAGATCCGCGAGCGCATTGAGCTCATCACCGCAGCTCAGTTGCCCGATCTCTATCACAACATCGATGAGCTCGAGCCGGCGCCCGGTTCGGTTGAGTTGCTGCGCTACCTTGCGGCCAACCGCGATTTAATCGGATCGCTGCTGGGCCCGGGCGGCGACCAGGCTTTCATTAAGAAGATTATCGACACCGCGCGTGAGGCCGTGGTGCCTCGTGCACAGACGGGCATTTTGGGCCTGGCGCTGGGCACGTTCTTTGACTACTACGTTACCTACGTCGTGAGCGCCGAGGTCGGCATGATTCAGCGCTGGTTTGAGCACGGCCTCACCGAATCGCCCGAGGCCATGGCACGCATTATGACGGTTATCGCCTTTGTGCGTCCCGGCGACCTATATGGTCAACCCATCGATATCAACGTGCCGGAATACGGCTTGAAGCTATTGAACCTGCAGCTCGAGGATACGGCCGACACCGCCGCAACCGTCGAGTCCAACAACTAAGAGGAGAGATAATGAGCAAACTCGTCGATGGCATCAAGGATCGCATGGTCGCTGCCGCACGCGAGGCCGCGCCCGCCGTGGTGGACGCCGCGCAGAAGGCCGCGACCGCGGCTGCCGAGAAAGTTGCCGAGGCAGTTGCCGATGCCAAGAACGCGGCAGGGGAGACGTCCGTCGCCAGCGAGCCCGCTACCGCTGCCGAGCCCGTAGCCGCCGCCCACGCCCCCGAAGGCGCGATCTTCAACCCCGAGAACGCTCGCGGCAACCTGCACCTGGGCATCGACGTGGGCTCCACCACCGTTAAACTTGCCGTGCTCAACGACGACAACCAGATCGTCTACGCCAAGTACCAGCGCCACCACACCGACGTCCGTGCCTGCGCCCGCGACCTGTTCGAGGGCGCTGCGACCGTGCTGCCGACGGCCCAGATGACCTGCGCCATCACCGGCTCGGGCGGCCTTCTGCTGTCCCAGTGGCTCGACCTGGAGTTTGTCCAGGAGGTCATCGCCAGCAAGCGTGCCGTCGAGACCCTCATCCCGGCTACCGATGTCGCCATCGAGCTGGGCGGCGAGGATGCCAAGATCATCTACTTCGATAACGGCATCGAGCAGCGCATGAACGGCACCTGCGCCGGCGGCACGGGTGCGTTCATCGACCAGATGGCAACCCTGCTCCACACCGACGCCAGCGGCCTCAACGAGCTCGCGGCCAACGCCACCACCATCTATCCCATCGCCAGCCGCTGCGGCGTTTTTGCCAAGACCGACGTGCAGCCGCTGCTCAACGAGGGCGCCCGCCCCGAGGACGTGGCCGCCTCCATCTTCCAGGCTGTCGTGACCCAGACCATCTCGGGTCTGGCGTGCGGCCGTCCCATCCGCGGCAACGTCGCCTTCCTGGGCGGCCCGCTGCAGTATCTCTCCGAGCTGCGCCACCGCTTCTACCTCACGCTCAATCTGGACGAGGAGCACCGTATCGTGCCCCAAAACGCTCACCTGTTTGTGGCGAGCGGCGCCGCCATGGCGCACGAGTCCAACAAGCTCAGCACGTTCCCGCAGCTCATCGGGGCCATCGATGCCCTGGGTGACACGCAGGGTGCCGAGGTCGAGCGTCTGGATCCGCTCTTTGCCACCGACGAGGACTTTGCCGAGTTCAAGACCCGCCACGACACCGAGGTCGTCCCCAAGGGCAAGCTCGAAGGCTACACCGGACGCGTGTTCATCGGCATCGACGCCGGCTCCACCACCATGAAGGCCGCGCTCGTGGGCGAGGACGGTCAGCTGCTGCACACCTGGTACGGCAACAACAACGGCGACATCCTAGGCACGGCCAAGGTCATCATGGCCGATTTCTACAACCACATCCCCGCGGGCTGCACCATCGGCCACGTGACCACCACGGGCTACGGTGAGGCGCTGCTCATCGAGGCCCTCAAGGCCGATTCCGGCGAGATCGAGACCGTCGCGCACCTGCGCGGCGCCAAGGCGTTCCTGCCCGGCGTCGAGTTCATTCTGGACATTGGCGGCCAGGACATGAAGTGCCTGCGCGTCAAGGACGGCGTCATCGAGCACATCATGCTCAACGAGGCCTGCTCGTCGGGTTGCGGTAGCTTTATCGAGAGCTTCGCCGTCTCTATGAACATGGACGTGCGCGCGTTCGCCAACGCCGCCATCCATGCCAAAGCCCCGGTCGACCTGGGAAGTCGCTGCACGGTCTTTATGAACTCGCGCGTCAAGCAGGCGCAAAAGGAAGGCGCCACGGTGGGCGACATCGCCGCCGGCCTGTCCTATTCCGTCATCAAGAATGCCCTGTTCAAGGTCATTAAGCTGCGCGATCCCAAGGAGATCGGCAGCCAGGTAATCGTCCAGGGCGGCACCTTTATGTCCGATGCCACGCTGCGCGCGTTTGAGCAGCTCACCGGCGTGCATGCCGTGCGCCCCGACATCGCCGGCTGCATGGGCGCCTACGGTGCGGCCCTGCTCGCCCGCGATCGCGCCGGTGCCGACGGCACCTCGACCATTCTTTCTGCCGAGGACATCGCGCACCTCACCGTGACGCAAAAGCATGTCCGCTGCGGTCGCTGCTCCAACAACTGCCAGCTTACCGTTAACGACTTTGGCGGCGGCAGGCGCTTCATTACCGGCAACCGCTGCGAGAAGGGCGCCGGCCACAAAAAGCAGAAGACCGAGGCCCCCAACCTCTTCAAAAAGAAAAACGAGCTGCTCTTTAACCGCGAGGTGCTGAGCCCCGACGAGGCCCCGCGCGGCACCGTCGGCATCCCGCGCGCGCTCAACATGTACGAGAACTACCCCTTCTGGCACGCGTTCTTTACGCGCCTGGGCTTTAGCGTGCAGCTGTCCGACCAGTCGAGCAAGAAGACCTACCAGGCGGGCATCGAGTCCATGCCGTCCGAGAGCGTGTGCTACCCGGCAAAGATGAGCCACGGCCATGTGATGAACCTCATCGACCGCGATGTCGACTTCATCTGGATGCCGTGCGTGCGCTGGGAGCGCAAGGAGGATCCGACTGCCGGCAACTGTTACAACTGCCCCATCGTTATGAGCTATCCCACGGCGTTGGCACTCAACATCGACGAGATCCGCGAGCAGAACATCGAGTTCCTGTATCCGTTTGTGCCGTATCACGACAAGACCGAGCTCAAGCGCCGCCTGTACCAGGTGCTCGCCGTCGACCGCGTGGCCGATGCTGAGGCCGGTCGCGGTCGCGTGCGCGGTCCCAAGATCACGCGCTCCGAGGTCGATGCCGCCGTCAACGCTGCTTTTGAGGCCGATGCGCGCTTCCACGAGGACATCCAGACCATGGGCGAGGAGGCCCTTAAGTGGGTCGAGGATCACGGCGGCCACGGTATCGTACTCGCCGGCCGTCCCTACCATAACGACCCCGAGATCAACCACGCCCTGCCCGAGCTTATCTCGAGCTTTGGCTTCGCGGTCTTTACCGAGGATTCGCTTGCGCATCTGGTAAAGCCCGAGCGTCCGATTCGCGTCGTCGACCAGTGGATGTACCACAGCCGCCTGTACGCCGTCGCCCGTTTTGTGACGATGCGCAACGACCTGGACCTGATCCAGCTCAATTCCTTCGGCTGCGGCCTGGACGCTCTGACCACCGATCAGGTGCAGGAGATTCTGGAAGCCAGCGGCAAGATCTACACCGTGCTTAAGATCGACGAGGTGTCTAACCTGGGTGCCGCGCGCATCCGCATCCGCTCGCTCATGGCAGCGCTCAAGGACCAGGAGGCCGAGCGCCTGGCCGAGGCCACGGCCGCGGGCGAGGCCTACGAGCAAGGCGATGCCGCGCCGGTGGCGCCCTCCACGGATGCCCCCGCGTTCGCGAGCCGCAAGTACACGTTTGAGGCGCAGCGTGAGAGTGCTTCGACCGCGTGGCCCAAGGTGCCCTTTACCGAGCAGATGCGCGAGGAGGGCTACACCATCCTGTGCCCGCAGATGGCGCCGATTCACTTTGACCTGGTCAAAGAGGTGTTCCGCGGTGCCGGCTACAACTTGGAGCTGCTGCCCTCGACCGACCACGATGCCGTCGAGGCTGGCCTGCGCTACGTGAACAATGACATTTGCTATCCGTCGATCCTGGTGACGGGCCAGATTATGGAGGCCATCGAGAGCGGTCGGTACGACCTGTCCAAGACGGCCGTGGTTATCAGCCAGACCGGCGGCGGCTGCCGTGCCACCAACTACATCGCACTCATCCGCAAGGCCCTGCGCGAGAGCGGCCACCCCGAGATCCCGGTGATCTCGCTTTCGGCCGTGGCGCTCGGTGAGGACAACCCCGGCTTTAAGATTACGCCGGCACTGCTTAAGCAGGCAGTCTACGCAGTGCTCTTTGGTGACGTCATGATGCAGATGCTCTATCGTTGCCGCCCGTACGAGGCCACGCCCGGTGCCGCCAACGCACTCTACGAGGAGTACATGGCGCGTGCCCGCAAGCTGGCGCCTAAGTTCAACAGGCACAACTACACCAAGTTGTGCCGCGAGGCCATCCGCGCGTTCGACACCATGCCGCTTGTGGGCGAGGGTACCAAGCCGCGCGTGGGCGTGGTTGGCGAGATCCTGGTCAAGTTCCATCCCACGGCCAACAACCACGTAGTCGATGTCATTGAGCGCGAGGGCTGCGAGGCCGTGGTACCGGGCCTGCTCGACTTCTTCCTGTACTCCATGAGCAACGCCGAGCTTCAAAAAGACGAGCTGGGAAGCTCTGCCACGGCGCGCGCTAGCATGCAGGCGCTCATTAAGCTGGTGGACTGGATGCGCACGCCGGTGGAGGAGATGCTCGAAAAGTCCCGCCGCTTCGAGGCGCCCGAGCGCATTGGCACCATGGCGGACAAGGCTCGTACGGTGCTTTCGGTGTGCAACAACATGGGCGAAGGCTGGCTGCTCACGGCCGAGATGCTCGACCTGATCGACCACGGTGCGCCCAACATCATCTGCACGCAGCCCTTCGCGTGCCTGCCCAACCACGTAGTGGGTAAGGCCGTGATCAAGGAGCTGCGCCGCCAGCATCCCGAGAGCAACATCGTCGCGGTGGACTACGACCCCGGCGCGTCCGAGGTCAACCAGCTCAACCGCATTAAGCTCATGATCAGCGTGGCCAAGGAAAACATGCGCGCCGGCAAGGGCTTTAAGCTCGAGAAGGTGGCGCCGCTCGCGATGGACGAGGTCACCGGCCAGATGCGTGCCCACGATGGCTGCGTGAGCTGCGGCTCAGTCGACGAGAGTGCCGTGGCGTTGGTCGCTGAGCGCCTGGGACGCGGCATTAAGAAGTAACTGGCCTGCTTTGGGCTAGATATGAGACAAACGGGTGGTAGCCGTACCGGCTACCACCCGTTTTTGCTGGACATATGTTGCGTAAATCGTTTTGTCGCAGCCTTCTGTGCACTCGAATTTCGGAAGTGCGGGAAAAACGCGAACCTCCTGAGCACACCGCCTTTTTAGACTCTCACGACCTGCACTGATAATTGTTCTCGGGGGAAGCGGGCACTGCGGGGCGCGGCGACAGCGCGCGATTTCCGCGTCGCAGC
>NZ_JBCOIL010000029.1:0-30540 GCF_040926265.1 Collinsella aerofaciens | reverse complement strand
TGTTGTCAGCTACAACCTGAATCAACAAAGCCAAACTCACTCAGCGACTTCGGCCAAACAAGGAATCAATCTCTTCGTAATAATGATAATTCTGCAAATTGCGACTGTGTTGATTATCGCCCTGACCGCAACAAACGTTTTGAAGTATGAGTTCGGATTCATCGTGAGCTGTCTCATGGCAATTGCCGCGGGTATAGCGGTTTCGTATACGACACCGGCAAAGAAGTAGCTCAACTAACAGGGCCTATTTGGAATCCGAATCATCCATGGAGCCGTCGATGCCGGTTTTGGTGTTGTCCTATAAGCCCCGATCAATTCATACTCCTCATCCTTGCCGAATTGCGAGTATGGCAGAATCGGCACTGGATGGCAGCGCGCTAGGCCGTGTCCGCGGAGTTACCCCCTGTTTTTATCGTAACAGTTGATTCTAGGGACGTTTCACTGTGCCCCTTTTGGCAATTTCCTGTGTCCTTTTTGGAAACTCGAGCGCCTATCTGACCGATGGGAAAGATTTAGCGAATTTAGGTGTACCACTTTGTGTTAGTTTGTATTTTAGACAGTATTTGTGATACGCTTTGTTTCAATCAGTAGTGGTACGATTTCGCTTGTTCAACGAAGGAGGTAATTGTCTATGGCAGTGGCCGAGGAGAAGAAAAGAATCCAGGTTACTCTGCCTCTCGAAATTTGGCGTGATCTCGATGACTACGCGAAGAGTCGCGGTGTAGCTAAGTCGTCTATGGCGGCGATCGCTATCGCCGAGTTTTTGGAGCGTGTTAAAGAGCAAAAATAGATATGAAAAAAGCCCCCTAACCGCCAAGTAAGAAGGGCTTCTTTCATGTTCAAATGTGGCTTTCTGGCCTGTTACCTGCAATCCTAGCACACGTATGCTTCGATTTGGGCCCCTATGTTGAAGTACTACCAAAATACTATGGCATCACTTCGGCTGATGGCTAGATAGCCTCAACGAGAGGCTAGTTTATGGATACCAAAAATTTAAAACCGGATGTGGGCGGTGGCTATCCGTGGGACACGGATAGCCACCCGTCCGGTCCCGCAAACCCGTCTGGAATGGGGACGGCGTCCGATTTCGCGAATCAGGCCGTCACAGATGCCGCTATGGCCAATAGTGAGAGTCGCCGCGAGGTACTTCGCCGGGCATCGGATGAATCGTCCCGTGTCGCCCACATGGTGCAGGATATGGTCAGCGAGAAGGTCGCGATCATCAAGCCGCCATGGATGCTCGAGCTCGGTCTGCCTAGGCTCGACACCGATATTATGGGGCGGATTTGGTCGTTCCAGCGCAAGGACGTCTACAAATCAACCTGCTACATCAGCCTTGCCACCATGGCGGCTGACGTCAAGTCGGATCGCTCGAATGTTAAAAAGAGAATCGACAAGCTTGTCGAACTCGGTCTTTTGATTAAGTCGCCGCGCGGGAATAACAAATCGGTTGAGTACCGGCTCGATATGACGGCGATCGCTAAGCGCAGACTCGAAGTCGAGGAGGGCAAGAAAAAGCAACGTGCTGAGAATTCGGCGAAACGCAAAGCTCAGTGGGACGCAAAGCATTCTGCCTAGTTTGAAGGGCTATGGGTTCATACAACCCATAGCCCTATTTCTTTTCCTTACAAACTATGGGTTAAACCAACCTACAGTCTAACTATGGGTTGGTTTAACCCATAGTTAGACGAAAAATAATTTTATTGATAGGGGGGTAAATAACGGTTCTTCAGCAAGTCTATCGGTTAGGACAACCCATAGACTTGCTCACAGGGATCGCGGATGCTTTTCTGTGACGGTAGAGCTATGGGTTGAAAGAACCCATAGAAAATTTAAGCCACTTTTCCGGCTATGGGTTAATTCAACCCATAGAAAGCGATCGGAAAACGCCAAAAAGTACCGAAATAGTTATTTCAACCCATAGTTTGAGCCTGTGTTAACCTAGGCCAACTTATCAACTATGGGTTGTCTCACGAGACTATGGGTTGAAATAACCCATGCCGACTATGGGTTCAGTTAACCCATGCACTATGGGTTGAAATAACCACAACTATGGGTTGAAATAACCACAACTATGGGTTCATACAACCCACCAAGTCTGACTAGAGTGAATTAGATTCACTTAGTCTGAGCTCAAGAGGGAAACAGAGAAATCCACCAGAAAGCATTTAATAATCGAACGATATACAAACAAGAAAAGCCATCGTCCTTGCCCTCCGCTCACTGCGTTCGCTCCGCGTCACTACCGCTCCTTGGCGCTCGCTACGCTCGCCCTCCGGTCGGCTACGGCTCCCTGCGCGTCGGCTACGCCTCCTTGCCCTCCGTTCGGCTATGCCTCACTCCGCGTCGCCTTCGGCTCCTTGGCATGGCTTTCGGCCAAAAGTGTGGGGGCTAACGCCCCAGCTCCCCGACTACGTCGCTGTCAGCCCTCAGCGCCGGCGTCGCCTTCGGCTCCCCGGGCGAACTAATCCCACTTAGTTGCAAGCCCTACAATTCGGCAATGACGCCGAATCCGTTTTCCGGTTGATCTGGATACCGACATCTGGTCAACCTCACTTCAATTACCGGCAGGGAACTACAGAATCGAAAATAAGACGTCCTATCGGTGAGGTTCGACCGTTTTCTCACTGATAGATAAAACGGGGTCTTAAATCGGCTCTCAGTGGCCAAGGTAAAAGAAAAACGGGCACCTTTCGGTGCCCGCTAACTCAACTAGAACTCTTTTTCGGCCAGATAGCGATCGAAAAGCTCCCGAGCGATATCCGATACGGACTTGTCCTCCTCGAGCGCCACTTGCTTCAAACGTTTTCGGTAACTCTCCGGAACGTACACGGACAGCTGAACAAGCCTCTCAGATGCCCCTTCAGCGCCCTTTTTGGGGCGCCCGGCTTTCCGCACCTGAGGAGCCGGTTTCTGGGGCTCAGATGCGCTTTCAACGATTTTCTGCTGCCTCTCCTCGGCCTTCTCCGCTGCGACGTCGAAGTATGAGGTCGCCTTTTTGAACTTTGCCATTTACAGCACCTCTTCCAGCTCGTTCAGGATGTTTTCAATCGCCTGGGCGGCTTTGCCGTTTTTCGCGATCTCGTATACGGGCTTGCCCAGGGCCGCGCCCTGTTTGAATGCCGCCGCGGTCGGAACAGTGCCCAGCACGGGAAGGTCATCGGCCTCAAGAAGCTCGAGGAATTGTCTATCCACGGTCTGGTTCGCCGCGAAGTTGTTGACGATGATTGCGAACGACAAGTCAGGATTGGCCTCGGTGATGACCTTGATCGTGCGTTTCATGGGCTTCAGGCCCAGCGTGCCGGGCTGCACCGGGATGATTGCGATATCCGCATTCTTGGCATACTCGGCGGTGTCGTCGCTCAGGAAACCCGGCGTGTCGATGACATTCACGGCGTCCTCGTCGTCGAGCAGGTTCTTCTCGTGGTTCGCGCCGCCCTGAGGGTCGAGATTGCCGAATCCGACTTTGTGGCCGCGGCGCTCGAGACCCCAGGCGATCTCGTCGGCGAATGTCGTCTTGCCGACGCCGCCCTTCTGATTGACTAGCAGGATGTTCGTCGCCATGTCCTCCCCTTTCTGAAATAGCATAGTCATATATTAGCACATTAACATGTGACTACATTAAGTAATTCTAAGTCGCAGTTAGAAATATATGAGCATGTTAAGTAATTAGTATAGTACTACGTTACCGTGCTCATGACTGTGGGTTGGTTTAACCTATAGTCATGCTAAAGTTGCCAAAAGGGGCACAAAGGCCAATACGTTTGCGCAGTGCCGGCACAGCGACCTAGCATCGCATGCACCGGCGGAATCATCGCAGGCCTGCAAGGAGAGCATATCCACGGGCTCGTGGTCGCCGGAGACCTCGTGATGCAGCACGCGCCGGGCGGCGACTGGAAGCGCGTCGATTGGGGTGCACTTGCTGCCTGGCTCGGCAGATACGGCTACAAGGTGCTGATTGCGAGACGGAGGCCCTTCCGACCGCCGACGCGGCGAGGCGATTACGCGAGTGGGAACGCAAGGGTAAAAATGCATCGCCACTGAATCAGCGAGCCAGTATTCTTTAGTGTTAGATGATGGATATTGAAATTAATTAGCGAGATAATGTGCATATCTCATAATGTATGCGTTTCACCATGAGAGAGGGGTCTGTCATGAGCTGGAAACCGAGAAAATGCGTTATCGCCGGTCTCGTGACAACCGGTCCTGGCAGCGGCTTGTTTGCAACCGCAAGGGCATCGTACCGACTTTTCACTTGCCTGTTCTAAAAGGAAGTTGCCATGCTGTCGCAAAATCAATCGAGATACTTGGTCACAATCGGCTTTACCCTGCTCGCATCACTCTTTGCTAGCGACCTTTTGCTGAAACCGCCCAAGGAACTCGTTTTGCTTGCCATAGACTGCATTTCCGCCCTTTACTTTACGGCAACCCTATTCGTCGGACTAAAGGAGAGGAAAAAAGGCGCAGTCGCCGCATCCGCCGTATGCTTGATCATAGCCATTGCATCATTCTTTATCTGACACATTGGTGATTTAGGGGCGATATCGTAGGAATACGACCGGGAGAGTCGGGACCATAGGCTCCGGTAAGAACCTTCGCCATGCCCCGCGCATCGACCCCGATGATTTCCCCGCCGGACGTCCTGTCGGCCATGGCTCGAGCTCTAATACATGAGGTCCCAGCTTGTAATACGTGAACATATGACTACATTAACATGGTCATGTATTACCGAGCGTTATATGCTCCGCCGGATCCGCCCATCTGTTATCTTGGGGGCGACAGCCTCTTGCAAGGAGGCAGCCATGCTCCAGAGTGTCTTTTGATCCGATGGTCAGATCCATCTTGAGAGCCAGGTCAGCAGTCAACGTTTCGACCGCTGAGAACATGAGTACCGTCATCGGCAAGGATGGCGTGGAGACGGAGATTCAGGTGGGGCAGATGCGCCAAACACTGGGCAAGCCTGGCTTCGCTTGGCTGTTTAATAAGCACTAACGGTTGAGTTATTGCAGCATAATCGCAGTTGTAAATAGGTGACCATATGACCATGCTAACATGTGCACACAGTCATATGGTCACAGTTGCAGATCGGTTTAATCTGTGGCCCTTAAGCTGAAGCTGCCTCAACGAATCGTGGCTGGCGAAACAAAAAAGGGAATCCCTTTTGTGGGATTCCCCTTTCCGAGTCGTTATGCGATTTGTCCTACATCTGCTCGCGGCGCTTCTTTTGATCGAGGAAGACGCCGGCTGCCACGAGGACGGTACCGCCGATGACGAACGTCTCGCCGATGAGTCCCGCGCGGTCACCGGTCTGGGCGAGTCTGCCGGGCTGGGCGGTATCCGTGCCGGCGAGGTGCTTCGGGGTGTATGCCGCCTGCTGCTTTGCGACCTCCTCTGCCTCCTGTCGTGCGATCTCATCGGAAAGCTTCTGCTCCGCTGCGATGCGGTCGGACTTCGCCTGCTCGTAGGCGGCGAGTGCCGCATCATAGCCGGACTGGAGCCCGTCCACCGCGGCCTGCTTCTCGTCCAGGATAGCCTTGGCGGGCGCGACCTTGGCACGTGCCTCGACTGCTGCGGCGAAAAGCGCGTTGAGGGCGTCATCCGCGTTCACATCATGGCCGGAAGCGATCGCCGCGCCGGCATCGATGGAGTTCAGCTTCGACAGCTTGGCGTCTGCCTGCGCCTTCGCCTGCTCGGCGGCGGAGACCAGGGACTCGGCGGCGATGGTATCCGCCTTCGCGGAATCGAGGGCGGCCTTGGTGTCATTGACGGTCTTTACTGCATCCTGCTCGCGCTGCTGTGCCTCTGCGAGCTTCGCGGCAAGACCGGTGAGGATGTCGAGGTTCGACTGTGCGTCAACGAGATCGGTCTGGGAGCCGGTAAGCCTGTCGGCGGCAACGCCGGTATCGGCCTTTGCGGCATCGACGGCACGCTGGGCATCCGCGAGGGCGCGTGCGGTGGCGTCCGCCTTTTGCTCGGCGGCGGCGAGGACGGTCGCCTTCTCGGTCTGATCGGCTGCCGCCGCGTCATGGACGCTCTTTGCTGTATCGAGCGCCTTCTTGGCGTCGGCGACGTCCTGGAAGAACTTCGCGAGGTCGGCGTTCGCATCGTCCACGCCCTGCTGCTTGGATGCGGTGTTCGCCTTGGCGGAGTCCAGTTTGGACTGTGCGGTCGTTACAGCTGCGTTGGCAGCATCGAGGGTATTCTTTTTCTGCTGGACGGTCGACTTTGCCGTATCGACTGCCGCGTTGGCGACATCGAGGTCCGATTTCGCCGCATCAAGCTCGGCCTGGGCATCCGTGACGCCCTGTTGTTTTGCTGCGATATCGCGCCCTGTCACGTCCACGGCCTCCTGCGCATCGGCGACGCCCTGCTTTGCGGCATCGACACCTGCCTGTGCGGAATCCACCGCGACCTGCTTCTGCTGGACGGTTGCGGCGGCGCCGGCGGCTGCCTGCTTCTTGGATGCGAGATCGGCCTTGGCTGCGTCGAGTGCGCTCTTGGCGTTCTTGAGGCCGTTGATATAGGAGGTCAGCTTCTGCTCGTACTCGTCGACGGAGATGGGGTTCATGTTCCAACCGGAGCCGGACCAGCCGGAGATCTCTGCGGTGTAGCACTGCGTCTGAAGCCCGGACATGGTGCCCTTGGTGCAGGTTGCCATTCCCATAACGGCGAGTTCGGGATTGATGATGTTCATGTAATGGCCGACGGTGCCGCTACTGCCGTTCTCCCAGTGGCAGTTGTCTGCAATCCAATGGTTGATTGCAACACCGTTCTTTGCATAGAAATCATAGGCATCCTTGCCGACAAGACCGGTGACTCCATAAAGGGCCTCCGTTGCCTTGTCGAAAAAGCCCTTCTCCTGCTCGATCCACTGCCCACTCGGATCGATTCCGTAATTCCATGCCAGGTTTTCGGCAAAATCATATTGACGGGCATGATCGAGCACGGTGTCGCTGTAGTTGGCATCTGCGATCGCACCGGCGATGAGCTTGTAGGTGACATGGAGCTCGGACAGGCCGACCGACTTGCGGTAGTCGTTGACGGACTTCATCCACCTGATCGCATTGAGCATATTGTCAAGAGACGTGGCGTCCTTGGAGTTGCCGACTTCGGTCTTTCCGGCATATTTGGCGTTCAGAATGATGTTGGCTGCATCTTCGGCACCCATGGCACGGAAGAAGCCGATGGCTCCCTGCTTGAGCTGCGCGTCGGCGGAATCGAGTTTCGCCTGGGCCTCGTCGACCTTCTGCTGCGCGGCGTTTACGGCGGCGTCTGCGGTATCCTTTGCGGCCTTGGCGTTCGCGAGCTCTACATCGGCGGCTGCCTTGGCGGACTCAGCGTCCTTGACAGCCTGCTTCGCTGCATCCAGCTTGGCGACGGCGTCGGCATTCGCCTGCTTGGCCGCATCGAGGCCGGCGTTCGCGGCATCGAGTGCGGACTGGGCGGCGTTCACACCGGATTCGGCATCGGCCGCGGCCTGCTGCTTCGCGGAGAGGGACGCCTGGGCATCATTCAGGTCGGCCTGTGCCGTTGCCGCAGCGGACTGTACCTGCTCGAGCTCGGACTCGCACTGGGACTGTGTCGCTTGTGCGGCAGCGAGGGCTGCCTCCGCGTCCGCGACCTTCTGTTTTGCCGCATCGTACTCCGGGCCGCTCGCGCCTGCCTCCGCTGCGGCGAGGTCTGCTTTCGCCTTCTCGTAGGCGGCGCTGGCGGCTGCGGCCTTCGCATCCGCCGCGTCCTTGTTCTGCTTGGCTGCAGCGAGGACGGAATCGGCGGAATCCTTTGCAGACTGGGCCGCAACCAGCTTGGACTGGGCATCGGCAAGCGTCGCGTTGGCGTTGGCGAGATTGGCCTGTGCCCTGTCCACGGCAGCCTGGGCGTCGCGCACGGCCTGCTCGGCGGCACTGATTGCCTCCGGGGTGGCGCTTACGGCATCTGCCTTGGCTTTATCGAGGGCATCCTGAGCGTCCTGGGCCGCCTTGATGGCGGACTGGTACGCTTCGTCCTTCTCGGATGCATCCGCCTTGGCGTCTGCGAGACCCGCCTTCGCCTGTTCGAGGTCCTTGCCGGCGGCATCGGCGGCGTCCTTGCCCTCCGCGACCTGACGGGCGTACTCGTCCATTGCCGCTCGGTCGGCTGCCGTGCCGGCGCTGACCGCCGAATCGTAGGATGCCTTGGCCTGGTCGCGGGCGGAAGCCGCCTCGTTGTAGGGACCGGCGGCCTCATCGTAGGATGCCTTGGCGGCGTCCTCCTTCGCCTTCGCCTCGTCGACTGCCTTCTGCAGGTCCGCGATGGTCTGTGCGGCGGATTTCGCGCCGGTACCGGATGCCGCGCCGGCGTGGGCGGCGATCGGCGACATCACGGCGGGGTGCTGCGTGGTCCCGTCACCGGTCTGGGCGAATGCCGTGAACGGTGAGATGAGGCTCGATCCGGTCATGGCGGCCATGGTCGCCGCGGTGACGGTCAGACGCGCGATCCCCTTCGGAGTGTGAATCTTTTTGTTTGGCAGTGCGGCGAAGTGATCGCCGCCGGCAGCGAAATGCTTTCCCTGAGTCATTGTGCTGTTCCATTCCTTTTCCGTGCCCTATCCGACTGGGCATCAGAGTGCTTTCCAATAGAGATAATTATGCGCCTTAACTGGGATTGTTGTATATAGTCCGTTGGCTTTTATACAACAATCCATGACTCTTTTTGTCATGGATACGAAGACGCTTCAGAAATCATTCGGCATGAGATGCAAAGAGCTCCGCGCTGGACTCGGGTGCAGCCAGGAGCAGTTCGCCAATTTGATTGAAATGGATCGTTCCTACTACGCGAGCATTGAAGTCGGGCGGCGTAATGTCAGCCTCTCAAATCTCAAGAAGATTGCCGACGGATTTCAAATCAGCATTGCTGAACTCATGAGAGGCGTCAGCTAAATTTATCCGTCTCATAGTTCATCTCGCCGATCACGCTGCTATGAAAATAGAAAACGTCACCACAGATTACCGTCAATCGTCACCATAGTGCTGATGGAATGCTTGTTATAGGCTGACATGGGAGTCATACAGATGGATAGATATATAAATAGATGTATCGATCGCGCTAGCTCGTCAATCGATATATCAATTCTTGGAGACCTGTATTCCTACCATTTTTAATGAAACAACGGCGGTAATTGCTATCGCGATTGCACCAATAATACCGAGCGCTATCTGAATGGGATATAACCCCAACACATGTCCAAATATGGAGAAAAACATTGCGGAAAAGAGAGCCCTTACCAGAGACGCGACGGAAAGGATCGTCGCGCGGAGATCGTCCGCTATCGCGTCTTGGATTAAGTTTTCCGAAGTGATGTACACCACTTCTGGGAGAAAACAAAGCACCATGCTAAGGCCAAACAAACACAGCGGATTTGAAGCGAACCACGGAAGAATCATGAAAAGGCCAGCCTCGATTAGCATCGAGCCGAGCATGGTATTTCTTTTCCCGAAACGCGATGAGAAGAAATCTGCTGCAATGTAGGCCGTCGCATTTACTGCATAGGATGCACCGAAAAAGATTCCTATTATGGAGACGGGAGCATCAAATGCGTCGAATACCAGCTGATTCAAGTTGTAATAACTCCCATAGAACCCATCGAGCATGCTTGTGCCGATTAGAAGAAGCAATACCGCAAAAGCGGATTCTCCAACACGCCAGGTTTCGCGTCTGAACATCTTGGCTGCGTCAGACCTTCCCTTTTCAGAGCTTTCAGAACGGGTCGCTTCCGTCCTCTCAATGGGATACAGAAGGAAAAGCTGCAGGAGATAGAAAACGGAGACACATACGTAGAGGGCGCTCCAAGATACTTGGGCAATGAAAGATCCGAGCACAATTGCCATTCCCGTAGCGATTGATTGCGCGGCAAGCAGCCGAGCGTTGATGGTGAGGAAGCGCTCTCCTTGACCGGCATTCCGGGCAATTTCATATAAAAGCGCTTGTTCGGATCCCGATTGAAGGGAGTAGGCGAGTGCCTCAACAAGGGAAAGCGCGACGAGAAAGGGGCCTGAGAGCAGCAGCATGCCAGCCGTATGGAAGAAAAGCAGCAGCACGCCCACTTGAATCGAGAACTTCTTTCCAAAGAAATCGCCTACCAGCCCTGTTGGCAGCTCGAGGACGACCGTTGCAATGTTAAACAGAGCTTGATAAAGCGCGATTTCCGTGACAGACATTCCTTTCTCCGCAAGGAAAAGTAGAAAAACTCCCCGATTTAAAACAAATCCCGCGAGAACGAAAAAGGCGGAATAGACGTGCAACTGCGCAGTGGCATTCTTGTTCATTTGACACTCCTAACGGCTATTTTTGTCGGGGTGTTCGCCACTGATTCGAAGCCTGAAATGTTCATAGTCTCAATGAAGAGCTGATAAAGCTTCTGAACAGGGTATCGATAGAATAGGACATCCTGCGCTCTTTCTTCTCGACGAACTATTGCCAGCCGGTCGATTTCGAAACAAGAAACCGCATAATATACCCCAGCTTGATCTAGAGTTGCCGTATAGCTTTCTGCAACGGCAAATGCATCACGATCGCGACGTATTTCAAAAATATCTTCAAAGCTTCTACCATCTCGATGAATCATAAGGTAGGTTGCGAATTTAAATTTCAAATCAGCATTGCTGAACTCATGAGAGGCGTCAGCTAAATTTATCCGTCTCATAGTTCACAGTGGATCTCGTTGATTAGTGCCTTAAGAAAATGGAAATCGTCCCAACGAGCTATCGTCAATCGTCCCAATAAATTACCGTCAATCGTCCCAATAAGTAATCGTTATTTGTCCCAACGACGCAGATAGACGCTATAATTTCAAATGAATGATTGGAGGGAAAGCCGATGGATAGGTATATAAGACGTTGTGTTGACTGCTTAGTCGAGCGCGACCTTGGCATTTTTGGTGCAGTGCTCATTCAGGGGCCGAAATGGTGTGGAAAGACAACGACAGCTCAGAGATTTGCCGAGTCATCGTTATCTCTCTCCGATCCATCTGGCGGTTTTGCGGCCCTCCAGCTCGCTCGTCTCGATCCGGCCCAAGCAATTGTCGGACCGACCCCGAGGCTTGTCGACGAATGGCAGGAAGAACCGAAGCTATGGGATGCCGTGCGATTCGAATGCGATGTCAGGGGAGGGGAGCCAGGACAGTTCATTCTCACCGGATCTGCGACGCCGCGAGCCGAGAACCAGCCGATGCACAGCGGTGTGGGTCGAATCGCCCGTTTGCGGATGGATACCATGACGCTTTTCGAGCTCGGTATTTCGTCGGGAACGGTCTCGCTTGGTGCGCTGCTCGATGGCGATTCCGTTGCGGCGTCACTCGGATCCATCGCCGGTATCGCCGGTATCGCGGATTTGCTCTGCCGCGGCGGTTGGCCCCAAGCGGTCGGTAAGACAACTGCTGACGCAATGCGGATAGCCGCCGCCTATATTGACGGTGTTTGCGAGTCTGACGTTTCGAGGGCGGATGGAGTGAAACGCGACCCGGTTAAGGTAAGGGCCTTGCTCTCGTCGCTTGCACGCAATGAATCGACTCTTGCCGGCATGAGGTCCATCGAAAGGGATTTGGGTGTTGACGTCTCAAAGAATACGATTACCGGCTACATGGACGCGCTGCGCCGTATCAATATCGTCGACGATGTCCCCGCGTGGCATCCGGCTCTCAGGTCGCCGGTGAAGTTGCGGCAGGGCGCGAAGCGGCACCTTGCAGACTCATCGCTCGCCGTCGCCCTCATCGGTGCGGATCCGGAGTCGTTGTCATCCGATCCGAAGACCCTTGGCTTGCTCTTCGAATCCCTTGTGCTGCACGATCTCAAGGTTTACGCGGCGGCCAGCGATGCGACCGTATCTCACTACCACGACGCTGACGACCTAGAGGTCGACGCGATTGTCCATCGTCGTGACGGCTCGTGGGTTGCCGTTGAGGTTAAGCTCGGGAGCCCCCAAGTCCCAGAGGCAGTGGAAAATCTGCTTCGACTTGAGCGAAAGCTGGTCGATCGCGGGGAGAGGCCGCCTGCGGCGAAACTCATCGTCATCGGGTTTGGTATGCCGGCTCACGTAACTAGCGAAGGCATCGTTGTTGCTCCGGTCGATACGCTCGGAATCTAAATTATTGTTATTTGCATTTCCAGAAATCCTCTATCTAGACGCCTCCTAGAGGATTTCTGGAAACAACCGGTATTTTGATCTGGGCTACGAAAGGTTACGGATCCAGATTCCGTGCTGCGTGGAGCCGGTGATTTTGTTCAGGAACTCGCGCTGCTCCTCGGTTGCGAGGATGTAGGTAGAGCAGCCACTGAGCATCTGGTCGACGTCTGTGATTCCGGACGCCTCCCATCCCAAGATGCTGACGGCCTTGAACGTCAGGCAGTTGAGGAACATGTAGGACGTGTTCTCGACGTTCGAGGTGTCCAGACGGTCGAGATCAAAAAGCTCCGTGACGCTTGAGCAGCCCCTGAACATGCCCTCCAGGGTCGTGCAATCCGATGTATCGAGTTTCGATAGGTCGATTGGGTCAGACCGTCGAACAGGTATCTACCGCTCTCTGGATCCCAGGTATCCAGGACAACGACCTCGCGGATTCGATTCCTGTAGGAATACCACGGTTGCTTTCCGAATTCGTCCGTGTGTGTACGGATGAATGCGGGATTCGATACCCCGGCGTCCTGATCGGCAGGCCGCCGGGAACTCTCACTCCTCGATAAAAGCCGGCACTCGGTTAGTCCTACGCATCTTGAAATCGCCAGTATCGTGGGAGACGTAGAGAATGCCGTCCATCCCATCTCGCGATGCATATGAAAGGTGAACTGAACCGCAATCCGCTCCATCATTGTCGAGAAGATCGAACGAATTCGGGTCGCTCGTTGCGGCCAAACGACCACTCAGACAAGAGCCGTCGTCATTACAGATTTGCCATTCCATGTCTTCGCCTGCAAGAATCGCCATAGACGGCCTGGTCGCGCCATCGTTGACATACATCCCGTCTATGCCAAACCCATTTTCAGCGCCATCGATGAACGACTGCTCGGACCTATACCTCGCAAATGATGCACATAGCACCATTGCAAGACAAAGTACAAAGCCAACAATCGCTATCTTTGCATAGCTCTTGCCTATCATGTCATTCACCTCCCTCGTATGTATCGAGGTATTCCTGCTTGAGCGTCTGCGAGGACGACTCGGTCTTTTCCACGAGCGTGCCGGCCTCGATGAAGTAGAACGAGTCGGTGAGGTCTGCCAGGTCGTCGAGCAGATGGCTTGAAATGAGCACGCTTCGTCCCCGCGCCACCTCGCTGCGCATCGCGTCGCAGGAGGTTTTCCGCTTTCCCGGATCGAGGCCGTTCAGCGGTTCATCGAGGATAAGGTACGGGCAATCGGTCGATATCGCCATGGCAAGCTTTACCTGCTGCTTCATTCCCGTCGAGAGTTTACGGGCCGGCTTGTCGAGATATGGGGAGATTCCGAGGGAGTCGCAGAGCGAGTCGATGTCGGCGGCCGATTTCCACGCCTCCCTAACGAAAGCAAGGTGCTCGATGGCCGATAGCGTGGGGTAGAGATCCGCGCTGCCCGAAGAGCTCAGGTAGACGAGTTCTGCAAATTCGGCTGATCGACGTTGGCAGATTCCGTCTGCCGCCAGGCTTCCCGAGCGGATGCGGGTGGGAAATTGGCCCGACAGCGCTTCAAGAAGGGTGGTTTTCCCCGAGCCGTTGGGAGCAACGAGGCCCGCCGCCGTTCCCGGGCTCAAGAAAAGCGACCCGATTGAAAGTATCGTCGTGCTTCCGTATCCCACGCTCGCGTCCAGGAGCTCGAGCCCATGGTGCTTTTTCGCGGGTCCAGGCTGTTTGGGCGAACGTGTCGCAACGGCGCCGACCGCAAAAAAGACCGCGACGTATGCCAGGGCCACGGCAAGCATAGATGCGCTGCCTGAACCGGAGCCAATGAATTCTGTCGGGAAGCATCCTACGTAACCCGTTGCCTCGATAGGCGAGAACACGGCCAGCGGCAGGAGCCCGAGCGCGGCATTATGCCCTAGTGCCGAATCGGACAGTAACGGGAATGCCGGGGCCGCGACAAGCAGCGCGGAGGTAAGGGGGCCCGCGAGGACGCGCCTCGTTGCGGTCGATAGGACGGCGGAGCAGACGGATATCAAGGTTCCGCCCGCAAGCAGCGCGAGAAGCAGGGTCGTGAAGACGTTTCCCGCGGTCGTGGTGGCAAGCGCGCCGTCATGGAAGAAGGCGATCGGGTACCCGATCTGCCCGAAGCCGTTTAGGGCCAAGGCGCAAATGCTCCCGGGTGCGAGGCCGGCGAGGAGCATCGCGGTCCCCGCGACGATTATCGAAAACACGATCTGGATAAGGCGCCGGAATTTGGGTGCGGGCGCCTTTGCCGCCAGGGTCGCAGGCCTTGTGGCGCCGAGCAGGAGTATCGACGAGAGAAGGAAGGGGATGAAGGGAAGGAAAGACGGCGCCGCGGCAATGGCGTAAGGCAGGAAGGAAAGGAATGGCAGGTCGTTTGCGGAGGCCGGGATATCCGTGATGCCGGAGCTGCTCAGGGCGCGGCAATATGCGAGCGCCGCGTCATTGGTCTCTCGGTCTCCCACGATGGACCCGGATTGGAAGCCCTCGTCCATGAGCGCGTAGTAGCTCTCGGCAGAATCGAGAAAGGCGGCGTCGGTTTGAGCGGCGAGGGCGGCGTTCGCGTATCTTGCAAGCTCAGCGTCATCTTGCTGCTCTGGCGATAGGTCTGTGCCGCTGGCCTGGGGCGCGCGCGTATTGAATGCGTCGACAAAGCCCTGCATGCCCTGCTTCATAAAGAAGGGCCCGTAGATGGGTGAATTGAACGCAATGGGGATGGAGAAGGCTGCGGCGAGAACGAGCGTAGAGATCCATACGGCCCTGTCTCTTAGGATTAGTTTGAGAAGAAGTCGACAGTACATTTGGAAGCACCCACATTTCTCAAGGCATCGTTAGATTAATAATGACAGACCGGATGAAGATGCGTGAGACGGGGGCGAGGCGAATGGCTGGGCGGTATCGATATGCGGGTTCAACGGCATCATATTGACCACATAGATTATCAAAACCGTCGTAAAACCCCTGGTTGCAACTACGGGGAGTGTCAACGGTATTCACTTTTTCAGTAATGCCGTATTTACGTAATGTCGTTATTACATAGTTCTGTTATTTCGTTTTGCCGTGTGCCGGGTTTTAGGGCAGAGCCCTAAATCGCACGCCGCCGGGCGAAACGCAGTTTTGTACGGCGGTGTACGACTCTTGCGGAACCGAACTATGACACAACGCAACTGTGCCATAACGTAACTACGTAGTAGCGTAGCTGTGCAATAACGCGATTACGGCAAATCGAAATAACAGAACAACGTGACTGTGGAATAGCAGAACAATTGAACATTGAACTAATCGCGCCTGAAAATTTTCCGCAAGTGTCGTGCGCCGCCGTACAAAGCCCGGCGGCGCACTAGGGCTCTGCCCTAAAAACCCGGCGCCCTTGGCGGCGTTAAAAAGTGACGCAATAACGTTGTTACGTTATTGCGTTATTACACAGTTCAGCAGTCACGCTTTTACATTGTTGCGGCATGACACGGTTATGCAATGTCTCCGGTGCGTCTCGGTAAAAGGTTCGCTACCGGACAGCCACCGGACACCGAGGCGATCTAAGCGCGGCGATGGTTTGCCGTGAAATGTGCTGTGAGATGAAAAATCTCGCAAGAGACGCAGACTTGTACCTCCATCGTAAATGTATGTACAAATCTGCCGTCGGCCCGGACGGCACGGCGCTTGCCAGGGCTCCGCCCATGGACCGGGGCTGGTAAGTCGATTGCGACTGCATCGGTTGATTGGTGACAGTTGGAATCGACGTTGCAGTTTTTAAATCTGTTTTCTGAGATCTGAAGCGCGAAACTCAAAAACTCACCGTCTTGATTTTCATTTGAATCGAATCGCGCCCGCGCAAAAGTCAAAACGACTCGCGCGGGCGTTTCGTTTTTTCATATCGCATTTCATATCGCGTCAAAACAAAACGCGAGTTTTGAAAATAGATAGCGACCATCGGTCGCGATCGTAGGCGTGTGTGCACGCCGCATGAAAATCGACTCGCCATTCGATTCGTAATGCGAGCCGCGTCAGCTTTCGACAAATCCAACAGCGCTGCGAGTCACACTAATGACTCTCTGCGCCATTGAAATTGTTGAAAGCTGTCTCAACTTTTTCGCAAATGCCATGAAAACGATTCGACGAAGTCGAATGTTTGCGTCGCAGGCGCCGCAAACCCGCTTCGCAAAAATGCAAACACTCGGCATCCCTCGCATTCGCATTTCCGCTCCGCTCTCGCTACAGCGAACTTCTAACACTCAGCATCCTTCGCGTTAAAAGTTCGCTTTCGCTCACGGTCTTCACACAGTTACGACGCCGCGAGGCCTCTCGCTTGGAATGAGGCCTCTCATTCCACGTCTACACTGCGTTTCGCCCAATCACCGTTCCGGAGATTGCAAGATGTACGTATATCATGATAACCGGGCCCGTAGTCCCTGTTATCATGATATACGAATCTTGCTTTTCTCCTGTCACGGAGAAAAGGGAAAGGGTGAACTGCAGCACGCTTTTTGCGGGTTGGTTTCACTCTTTTTAAAAAATTAGGCAACCATAGCAAGAGGTGACGGATGCCAATCCTCAGTTTCTTGCTTACTTTTCCGGAGGCCACTCCGGAGAAAGTAGAAAAATGGCACGAAATGAATTCGTAAAGGCTCGCGTTTCTCCTGAAGAGAAAGAGATCTATCAACAACTTTGCGAACAAGCTGGTTGTACGGAAGCTGAGTTGATTCGATCCGTACTGATTCATCGGGAAATCTCACTTGATGATCTCGATGACGAAATGCAAGTTCTTGATTGGAAGAAAAAGGCCCTCCATAAGCAACAGGAGGATTACAGGAGAGCACAGGCATCGCGTAAAACCGATGAACGTGGCGAGCCGATTTCTGAAAAAAGGAGTATTCCGTTCCAAGTAATGCTCACTGCTCCAGAAAAAAAGGCAATTGAGCAGCGTGCAGCGGCGCTCGGCATTTCTGCAAGCGAACTGGTTCGCCGCAGCGCAATTTACGGAAAGATCGAATCATTCAATTTTGACATCGCGGAAGTTGAAAAACTCCATCATGAGTTATTGAAGGAAGGAACAAACCTCAATCAGCTGATGTATTTTGTGAACGCCCAAGGGCTTCCCGCGTACAACGAGAAAGCTGTTTTCCGAACGCTTGAAAAGGTTTATCAAAATGCTCGAAAGGTCGACCGGTTCATCGAGAAATTAGAGAAGCGTTATCACGTCGACTATATTCCAAGCGATTATTTGGCAGATGAACCTGACAACAGAAATCTTTAAGTCGGAACGCAGCTGGATCAGTTTTGCAATTGAGTGCAATTACTCGTTTGGTTAATTCCAGTATTTCAAAAAACGTTTTCGGAAAAGGAAGGGAATGATTTCATATATCTGAGGACGTTCAGCTATAACTACTCCGCAAAATCGAAAAGGGTCGAACCGAAGTGTCTGGCCGGACGCCAATTGTCCGGGAACTGCTTGGTTCGGCCCTCTTTTACTTTACTTCCATGGCCATGCAGCGGTCTAGTACTCCTTAACGGGATGCTCCTCGCCGAATCCACCGTCGATGCCGAAACGGCACAGCCTATCGATGGCACGAAGATGCTCGTCGATGACGGTTGCGATTTGGGCGTCAACGATGCTGTCGTGGTCGTTGAGGCCGCGAACTGACTCGTCGGCGGCCATGAAGGCCTTGATGGCCTGTGCGAGCTGGTTCTTAAAAGCATCAACCTTCTCAACTGCGGCGGCTCGGTCCGCCATCTCGCGTTCGAGTCGTTGAACGATTTCCTGTGTGTCGCTCATGGCTGTTCCTTTCCTCGCGGGGCGTTTATCCCACTGTATCGCACCGCGCAGACACGATTTTTTCGGGCGGCGGCAAACTCCACGAAGCCGCAGGTAGACGGCTTGATGTAATCGCAAATACAGCCCAGAAAAGGAATGCCTGGATACCCGTTGGGGGCATCTGCTTTCAGGCGCCTTAAAACGCATCTGGTGAGGTCGTTTTTTCGGCCTTGACCTGCGTGGCGGCACTTTGGGGTGCTCATAGCCGCGGCATGCTCTTGTAGACACCCTGGCGGTGGCCGACCCTTACGACCTCGATGACGGCTTTCCCGTCCTCGATCCTTGCCAGGATGCGGTAGACACCAACGCGCCAACGCCAACCGGAATCGGTGCCCTGAAGCTGTTTTCCATTCGATGCGCGCCGCGGGTCCTCGCATCCGTCAAGGTGCTCCTGAACCCAGGACAGGATTACGTCTATGCCAAAACCGTTCTCAGCGCCATCGATAAACGACTGCTCGGACCTATACGTCGCGAATGATGCGCACAGCGCCAGTGCAAGACCGATCGCAAGGCCAACAGCCGCTATCTTTGCATAGCTCCTGCCCGCGCGTCCCAGTTTTCGGCCTAAAACGGGATGCGTTTTCTCAATCGGCCCTCAAAAGGAAACCGTATCCCGCTTTGGAGCGGGGACTGCGGAAAAATTGGACCGTTATCTGGTTCTGATTGGAGTATGCGTGAATCGTTGATGCTGGCCGGTGTGGGAGCGAAGAGGGATGAACAAACCGAGCTGTATAATGCCGCTCTATGGAGGTCATATGCTCTTTTCCCGCTGCTCTGCCACATCTGCTTTTACCATTGCGCTTGTCGTAATGGCGGTTACCCCTTATCACCGGTTTTCATCTTCGATCGGCTTGGCATCAGGTGCAATGACCTGGCTCGTTATCCTTGGCGCATGCCTCGCGGCGTTTGGTCATGGTGTTGCGCTCCGCAAGGGGAGAGAAATAAGACGGCCGGGTCGCCTTGGCGTCTTCGGTGCTTTCCTTGCTGCTATTGCGGTGGTTCCCGAATGGGTCGACTTGGCCTTCTATGCTCGCGGAGATTCTATTCCAATCGCGTTTGCACCAATCTGGCTGTTGCATGGCGTTTCGTGTACCTTGTGCTTCACTGGGTCGCTGCTCCTCTCATATGTAATTTGGAATACGGCGGGCTCTCCTTTGATACGGGGGGCAGCGCGGGACGGCGAAAGGGGGACCCGCCGACCGCAGAGCGCGCTTTTTGCAGAAACAATAGTTGTCCTGTCTTGCCTGCTGTTTTGCTGTCGAGTTTCATGGAGAGTCGTTCCCGAGCCATGGGGGATGCCCTCTGTAATGGCCGCATCAATTGGCCTTATGCTTTTAATTCCTCTGGTCTATCTCGTATTGGCTGCGGTCCCGCTGCTTTGCTCTCCCCGCGCCTTTGGTCGGGGAGAGAGCGACGTGTTCGCCCGTTCTGTGCTCGTAGCAGTTCCCATTGGCCTTGTTCCCGCTGTTGAGGTGGCATACTTCGCAAACGATGCCGCAATCATTGCGTCGCTGACGATAGGGTCCGCTATTGCCGCCTTCGTATGTGCGTTGCTCAGGAAGAAGCGGAACAACGATTCGGATATCCCCCGCACGTCCGACCCATTCGATGCGGGAGCGTTTTCTCCCTCTCTGTCGCCTCGAGAAGAGCAGTTTGTTCGATTGTTGCTCAAAGGGAAAACGCCGGCGGAAATTGCCAGGGAGACGGATACGAAGCCATCGACGGTGCGGACCACGCTTCACCGAGCATACGGGAAGGCGTCGGTTGCGGGCTCGCGTGAGCTGGTGGCGCTGTTTGCGGGTGGGGGCGAAGCTGTAGAGTCTGAGCTGTCGCAGCGGCATGCCGGCGATATGTTGGCATTAGCTCGGACGCACCGGCTGCTTCGATATCTGCCCACATCTTTTTTTATTTTCCTTGCGGCAGGTCCCTTGGTAATGGCGAATAGCGATTGGGAATCCAGCGTTACGCGGGCAGTCGCCTTTTCTCTTGCAAGCTATACATTGGGCCTCGGACTGTTTCTTTCGCCGTATTGCGCGGTTGTAAAGACAAATCATGACGCTGATCTGGATAGGGCAGGCGAAGCGATTGGGCTCGGAAGCCCGTGCGTGTGGGCGATACTGTCTGCCGTGGAATGGGCTTTTGTCTATATCGCGGCATGGAGGTGCATACGCGATCCGTTGATGGCTGCACCGGTCCTGTTTTGCGGCATAGCGTCTATGGCTTCGCTCGCTGTTAAGCTGCGCCCGTTTAAGGTTCATGCCCATACTCGGGCTATCGTGCCGTTGGCGTTAATAGGTGTATTCGCTTTAATCTATGCAGCAACTAGGGGGCGAATTCATGGACTTGCGGTACTGACGGGGATGCTGCTCACGTATATAGTGCTGCGAAGCTGTCCGCAGCGCAAAATGCTTGGGGTATGGATGCTCTGCTTTGGGGCGATGGCTCCTGTTTGGGTTGTCTTGCTCAACATGGTGCAGGATCTGACGGTTTTCAAGCCGTTGTTCCTCGCGTCGTTGTTGGGGCATAGTTCGGCTGTCAATGTCGTCGTGGCAACGGTGGTCGTCTGCTGGTCTGCGCCCATGTTCGTCACGCACATCGCGCTCGCCCGCTCGGTTGAGGACGAGAAGGCCGTCTTGGGGTACCGCGCGAACGGGTCCACCGAAACAGCCCGCGTGCGCCAGCTGGCCCTGCTTATGTCTCGCTCCCTTTCTGATGTTCAGTCGCAAATCTTGCTGATGACGGCAGAGGGCGCAACGACAAAGGCTATTGCGGAGGATGTCGGTTACGCTGCATCTACGGTGCAAGCATTGCGGTCTGCATCTTACCGCCAGTTGAGGATCAAGAATAAAGCGGAGCTTATTTCATTGTTATCGCAGGTAGATAACGTGTAAACGCCTGAGCAATCAACTCAATAGCGGGTGTTTACAGACATCTTTCTCCATTCATGCAAAAGTTGCCGTGCGTCGACGCATTGTTAACCGCTTTTGATTGGAGAAGGCCATGATTAAGCCAAGGAGCATTATTGCCCGAATCGGAGTCGGGTTGGCGATTGTTGCGGGTTTGTCGATGGGCGCACCTGCCGCATCATTTGCTCAAGATGAGTTTGACACTTCCCAGGTTTCTAGCATTTCGCAGAGCGCGGATGCCGGAATTGCCACATGCAAGAACAACGAAGATAGAAATTTCGCTTTTCAATGTTCTGGCACGAGCGCAACCGGCTATCGCCAGAAAGAAGATTCATCTTCAGTTTACACTTTGATCCAAGGCTATTCAGGAAGGCCGTTACGTTTGTACGTGGACGGCGCCTATGACAATAGAGGAACGGGCACTATGAATTGCACGCAAGGCGTGTATCGCGCCAACCACGCGGGCGAATGGGAGATGTATAACCTCGTTCGCGAGAATGGGCGCAGCCATGCTCGTCTGACTGCCTGGGCCGAGTCCGGATACGGCACGGTCTATGGAAGGTGGAGCCCCGATTGCTTGGGCCATTTTAACAAACTTCCCTCCTAGCCAATCCGCAGCTTCTTGTTGTGATTAGGGCCGGGTCGAGCGTTGTTGCTCGGCCCGGCCGATGGGAGGGTGATGTCGGTTGAATAAAAAACTAATTCGGCACGAGTTGTCCAAGATATTTGGCAATCCTATATTTGCGTTGACCCTTATGGTTGGAACTGCAATTTCGATGGCGGCTGCCATTGAGGCATGGTGGACGCTCGAGATTGAGCGCAAGCAGCTGCTATCTTTTGGCTACGGCATTGGTCTGCAGTCTCAGACATACCTCGGCCAAACGCGTGAAAGTAGCTTTGGTAACTGGATTGTTGTGGGCGCGAACGCGCCGTTGTTAGCGTCGGTGTTTTTCTATGCGCTGCCGTTGCTTGCCATGTTGGCCGGGTCGTGGTCATGCCTGTCCGAGCGTTTGAGCGGTTACGAGGCACAGATCTGCACGCGTGTTTCTAGAAATGCGTACGTGAACGTGAAGATGCTGTCTGCTTTCCTCTCTGCGTTTGCGGTCACGGCTATTCCGCTACTCGTGAACTTTCTGATTGTCTCCATGCTGTTTCCCGCGTATCTCCCCCGGGTCGATGAATCGATTTATGTTGGGCTCTATCTGCATAGCTATTTTTCTGGTTTGTTTTATTCCCGGCCTCTGTTATACGTGCTGGTTTATACGCTGTTCGATGCGGTGGCGCTGGGGGTTCTATCCATGGCCGTGACCGGTCTGTCGGTTGTGTTTCGCAGCAGAATCAAGGCGATGGTCGTTCCATATCTGATTATGGTTGCATGGCACTTTGTTAACGATTGGATTTTTAGCGTCCTTTCATGCGTTGGCTTTAACTGCAACATTCTTAACAGCATCAGGTCGGAATCGCTAAATAACTGGCCCGACATTCGAGCGGGGTTTGCGGAAATCACTTTGTTGCTCGTCTTTTCTTTGGTTTCCGCGAGATTCTTAAAAAGGCGCGAGGTGGTCTGATGCTGTTTAGGCTGATCGCCGCGGACCTGAGGACCGTTTTGAAGAAGAACATCATTACTTATATTGCGATCGCGGCAGTGACCGTTGCGAACTTGGTATACGCCTACGGATTGTCTTCTATGTATGGGGTCAGGACGGATACCTTGGGGTTTGCGGATAATCTTGCGCTCGTGTTTGCCGGATCTGCTCCGTTTGAGCCTAGGCCCGGGGTCATGTTTGTGCCTCCGCTAGGATGGCTTTTTCTCATTCTGCTTATTCTCTATACAACACTCGATTATCCGACCGAATCGTTGCACGGGTTTGGTTTGCAAGCGCTTGTTCGATGTCGGGCAAGAATCCTTTGGTGGGTCTCGCGTTTTATCTTGGTGGCGGCGGTAACGGCATTTTCGCTGCTCGTGGTGGTTTGCTCTGTTGTGATTTGGAGCTTGGTGGTGAGCTCCTCGTTCAGCGCGGTCATTCATGGCGAGTCGCTTCAGCTGGCTAATTTGGCGCCGTGGTTTCTCAAAGCTGCCGAGGCGGATGCGCTGCCGTTTTTCGTAGGACTCTTTCTTGCTTTCGAGGCGCTTGCGTTTGCGCAGGCAGCGGTCGGGTTTGTGCTTGGGTCGTCGGTCTCGTTTGTGGTTTTAATGAGCTCCCTGATCTGTTCGGCATTTGCGCGGCATTGGGTGCTGCTGGGAAATGCCCTGATGCTGTTGCGCTGGGGCGGAATTGTCAAAGAGGGAATCGCGACGGGCTCGAGCGTCTTGTTTTCAATTGTGATTATGTCGTTATGCCTATCGTTGGGTGGACTGTGGTTTCGAAGGGCCGACCTTATAGAAAAGGGGGACAAGATATGAGCGTGATCGTTAGGGACGTATCGAAGCGCATGGGCAAAAACGATGTCCTGCGCAACGTGTCCATCGAGGTTGACCCTGGGACCGTGGTCGGGCTTCAGGGGATAAACGGTTCGGGTAAGACCATGCTCATGCGAGCGGTCTGCGGATTGATCAAGCCTACCGAAGGCGAAATCTCTATCGATGGCCAAAGGCTTGGGGCGGACATCTCGTTCCCGCCGAGTCTGGGGATGTTGATCGAGGCGCCTTCCTTTTTAGGATATCTGTCTGGCTACGATAATCTGGAGCTCATCGCCCAGATCAAGGGCGTTGCCACCCCCGAGGACATTCACTCTGCCCTGCGGCTCGTGGGACTCGATGCAGACGAAAAAAAGAAGTTCCGAGCATACTCGCTTGGGATGAAGCAACGTCTGGGAATAGCTGCGGCAATTATGGAAAAGCCGAAGCTACTTGTTCTCGATGAGCCAACAAATGCCCTCGACGAAGCGGGCGTTGGAATGCTCAAGCGCGTTGTGGCGATGGCGGCATCAGCGGGTCGCGAGGTTATTCTGTCCAGCCATGACGGAGAGGTGCTCGAGGAGCTGGCCGATCGGGTTTACTGCATGCGCGACGGTGCCGTTGTGAACGTTCGGGAAAGGTCGTGAGCGCGATGAAGAAGACCCTGTGGACGAGAAGGTCGGCGCTCGCGCTTTTCGGCTGTGCTGTTACTGGCCTTGCGGGCATGAGGGTGAGCGTCGTTAACGGGAACCGGACGGTCATTCCTGAGAAATACTATGCGGAGGGCGAATGGCTCTCGATGGATGGGGCGTTTCTGGGGTCGAAGGATGTGGCGACTGACGGGTATTCGTTTTGCATAGACGGGGCGGAGCTGCTCACGCCGCGCGAGTATCTCAAGCGTGCGCATGATGATTATTCAAAATATGGCATCGTGGATACGAAAACGAAATTGAAGGACGCCGACACCACATGTGTTATCGCCGTAAAGATGCGTGTCAGGAATAAGGACAATGTCGAAGGCGGAATCAAAACGTATGCTTGGCATTTGGTGCCGGAGTCTGCGCCAAACTATGACTTTGTGGTCAATACCGATCTGATAACGCAGGCAATGCCGGCCCTGGGCGGTTCTGCTGCGTTTGCTGTACAGGTTGGGGCGGAGAACGAGTTGCTCGTCCCATTCATGATGCAAAACACCAACGACTATTTCGAAGGTTACGAGACCGTTCGTTTTGAGAAGGCATTTCCCGGGACTTACACGATGAAGATGACCGATCTGCCGGAGCGAAGGCTCTTAAGGTTTGAAGTGAAGTAGCTCGAAGATCCCGCGGTTCGCGACGAGCTCCTTGCGCGTCGCGGTTACGCAAGGGAGATTCGCAATCGTTACGCCGGCGCCGTTCCCGATGCCGGCGACGACCGCGTTCGCGCCGCAGGCCAAGCACATGGCGGAAGCTCCGCATCGCGGCAGATGGACGATCGCGTCGTCGATCGCCGGCGATTACGCTCGCGGCGACACGCCTCGCTAGCTTTGAACTGCCTGTCGGGGCGGAGTAAAGTGCTCATGCCCCGGCAGGGCGGTGAGGCATGAGTTACTGAGGTATACTATAGTTTCCGCAGGTAGAGGCATAAAAAAATGGCAACCCGCCCGCCGAAAAGACGGGCGGGCGTGATACCATCAAGATTGTGCTCGGGTGCGACCAACACCTCCGCACGGTGTAGAGGCGAGCTACCAACTCGCGTTTCTACTTGCCAGTTGTGCTAAAAACGCAAACAGCACTCCTGACACATCCAATGATAGCAGGGACCCGCAGGTCACGCTATGGATGACAGTTAGAAAACGCAAATGGGAGCCGGCTCGCACGGCTCCCATTGTTTATGGGAGCGAACATATGCCGTTCCCGGTCGGCACGGGTTTAAGACCCGTTCAAAAAGGTAGCCAAGGGCTCGAATAATCGGAGACTGAGCTGTACAGGTTCATTGTCCCGTCTCTACGGAGACTTCGACGGGGGTAGTGCCCTCCATGTGACCCCTGCGCCGCCTCGGCCCTTCTGGGCGGAGACGGCGTGCCGGATTCAGAGCGATTGTCCTGCTGGAAAACTGCAGGAAAGTAGGCGAACAGCCGAAGATCAGGAGTTGGTTGGACAGCCGTGTGGCAACACACGTGTCGCGGTGATAAGCCGCAACGTCAAGCAAAGAGGATCACGATGAGCATGCAGCCGTGACGGATTCTGAGCCCCACCCCGGGTCCCGCCATGTACGGGGGCGCCGGTGCGGGCGGCCGGCGCGTTAAAACGAACGGTCCGGATGCATGGGCGTAGCCATGCGGAGTCCCGCGAGATCGTCGAGCAAAAGGCCAAGGGGCGGGTGAGGTTTTCCCAGCTGCAATGCTGGTTTCGAAGATTTAGGGAGGGTCCACGATTGTGCCCAAGCTCTGTGGATACTCCACCGCCTAACAATCCGACCAGCAAGTCGGTCAGACCTCGCGATCAGTTATTACAACCAGCAAGTCATCAGCGCGAGGCGTACCAGCTGTCAACCCTCAGCGCCGGCGTCGCTTCGCTCCCCGGGCGACTAACCCACTTGGCTGTAGCCCTACAATTCGGCAACGACTCGCCGGATTTTTTCGGTTGTGGCTGAAGATGTAAATAAGAGATATATAAGTCAGCGAGCTTCGCGAGCGGATCATAGGTGCCGTCAGGCACCGCATCAAAAGCGATTCGCAATCATTTCGGAATACATGTCGCGGGCGATGAGTAGACCTAGTCCAGACCTGTATCTGTACTAGGAGTTTCTAGAAATGCGCATGAGAAAGGGCCGAACTGAAGTGTCTGGCCGGACGCCAATTGCCCGGGAACTGCTTCGTTTCGACCCTGCTTCATTTTACAGCCGTGGCATGTTTTTGGAGATCGACCCGGCAGTGGCGATTCATTCGACTGTCGGAGGAGCCGTCCCGAACGGCTCCCGCTGTTGCGTTCACGCCACATGGACGATGAATGAACTCACATGAGAACCCAAGCGTACGGTGGTTTTATCCGCCTAAAGAGGATAAAATGAAAGCAGAAAACGACGCATCCCGTGTAAGCATCAAGGAGCGCGGGCGGCCTAGTTTTCTGGTTTAGTTAAATGCCCGGGATCCGACCCCCGGGCATTCTTATTTGCGCTTGTGGCGCAAATGCCGTCCACCGTCCGCTCCGCGCGTACGCCTACGGACCTTAATCCGAACCTCATACGAGTTCAAAAACGCGATGATGAACGTGCCGACCGTCGCGAGAGCGGCCAGCGCGTTAAGGAATTTCAGCATATGGTGACCTCCGATCAAATCGTCGGCCGCCCGCGCACGGAATGCGCCGTGGCATCAATTCTAACCGAACCTGCGACTGCCCCAGTTAACTGGTACACCTCTGTTATTGTTCATATTCAACGTCTCAAAACGTATGCCGCGCGGCACTCGAAAACCGAACCCTCGATGCCGTGAACAGCGAGTGCCAAAACCCAGTGTCAAAACCTACACTTGCATTCCCATGAGAAAATCAAAAGACAAGGCAGGAGGCTGAAAATGACCAGATACGGATACGCTCGCGTGAGCACGAAGGATCAGAAGCTAGATAGGCAAATCGAGGCGTTGGTCAACGCCGGCGTGCCCTATGGCCATATCTACAAAGACAAGGTCACGGGTGCCAAGGACGGCGACCGAACTCAGCAGAAGCGTCTGTTCAAGAAGATGAAGGCCGGCGATGAAGTGGTAGTCGAGTCCTGGGAGCGCCTAACCAGATCGACCAGGCAATTGCTGAACTACGACCTTATGTTCCGAAATCTCGGCGTGAAGCTAACTTCCTTGAAACAGCCGGTCGACCTCGATACCGCCTTCGGTCGATTCGTCCTCGGCACTCACGCCTGCACCGCCGAGCTCGAGCGCGACCTGATCAAGCAGCGCCAGGCCGAGGGCATCGCCGTAAAACGGAACCATGGTGGCAACGTCGGGGGCCGCCCGCGCATCGCGGACGTCAAGGCCGATGCTGCCGTGAAACTCTACCTTGCGCGGGAAACGCCCATCCCTGACATCTGCGCTGCCACCGGTATATCGAAATCGACTTTGTACCGCATCCTCCGTGAACGCGGATTGGTGGGCGTCAGAAGATAAATCCGAGTGCGCTACTATATAAGAGTGCGGTATTTCTCCAACTGAAACCCCCTGCGTGAACGCATAACGTATGACTTGAGACGCCTTTTAGAACTCACCGATCGCAGGATGACTACAAATCAACAGCGGCCGTGCATTGTCCCCAGCCGTATGGCATGGCGGAGCCATGCCGTTGTTGATTGGAGTGCCGCACCATGGCAGACAATCCGAGCGAAAAGAAAATCAGCGAGACATCCGGCGTGAAGGCCGTCCTCGATGAGGCTGCCGAGCGGATCGAGGCGACATGGCGGGAGAAGCTGCTGCGCGAGACTGCCGACCTCAGGACCGAGAACGCACTGCTCATGGCCCAGGTGGATGAATTCAGCCGCAAGCTCGCCGAGGCGACGGATCGGAATGAAAAGATTGAGGCCGACTGCAATGAGCGGGTCGCCTTTATAGAGGAGAAGTTCGAACTCGATACCGCGAGCCTCGAGCTCGAGAACAACGAGCTCCATGCCGCGAGCGTCAGATATCTCGCCGATGCTCGGGAACTCGACAGGCAGGTCGTCCAACTCCATGCCGAGGCCGTGGCCATGGTCGATGAGATCGAGCGACTGCGCGGCGAGCGTGACGCCGCGCTGAAAGCCCAAGCCGAGTTGAACGACGCACTCCTGGCCCAGCGCGACCTGATGGCCGAGGTCGCCGCCCTCAAGGACCGCCTTGCCGCCTCCGAGCAGCGTGCGGCCGTGGCCGAGGCCAAGATCGAGGTCATGACCCAGATGAAGATCGAGTAGGCCGCATAGCATCTAATTTTATAGAAACCCCCTAGAGCATTTCTAGGGGGTTTCTAGAACTGAGAACCGGGCGCAGCACTTTCGATCGGCACGATGTCTCGATAGACCAGACGGTGCCTGTCGTCACGCCACTCGTCACCGTGGTAGTGCCCGAAGAACCAAGCGCGGTAGTCGAGCCGCCCATCGAGCTCGCCCAGGAAGGTTTGCAGCTGATCCCCACGGTACTCACGTCCGCGCTCCCGGCACAGCTCTCTGGCCAGGGCAGCAGGAGCCTCATGCGTCACCACGTAATCGGCCCTCCAGCCTACGCGGTTGAGCGAGGCGCGGCAGTGGTCCATCTCCTCCTCGCTCGGCATCTCCTCGGGCCACCAGCTCCTCCCCTCCTTGCGATACTGCCTGTCGTTGCTCGCGGCGCCGCCCATGGCAAGGACCGTGGTTCCCGCGATGTCGAATACCCCTCCGCGCATGAGGTGCAGCACGTGCGGTCGTACCTCATGGACGAGACCGCCGCTCCACTCCCGCACCGGCAGTTCTGCCAGGGCGTGGTGGTTCTCATGGTTGCCGTCTACGAAACACGTGGTCCAGGGCTTCGACTCGAACCAGTCGAGCCAATACCTCTCAGCATTCGAGCCGTCCCAGACAAAGCCGAAGTCGCCGGCCACGATCGCCACGTCATCGCGCGTCAGCGTGCGCCCCAGCGGCCAAGATTTGAAGGCGAATCTGCTGGCCCCATACTCGGCCCTGCCGTGGACATCGCCTGTCACATAGACCGTCATCAGTACGCGCCCCACGGCAGGAGTTTGTCCCCGAGCCTCACGATCCGGTCATACAGCACCGTGTGCCGTTCGTCCGGATTGCCGTCTCGGTGAAAATGTCCGTAATACCAGCGCTTATAGTCCAGGCGGTCCTCGAGCTCGTCGAGGAATCCGGTCAGCCGGTCCACATCAGGGCGTTCCCAGCCTGGGTCCGGGTAGAGCGTCGGCGAGATCATGCGCGTGGCGCAGGTATGGGTGATGACGCAGTCGACCTTCCAGCCGACCTCGTCGAGCTTTGCCCGCGCGGCATCGAATTCGCGCTCGTCCGGGAGCTCCTGAGGCCACCAGCTGGAATACGGCACGCGGTATTCCCTGTCCACGCTCGTGGCACCGCCCATGGTGAAGATTGTCGAACCGTCGAGCTCGAAGACCTCGCCGCGCGTCAGGCGCCGAATGGGCGAGGTGTCCGACAGGCGCTGCGTCAGCCCGCCGTGCCACGGCTCCATGGGGCGCTCCTCCCAGTGGTCGAAGCGCTCGTGGTTGCCGTCGACGAACAGTACCGTGTAGGGGCGCGATTCCAGCCAGGCGATGTCGGCGCATTCCTCGGCAGAGAAGCCCCACGGAAAGCCAAAGTCACCGGCAACGATGAGATAGTCGTCGCTGGTAAGACTGTCGCCGAGCTCCCAGTCGCGGAGCTTTTGCATGTCGAGCCCACCGTGGATGTCGCCCGTCACATAGACCGTCATCGGATCGCCTCTTCCCTCTTGTACGCCGCCAGCTCGCGCTCGACCTGCCTGTCGCCGGTCTCGTTGACCCACCAGGGCCATTTCACCCGGCCGCACGGCTCGTCGACTCCGGCGAACCATTCCCTCAGCTCGTCGAGGCTCACCGGGGAGTGCCCGTTGGCATCGCAACCGACGTCGTAGCGCAGAAGGCCCTGCTTGCGGTTGAACTCGTTGTACGCGCCGCCGCTGCTGTGGATGTGCCCGTGGAGGTGCCACGATCCATGGCTCATGCCCTGCCAGTCGGCCATGGGGTAATGGCTCAGGACGATCTTCTGCCCGTCGATCTTGAGCACGCAGATCGGCGGCTCCACGGTGAAGGCGCCCGCGACCGCCGGCTGGGTCCAGTCCTTGTCGTGGTTTCCCGGGACGAGGTGGATGCGCCTGCAGGCGATTCGCTCGCGCAGCCCGTAGGCGTCCTGGGCGGTCATCTTGAATGAGAAATCCCCTAGGATGTAGAGTTCGTCGTCCGCGGCGACCCTGCCGTTGATGTTGTCGACGATGGCGTCGTTCATCTGCCAAATCGTCTCCCACGGGCGGTCGGTGAACTTCAGCACGTTCTCATGCCCGAAGTGGGTGTCGCTGGTAAACCAGATCATATTTATTGTCTCCTTTTGTCGCTAAAAAACGTTCTCCTTCGAGGTTAGGAGACGTTTTATGAGCGACATGAGGTGCATATCCCTCATGTTTCAAGCTCCAATCTGCCGGATTTGCCCAACTAAAAGTTTACGCTCACGCGCGAACAGGATTTGATTTTTGAAATATGGACGAATTCCTCGTCAGGAGGGTAAAATGGTGCCGACGGCAGCCCAAGTTGTAGAGAGCTGGGC
>NZ_JBCOIL010000028.1:0-32469 GCF_040926265.1 Collinsella aerofaciens | reverse complement strand
ACTGCCTCTTGACAACTTATAGGAGCGTCGGTTTTAAAAGCACGGATTCCGGCATGGTCGAGGTTCGGCACTCCAGCCCCGTAAACCGGTATAGTTGCGTTTTTGTAGCATTTTCCAACACGTCAAAAAGCCCCGCCAAACGCAAAAAGCCCGACCTCCGCATGGAGACGGGCTTATAGGGCTCAGCAAAGCCAAACCTACACGGTCAAACGACCCGTAGATTACATCTGCTCGGGGGCGGTCACGCCAACAAGGGTGAGCACTAGGGCGAGCGTCACGCGGACGGCGTCGCAAGCGGCCAGACGGGCGCGCGAAAGCTCGGGGTCGACGGGACGGCCCTCGCTCGGCAGCACCTGGCAGGCAGCGTAGAAGCTGTGGAAGTCGCCGGCGAGCTCCTCGGCAAAGTGCGTCAGACGGAACGGAGCGCGGTCGCGAGCGCAGCTGGCGATAAGGTCGGTAAGCTCGTTGAGCTTACGCGAAAGGGCGAGCTCGGTCGGGTCGGTCAGCAGCGAGTAATCGACATTCTCACCGATGGCCTTGGCGGCAACGGCCTTCATGCCCATCTCGTCAGCCTGCTCGGGCGTAACGTCAGCGGCACGGCGCAGGATGGAGCATACGCGGGCGTGAGCGTACTGCACGTAGTACACCGGGTTGGAGTTGTCGCGCTTCTTAACGGCCTCGATATCGAAGTCGACCATCTGGTTGGAGCTCTTGGAGATGAGCGTGTAGCGAGCGGCGTCGGAGCCGACCTCGTCAACAAGCTCCTGCAGGGTCACCATGGTGCCCTTGCGCTTGGACATACGGACGGGCTTGCCGTTGCGCAGCAGGTTGACGAGCTGGCCCAGCAGAACCTCGAACTTGCCGGGATAACCGAGAGCGTCGCAGACGCAGCGGACGCGCTCGATGTAGCCGTGATGGTCAGCGCCCCAGATGTCGATAACGTGGTCGACGCGCTGGAACTTGTCCCAGTGATAGGCAACGTCGGAGGCGAAGTAGGTGTACTCGCCGTCGGACTTGATCAGGACGCGGTCCTTGTCGTCGCCCAGATCGGTGGAGCGGAACCACAGGGCGCCGTCCTTGGTGTAGAGGTAGCCCATCTTGTCGAGCTTCTCAAAAGCGCGGTCGACGGCGGAAGTGCCGGCAGTCTCGCCCTCGGTGTCCTTCACATACAGCGAGCGCTCGGAGAACCAACGATCGAAGTCGCAGTTAACGGCATGGCAAAGGTCGCGCATGTTGTCGACCATCTTTACATAGCCGCGCTCGCGGAAGCTCTCCATGCGCTCCTGCGGATCGGCGTTGACCCACTTATCGCCGTCGGTGCGCCAGAACTCGGCGGCCTCGTCGATGATGTAGTCGCCGCCGTAGGAGTCCTTGCCCAGGGTCTCGGCAAAGTTGTCCTGATACGGATGGGTCTCGGGATGCTCGTCGTTCTCGTCGGCAACAAAGGCGTCGCGGTCGGCGATCAGCAGCTTGTGAGCCTCGTCGATATCCACGCCCTGCTTGGCGATGATGTCGGCAAGCTGCATATAGCGCGTGCTGATGGAGTTGCCGAAGGTGTTCATCTGAGAGCCGTGGTCGTTGATGTAGAACTCACGCTGGATGTCGTAACCGGCGTGATCCATAACGCGGCAGAGCGAGTCGCCCAGCGCGGCCCAGCGGCCGTGGCCGATGTGCATGGGGCCGACGGGGTTGGCGGAAACGAACTCGACCTGGGTCTTCAGGCCACCACCGACGTTGGACTTAGCGAAGTCCATACCCTTCTCGCGAGCCTCGCCAAAGATGGCATTCTTGACGGCAACGGAGAGGTAGAAGTTGATGAAGCCGGGGCCTGCGATCTCGACCTTCTCGATCGCGGGGTCCTCGGGCATATGGGCAACGATGGCCTCGGCGATCTTGCGCGGGGCGCAGTGGGCCAGCTTGGCGGACTTCAGGGCCATGGTAGAGGTCCACTCGCCATGAGAAGTGTCAGCCGGTCGCTCGATAGCGCAATCGTCAAGTTCAAATGCGGAAAGGTCGCCGGCCTCCTGGGCCGCAGCAAGCGCAGCGCGTACCAGCTCTTCAATCTTCTCGGGCATAGATCCTCCTTGTGTTAAAGCCCCCGAGCTCTTGGTCACTCGTAGGGCAAAAGCCAGAGTTTGTAGCACTCTATCACAAGCGACGGGCACTGTCGCAGGGTAAAGCTAATAGATATTGCATATGCACAAAAATGACTACAGCTTGTATGGAGTCACTCAAAGATGCCGGTCTGCCTGCAGATTATGCAGGCGTTGAAAATGCATAAAGGTGTGAATGAGCTGCGTCTGTTATCGAATACTCTTACCTATCAGAGTTGTGTGCTTTTCCTGCACAAAGTACGGGTTTGCGCACGTCAGCGTGTTATTCTAGACATACGTAAATTCGTATAAGTTGGAGGTAGCATGTTCTCAATCGGTCAACACGTCATTCATCCGGGCCAGGGAGTCTGCACCGTCGTCGGTTTTAGGGACGACACACCGCAGCCCATGCTGCTGCTCGAGACCAAGCAGGGACATGCGCAGACGATCCTCATGTACCCCGTGGCGCAGGCCGACCGTCTGCACGCCGCCATCTCTCAGCAAGATGCCGAGCACCTGCTGAGCCACTATGACGAGCTGGAGTGCGACACCTTTACCGAGCGCAACAGCTCGCTTGAGGAGACACACTTTAAGCAGCAGCTCAAGCTGGGCGCGCCCGAGACGGTCCGCGTGGCAAAGACCATGATGCACCGCATTCGCCAGGCCGAGGAAGCTGATAAAAAACCCAGCTCCTACTACATGCGCGTACTCAAGGAGGCCAAGCGCCGCTCCATCGAGGAGTTCGCCGTGGCCTTGGGCGTCACCGAGGAAGCCGCCGAAGCCCGCCTAGCCCAAGCCGCCCTCAACTAACCCATCCGCGCCAAAAACCACCACAAAGGGAACAGGCACCTTTGTGGTGGTTTTCTTGTTCTAGTAGTATTCATTCTTATCGATACCCACGAGCACAAGGAGTCTCTTATGGCAGAGCCGCTTACCGCCGGAATCACCCGCGACCGCGCGTTTGAACTGCTCAATGAGCACAACAAGGACCCGTTCCATATCACCCATGGCGAGACGGTCGAGGGCACTATGCGCTACTTTGCGCGCGAGTTCGACCCCGAGAACGAGGAGTTTTGGGGCATCGTCGGTCTGCTGCACGACCTGGATTGGGAGGAGCATGAGGACGACCCCATTAACCACACCATCTATGCTGCCGAGATTCTTGAGGGCGAAGGTGCGTCTCCCGAGCTCATTCGCGCCATCCAGACGCACACGTCGGACTTCAACACCTCACTACCCAAGCCCGAGCTGCAGATGGAAAAGATCCTGTTTGCCTGCGATGAGCTCACCGGCCTGATCGGCGCTGCCGTCATCATGCGCCCGAGCAAGAGCGTTATGGACTTTACGACTAAGTCGCTCAAGAAGAAGTTCAAGGACAAACGCTTTGCCGCCGGCTGCTCGCGCGACGTGATTTCGCAGGGCGCCGAGATGTTGGGCTGGGAGCTCCCCGAGCTCTTTGACCGCACCATCGCGGCCATGCAGTCCTTCGCCCCCGACCGAGATACCTTCCAGGCCTAACCGTCAACGCCACCTAAAACCACCACAAAGGGGACAGGCACCTTTGTGGTGGTTTTTGTTTGCGCGGGCGTTAGGGACGGACCTGGCCGGTGCCGCGGAGCTTGTATTTGTAGGTGGTGAGGGCCTCGGCGGCAAAGGGGCCACGGGCGTGGAGTTTTTGGGTCGAGATGCCGATCTCGGCACCCAGGCCAAACTCGCCGCCGTCAGTAAAGCGAGTGCTGGCGTTGGAGTACACGGCCGAGGCATCGACAGCATCGAGGAAGCGCTCGCAAGCATCCGTATCCTCGGCAACGATGGCCTCGGAGTGCATCGTGCCGTAGCGGTTGATGTGTGCGATGGCCTCGTCCTCGTTTGCCACGACCTTCACGCTCATCTCGAGCGCCAGGTACTCGCGACCCCAGTCCTCCTCAGTCGCGGCGACGTAGTCATCGCCCTCGGCAAGCCCGGCATCGGCGCATGCGGCGCAGGTTGCCTCGTCGCCGTGAATCAGCACGCCGTGGTCATGCAGCACGGTCACGACCGCGGGCAAAAACGCATCGGCCACAGCACGGTCGACCAGCAGCGACTCGGCGGCATTGCACACGCCTACGCGCTGGGTCTTGGCATTAACGATAATGTTGAGCGCCTTATCAAAGTCGGCGGATTCATGCACGTAGATGTGGCAGTTGCCCGTGCCCGTCTCGATCACCGGCACAAGCGACTCGCGCACGCAGCGCTGGATCAGGCCTGCACCTCCGCGCGGAATGAGTACGTCGACAATACCGCGGAGCTTCATGAGCTCGCCGGTGGCCTCGCGGTCGGTGGACTCGATCATCGACACGGCCTCGCGCGGGAAGCCCTTGGCCTCGAGCGCATCGGCCAGCAGCTCGGCGATCATGGCACACGAGTGATAGGCCAGCGAGCCGCCGCGTAGAATGCAGGCGTTGCCGGTACGGATGCAGATGCCTGCGGCGTCGGCCGTCACGTTGGGGCGCGCCTCGTAGACCATGGCGACCAGGCCCAACGGCACGCTCACGCGGGTCAGGTCCACACCGCTCACAAGCACGCGGTGGTCGAGCACGCGGCCGACGGGATCGGGCAGCTCGGCGAGCTTCTCCAAACCGGCGGCCATGCCCTCGACGCGCTCAGGCGTCAGCAGCAGACGGTCGAGCAGACCGGCCGAAGTGCCCGCATCGCGCGCGGCGGACATATCGAGCTCGTTGGCGGCGACGATGGAGTCGACACCGTTGCGCAGTGCTGCGGCCATGGCGCGCACGGCCTCCTGGCGCTGCTCATCGCTCGCCGTGGCAAGCGAGGCCGACGCTGCCTTGGCGGCAACGGCAAGATCGTGGACATACGTGGCTATATTGACCGACATGGGCGGCCCTTTCTCCTAGAAGTTTGCAACCATGGTAGCCGATTTGCGCATGGCCTCGCCCGCGGCGGTAGAATTGGTCAACCCGAAACACCGCAACGAACGGAAGACTCACATGGCCCTCATCACTTCGTACCACGTCCCCGGCCTTTACGTCGAGGACCACAGCATCGACGTCCCCCTTGACTGGCGCGGCCTGGAGCCGATGCTCCTGGCCGTCGGCAGCACCATGCGCCGCGGCGCTATGCCGGCACCAATCGCCGGCGCGCCCGAGAGCATCAAGCTCTTCTACCGCGTGGTTTGCGCGCCCGACCGCATCAACGACGATCTGCCGCTGCTCCTGTTTTTGCAGGGCGGCCCCGGCGGCGAGAGCCCGCGTCCGCTGTCGCCTACAAGCGACGGCTGGATCGAGGAGGCCGTCAAGCACTTCCGTGTGGTCCTTCCCGACCAGCGCGGCACCGGACGCAGTAGCTGCGTGGACGGACGCATGATCAAGGCACTGGGTGATCGCGCAACGGCCGCCGGCGCCGATACAGCACGCTCGCAGGCCGACTTCCTCAAGCGCCACCTCGCCAGCTCCATCGTGCGCGATTTTGAGTACCTGCGTCTGGTGGGCTTTGGCGGCAAGCCCTGGGTCACGCTCGGCCAGAGCTACGGCGGCTTTTTGACGTTGAGCTATCTGTCGCTCTTCCCCGAAGGCGTGGCGGCAAGCTTTACCTGCGGCGGCATTCCACACGTGCCAGCGAGCGCCAGCGAGGTCTACGCGCACACCTTCCCGCGCATGGCAGCTAAAACTCAGCAGTATTACGACCGCTACCCCGCCGACGTCGAACGCGTGGCGGCCCTGGCCGATACGCTCGAGGCCCAGAAGCCCGTGCTGCCCGACGGCTCGCCGATGACGGTCGAGCGTCTACAGCTCATGGGCAGCGACTTTGGCATGAAGCCGAGCTTTGAGCGCATGCATTGGATTATCGATCACGCGTTTGTTACTGGCGACGGTACGCTTAGCTGCGGCTCCTCGGTATCCGACAGCTTTTTGATGCGCGCCTTCGAGCGCACCAACACGCGTACAAACCCGCTGTACTGGACGCTGCAGGAGTTTATCTACGCCGACGGCGACACCATACCCATTCGCTGGGCCGCAGCAGAGGAGAAGGCCCATCGTGCCGAGTTCGACACACTCGCGCGCCCGCTCATGTTTACCGGCGAGGCCATGTTCCCGTGGATGTTTGAGCAGATGCCCGAGCTTATGCCGTTTAAGCCCGCCATGGACCTGCTGATGGAAGACACCAGCTGGGACAAGATCTACGACCCGCAGCGCCTAGCCTGCAACGAGGTGCCACTCCAGGCCGCGGTGTATTTCGACGATATGTACGTCGATTCGGGCATGCAGCTCGATACGCTCAGCCGCATGGGCAACTCGCATGCCTGGGTGACCAACGAGTTCGAGCACGACGGCCTGCACGGCAGCGTGGTGTTCAAGCACCTCTTCGACGAAGCCCTCAACCGCGGAGACCTGCGCCGGATCTTCTAGCTAAGGAGTGTCCCAAAGTGCCGGCACATAAGGAACGTCCCCAAGTGCCGGCACGAGAAAGACAGCGCTGCGGGAAACGATCCGCAGCGCTGTCTTTCTTTATGCAAATACGATCAAGTTATCCCTGTGTATCGCCGGCTTCTCGGCCAGGTTAGCGAGCAGGCGGTTGCTGGCGATCTGGTCCTGGCGGCGGCCGGCTGCAAGCTCCAGCACGTCCGAATCGGCCTCGGCGATACCGCGGGCGACGACCATACCGCTCGGATCGCACACATCGAGCACATCGCCCTCGGCAAACTGGCCATCGACCTCGCGAATACCCACCGCAAGCAAGGAAGAGCCACGGCTAACCAGCGCCTTCGCAGCACCATCATCAACCGTCACCGACCCATGTGCCTTGTCGCCCAGCGCGATCCACAGCTTGCGGGGCGCGATGTCCAGACGCTCCGCCGGCGGATCGAACAGCGTGCCCACGCTCTCGCCGCGGGCGAGGCGCACGAGCGCATCGGGCTCCTCGCCCGAGCAAATCACGCTCTGAATGCCCGCCGTCATCAGGATGCGGCTCGCGCGAATCTTGGTGATCATGCCGCCCGTACCCACCGAGGTCGAAGAATCACCCGCCGAGGCAATGATCTTGGCATCGATCTTATGCACGACCGGGACAAACTCGGCCGTCGGATCCTCGTGCGGATTGGCGGTGTAGAGGCCGTCGATGTCGGACAGCGTCACGCACAGGTCGGCGGAAACCAGGCAGCTCACGAGCGCCGCCAGCGTGTCGTTGTCGCCAAACTTGATCTCGTCGACGGTAACGGTGTCGTTCTCGTTGACGACCGGCACCACGCCCAGCTCCACCAGACGCAGCAGGGCGTCGCGCGCGTGCAGGTAGGACGTGCGACGCGCCGTGTCGTGACGCGTGAGCAGCACGAGCGAGGTGAGCAGGTCGCGCGCATGGAACTCCTCGTCGTAGGCCGACGAGATGATGCACTGACCAGCCGAGGCGCAGGCCTGCAGGCTCGGAAGGTCGCCGACCGGCTTGCGGTCGAAGCCCAACACGGGATAGCCACAGGCGATAGCGCCCGAGCTCACCACGACCAGACGCCAGCCGAGCTTGCGCAGCGCTGCGGCTTGATCGGCAAGTCCGCCGATAAAGGCGCGGTTGACCTTGCCATCGGCGCCCACCACCGTGGACGAACCGATCTTTACCACCATCGTTTTATAAGAAGTCGTCATACGTCAAACCAATCAACTGTTCAGCGAACGGCCGAGCTGGCGGCCAAGGGAGCGTGACTCGCCCCTACCGTCCAAGGAATCATTTTGCCCAGGGAAAAGCCGAGGCCGCGGCCATGTTTTTGCGCACGAGCTCGTCGCGCACCTGAGCCAGGCCCTGCTCCATGCCCACCACATAGGTCTGCGGGTACAGGAAGCGCTTGAAAGCTGCGTCCAGATGATCGAGCGCCCAAACACAGCGCTCGCGCGCGTCCTGGATGCTCTCACGCGGAGCCACTGCGCTGCCATCGCGCACGATCGGCACCAGCAGCTCGCGATACTCAAGCTCCGACACGTCGGTCACCAGGGCGGCATCATTCACGGCCACGAGGGTATTGCCGCGCGCGGCGCCCTCCCCCACCAGATGGTCCTCGTCGTAGATCATGTCGCAGACCGGGCCGCCAAAGCCGTCGTAATAACGGCGCACGCGCTGCACGCCCGGGATCGTGCGCTTGTAGGGCTGCTCGGAGAGCTTGACCACCGGCGTCCACGGGTCGGCCTCGCTCGCACGGCGGGCGGAAAGCTTGTACACGCCGCCCAGCGCCGGCTGGTCGTAGCAGGTCGCGAGCTTGGTGCCCACGCCAAAGCTATCGATGGGCGCGCCCTGGTCGAGCAGCGACTGAATCGTGTACTCATCCAGATCGTTAGAAACCGAGATCCCCACATAGGGCAGGCCCTCGGCATCGAAACGACCGCGGACATACTTGGAGAGCTTGGCGAGGTCGCCCGAGTCAATGCGAATAGCCGACAGGCGCTCGCCCGCCGCCTCCATCTCCTTGGCAACCGTAATGGCATGCTCGCAGCCCTCGCGCACATCGTAGGTGTCGATGAGCAGCGTGCAGTTCTTGGGGCTCGACTTGGCAAAGGCGCGGAAGGCCTCGAGCTCGGAATCGAAGCTCATCACCCAGCTGTGCGCATGCGTGCCAAAGACGGGAATACCGTAGCGGCGGCCGGCGAGCACATTGGACGTAGAGGAGCAGCCGGCGACGTAGCTCGCGCGCGCAACGGCCAGGCCGCCATCGGGACCCTGGGCTCGGCGCAGGCCAAACTCGGCCACGGGACGGCCGTCCGCCGCCAGCACCACTCGCGCCGTCTTGGTGGCGACAAGTGTCTGGAACCCGACGATATTGAGCAGCGCCGTCTCGAGCAGCTGGCACTCGAGCGCAGGACCGGTGACGCGCACCATGGGCTCGCGTGGAAAGACGAGCTCGCCCTCGGGGACGGCGTCGATATTTACATGCGCACGAAAATCGCGCAGGTAGTCGAGGAATGCGGACTTGAACATCGCGCCGCCGGCCGGGGCCTCAAGCGATGCGAGGTAGTCGATATCCTCGGGCGTAAAGCGCAGATTCTCGACTAGCTCGGGCAGCTCGGCGGTGCCGCACATGACGGCATAGGCGCTGCCAAAGGGATGGTCGCGGTAAAACGCGGTAAAACAACCCTGCTCATTGGCCTTGCCGCTCTCCCACAGGCCCTGGGCCATAGTGAGTTCGTACAGATCGGTGAGCATTGCGATGTCGGTGGGATGAGAGATATCGGTCAAAGCCATGGGGCGACCTTTCGGATGTGTGGTGCAGAATTTGAGGGTTGGACGAGAGCAGAGCATGCGGACATGACGCCCGATGTAAATCGGTTAGAGCAGGCCCATGCTGGTCAGGATCGTGTAGCCCATAAAGATGACAAACGCGATGAGGGCAAGGACAATGATGATTTTTTGAGCCGGCGCCATGCCAGGGATCTCGTTCTCGCCCGTAGGTTCCTTGGAGGTAACCATGCGCTGGGCAAAGGTCATCTCGTCACGGCTCGGCTTGGGCTCGACGGACTTGGGACGAGCGGCCTTTTTAGGCTGAGGTTTGGGCGCGGCAGGCGCAGGCTTCGCTGCAGCGGGCTTGGGTGCGGGCGCGGGCTTGCGCTCGGATGCGGCGTTCGAGGCGACCTCCTCGGCCTTCGCACGCTCGGCACGCAGGGCAGCCAGCTCCTCGCGCTCGCGACGGGCCTCTTCCCGAGCCTCGCGGCGGGCCTTCTCAGCGCGGAGCTCTTCCAACTCAGCGCGCTCCTCGTCGGACAATGGTTGGGACTCAAGCTCGGCCATGGTAAAGCCCTTTCTTTTAAAAAAAGCCGCCGACACAATGTCAGCGGCTTATCAAATCCAAGGGTGGAGACGAAGGGAGTCGAACCCTCGGCCTCTGCCATGCGACGGCAGCGCTCTCCCAACTGAGCTACGTCCCCAGGACAAGTTGATATTTTACCTACGGCTCGCCAACTGTCAACGCCCAATAACCAGTCTTTTTGGGGCACGGCTATTTTGGCAACTTTTCGAACAGGCGATGCTCTCGATGATTTTTTATCCCCGTCCCAGAAAAATCATCGACGAACGCACTACTTTGCGCTGGTAAGAACACCGGTGGTGTCGAAGGCCGGGGTGAAGCTCTCGTCTACCGCGCCGCCCTCTTGCCAGAACATCGTCGTAAACCCCAGATCGTCGGCATGGTCGAGCACCTGCTCGTACTCCTCGCGCGTCACAGCGCGCGCCAACTCGCCGCCCTGCTCGCACATGAGCGTATTGGGCGTGTACTGGTTCATGACCGAGATCGGCACGTCGCCCACCGTCTGCCACACCAGGTCTAACACGCGGCACGAGTCATCCGCATGCCCCGGCAGCACCAGGTGGCGCACGATCATGCCACGCTTCATAAGCCCGTCCTCGTCCACCAACTCTCCCCCGCGGCGCTCGATCTCGCGCGCCATCTGAGCCAGGCCAGACACGGCTACACGCGGGTAATCCTGAATATGAGAGAGCGACTGCGCAAGCCTCGCATCAGCATATTTAAAGTCGGTAAGCCACACATCGACCAGATCGCCGAGCGCAGCCACGGCACTCGCCCGCTCATAGCCGCTCGTGTTGTAGACGATCGGGATGTCCAGCCCACGCTCCCGCGCTGCGGCAATCGCGGCCGGCAGCAGGTGAGCATAATGCGTCGCCGTCACCAAGTTGATGTTGTTGGCACCCTGGTCCTGCAGCTCCAGCATAATCTCGACCAAACGCTGGGGCGTAATCTCAAGACCGAAATTGCCCGTCGAGATCTCGTGGTTCTGGCAATAGACGCATTTGAGCGAGCAGCCGCTAAAGAAGATCGTGCCCGAGCCAGCCTCGCCCGAAATGGGCGGCTCCTCCCACATATGGAGCGCCGCGCGGGCGACCTTAAGCGTGTCGTCGGCGCCGCACACGCCACGCGCGCCCTCGTCGCGCGCCGCGCCGCAACGGCGTGGACACAAATGGCAGGCGGGCGAAAAAAGTTCGGTCAACGACGTCGGCATAAAAACATGCTCCAAAACAACGATTCAGCAGCTCAAACGTAAAGGCCCGGACCGCACAGACGGTCCCAAGCCCAAGGCGCCGTAATCGTCCGACACGATTTTTGTAATGTCAAGACTGGAATCGATAAAGTGCCGCTTTATGATGTAGATATTCCGCCCCCCGCGGAGCAACTGGGTGAACCGTCGCGTTTATTTAGGGAGCCCACACAGTCGTACCTAGTACAGGTATCCTTCGTTGTTAAGGACGCTGGAACAGTCGATGAGGGCACCCACCTGTTTTAGGTGGGTTCATTTTCGTAACGTGGGGGGTGGTTTTCTTTTGCCGAAAATCACCATTACAGTCCATATGGATCCCCGCCGGCATCCCGACAAGCCATCGACAACATCCCAATATCTGGTAAGCGCGTGATTATCGCTGCGTGCAATTCCATGCACCCCCCTTGGTCGAGTATTATGGTTCGGCTATGCCCTTTGCGCATGGCGTTCTTCTGACCTTTCCCTTCGACGCTTGGCGGTTTTTAGATTCATGGCTTCATCCCCGAGCTACATACCGTACCTATGCGTGGCAGCGGCGGCCTTTATCACGACCTTCCTCGCGGTGCCCCTGGTCAAGCGCTTGGCAATTAAGCTCGATGCCGTCGACTATCCTTCTAAGCGCCGCATCAACACCAAGCCCATCCCACGTTTGGGCGGAGCGGCGGTGTTTTTGGGCCTGGTCGTTGCCTGCATTGTGCAAATCCTAGGCACCTGGTACCTAGGCTGGCCACCCGTCCTGGTGCCGCACCCGCGCCTTCACATTAGCTATCCCATGCTGGCGCTCTCCTTTACCGTCATCTTTGCGACCGGCGCTATCGACGACGTCTTCCAGCTCACGCCCAAGCAAAAGCTGGCCGGACAAGTCCTCGCCGCGCTTATCGCCTGTATCGGCGGCCTAAAAATCGGCGTCATCGTCAACCCGTTTGCCCCCGGCGAGATCATGCTCGGATGGCTCGCCTACCCCATCACCGTAATCTATCTGGTGGCATTCACCAACATCATTAACCTCATCGACGGCCTCGACGGCTTGGCCACGGGCATCTGCGGCATCGCGTCGTTCACCATGTTTTCGATGGCCGTTCTCTCGGGCCGCATCGACGCCGCCGCGCTCTCCATTGCGCTCTTTGGCGCCTGTCTGGCCTTTTTGCGCTACAACTTCAACCCCGCAAGCATCTTCTTGGGCGACTCGGGGTCGCTGCTTCTGGGCTTTGCGCTGGGCTCCATCTCGCTGCTCAACGTGAGCCGCACCGCCGCACTCACCTCGCTTATCATCCCGCTCATCGTTGCCGGCGTGCCCATCATCGACACGTTTAGCGCCATTGTGCGCCGCAAGCGCGCCCACATTAGCATCGGGCAGGCCGACAAGGGCCACATCCACCACCGCCTGATCCAGGAAGGCTACAACCAAAAACAGGCCGTGCTGCTCATCTATGCCTGGTGCATCATGCTTTCGGCCGGCGCCGCCGCGATTAACCAGGTCGAGGTGCCCATGCGTGTGCTCATCTTTACCGTGCTCGCCATTGGCTCGGCTGCCTTCGCCAAGCACCTGCACCTGTTTGAACCCGTGCTGCGCCACCATTACAACAAGCGCACGCACGAGGACGAGCTCGTCACCCCCGACGACCCCGCCTTTAAGCAGGAGGAGCAGGCGGCAGAAGAGCGTAAGGAAGAGCGCCACCACAAGCTCTAGGGCAAGCTGCCGAGGATGTGCCAAGGCGTTGGCAGCCGTTCGCGCGAACGCCGCGGCGGACTTGAAAGCCGGCCCCTGGCAGTCCCTCACCCACTCACGCCCACCCCTCTCAATAAACACGCTATCATCAAAACCTGCGAACGAACGTTAGGAGCAATCATGCCAAACGAGAACAGCTACGAAGTCGCGCTGCAAAAGAGCAACGCCATTCGCGAGGGCTTGGCCAATACGCCCGAGAAGTTCACCATGCTTACCGGCGACCGCCCCACCGGCCGTCTGCACCTGGGTCACTACTTTGGCACCCTCAAGGGCCGCGTGGAGCTGCAGAACATGGGCGCCAGGACCAACGTACTCATCGCCGACTACCAGGTCATCACCGACCGCGACACCACCGAGCACATCCAGGACAACGTGTACAACATGGTCATGGACTACCTTGCCTGCGGTATCGACCCCGACAAGACCATGATCTACGCGCACTCCGCCGTGCCCGCCGCCAACCAGCTCATGCTGCCGTTCCTGTCGCTGGTGTCCGAGGCCGAGCTGGCGCGCAACCCCACGGTCAAGGCCGAGATGGAGGCCTCGGGCCACGAGCTCACCGGCCTTCTGCTCACCTACCCGGTGCACCAGGCCTGCGACATCCTGTTCTGCAAGGGCAATGTGGTGCCCGTCGGCCGCGACCAGCTGCCGCACATCGAGCTCACCCGTACCATCGCCCGCCGCTTTAACAACCGCTACGGCAAGGTATTTCCCGAGGTCGAGGCGCTGCTGTCCGAGACCCCGCTGCTGCCCGGCCTTGACGGTCGCAAGATGAGCAAGAGCTACGGCAACGCCATCAATATTTCGATGACCGCCGAGGAAACGGCCAAGCGCATCAAGAAGAGCCAGACCGACTCCGAGCGCATGATCACGTTCGACCCCGAGAACCGCCCCGGTGTGTCCGGCCTGCTTTCGACGGCTGCAATCTGCACCGGTCGCTCCGAGGTCGAGATTGCCGAGGAGATTGGCATGGGCGGCTCCGGCCAGCTCAAGAAGTACGTGACCGAGGCCGTCAACGAGTACTTCGCACCTATCCGCGAGCGTCGCCAGCGCTACGAGAACGATCTGGACTATGTGAAGGACGTCCTGCATGAGGGCAACCGTCGCGCCAACGAGATCGCCGAGCAGACCCTGGCCGAGGTTCAGGACGCCATGGGTATGGTGTACTAGGCCGATCTGCTGACTTGAGCTTTCGATTGCTATAGGGCGGGCGCTACGGCGTCCGCCTTTTTTGGAGCCGGACTGCTTCGGCTCCGCCCATTGCACTCCCCCGATAAACAGGAACGGGCCCGCCGGCAGTCAGTTGCCGGCGGGCCCGTTCCCGAAGTACACCGTTGAATCGCACAGAGGGGAGGAATGCGAATCAAACTCAACAGGGCAGGCTTTTTCATCGCCTATTGCCTGCTCCGTTGCTGAATACAATATAGTTCACCGTGGTTTACTTTGCAGCATCAATATTCGCCGCCATAGCTTCTCCATAAGTTAGCCCCGGTAAACCTGCAACAGAAAACCACCACAAAGGGGACAGGCACCTTTGTGGTGGTTCTGGCCACGGCAGAGCTGTTAGAGTCCGGCAGGCCAACGACAGACGGCCAGGTCGACGTGCATGGGATCGGTAAACGTCACACCCTCCCCCATTAAGAGCTCACGCTGGGCATCGGGGCCGCCAAAGGCAAAGCCCTCACAGATACGGCCGTCGGCAAACACCACGCGATGACAGGGAATTTGGCCGGGGCGCGGGTTGCTGTGCAGCGCATAGCCCACATAGCGCGCGCTCCGCGGACGACCGGCAAGCAGCGCCACCTGACCGTAGGTGGCAACCATCCCCTCGGGAATCTGCTCGACCACCTCATACACCCGCTCAAAAAAGCCCTCAGACGCCATCGCATGCTCCTTTCAACCGAAACAAGCATAAACCACCAAAAAGGTGCCTGTCCCCTTTGTGGTGGTTTTGACCGGAAAGCTAGTTGGCGGGGCGGAAGAAAGCTACGGCTACGGCGCCGGGGCCCACGTGGGTGCCGATGGTGGCGCCAATGGTGTGGATGGGCAGCTCGTTCTCGGTGTGTCCAGCCCACAGTGCCGCGCTGTCCTCGATATACTTCTTGAGCACGGCGTCCGAAAGGCCCGTATAGCCCAGCGCCAGCGGCATGGAAAAGTCGACGCCGCCCGCTTTTTCGACCTTCTGGTTGAGCAGGTTACGGCCGTTCTTGGAACCGCGCGCCTTGCCCAGCTGCACGATCAGGCCGTCCTCGGCGGCCACCACGGGCTTAACGTTGAGCAGCGTGCCCACAGCGCCCGCAGCAGCAGACAGGCGACCGCCACGCACCAAGTACTCCAGCGTCTCGAGCAGGCCGATGACGACCACACGGTCGCGCACGGCCTCGACGGCCGCCGCAATCTGGGCCGCGCTACGGCCCTCGTCCACCAAGCGCAGCGCATACTCGACCAGCACGCGCTCGCCCAGGGTGACGTTGTTGCTATCTACCACGAACACGTCGCCGCCCGGCGCCTCGGCAAGTGCGGTACGGGCACTCTGATTGGTGCCCGAAAGCTTGGCGCCAACGGTAATAATCACTGCCTCGTCGCCGGCCTCACGCGCCTCGGCAATCGCCTGCGAAAACGCGTACGGGTTGACCTGGCCGGTCTTGGGCAGCTCATCGCGCTCCACGAGCATCTCGTAAAAGCGCTGGTGATCGATGTCGACGCCATCCATGTACACATCGGTGCCAAAGGTGACGGACAGCGGCAGAACACGCAGAGCGGGGTGCTCAGCCGGCGACATATCGCTCGCGGAATCGGTAATAATACGAATGGACATAGCGAATCCTTTCTTGCGCGGACCTCGCGCGGGGAATTTTGACAGCAATGCCCCGGCACGGTATACGCGCTCAAACGGGACTATGCAGTTGTTAATTGGAAGCAAATGCCTTGGCGGCCTTAGATCTCGCGCAGGGTGTTGAGAATCGTGCGCAGCGACGCATACATCTGCTCGCGCTGCTCCACACCCATAGCCTTACCGGTGGTATCGAGCACCTCGCGAATGATGCGGTCCGCCTCGCTCATGCTCTCGCCGCCCAGAGCGGTCAGGCGCACCGGAGCACGATACTTAACGGCGGCATCGCCCGAATCATCGACCTCGACGTAGCCACCCTCCTCCAGATGCGCGAGCGTACGCGAGACGGCGGCGCGGGTCACGCCTGCCATGCGAGCCAGGTCGGCGCCAGTCAGGCCGTCCTTGCTGCGCTCAAGATAGTACAGGCACATAACGTCGGAGCCCTTGAGACCCAGCCTTGCGCCCTCAGACGTCTTAATGCGCTGGATCTCCTTGTAGAGTCCGCTGATCAGTCCGACAAAGTCCTCGAAACGTGTCTCGTCGCTCTGCTGCATGGGAGACGACCGCCTTTCGCTTGCATAATGCTAACGGGTAAACATCTTAGTCGCATAAGGCGAAACCCGTACCCAAATACCCCATTTGTTAACCCATCAACATAAAAACCACCACAAAGGGGACAGGCACCTTTGTGGTGGTTTGGGGCATCAATAGGTTCTAGGCGCCGCTACAGCTCCACGCAAGGATTGTCGCGGGTCACAAGCGTCTTAATGACAACCGTCGCTCCCAGATAGCGCTCAAGCAGCTCGGCTAAGCGATCGATCGCAGCCTGGCAATCCCCCATCCGCTCGGGCTCCACGCACTCAATCGCCAGGAACGCATCGGCCGAATCATCGGACAGCGCCGTTCGAACGCCGTCGCGCCAGTTCCAGCAGCGGCACACGGCGCCCGCATCATCGATGTAGGCGAGCTCGCCGGGCAGCGTCGGATCGTCCGCCTCCTCGCCAAGCGGCAAGAACGCATCGCCACCGTCGGTCACCTTCAGGCGAAGGTCTCCCTCGATCGCATGTAGGTCCTCGCCTCCGACGGGCAGCGCGTAGGTCAACGACACCGTGTTGTAGATGTCCACCGCGGGCGTAATGTGGCCCACCGGCTTGCCTTTGAGCACGCGTTTGAGCAGGTTCTCGATTGAGCAACGCGCGCCCTTTTTGGTCTTGAACAGACGATAGGCCTCGCGCCATGCCTTGACCGGTGCGTTCTCGCTGATAGTATCGCTGGTCAGATGACGCTCCGCATCGATATTGGCGCGGTCGAGCAACGCCGCAATCGCATCCACGTCCTCTTGAGGAATCTGAGCCGTGGGCTTCATGCCCTCCACGACCACAACACCGACCGCTGCCTGCGGAAACAGCTCCCAGAATGAATCCTCGGCAATAAAGCTCTTCATACGCTCTCCCTTCATTGTGCGCGCCCGAGTGAGGGCGCCTAAACAAAAAGCGCCCTTACGACGGCCACCTTCAAAGTCCTACGGTGCCGTCACAAGAGCGCTTGCGCTGTCCCCATCCGGAGAAGGGGACGATATGTCAGGCGTATTGTAACCCGAGTCTTCCGCGCGAGCAAAACCACCACAACGGTGTCTGTCCCCTTTGTGGTGGATATGGACTCACGGCGAAGCTAGTGGCGAAGTCCCAGCAGCCCGCGGCCGCGATGACGGGCGTCGGCGTGTACTTGAGCGTGCGGGCCGGCGGCTTTGACGGACTCGGGCAGGTGCGAGTACTTCTTCTCGAAGTTCTCCTCGAACATCACCGCCAAGTTGTGCGCGGCCTCGTCATAGCGCGCGGTGCTCTGCCAGTATTGGCGCGGCACCAGGATGCCATCGGGCACGCCGTGGCACGTCGTGGGAATGTCGACGTTAAAGATGTCGTCGTGCACGAACTCGCTGTCCTCGATGGTGCCGTCGAGGGCGCGCGCGACCAGCGAGCGCGTGTAGGCAAGCTCGATGCGATGGCCCACGCCGTAGCCGCCGCCAATCCAGCCGGTGTTGACCAGGTACACGCGCGTGCGGCCGTCGGCAATGCGCTCGCCAAGCATCTTGGCGTAAACCATGGGGTCGAGCGGCATAAACGGCTCGCCGAACAGCGAAGAGAACGTGGGCGTGGGCTCGGTGACGCCGACCTCGGTGCCGGGAATCTTAGCCGTAAAGCCCGTCACAAAGTGGTACATGGCGGCATCGGCCGTCAGGCGTGAGATGGGCGGCAGCACGCCAAAAGCGTCGCAAGTCAGGAACAGCACGACACTCGGAGTGGTGCCCATGCCCTTAGTCCACGCGTTAGGAATGTGCTCCACGGGATAGGCCACGCGCGTGTTGTGCGTGATCGAGATGTCGTCATAGTTGGGCTTGCGGTTCTCGTCGAGCACCACGTTTTCACAAATGGCGCCAAAACGGACGGCGTTGAAGATCTCGGGCTCGTGGAAGGCGTCCAGGCCCTCGCATTTTGCGTAGCAGCCACCCTCGATGTTGAAGATACCCATGTCGGACCAACCGTGCTCGTCGTCGCCGATCAGCAGGCGCGTGGGATTGGCCGAAAGCGTGGTCTTGCCGGTGCCGGACAGGCCAAAGAACACGGCGGTCTCGTGCGTGACGGGATCCATGCTGGCCGAGCAGTGCATGGGCAGCACGTCGTCCTCGACGGGCAGCAGGTAATTCATAACGCTGAAGATGGACTTTTTGATCTCGCCGGAGTAGCCGGTACCCGCGACCAAAATCACGCGCTCCTGGAAGTTGATGACCACGGCGGCGCTGGAGTTGAGGCCCTTGATGGCAGGGTCGCATTGGTAGCCCGGCGCGGCGAGCACGCAGAAGTCCGGCTCGCCGGTGCGCGCGATTTCGCGGGCGAGCGGGCGGGCGAGCATCTGCTTAATGAAGAGCGCCTGGCTGGCACGCTCGCAGGCGACGAGCAGGCGGCGCGTGTGGTTGCGGTCGGCGCCGGCCATGCCGCGGGTGACGAACACATCGCGCTCGTTGAGATAGTCGACGATGCCGGCTTTGATGACCTCGTAGCTTTCGACGGACAGCGGGCGGTTGACGGCGCCCCAGGCAATCTTGTCGTGGACATCGGGGGTGTCAACGATAAAACGATCGTTGGGCGAACGACCAGTGCGCTCCCCCGTCTCGATCACCAGCGCGCCGTTGGATGCCATGCGGCCTTCGTTGCGGCGGATGGCATGCTCGACGAGCTCGGCGGCGGGTAGATCGACCAACAGACGGGGCTGATTCTCGGCGGGATCTTCGACCAGCGTAATACCAAAGTTGGACAAAACTTCTGCAGGGGTAACACCAGGCATGGGGCCTCCTTTAAAAACGCGACACATGGACGCGGCGCGCACTTTACTCACGTAAAGCCCGTTGTACCCGATATGCAAAAACGTTTTTGTGGCAAGGGTGCCAAGCCCGCCCAACGGTCAAAAATCGCAGGCAAGCGGCCTAGTCATTGGGGACGTTCTTAAACGACTAGTCGTTGGGGACACTCTTGAACAGGCAACATTCAAGGAGTGTCCCCGGATGCCGGCACTTAGAGACGTTCCCAAAGTGACGGCACATAAGGAACGTCCCTAAGTGCCGACTACCGAATGGCGCCGCCGAAATTATCGAACAACCTGTTCAAAAACACGAGCGGACACCGCGGTGTCTATACTAGAGCGCAGCAATAGAAAGGACCCCGCTTTGAGCATCACGCCCCTCGATAGCATTCGCCGCGCCATCGCCCGCCGTAACGGCATCTCCAACCCCGCTGCATCGAAAGACGGCGCCGCGAAGGCCCAGGGCGGCCGCATCGAGAACGGCCTGTTCCCCACCTCCCACACGGCCGAAGAGCTCGCGCGCATCCAGGAGCTGAGTCAGCGCAACGCCGGCGGGCCCGATAGCAGCCAGGCCACGCGCCGTCGCCGGCGCGAACGCGATCGGGAGCCCGGCCCCGTCCGCCGCATGGTCAACGCTTGGTGGAACCGTCTGCTCGGCGCCGTCTACGGCGGCGGCTTCTCCATGCAGGAAGCGGAATACGAGGAGCACGCCACCAGTCGCGACTATCTTTGGAACACCCTCGGCACCGCCGTGTGGGGCTTGGCGTTTCCGCTGCTCACCATCGTGTCTACGCAGCTCGTGGGCGCCGAAGAAGCCGGCAAGTTCTCCATCGCCTTTGTCACCGGCACGCTCATCATGATCGCGTGCAACTACGGCGTGCGCAATTTCCAGGTCTCAGACATCGACGAAAAGACGTCCTTTGCCTCCTGCCAGCTCAACCGCTGGCTTTGTGGAGCGCTCGCCCTAGGCTGCGGCTTCATGTACAGCAGCGCCCGCGGCTATGACGCGCGGATGGCGACGATCGGCCTGGGCGTCTACCTGTATAAGGTCATCGACGGCGTCGCCGACGTGTACGAAGGCCGCCTGCAGCAGGCCGACAAACTCTACTTGGCTGGAATGAGCCAAACGCTACGCTCCGTCGGCGTCATCGCGGTCTTTAGCGTGGCGCTGTTCCTCACGCGCAGCATGCCCATCGCGGCCATGGTCATGGGTGTCACCGCGATCGCCTCGCTCGTGCTGGTCACCGCGCCGCTTGCCCTGCTCGAGACCGAAAAATCGCGCCGCGTGAGCCTGCGCGAGGTCGGCCACCTGTTTGTCCAGTGCGCCCCGCTCTTTGGTGCACTGTTCCTGTTCAACCTAATTGAGAGCATGCCCAAGTTTGTGATGGAAGGCACGCTGGCATACAAATATCAGCTGTACTTTAATGCCCTGTTCTTTCCGGCGCAGGCTATTTTGCTGAGCATTGGATTTATCTATAAACCGCAGCTCCTGCGCTTGTCGAGCATTTGGGCTAATCCTCGCAAGCGTCGTCGCTTTGACCTGATTATTGTTGCCGTTATGGCGCTGATCGTGGTCATCACCGGCGCGTGCGCCGCATTTATGGCAGGTCCCGGTATTCCCCTCATGAGCTTTATGTACGGCCTCAGCTTTGAGCGCTACCGTACGCTGGCGCTGCTGATGGTCGTCGCCGGCGGCGTCACCGCGGCCATCGACTTTATCTACGCCATCATCACGGTGCTGCGCCACGCTGGAGACGTCACCAAGATCTACCTGATCTGCTTCGCCGTAAGCGTGGTGCTGCCGGTGATCTTGATTAAGCTGCTGGGTCTGATGGGCGCTGTGGTGAGCTACCTAGCCATCATGGCCCTACTCCTGGTGCTGCTGATAATCGAGTACGCCAACATCCGCCAACGCATCGAACTCGACCGCAACCCATACGGCGCCTAATTAGCTGCCCGGTCACCGGAATTTGCGATGGAATCACCCCGTCTGGGGTCTCGTTGCGGACAATATTCATCACGCAAAACTAAGTGAGTAGACTTTTACCGAATCCCCGACCACACCAACAGAGCACAAGTCTGTGACCTGCGGTTTTATTGAGGCAAATATGTTGGGTGCTCGGCATTTCCAAAAAAGTCTACTCACTTAGCCAGCGGGCAGCCAAAAAAGAACCGCCGCGACGTCGTTTGACTCCGTTGCGACGGTTTTTCGAGCATTTTCGCGCTGTCGAGGACGCAGACGCTCCTCATTTCTAGCGCTTACCGAGCAAGAAGGCGCTACTCTCCGAAAGTAGTCAAAAAAGCCCCGTCCCAAATTAGCTACGGTAGATCGGCGGAACAAGGTTATTCGCCCGGGTTGATGTTCGCGTAGAACTCGGCCCCGTCGTCCAGGCGCAGGATGCCCACGCGGCCGAACTCGGAGCCGGTGGCGGCGGCGCAGTCGATGTCGATGCGATCGGGCACACCAGCAGTGTCCTCGCCGCCCAAGCGCACGATCTGCCCGCGTCCCGATTCCTCATCGAGCCCCGCCAGACCACCGACCTCGCAATAGCGCCCAAGCGATACCGTGGGCGTGTGACCGCTCACCACGACCGGGCCCTTGCCCTCGGCAGAAAGCAGCCCGGTCGACGCATCCCAATAGCCATGACGAATCCACAGCAGGTCATCGGACGACTGCACTGCGAGCATCTGCTGCAGCAGCTCGCGATCGGCACCCACCGCTCCAACGCCATCGGCACAATCGACGCCATGCTCAAGCAAAAACGCCTGCGCCGCCTCGGTCTCAATACCGGCATGTACCAGCAGATACGGGCGCTCCTCGGTCTCGACCACCGCGTAGAGCGGCAGCGCGGCCATCCATCGCACGAGCTCCTCATATGCCTCAAATTCCATGTCGTTGAGCTGCTCGCGCGTCGTCCAGCCACCGTTGATATCCCAGGTCTCGGCATCGAGCGGATCCTGACCAATGATGGCATCGAGCATGATCTGCTCGTGATTACCCTTGAGCACGTGGGCGTTGGGCAGCGAGCGCACGAGCTTAATAACGCCGACCGGATCGGGCCCGCGATCGATCATGTCGCCCAGCACGTACAGCGTGTCGTCGGACGTCAACGAGATCTTAGACAGGGCCTCGTCAAGCGCACGCACGTGCCCGTGAGCATCAGATGTCACATAGATCGCCATGGTACGCCTCTCCTTGCATTGCGGCCGAAGCCCGGCGCCGCAACTAAAACTTCAAGTTGAACTTAAACGTTACCCATTGTACTCCGTTGCAATAAAGCTGGAAAGGGTTTCCGAGCAGAGGCAAAGACGGCAGCCGTCTATGACGATATCGCGCACGCCTGCAATCCAACCCCATAAACCCACCATCTTTGGGTACAAATAACCGCAGACAACTGACCGTGCCACGCCAACCACCCAGGAGCGGACACCATCCATGAACCAGATCCTTCTTTTTATCGGCCTCGTCATCATTTTGTGCCTGACCATCAAACCCGTCGGCAAAAAACTCCCCTTCCCCACCCTGCTCATCTTTATCACGCTGGGCATGCTGTTGGGCGTCAACGGCCCGGCGCACATCGATTTTAGCGACTACGCGCTTACCGAAACCGTCTGCAGCACGGCGCTGCTGTTCATCATGTTCTACGGCGGCTTTAACACCAATATCGACCGCGCCAAGCCCGTCGCTGCGCCGGCGGTGCTGCTGAGCACGCTCGGCGTCGTCATCACTGCCGGCATCACCGGCGTGTTCGCCCACTTCGCGCTGGGGTTCGACTGGATCGGCGGCCTGCTGCTGGGATCGGTCGTGGCATCCACCGACGCGGCGAGCGTCTTTAGCGTACTGCGTGAGCACAGCCTGTCGCTGAGGGGCGGCACCGACTCGCTGCTCGAGGTCGAATCGGGCTCCAACGATCCCGTCGCCTATATGCTCACCGCCGTGCTCGCCACACTCGCGGCCGGCGGCGACATCAACATTCCCGCACTGCTGGCCAAGCAGATTATCTTGGGCGTGGGCCTGGGCCTCGCCATCGGCTGGGCGGCGGGCCGCCTGATTGAACGCGCGCACGCAACGGCCGAGGGCGCGCAGACCATCTTTTTGTTCGCCGTGGCGATCGTTGCCTACGCGCTACCAAGCTATCTGGGCGGCAACGGCTTTTTGGCTGTATACCTGGCCGGCATTGTGCTGGGTGCCAGCGACATCACCGGCAAAGTCGAGATGGCGCACTTCTTTGACACCCTCACCGAGATGGCAGAGATGACCATCTTCTTTTTGCTGGGCCTGCTCGTTACACCCGCACGCCTGCCGCAAATGCTGCTACCGGGCCTGGCGCTCATGGCGTTTATGCTCTTTGTGAGCCGCCCCATCGCCGTAGGCATGCTGCTGGCGCCGTTTAGGACGAACCCCCGCCAGGTCGCGCTCGTAAGCTGGGCGGGCCTGCGCGGAGCAGCTTCGGTCGTCTTTAGTCTCTTTGCCGTGGTGGCCGGCGTTCCCGGCGGACACGACCTGTTTGACCTGGTGTTTGTGATTGCCGTGTCGAGCATTGTGGTGCAGGGCTCGCTGCTGCCGGCGGTGGCGAAGAAGCTCGATATGATCGATGCGACCGGCGACGTGCGCCGCACCTTTAACGACTACCGCGACGAGGACGGCATGTCGTTTGTAAAGCTCAAGGTGGGCGCTGGACATCCGTTTGCCGGACGCTCGCTCGCGGACATTGGCAGCGCCACAGACATGCTCGTGGTCCTGGTGCTGCGCGACGGGGCGCACCCGGTGCTGCCCAACGGCGATACCGTCATCGATGAAGGTGACCTGCTGGTGATGGCCGCGCCGACGTTTGAAGAGCGTGCCGAGGTTACGCTACGCGAGGTCACCGTGACATCCCACGGTCGCCTGGCCGGCCAGCGCCTGCGCGACGTGCCGCAGGGCAAGCACCCCTTTATCGTCGTGATGCTCAAGCGCGACGGCCAAACGATCATTCCCGACGGCAACACCCTCATATATGCCGGCGACGAAGCCGTCATCGCCACGCTGGCGTCGTAGTGGCCATGGGGTAGCTAATTTGCAACGAAGAGATCAAACGCCTAGAGAACCCCATGCCTTCGCTCGCAGATTTAGATTTGCATGAGGAGTAAAGCAACACCCCCTCATGTAACCATCCTGTAAATCATAGCGGCGCACTCGAGTTTTACCGTGATGCGGTCGCGCCCGGCGCTCCACTGTGCTAAAGTATCCCGAACGTTCAAACGACTACAAGGGGGACTAGAAGATGGCACGTGTGCACAACTTCTCAGCTGGCCCGGCCGCACTGCCCACAAGCGTGCTCGCCGAGATCGCCGACGAGATGATGGACTACCGCGGTTGCGGCATGTCCGTGCTCGAGATGAGCCATCGATCTAGCATGTACCAGCAGATCATCGACGACGCCGAGGCAACCCTGCGCCGCCTGCTGAGCATCCCCGACAACTACCGTGTCCTGTTTTTGCAGGGCGGCGCCACGCTGCAGTTTGCGGGCATTCCCATGAATCTCATGCGCCGCGGCCGCGCCGGCTACGTCGTGACCGGCAACTTTGCCAACAAGGCATACAAGGAGGCCGCCAAGTACGGCGAGGCCATGCTACTCGCGAGCTCCGAGGACACCAACTTCGACCGCATTCCCAGTATGGCCGACATCAACGCGCGCATTGCCGCCGAGGCCGCGGGCGACGGGCTCGACTACGTCTACATCTGCCAGAACAACACCATCTTTGGCACCATGTACCACGAGCTGCCCGATTGCGGCGACGTGCCGCTGGTCGCCGATGTCTCGAGCTGCTTTTTGTCGCAGCCGCTCGACGTTGAGCGCTACGGGCTCATCTACGCCGGCGCGCAGAAAAACGCCGGCGCCGCGGGCGTGACCGTGGTCATCGTGCGCGACGACCTCATCACAGATGGCCCCGCCTTTGCGCAGACGCCGCAGTACCTGGACCTTAAGACCCAGGCCGCCAAGGGCTCCATGCTCAACACGCCCAACACCTTTGGCATCTACGTGTGCGGCAAGGTGTTCCATTGGGTGGAGCAGACCGGCGGACTTGCCGCCATGGCCGAGCGCAACTGGGCCAAGGCCAACCTGCTCTACGACCTGCTCGAGCACAGCAAACTATTCCACGGCACTGCGCAGACAGACAGTCGCTCCATCGCCAACGTCACGTTCCGTACCGGCGATGCCGGCCTCGACGCTGCCTTTGTTGCGGGCGCGGCAGAGCACCAGATCCAAAACGTCAAGGGCCATCGCCTCGTCGGCGGCATGCGCGCCAGCGTGTACAACGCCGTAACCATGGAAGACGTGCAGGCACTGGCCTCGTACATGAAGGACTTCGAAGCGCAGCGTAGTTTGAGCCCGCGATCTAACTAGCCCGCAGCACGCGGGCCGACCAGCCACTTCAAACCACTTGTTTTAAACAAACCCGCTAAGGAGTTTTTCATGCGCAAGATTAAGACCATCGACGACATTACCAAGGATGGCAAAGTCGAGTTTGGCGAAGGCTACGAGTTTGTGAGCACCGCCGAGGAGGCCGACGCGATCCTGATGCGCTCGACCGACCTGCACGGCTACGAGCTGCCCGAGGGCATCCGCGCCATCGCCCGCTGCGGCGCCGGCGTCAACAACATCCCCGTCGAGGAGTACGCCAAGAAGGGCGTCGTCGTCTTCAACTCCCCCGGCGCCAACAGCAACGCCGTCAAGGAGCTCGTCCTAGGCATGCTGGTGCTCTCGAGCCGCGGCGTGGTGCAATCGATGAACTGGGTGCGCGACAACGCCGACGACCCCGAGATTCAGGTCGATGCCGAAAAGGCCAAGAAGGCCTTTGTGGGCCGCGAGCTCAAGGGCAAGCGCATCGGCGTCATCGGCCTGGGCAACGTGGGCTCCAAGGTCGCCAACGCCTGCGTCGACCTGGGCATGGACGTTTACGGCTACGACCCGTTCATTTCCGTCGAGCACGCGTGGGTGCTGAGCCGCGAGGTGCAGCGTGTGGGCACGCTCGAGGATCTCTGCCGCGGCTGCGACTACCTCACCGTACACGTGCCCAGCAAGGCCGACACCATCGGCATGATCAGCACCGAGCAGATTAACCTGCTGGCACCCGACGCCGTGCTCATCAACTACGCACGCGAGACCATCATTGACGAGGACGCCGTCGACGCTGCCCTGCGCGAGGGCAAGCTGAGCTGGTTTAGCTGCGACTTTGCCACGCCCAAGACCGTCAAGATGCCCAACACGTTTATCACCACGCACTCGGGCGCCGGCACTGGCGAGGCCGAGGCCAACTGCGCCGATATGGCCATCAGCGAGCTCAAGGATTACCTGGAGAACGGCAACATCGCACATAGCGTCAACTACCCCGCCTGCAGCATGGGCAAGGCGCGCGCCGCAAGCCGCATCGCCTGCCTGCACGCCAACGTGCCCAACATGATCGGCCAGATCACGGCCATTCTCGCCAAGGACAACGCCAACGTGCAGCGTATGACCAACGAGTCCGCCGGCGAGAACGCCTACACCATGTTCGACACCGACGAGCACCTGGACAGCAGCACGATCGAGGCGCTCAAGCAGATTCCGTCGATGTATCGCGTACGCGTGATCAAATAGCGCCGGCGCCAAGCCTGCCAGGCAGGCCATGAAGCCCATTCGGCCCCCGTTTTCGCGAAACGGGGGCCGATTTCTTTGCTCCGGCTGGTTTTGATAATGCTACCCAGAACAAGTTTTTTCGGATAATCGACAGTCATACCCAAATTACTGAGCGCACCCGCTTTGATAAACAGCTTTATCTGGAGCTTTAGTAGGTAAAAATCGATCTCTGTATACCACATCCAAGTTGACTGTCGATTTTCCGAAACAACTTGTTCTGGATAGCATTTTTAAAGTCCTTCCAAGGCGAAACTGAAGCTTTTTTCGCGCCCAAAACTCTAGTTCGCGCGACCGTTTTCCACCTGCACGACTACATTCCCGACCAATCGATAAATATCTCCTCACGAAGCCGGCGTTCGAGCTCCTGCTGCCGCGGTGTCTTGTCTTTCAGCTGCGCATCGAGATAGGACATGATGAGCTCCATCACCACGCGGAAGGCATCGGAGTCGGCCAGCTGGCCATAGGTCATCAAAACGACGGGATATCCCATCGCCTGCAAGGCCGTCGTTCGGTCGGAGTCAGAGATCTTGGATTCTATGGATCCGTGTATGGCTTTACCCTGGCATTCAACCAGACACTCTCGGCTGCCGTCCTTATTTGCCAGCAGGATATCGGCATAGCGCCTGTCGAGCCCCGAAATCAGACGAGCGCTGCGCGTCATACGAATCTCGACGTTATTGGTAAGGCGCAGCCCTTCGCCGCCGCGTAACCTCGAAAGACCAAACAGCATCGATGCCTGGACCTCGAGCGGCGATGCCGCCATCCCTGTAATGCATTTCGCGGCACGTGTGAACGATTTAGCGCCGCGGAGCCCCCGGATCTTATCGACGTACTCCGTAAGCTCAGAGAGCTCGATCAAGGGCGGTCGTTTCCACAAGTCCGTTGGATTCCCCGAGACATCCTTTACGTTTTCCCAGCCCAACTGCGCGTCACCCCACCGGCCCCCATACGCCTGCACAAGTGCCGACTTTACCTGAGGCGCAATCTTGCACACGGCAAAGGTGCCGCACATCTCATACATGCACATGATTAGACGCTCGTTTGAGACCGAGGAGGCCAGGGTCAGCAGGGTAAAGAGTGGGGACGCGGCATCGAGGCCAAACTCTGTCTGCCGCACGGAGCCAAACGGCCTCTCCCCGTTCCAAACATGCCTGACAATGCGATCGCCCTTACGTCCGCAGCTTCCCTGCGCCAAAACGTGCAACGGGATGCCCAGAAAATGCGTGACGAGCGGATGCTCGCAAAGGCGCTCCTTGCGCGGATCGTCCGCAGACTCGGGCAGGTCCGGCATTATCGCCAAGACCTGTGGAGGTATCCGGTGATACCGAAAGGCAGATATGTCGCACAGCATGTCGTCCATAGAGGCTACGTACCCACTGCGCCGTTTGTGAACCCGCTCGGACGGCAAACGCACTGGCTCGGCCTGCGAACGGTAAATACTGCTGCGCGCACACCGCGGATCTCTTAGGAGGCTTACAATCGGTTTGGAAAGCAGACTGATTGTGAGGTTGCATATGGTTGACAAGGACTTTGCCTGGCGGCTTGCGCAGGAGCTTGTGCGAATCGACAGCTCAGACCCGGGCGCGTATGAGGATGAAATTGAGCGGCATATCAAAGCGTTGGTTGAGGAACAGTTGGCGCAGCTGAGCCATCCGGTACTCGATGCCGTGCAGATTGCAGAGCTCGAAGTACTCCCCGGGCGCCGCAACCTTATGGTCACCGTGCCGGGCCAAAGCGACGAGCCGCGACTCGTCTATATCTGCCATATGGATACCGTTACGCTGGGCGATGGCTGGGACGCGGACATTCCGCCGCTCGGAGCGATCGTGCGCAACGATAAACTCTATGGCCGCGGCGCCTGCGATATGAAGGGTGGCCTGGCCTGCGCCATTGCCGCACTGGTCCATACACTCGAGCGCGTGGCGGCAGAAGGCGAGCTGCCCCGCCGCGGCTTTTCGCTCATCTGCTCGGTCGACGAGGAGGACTTTATGCGCGGCTCAGAGGCCGCGATCGATGCCGGCTGGGTCGGCTCGCGTGAATGGGTGCTGGACACCGAACCCACCGACGGACAGATCCAGGTGGCGCACAAGGGGCGTACGTGGTTCGAAATTGAAATGACTGGCGTGACGGCGCATGCGAGCCAGCCCTGGAAGGGCGCGGATGCCGTCGCCGCCATGGCCGAGGTCGTGTGTTCGCTCCGTCGCGCGTTTATGGCGCTGCCCGCGCACGATGAACTGGGGCCTTCGACCATCACGTTTGGCCAAATCGAGGGCGGATATCGCCCCTATGTCGTGCCCGACCGCGCCAAGGTCTGGGTCGATATGCGCCTGACTCCGCCGACTGATACGGCCGTCGCGAAGCGCATGGTAGAGCAGGCCATCGCCGGCGCCGAAGCCGCGGTCCCCGGTTGCCATGGCAGCTACACCGTGACGGGCGACCGCCCCGCCATCGAGCGCGACCCGAACTCTCCCCTTCTAGCAGCGCTCAAGCGTGCCGCCGATGACGTGACGGACGCGGACACGACCGTCGGCTTCTTTACCGGCTACACCGACACCGCCGTCATTGCCGGCAAGACAGGTAACCGCAATTGCATGAGTTACGGTCCCGGGTCGCTCGCGCTCGCGCACAAGCCCAACGAATATGTGTCCCACGCCGATATCGTTCGCTGCCAGAACGTGCTCATCGCGCTCGCCGATAACGTGCTCTGGGACGCGAATGGGCAAGTTGGGGCATAATAAGCCGCGAACAAACCGACTCGTGCGTTAGGACCGCCCATGAAAGCACTTCCGTTTCCCTGCATCCGCCCGGCTCAGGACCGCGTGCTCGAGGCGCTGCCTGCAATGGGCAGCATCCTGAGCGGCAACGATGCTCTGCGCGGAGCCATTGCCGATGGTCTGATGCTCAAGGACCCGGGTGCGGCGTATTACGTGTACGAATGCTCGGGCGAGCCGGGACGTGTGACGGGTGTCGTGGCGATCTGCCCGACGAGTGTACTTGCGGGCGGCAAGGGCGATGCCAGCGCCGACGTGGCTGCCGCCGCGCGCGCGATCGCCGAGCTCAAGGTGCAGCCGCGCCCCGTGTCGCTCGCCTACGAGGCCTCGCCCGTCATGGATATCATCCTGGGCGCCGCCAAAGAGGGCGCGTCGCTCTACGCCGTTACCGACCCCGCGGGCATTACGCACCGCGCGTGGGAGGTCAAGCGCGAGGATGCCGTCGGGGCCATCCGCGCTATGCTCGACCAAGCAACGGAGCCGGCACTGACCGACGACCCCGCCTACGCGGCCGCTCTGACCGGGGCGTCGCAGCTGCTGGCCGATGAGGCCCGTGCCGCCGGAACGTACACCGGCAAGGAGCCGTTCAACTTTACCGTTGCCGTGCTCTTCCCCGCCGCGCAGGTCAGCGGCGCCGCGCCGCAAGTTCCGACAGGTCTGCTCACGCACCAGGTCGCGCGGTTCTAGCAAGACCAGACCGCCCAGCACAAAAATCGGCAGCTCAACAAACAGGGGGCGGAGATGCAGCAGGTACATGCATCTCCGCCCCTTTTGCGTCGAGAAGTATGCCGGCGACCCGTGCCGCCGCGCTCGCGTTATCCGCGCTGCGGGCCTGCTGCCGCCACAAGTGGTTCAAGCCCCAGCTCGCGCGCGTAATCCTCCTGCGTAAAAATCTCAACCAGTTCAAACGTATCCGTCGCATCATCAAACGCAAAGTGCAGCACCGAGCAGTTGCCTGGCACGCGGTCGCGCTCATCGGCCGCCGCGCCCTTCACATGGTCCATGAACTCCTTGATAGCCGAGCCGTGGCTCACCGCGAGCACGCACTCGTGGTCCGGGCGACGCATAAGATCGGTCAACGTCGCCACCATGCGCTCGCGCACCTGCATCTGGCCCTCGCCGCCAAACTGGCGATAGAAGTCGCGCCACGGGCGCTCGGGCATGAGCATCACGCGCTCGGCCTCAAAGTCGCCAAAGAACCACTCACGCAGGCCGTCCAGGCGCTCGTACGCCAAGCCCGGCCACAAGTTGGCGATGGTCTGCTCGGTGCGGTGCAGCGTCGAGGTGTAGGCATGATCGGGCTCAATGCCGCGCGCACGCAAGAACATGCCGGCACGCGCCGCCTGGTCGCATCCCAGCTGCGTGAGCGGCGAGTCACTCCAACCCTGAATAATGCGCTTAAGGTTGAATATTGTCTGCCCATGACGAACCAGATACAGGTCTTTATTCATAGGGGTCCTTTCGTTCGTTACCAATCAAGGAGCGAAAACGCCCCGTCGCAATAGCCAAAATGAAGCACGGCACCGTTGTCGGGTAGCTCTCCCCTGCCAGTCACATACTCAAGAAACTCCTGGCAGGCTGAGCCGTGGGAGACTGCCAGCACGCAGTCGTGCTGCGGCCTGGCCATGATGCGCGACAGCACCGCGACCATACGCGACTGGAGCTGCACTTCAGACTCGCCACCAAAGGCCACCGGATAATCACCCCAGGGCTGCGGCGGCATATCGCGATTTGATGTGCCCTCCAGCGAGCCCAAATGCCACTCGCGTAGGTCATCGACCAGCTCTATCGAGCGGCCCTCACCAGCAATTAGCTCAGCCGTACGCCGCGCCCGGCCCAACGGGGAGGAATACACACGGTCAAAGGTCACGCCACGCGCCTCAAACGCCGCGCGCGTCGCCAGCGCCTGCTCGCGCCCGCGCGCCGTAAGCGGCGAATCGTGCCCACCCTGCAAAATGTTCTGCACATTGAGCTCAGTCTGCCCATGCCGCACCAAATACAAATCTGCCACACGTCCTCCCCTCGCACCACCGCAAAGGGGACAGGTACCTTTGTGGTGGTTTACCGCCGGATTACACCGCGGTGACGCTCAGCTACACCAGTACGTCGGCAAGCGGGCGCTTGGGTACGTGGTGCACCTGCGCCTCGTCGCGCCAGTAATTAATTGAGCCGTCGGGGTTGGAATCGATCGCATCGATCACCTGCGTCTCGGCCGGAACGCCAAACGCCATGATCAGCTTGAGTTCATACTTGCCGCTATCGAGCCCCATGGCATCGATCGCGTGGGGCGTAAAGGCCTTGAACATGCAGGCAGCCACCTCGGGCGTGGCGCTGCGGGCGGCGAGCATCATCGTCTGCGCGGCAATGCCCGTGTCGACCTCAGTAATAGGAGCGGCGGGCTTACCCGGAACGGCGCGCTCGGCAAGAATCGCGATGTAGCCGGTCGGGCGCTCACCCTCGGCAGGACCCGGCCAGTCCTTAAGCGCGCCGGCCCATGCAAGCTCGTCAAACACGCGAGCGCAGTCCTCTGCACCGCTTACCACATGAAAACGCAGACGCTGAGCATTGGCGCCGCAGGGAGCCAGGTGCGCCAGTTCCGCCAGCTCGAGCAAAAACTCGCGCCGCACGGGCATGGACTCGTCAAAGCGGCGGCACGTACGGGCACGACGGACCAGCGCATCAAACGCTTCCAGACCGAGCTTTTCGCAACCTTGCTTTGCCATCGATTCGACACTCGACGGTGCCTCAGGAACTGCTTCGTTCATAGGGACCCCCAATACAAGCCAATTGTCCTTAGGAAAATCTAACCTAAAACGTAGGCAAATACGAACAGGGCTGCAATGTTCTACACCTGTTGAATAGAAAATCGCGACGTGGGGAACAACGGAAACAATTCGGGGCCTTTGGGTTACGTTTCACCCTCCCGGGGGTGCGGACGATTTCTTGGACCGCGCCTAGGCGTATCCAAGCTTCCTGCGGTACTCCATCGGGCTGAGCCACCC
>NZ_JBCOIL010000027.1:0-34435 GCF_040926265.1 Collinsella aerofaciens | reverse complement strand
CTGACCGGTGGACGGCACCGAGCCGTACGCTTGAACTGAGAAGGGGGAGGCCTCGCGGCCTCCCCCTTTTTTGCGTTTACCGGGCATAAATGACTCATTTTCGCCAGACGATTTAATTCTTTTTGGTATTGAGCTTTTATTTAAAGAAAATAAAACGAATAACAAGGGCAACTGCTATGGCTGCAATGATCAAAAGCAGGATTGTCAGTCGATGCTGCTTGCGTCGTTTACTTGATGAAACGAAGATTGATTTTCCCTGTTTTGGCGTTTCGAGATAGCGAGCCGAATGCGTCAAGGTTTGCTTTGGTCGAGGACCTCTTTGTTGATGAGCGGCGGATGCTTTCATCGGCTCATCACTAGCTGCGCTGTTTTTAGATAATGGTGCGTCTTTCAGATATACAGGGTCTCCCGAGGCGACGCCCATATGTTTGCGTCCCGTTTGGGCATCCTCAAGCGTTTGATATCGATTTCTCGTCACATACTCGGGCTCCGGATCATTAATGGGCTCTTGCGAGATGTGGGGGCGATGGAACCGTGGCGGCTGCGTGGAAGTATCTTCCCCCTGCGTCGGCATAAACATATTGTTCTGGTTTTGGTCGTCCATGATGCCCTTTAGCTCGTTACCAACAACGTGTACGCGCTCATTGTAAGCCCCTTGTTATTTGTAGCTGGGGACATACTCGGTATTTAAGCTCTGGTTCAAAGAACCTTAACCTTCCTAAAACCTGAGTCATACGCACTTAGATATGCTTATAGTACTGGACTCAAAAAACTTTATAGTCGATGTATATATGAGCACTGGGTGGGCATATATAAGAGCGTCAAAAGAAGTCCCAGTCACCTGGAGGATGACTCGGCAGTCCTATAAAGGAGTGGTAAACATGGCAAGCATGGTTCCTTATCGTTCGGTTTTTGGCGTTCGTCCCTCTGCAAGCTCGCTGTTCGATCTGTTTGATGATATGAGCGACCTAGCGAACAGCTCGATTGCCTCTAAGGCGTTCCCCGTTGACGTTGAGGATAAGGGCGATGACTATGAGGTCAAGGCTTATCTGACCGGCGTCGCCAAGGACGATATCGATGTCGAGCTTAACGAGGGTCGTCTGTCCATTAGCGTGAATGTCGAGGAAGACGAGGAGAACGAGGGCAAGAACTTCCTGCAGAAGGAGTTCAGCTCGTACAGCGCGACGCGTGGCGTGTATCTTAAGGACGCTTCGAGCGAGGGCCTCTCGGCTAAGTATGCTGACGGCATCCTGACCGTTACGGTTCCCAAGATCGTCGAGAAGAAGAACGTTACGAAGATCTCCATCGAATAACTTCGTTGGTGTTCTTCGCTATTAAAAGACAACAAAAGGGGCTGGGAAGCGATTCCCGGCCCCTTTTGCTGTTTAGGACAGTCTATTGAATGGTTGCTGGCCGATACTGGCTTGCGGGGCGTATCGAGAGTTTTCGCGATCCTTGGAGAAGGGTGGCGGAGCTGCCGAGCTCGTCATCCAGGGTTGCGGCTAGAGCTTTGGCATAGCTTTTGACGGTAAGGCTTGGACGATTGTTGTCTTGGCTGATATGCATGGCAATGAGCTGTTCGGTGCGATCGGTAACAAGTTCGCGCGCGGCTTCGGCGGCTTGGCCGTTGGAGAGGTGTCCCCTTGCAGACAGGATGCGCTCCTGAAGAAAGCGGGGATATTCTCCCTCGCGCAGCATGGTCACATCGTGGTTGCTTTCGAGCGCGAGGACTCGACAATCTTTGAGGGTGTTCATGGCTTGGCTCGATAGCTCTCCGGTGTCGGTAGCAAAGCCGATGGAATCATCGAGGGCGTCGAATCGAAAGCCGATTGGATTTATGACATCGTGTGATGTTGAGTAGGTTTGCACGTGGATGCCGGCAATGGATAGGGTGTCACCGGGGTCGAATTCCTCGACAGGCAGATGCGAAAGATTTTCTTTGCTCGAAAGTGTGCCCCTGCTGGCAAAGAGGGGACCGTGCCAGTGCTTGCACCAGACATCGAGACCCTTGATGTGATCGCTATGCTCATGAGTAATGAGAAGAGCCGAGACGTTGTCTGCCGAGAGCCCCAGTTCTGCCATGCGCTTTAATGTCTCGCGGCGAGACAGTCCGTCATCGACCATAATGAGCCCCTGCGGGCCCTCGATGAGTGCGCAGTTGCCTTTAGAGCCACTGCCGAGGATATGAAGGTGCAGACGAGACATAAGATTCCAAAGGATACAATGGGTGCGGACGAATAGAGGAGGAAGCGAATGCCAACGGTATCACAGCATTACGGACACCATGCCGTGCCTGGGGCAGTCGATGAGACCCGGACGAGACAGCAGGCTGCTCCTGTCGTGCTCATGGTATCAGGCGGCGCGGACTCGACGGCACTGCTTCTTATGGCGTGCACATCAAAGCTGGATATCCAAGACGGACGCGGTGTTGCCCCCATTGCTCGCGAGCGCCTGCATGTGCTGCATGTAAACCATCATCTGCGCGGCAAGGCGTCCGATGGCGACGAGGCCTTTGTGCGTGAGCTCTGCGCGCAATATGGTTTACCGCTGTGTGTGGAGCACGCTTATTTTGATGGGGAGTCGGGCAATATTGAGGCCGCGGCCCGCGAGGTGCGCTATGCCGCGGCGCGGAGGTATGTTCGCGAACTCTGCGCCCAGACGGGGGCGCCGCGAACGGCGGCTCGTATCTGCACCGCGCACACGTCTTCGGATCGCGCGGAAACGTTTTTGATGAACGCGATTAAGGGTTCGGGGCCCGCTGGTCTATCGAGCATTCCTCGCCGGAGGAATATCGTGGTGCGTCCCTTGCTCGACCTAACTCATGGCGAGCTCGTGGGCTATCTACAGGTACATGGTCAGCCGTGGCGTGAAGACGAGAGCAATGAGGATATCTCGTATCTGCGAAACTACGTGCGCCATCGAGTGATGCCGGTGGTGGCGCAGCGCAACGCGGGCGTCTGCAAGACGATTGGCGCCGCCTGTGAGATCTTGGGTGATGAAGATGCGTTTCTATCCCAGCTGTCGGCACAGGCGTTTCGAAGCTGTTTGCGCAAAGAGGCAGCGGGCGCGCTGGTGCTCGATGCCAGGCGCCTTGCTGCGGCCGAGGTGGTAATCGCGCGGCGCATCGTGCGACTGGCGATTAAGCGCATCGATCCGGACGCTCGTCCCGAGATGCGACATGTGGAGCGAGTCCTTTCCTGCGTTGCCGAGGGCGCCGGCTCGGTCACGCTTCCGGCGGGGATTGACGCACGCATTGAGTTTGGCATGCTGGCGTTTAAGGCGCCGGCGGCTCGCGAGGGCCTGGTCGCGGACTGGGTTACCGTACCCGGTCGTTTGCCGTTGGGCGGGGGGCGCATGCTGGTCGCAGAGCCGATGGCCGTTGAGCCGGGATGCGATATCGTGCGCCGCGCCCGTGAGCTTGCGGTTGCCGGGGAAGTGACAGCTTTGGTAGACGCGGCTGCCCTGGGTTTTGCCGACAGCGATAGTGAGCGGATCCTGGCGGGCTCACGTGGCGAGATCCCTGCAGAGGCGCGATTGGCGCGCCTGTGGGTGGACGGTCCCGCACCGGGAGACGTGATGTGCCCGTTAGGAATGAGTGGCCGAAGCAAGAAGGTATCCGACTTGCTAGGCGAGGCTCGCATTCCCGTTTCCGAGCGCGCCGGCGTGCCCGTGGTGAGGACGGCGCCGGGAGGTGCCGTGGTGTGGGTCGCCGGAGTTCGCGCGGACGAACGTTTTAAATGCACGGCGGCGACGCGTGTGGCTTATCTGCTTCGCGTGGTTGACGCGGATTAGCCCCTCGCACCAGCTGTTCTGTGCGGCGTTGACGGTATTCCCGCGCTGATGGTGCGCGGGCTGGAAAATATACCCCGTGCGCTGCTAGAATGTGTAGTTCGCGTCCATACGGCGGTGTGTGGGCGATTAAGCACAAGAAAGGGTTGTCATGGCTTCTCAACATCCGGATATCGAGAAGGTTCTGTTTACGCAGGAGGATATCGACGGCATCGTTTCTCGCCTGGGCGAGGAGATCACTCGCGACTACGCGGGTAAGGATCTGGTGCTGATCGCGGTTCTGCGCGGTGCCGTTGTCTTTATGGGCGACCTGATGCGCAAGATTGAGCTACCGACCAACATCGATTTCATGGCTGTTTCGAGCTATGGCGACGGTGTGAAGTCTTCGGGCATCGTGCGTATCATTAAGGATCTGGATATCGACATCCGTGGTCGCGACGTGCTGATCGTCGAGGACATTCTGGACTCGGGCCTGACCCTCAAGTACCTGATGAAGAACCTCGAGAGCCGCAAGCCCGCTTCGCTGGAGGTCGCTGCCTTCCTGTGGAAGGACGTTGAGGACCGCACCTCGGCCATCACGCCCAAGTATGTTGGAACCCATTGCCCCGATGCCTTTGTGGTGGGCTACGGCCTCGACTATGCCGAGCGCTATCGTAACCTTCCGTATCTGGGCATTTTGAAACCGGAGGTTTATTCGTAAGATGCCCGACGACCATAACGATAACAATTCCCAGACTCCCCGGGAGCCTAAGATCCCGGGGATGCCCGGAGGCAAGAAGCCCACGCGTACGGGCTGGCTGTATTTTATTTTGGCTTGCGCGCTTCTGGGCTACGCCTTCTTTAACATGGGCTCCGGCTTTGCCAATTCCAGCAATACCGTTAAGCTCGCGACGAGCGAGATGGTGAGCGCCATCAAGCAGGATCGCGTCGAAGATCTGACCTATACGGTTCAAGACGGAAGCGTGACGGGTCATTACTGGAAGACGAAGAAGGACAAGGGCGATACGAGCGAGCTCAAGAGCTTCTCCTCGACCTATGTCGGCTCCGATTCGCTTGCCGAGCTCATGGCGGAGCACCCCGATACCAAGTACATCGTCAACACCAACGATCCCGATTTTTGGGGCGACTTGGCGATGAGTGTGCTTCCGACGATCGCCCTTATCGCCATCATGTTCTACTTTATGCGCCAGATGATGGGCGCCAACAACAGGAACATGCAGTCTGGCAAGACCAACGCCAAGACCAACGAGGCCACACGCCCCAAGGTCAAGTTTGAAGACGTTGCCGGAGTGGACGAGGCAGTCGAGGAGCTCGAGGAGATCCGTGACTTTTTGAGCGATCCGGATCGCTATCGCAAGCTGGGCGCCAAGATCCCGCGTGGCGTGTTGCTGGTTGGCCCTCCGGGCACCGGTAAAACGCTGCTGGCCAAGGCCGTTGCCGGCGAGGCGGGCGTGCCGTTCTTTAGCATCTCGGGTTCCGACTTTGTCGAGATGTTCGTAGGTGTCGGCGCCAGCCGTGTGCGTGACCTCTTTAAGGAGGCCAAGTCCCAGGCCCCGTCGATCATCTTCATCGATGAGATCGATGCCGTGGGACGTCAGCGCGGAGCCGGCTTGGGCGGCGGCCACGACGAGCGCGAGCAGACGCTCAACCAGCTGCTGGTCGAGATGGACGGCTTTGAGGAAAGCGAGTCGGTCATCCTGATCGCCGCCACCAACCGCCCCGACATTCTGGATCCGGCGCTGCTGCGTCCCGGTCGTTTTGACCGTCAAGTTACGGTCGACCGTCCGGACGTGAAGGGCCGCGAGCAGATCTTGCGCGTGCATGCCGAGAACAAGCCGATGGACGAGGACGTTAAGTTTGAGAAGCTCGCCCAGATGACCGTTGGCTTCACCGGCGCCGATCTGGCAAATCTGCTCAACGAGTCTGCGCTGCTGGCCGCTCGCCGTCATCGTTCCGTGATCTCGATGGACGAGGTCGAGGAATCGATGGAGCGCGTGATTGCCGGACCGCAGCGCAAGGGTCGCGTGATGACCGAGGCCGAGCGCACCACAATTGCCTACCACGAGAGCGGTCATGCCCTGGTGGGCCACATCCTGGAGCACTCCGATCCGGTCCACAAGATCTCGATCGTCAGCCGCGGTCAGGCGCTGGGCTACACGCTGCAGCTTCCGCAGGAGGACCACTTCCTCAAGACCAAGAACGAGATGCTCGACGAGCTCGCCGTGTTCTTGGGCGGTCGCGTTGCCGAGGAGCTCATGTGCGATGACATTACGTCGGGCGCGAGCAACGATCTGGAGCGCGCAACCAAGATGGCGCGCGAGATGGTCACGCGCCTGGGCATGAGCGAGGAGCTGGGCACTCAGGTCTTTGGCGAGGCGCAGCATCAGGTATTCCTGGGCCGCGACTATGCCGATCATCAGGATTACTCCGAGGAGACGGCGCGCCGTATCGATATCGAGGTTCAGCGCATCATGCGCGAGGCCCATCGTCGTGCTGTCGAGATCTTGGATGCCCGTCGCGATCAGCTCGATCTGATGGCGAAGGTGCTGCTTGAGCGCGAGACTGTCGAGGGCGATGCCGTGAATGCCCTGCTCGATAACGAGTGGGACGCCTACCTTGAGCGCGAGGGCGATATCCTGGCGGCCAAGGAGGAACGCAATGCCAAGGCGGCCGGCATGCCGACCAAGAAGCGCGTGCCTCGCATGAGCGAGGAGGAGCTGGCGGCTGATGCCGCGGCCTTTGCGCAGGCGGCCATGCAGGAGGATGCCGAAGCCGCATCCGATGATGCTGACGATGACCATGCCGTCGTCGGTGCCGACACCGACAAATAGTCTTTGTGGCAAAAGCCTCCGCGGGGAAACCTGCGGAGGTTTTTTCTTTTGAGCGATATGGGGCCGTCTGTTGATTGGGGACAGACTTAAATGAGCGTTTTCACGCATTTAAGTCTGTCCCCAATCAACATTGCTGCGGCACTTTGCTCGACTAAAGCGTACAATAGCGCCTATGCGAAAGGGGAACAGATGATCAACGAAACTATGTATGCTCGCGGTGCGGAAAGCTCCATCATCCGTGAGATTTTTAGCTATGGCCTTGAGCGCAAGGCGCAGATCGGTGCGGAAAACGTATTCGATTTTTCGCTGGGCAATCCGAGCGTTCCGGCGCCGGCTGCCGTGGCTGAGTCGATTAAGAAGGCCCTGGAGCTGCCGAGTGATCAGTTGCACGGCTACACCCCCGCTCCGGGTCTGCCGCAATGTCGAGCAGCCGTCGCCGAATCGCTCAACCGCCGCTTTGGAACGAACTATGAGGGTAAGGACGTCTTTATGACGGTGGGTGCCGCGGCTTCGCTCACCTGTACGCTCAACGCCGTTACGAACCCGGGCGACGAGGTTATTGTTATCGCCCCGTACTTTCCGGAGTATCGCGTTTGGATTGAGAAGGCCGGCTGTACGTGTGTTGAGGCGCTCGCCGATGAAGATACGTTCCAGCTGAGCGTGGACAACGTGCTCAAGGCGATTACCGATAAGACGACTGCCGTCATCATCGACTCGCCCAACAATCCGACTGGTGCCGTATATACACGCAACACGCTGACGCGACTGGCCAATGTTCTGCGCGAGGCCAACGCTCAGCGCGATCCCGAGAATCCGATTATGCTCATCTCGGATGAGCCGTACCGCGAGATCGTGTACGGTGCCGAGGTGCCTTGGGTGCCCTCGATCTACGAGCACACCATCGTGTGCTACTCGTATTCCAAGTCGCTGTCGCTGCCGGGTGAGCGCGTGGGGTGGATCTTGGTTCCCAACACCAATCCGCAGGTTGCGCGTCTGATGCCGGCTGTTGCGGGTGCTGCCCGTACGCTGGGTTTTGTATGTGCACCGGCGCTCTTCCAGCGCGTGATTATCGATTGCATCGATGAGCCGAGTGATGTCGAGGCCTATGCTCGCAACCGCACGGCGCTCACCGATGCCTTGGCGGACTACGGCTATACCTATGTTGAGCCGGACGGTGCTTTCTACCTGTGGGTGAAGGCACTCGAGCCCGATGCGAATGCGTTTTGCGAGCGCGCAAAGAAGTATGAGTTGCTTGCGGTTCCCTCGGACAGCTTTGGTATGCCGGGTTGGTTCCGCCTGGGCTATTGCGTGAGTTACGAAACGATTGTCAATTCGCTACCCGCTTGGAAACAGTTGGCGGACGAGTATCGTTAAAAGTAAAGCGCTCTGCCTACAATGTTTTACGTGAAACGGGGTTTGGTGTTAAGCCGGACCCCGTTGTCATGGACGTTGTGTCTTTGGGATGGAGTGGTTTTACGACTATCGAAGGCTATGCGTACAATGAATATAAGCGACGGCCGTGCCAGATAAGGAGACCTGATGCCCTACCTGCTTTCTTGTGACATTCATACCCATACGATGTTCTCTGCGCATGCATATTCGACCATTGAGGAGAATGTGTACTGGGCGGCAGAGCGTGGTCTGCAGGTACTCGGATCTGCCGACCATTTGAGCTCTATGGTTACGCCTTGCCCCAATGACCTGCGCAGTTTCCAGTTCTTTATTAACCAGGATATCTGGCCGCGCATTTGGAGCGGCGTGCTGGTACTTCGCGGCGCCGAGGCCGATATCGTTTCGCTGGACGGAAGCCTGTTTGGCGAGGACACTCCTGTCACGCTCGATATTGCCGGCGATTCGTACAGCCGTCAGCATTCACTGTTCGATTTGGTTACGCGTAATTTGGATTATTTGGTTGCAAGCGTGCATAATCCGCAGATTGCTGAGGGCGCGACGCTGGCCCAGACGACCGAGATGTATATCAATGCCCTGGAGCACCCCAAGGTGTTCATGCTGGGCCACACGGGGCGTTCGGGCGTGCCGTTCGATATCGACGAGGTACTGTTGGCAGCTAAGGCCAAGCACAAGATTATCGAGATCAACAACCATAGTCTTGAACACGGTGTCGACACTGAGCATTGGGCCGTATGCCGCAAGATCGCCGAGCGCTGCGCCGAGCTGGGCGTGGGCATTGGCGTGTCGACAGATGCCCACATTGGCATGGCCATTGGCAAGCTCGATCACGCGCGCAAGATGCTCGACGAGATTCACTTCCCGCTGGATTTGATCGTGACGCACGACCGCGAGACGCTGCTGCGCGAGATGGCGGCAGCCGGCGTGTGCGATCTGCGCAATGGGATGTAGCGGAGTTTATAAACCAAGCGAAGGGGGCGGCCCAGGCGGGTCGCCCCCTTTCTTGTCCCAAAAATATACTGAGGTTGGTTAGCGGCGTTCGAGGACCGCTACGGTTTCGGTGTGGTCGGTGTGAGGGAACATGTCGACGGGCGTGATCTTGAGCAGGCGATAGCCTCCGTCGAGGAGCTGATGCAGGTCGCGCTCTTGAGTCACGGGGTTGCAGCTGATATAGGTGATGCGGCGCGGCTTAAGTGCGCAGGCAGCTTCGAGGAACTCGGGGGTGGAGCCGGCACGCGGCGGGTCGATGGAAAGGACATCGACCCGCTCGTTGTTGTCGGCGGCATCTAGGATGTAATCGGTGGCATCGTCGGCCATAAACCAGGCGCTGCGGGTAAGACCGTTGAGCTCGGCATTGCGGCGTGCGTCGGCAATGCCCGCCGGGTTGCGCTCCACACCGAGCAGCATGATGCCGATCCCCTTGTTCTGGGCATCTTTAGCTGCGCAAAGACCGATGGTGCCGCTGCCGCAGTAAGCATCCATAAGCACATCGCCCTGGCGCAGATCCATGCCGTCGATAGCGAGCTGATAGAGCAGCTCAGTCTGCTGCGGATTGGTCTGATAGAACGCGGTGGGGGAGATATCGAATTCGCAACCGAGCAGCTGGTCGCGCATGCATTCGGCGCCATAGACGATACGAGTCTCCTCACCCAAGATGGCGTTACCGGGACGTCCATTGATATTTTGGGCAACGGTGACGATATGCGGATCGAGCGCCGCGACGGCCTCAAAGAACTCCTGTGCATGCGGTAAGTCACGCTGGGCGGTCACGAGCGTAACCATGACCTGGTCGGTACGCCAACCGCAGCGGACGACGGCATAGCGGAGCAAGCCCAGATGCTTGTCCTCGTTAAAGGCGGGAATGTGCAGGCGCTCAGCTTCACGCGCGATGCCGTTGAGAATCTGACGAGCGCCCGGCGCCTCGACAGGACATTCGGGCACGGCAACGATTCTGTGCGAACCGCGCTCAAAGAAGCCGCAGCGGACAGCACTCTCCTTACCAGGAGCAAACGGAGTGGCGGCCTTATGGCGAAAACCGCGCGGCGCAGGATATTTGCCCGGGTCGCCCAGGGTGACGCCCATACCGCGAATGGCGTCGACGCTAATACCCTCGCGCTCGCAAAGAGCAGCAAAAAGCTCCTCCATGGCGGCCTGCTTGGCTACCAACTGCTTTTTATAAGGACGATTGAGTGCCGTGCACCCACCGCAAGCTTTCATGATGGAACAAGGAGACTTGGGGTCCACAGCCTTACGCGCAGACGAAACCCGATCTTTATGCGAGCGCTTGGAGCGAGTCTGAGATGCCTTATCCTCGTTCCGACGAGAGCCGGGACGCTTGGCCTTAGCCTTGCCCTTGGCCGACTTACCCTTCGCGTCCTGAGACGACTTGGATTTCTTAGAAGATTTTTTCTCCTCTGACCCCTCAGCCGCCTCGATCAAAGCACGACGAGCCTTACGCTCCGCACGAGATTCTGCCATGAATTAACCCCACTAATTTACAAATTGAAATCTGAAAGCATTGTACCGTGCCAAGTTAGCAGACGATATGCAAGCGCCCATTTCATGTCAGCGATAAGTCCAACGATGTTTGCCCGGCGTGGGCGGGGAGCGGCGCGTAATTAAGTTTATCGCGAGTTCCGCACGCAAAGGAAAGCACTTAATGTGCTTTCCGTCTTGCGCAGGACTGTAGAGCAGGAAACTTAATTACGCGCCGCTCCCCGCCCACGCCGGGCAACCTCTCCCTTGTACTTTATCAAGGTAGAGTGTATGATTCTGGACGTTACACGACTCACTTTACCTAACTAAAGTGCCATCAAGGGGGAATACCATGAATACCGATATGTCTCGTCGTCAGTTTGTTGGTCTAGCTGGCTCGCTTGCCACGGTGCTTGGCCTTGGTCTTGTCGGTTGCGGCGGTGGTGCCGGCAAGGGCTCCGCTGCTGGCTCTGCCGCGGCCAAGGATGTGAAGGGCGCTGCGGAGTCCAAGAAGCTCGTGGTGGGCTTTGATAAGTCCTATCCTCCGTACGGCTTTGTGGGCGACGATGGCGAGTACACCGGCTTTGATCTCGATCTGGCCAAGGCTGTTGCCGATAAGCAGGGCTGGGAGGTCAAATACGAGGCCATCGACTGGGATGCCAAGGATACGCTGCTCAATTCGGGCGCCATCAACTGCATCTGGAACGGCTTTACCATGGAGGGCCGCGAGGACGACTACACGTTCTCCGAGCCGTACATGCTCAACGAGCAGGTGCTGGTGGTCAAGAAGGACGCGGGCATCAAGAGCTGGGACGGTCTTGCCGGCAAGACCGTGATTACTCAGACTGATTCCGCTGCGCAGGATGTGCTCGAGGGTGACCAGAAGGATCTGGCGGCGACGTTTGCCACGCTCGATACCATCGGCGAGTACAACACGGCCTTTATGCAGCTCGAGAGCGGCGCGGTCGATGCCGTGGCTTGCGACCTTTCGATTGCCCAGTATCAGCTTGCCGCCAAGCCCGATGCTTATACGCAGCTTGATGAGCCGCTGTCCAGCGAGCACTACGCCGTCGGCTTTAAGAAGGGCGACACCAAGTCGGCCGACGCCGTGACCGAGTCGCTCAAGGCACTCTACGATGACGGTACGGTTAAGGATCTCTGCGACAAGTATTCAAGCTATGGTCTATCTTTCGATAATTGGGTGCTCAAGTAATGTCTATTCAGGTCATGATGCAGATGCTCGGCCAGGGATTCTTGGTCAGTTTGCAGCTGTTTGTGCTGACGCTGCTGGGGTCGATTCCGCTGGGAATCCCCGTGGCGTTTATGCGCATGAGCAAAATCGCGCCGCTTCGCTGGATTGCGCGCATCTATATCTCGGTCATGCGCGGTACGCCGCTCATGCTGCAGATGTTTGCCATCTACTTTGCCCCGTACTACGTGTTTGGCATTTCGCTCACGCCCGATTCCAAGTGGACGGCGTGCGTCGTAGCGTTCATCATCAACTACGCCGGTTACTTTGCCGAGATCTATCGCTCGGGCCTGCAGTCCATTCCGCGCGGTCAATACGAGGCCGCCGAGGTGCTGGGCTACTCGCGCCTGCAGACGTTTTTGTACATTGTGATGCCGCAGGTTGCCAAGCGTATTCTGCCGGCGATGGGCAACGAGATCATCACGCTGGTCAAGGACACGTCGCTGGCGTTTGCCATCGGCGTGGGGGAGATGTTCTCGACGGCCAAGGCGCTGGTCGCCTCGCAAGTGAGCATGGTGCCGTTTGCGATTGCGGCGTTGATCTACTGGGTCTTTAACTTTGTGGTCGAGATGCTGCTGGGCGCCGCCGAAAAGAAGCTGGACTATTATCATGACTAACTCAGTGATGAAAATCGAAAACGCACGTAAGGCGTTTGGCGGCAATGAGGTGCTCAAGGATATCTCGCTCGAGGTAAAGCGTGGAGAGGTCGTGGCGATTATCGGGCCTTCGGGTGGCGGCAAGTCCACGCTGCTGCGGTGTGCCACGCTGCTCGAGACGCTCGACGGAGGCTCGCTCTCGTTTGGCGACCTTGCCGTTGCGACGGATGCGGGTTCGGGCGCGGTCTATGCGAAGGGCGATGTGCCCAGGCAGGCGCGCTCGCGATTTGGCCTGGTGTTTCAGAACTACAATCTGTTCCCGCACTATACCGTGATGAAAAACACCACCGATGCGCCGATCCGCGTTCTTAAGCGCCCGCGCGAGCAGGCAGAGGCACGTGCATGCGAGTTGATCGCGCAGATGGGGCTTACGGGCAACGAGAACAAGGTTCCTTGTGAGCTTTCGGGCGGTCAGCAACAGCGCGTGAGTATTGCCCGCGCCCTAGCGCTCGACCCGGAGATCCTGTTCTTTGACGAGCCGACCTCGGCACTCGATCCCGAGCTGACGGCCGAGGTGCTGCGTGTCATTAAAGACCTTGCGGCGCAGAATATGACGATGGTGATCGTGACCCACGCAATGCAGTTTGCGCGCGATGTTGCCGATCGCGTGGTCTTTATGGACGGCGGTCGTATTGTCGAGGAGGGGCCCGCCGAGCAGGTTATCGACCATCCACGCGAGCAGCGCACGCGTGAGTTTTTGAGCCGTATCGAGGGATAGGCTCAGGTATTTGCTCAACTATTAATTGAGGCGAAGCCGCCGCAGGTCTTACGGTCTGTGGCGGCTTTTTGTTTGCATCGGCGGGGTTCAATAATCGCCTCACAAGCTTGTCTCTTCCTCTCGCCGCCTGTATTCATACGTGTGCCGAAAGGTGTGCATGGACGGTCGCCCGTGAGGGTAGGGTGGTGGCATAGGACATTTGGAGGGTGAGTCGGCTCGGCTGCCGACCATGCTGCTCCCGGGATGGCACCGACCGCGAACTCTCCCCGTTGGCGTCGCGCAATGCGCGCGGCCCTGCAAGGAGGTCATCATGGGTGCTCCCAAGACCGGCAATGTAAGGAACGTGGTGCTCGTAGGCCAAGGCGGGGTGGGCAAGACTTCACTCGCCGAGGCCATGCTCCACCTTTCTGGCAAGACCGCCCGCCTGGGCGGCCACGACGGCACCAAGCCCACGCTCGACTATGACCCCGAAGAGGTCAAGCGTGCATTTTCCATCTCGACGACCATTGCACCGATCGACTGGAAGGGCGCGCGCATCAATGTGCTCGATGCCCCGTGCTACCCCGATTTTATCGGCGACGCCTTTGCCGCGATGAGTGTTTGCGAGACAGCTCTGTTTGTGGTCGACGCCGAGGCTGGCCCGCAGCCTACGACGGTTAAGCTCTGGTATGCCGCCGAGGACCTGCGCCTGGCGCGTGCGGTGTTCGTAAACCGCCTGTCGCGCCCCGAGGCCAGCTTTGCGACCACGATGGACCTGCTGCAGGAGCGCTTTGGCACGCGCCTGGGCGCCGTGACCCTTCCCTGGGGCGAGGGCGAGGACTTTGACGGCATCATCGACCTGGTGCGCATGAAGGCGCGCCATTGCAACGGCGCCGAGGCCGTTGAGTCGGAGATTCCCGAGGAGTATCGTGCCCAGGCCGAGGAGGCCCATGACCATCTGTGCGAGCTGGTGGCCGAGGCTGACGACGAACTGATGATGAAGTACTTGGAAGGCGAGGAGACGCTGACGCAGGAGGAGCTCGAAGGCCTGCTGTCGAAGGCGATCGCCGAGCGCATCTTTGTGCCGGTCTTTGCGGGCGATTGCATCAAGGAGCAGGGCGTCAACTCGCTGATGGACGACATCGCCACGTACTTCCCGGCGCCGACCGACTATGGCGAGATGCCGCTCATTGACGGCGATTCGCTTAAGATCTCGAGTGACGATGACCGCCCGGTGGCCTTTGTGTTTAAGACCCTGGCCGATCCTCAGCAGGGTCGCATCAGCTTTATCAAGGTGCTGACGGGCACGCTTGAGCCGGGCCTTGAGCTGATCAACGCGCGTACCCGCAAGAGCGATCGTCTGGCCCACCTGTATGTGATGTGCGGCCGCGACATGACCGAGGTTGGCCACGCTTATGCCGGTGACATCATCGTGGCACCCAAGCTGGCGGCCGAGACGGGCGATACGCTCTCGATTACCGGCAAGGTCGAGGCTGCGGCGTTTAAGTTCCCCAACTCGCAGTACCGCATTGCCATCGAGGCCGAGAATCGCGGCGATGAAGAGAGGCTCTACACGTTTATCGAGAAAGCCTGCAAGGCCGATCCGACCATGAGCATCGACCGCGACGAGGAGACCGGGCAGACCATCATCTCGGCGGTGGGCGAGGCGCAGGTTTCGGTGCTGCTCAACCGTTTGGAGGATCGCACCAAGGTCGTGGCCAAGAGCGTGCCGATCCGCATTCCGTATCGCGAGACCATCCGCCGCACGGCGAGCGCACAGGGCCGCCACAAGAAGCAGACCGGCGGCGCCGGTCAGTATGGCGACTGCTGGCTGCGCGTTGAGCCGCTCATTGGGCCCGACGGCACGAGCGATGGCTATGAGTTTGTGGACGAGGTCGTGGGCGGCCGCATTCCGCGCTCGCTGATCCCCGCCGTGGACAAGGGCGTTCAGGAGACCATGAAGGACGGCATCATTGCCGGCTACCCGCTTACGGGGATTCGCGTGGCTGTGTACGACGGCTCGTATCACAGCGTCGACTCCAACGAGATGGCGTTTCGCGCGGCGGCTCGCATTGGCCTGCGCAAGGCATGCGCCGACGCCGATCCGGTGGTGCTGGAGCCCATCGAGGAAATCACGGTGACTATCCCCGAGAGCTACGCCGGCGCCGTGATGGGTGACATCTCGGCCTCGCGCGGTCGCGTGACGGGCATGGAGACCGATGAGCGTGGTGACACCGTGGTCATCGCTCAAGCCCCGCTGGCTGAGCTGACGGATTATTCGACGCGTCTGCGCTCTATCACGCGCGGCACGGGCGACTTTACCATGAAGCCCGCAGGCTATGAGCAGGTTCCTTATGACGTTCAGGCCAAGCTGGTCGAGCGCTATGAGGAGGGCCGCGCCAAGTAGCGTGCGGTTTTGCCTGCAACATGCATACCGATGCAAGGGCCGCTCCGGGTAATCCGGGGCGGCCCTTTTTGATCCCTTGGGGACGGAGGAAAACGGATCATTTTAGGTTTTGTGGCAGCTTGGTCGGCCCTAGTCCCCCGAGGCTTGATTGCGGCCGGTGGCGTAGTCGATCTGCACATGCGGCTGCAGGTTGTAGCAGTACACGTGGAAGCACAGGGTCTTACCGTGGTCCTCGACCGATTGCGCCTCAAGACGCACGCCGCGACAGACGAGTTCCTCTTCGTTGTACATGGGCGTGACGCGGTAGAGCACATGGTTGCCCGTGTCGCGGATGTAGTCGAGGATCTGCTCTTCAAATGGCAGCATGCCCGTCTCGTTGAGATAGCGCGTGCCGGTGAGGAGATTCTTGCGATTGGCGTTCTCGCCGCAGAGCGACCAGGCGATGAGGTGACAGCGGTTGTAGAGACTCTGACTCGGAATAAAGTCGTAGCGCTGCTGGTGCCAACCGGCAGGATGGATACGCGAGATATCGCCGCGCTTGCCTTGACCGAGCGATTCGGGGCCCACGCAGGCGAGCGCCTTGCGGGTGCGGCCAAGGCTGTCGAGCTTGGAGAATTTCTTAAAGCAGCCCTCTTCGGTGGCACGATCGTATTCATCGAGAGTGAACGACGGCGTGCCCAACGGGTGCGTGCTGTCGGCGCGAAGGGCTACGTAGGGGTTGCCGCCGTAGTCGGGAATGCTGCTGAGATATACGCCACGGGCGCGGTTGAGGTCAGGGTTTTCCACCTCGTCGATGGGGGTGGTGGAGCTGTCCTCGTGAACGTTGCCGTCGGTGTTGGTCGCGGTGGATTCGGAGCCATCGCCAGAGTCCTGGCTGTTTTGGGAGTCAGACGAGCTTGCTGTTCCCGATTCGAGGCGGGCGACTAGGTTCGCCTCGTTGTCGGTGCGGCTGGGGCTCTCATTTTGCTTCTCAGCCAGAGTCGCCGCCTGCTCATCGCTTTGCGGAGACAACAACTTGGGTGCTCCGTCGATCGACCCTGTGAACAGCGCAAATCCCAGCACCACGGCGGTGCCGATGGAAAGTACTTGCTTGTAGGCGGATTTGCGCGACATTGCGGCTCCTGGATGGACGGTTGAGAATCTACCAGTCTAGCAGGAGCCGACAGGGGCCGTTCTATCGAACAAATACTTAAGATTTGGGATAGACGCTACTGATTCATTTGCCTCATATTTGACGTATGGCTAGATCGAGGTGGAACCGAGCCAATTGAGTTTGCATTCGAGAATGCGCTGCTCACCGGGCGTACTGCTGCCATCAAGTAGGGCGAGCAGCATCTCGGCTGCTTCGCGACCTTCCTGGTCGACGGGCTCGATGATCGTGGAGACGGTCGGCGTGGTGAGGTTGGTCCAGTCTTCGCAGTTGAGTCCCAAAAGGCCGATTTGCTTCGGAAGTAGATGGGCCATGGGCTGGAGGGCCTTGTAGACACGGGGGAGTGCCCACTGATTTTGCACGAAGATAAGGGTTCGCTTGGCGGGGTTGAGCTTGTATTTAAAGTATTCGGTGAGCTCGCTGATTGACGGCTTGTTGTGATCGATGGGAATGGCTTTGTAGAGCTGCCCATTCGCGGCCAATGCCTCGGCATATCCCTGAAAACGTTCCATGCGGGTGCGCATTTCGGTCATATTGGCGGCAATGGAGAAAAAGTCCTCGTAGCCGGCATCGAGAAGCGCCTGCGTGGCATTGTATACGCCGTCGTAGAGGTTGGTTTTGATCCAGCTGGTTCCTGGGCTGTAGATGGCCGCGTCAAAAAAGACGACGGGCTTGCCGGCGCGCTTGATGCGGTCGTGGACGGCCTTGAAATTTGCCGTGGGCTGGATGATAAAACCATCGACGCCCAGCGAGAGCATTTTGTCGACATATATGAGCTCGGTCTCGGGGTCGAAATTGCTGGTGCAAACGACCGTCTGGTAGCCCGCGGGGAGCATGACTTGTTCCATGCCGTTGAGGACGAGGCCCGCCCACTTGTTGGTGTTATCCAAAATGATGATGGCGATGACGTGGGTCTGCTTGCCGGTGAGCGTTTGCGCTTGGGCGTTGGGAACGTATCCGAGTTCCTTGATGACGCGCGCAATCTTTGCCTGCGTCTTCTCGCTAAGCTTTTCTCGTTTGTCGTTGAGGTAATACGAGACGCTTGCCGTCGAGGTTCCCGCCTCTCGAGCGACGTCTGCGATCGTAACGCGCTGTTTTGCCACAGCGACTCCTTCCGACAGATGAGCATTTTCCAACATGATGACTTTGAGTCTTGGTGAGGGATGCGCTTCGGTGAGCGACTTTTTCCTTTCATATGAGTATGCAACAAATGCGGTATACGGGTGGGGTCGAAATTTGTGACCGGCATGCGCATCTGCCGTCTACCGAGAAAATCAAATACTTCTTGACTTTTGAAATCGAGGGTAAAATCGCAGGATTCATTTTTGGTTAAACGCATAACTAAATCGCATAACTAATGCCCTGACCTGCGCGTTTACCGAATTGAGCTGGTTTTATCAATGCCAGCACCATATATTGGTCTTGTCGAAAAGACAGCAAGTCCAAACGGCAGGGGATGCTCCGGAGGCCTCCGCAAACGGTGTCTTGCGCACGCAACTCTATGAAAAGAGGGAAGCAATGAAGATCGTAGGCGTTGCCGCCTGTACCGTGGGTATCGCTCACACGTATATGGCCCAGAAGGCGATTCAGGATGAATGCGCCGCCCGTGGCATCGAGTGCAAAGTCGAGGCTCAGGGTGGTCTGGGTATCGAGAACGAGCTGACGCAGGAAGACGTGGATTCCGCCGACCTGGTGCTCGAGTCCGTCGACGTGGGTGTCGAGAACGAGGATCGTTTTGAGCAGAAGATGGCCGAGGGCAAGTTCCTCAAGGTCGGTACTTCCGATGTGATCGCCGATCCGGTCAAGATTATCGACCAGGCCGTTGAGACCATTAAGGCGACGGGTGGCGCAGTTTACGCGCCCAAGGCCGAGGCCAAGGCAGAGAAGAAGGCCGTCTCCGCTGCCCCGCAGGCCCCGACACCGGCGTCCAAGCAGTCCATCTTTGCCGATCCTGGCAAGACGCTGCTCAATGCGTTCAATACCGGCGTTTCCTATTTTATCCCCATCGTCGTTATCGGTGGCGTGTTCCTTGCCTTTTCGTTGGCGTCCGGTACTGCCGGTGCTAGCGGCATGGAGGTCACCAACCCGTTGATGGTGAGCCTTAACACCATCGGCATGGCCGGCATCTCTATGATGATTCCGGTGCTTGCGGCATACATCTCCTACTCGATGGCCGGCAAGCCCGCGCTTGCCCCTGGCTTCGTCCTGGGCTACTTGGTTAACAACGCCGTCGTCACCCCGAGCGGCAACAGCGTTTCGACCGGCTTCTTGGGTGCCATGATCATGGCGGTTATCTGCGGCTACTTTGTCCGCTGGATGAAGACCTGGAAGGTCAACAACACCATTCAGACCATCATGCCGATCTTGATCATCCCGATTCTGACCTCTCTCGTCCTGGGTATGGCCTACATCTACATCCTGGCCACGCCGCTTGGCTTTGTGATGGATTGGCTCACCAGCGTGCTCGGTAGCTTGCAGGGCGGCTCCGCCGTTGTCCTGGGCCTGGTCATTGGTGTTATGACCGCCTTCGATATGGGTGGCCCTATCAACAAGACCGCTTCGACCTTTACCATGGCCATCATGGCCTCCGGTATCTACGGCCCCAACGGTATGTTCCGCGTCGCCGTCGCCATTCCCCCGATCGCCTGTGGTCTCGCCGCGCTCATCGCCAAGAACAAGTTCGATGACGCTGACCGTCAGATGGGCATCTCCGCGCTGTTCATGGGCTGCATCGGCATTACCGAGGGCGCTATCCCCTTCGCGGTCAAGGATCTTGGCCACACCCTGCCCGGCATCTGCATCGGCTCTGCCGTGGGCGCGGCGCTTGCCGCCTTCCAGGGCATCGATTGCTACGTTCCGCATGGTGGCTTTATCGTCGCCCTGGCCACCAACAACGTCGCGCTGTTCTGCCTGGACATCGTGATTGGCTCCTTGGTCGCCGCTGCAATCCTGATTGCCATGAAGCCCACGCTCGATAAGCAGGCCAAGTAAACCTTTAAGGACTCCGGTTGTGCGGAGGGATGGATTTGACTCCGCACAACCGCCCCTACACAACAAAATCCATCCGTACTGATAGGGCCCACATCTGGGTCCCAGGGAACTTTTGTCAAAAATCCTCTGGAGAAGGAGAACAAAATGTCCAACCTCACCATCCGCCAGGCCGTTCAGGGCATGCTCAAGCTACAGGATAGCGGCGATCACGCAACCATGGTCGGCATTGGCCCCATGAGCCCCAACCTGATTCAGGCCGTGTTCGAGCTTGCCAAGGACGAGGATTTCCCACCCATGTTTATCGCCAGCCGCAACCAGGTCGATATGGACGAGATGGGCGCCGGCTACGTCAACGGTTGGGACCAGACGCGCTTTGCCGCCGACATCAAGAAGGTTGCCGACGAGGTGGGTTACACCGGTCCGTACTACCTGTGCCGCGATCACGGCGGTCCGTGGCAGCGCGACGAGGAGCGTAACGCCCACCTGCCCGAGGACGAGGCCATGGAGCTCGCTCGCAAGTCATTCGTCGCCGACATGGAGGCGGGCTTTGACCTGCTGATGGTCGACCCCACCAAGGACCCCTATCAGATCGGCAAGGTTATTCCGCTCGACGTGGTGCTTCGCCGCACGATCGATCTTATCGACTACCTTGAGCAGTACCGTCGCGAGCATAACCTGCCCGAGGTTGCCTATGAGGTCGGTACCGAGGAGACCAATGGCGGCCTGACCTCTACCGACAAGTACGAGGAGTTCATTTCTCAGCTGCAGCCCGAGCTCGAGAAGCGCGGCTGCCCCATGCCCACCTTTATCGTCGGTCAGACCGGCACGCTTACCCGTTGGACCGAGCAGGTCGGCCATTACAACTTTAAGAACGCCCGCGAGCTCGCCGATATGGCAAAGCGCTACGGCGTGGGCCTGAAGGAGCACAACGCCGACTATCTGGATGACGCAACGCTGCTCGAGCACATCCCGGCTCACGTGACGGCCTCCAATGTCGCCCCTCAGTACGGCACCGAGGAGACCCGCGCTTACCTCAAGCTCTGCGCTACCGAGCAGATTCTGGTCGACAACGGCCTGTGCGACGATCCCTCCGACCTGTATCACACGCTGCTGGTCAAGGCTATCAAGACCGAGCGTTGGCGCAAGTGGATGACCGGCGACGACGTTAACCTGCAGGTTGACGACATTCTGGCCGACGACGAGCTCAGCCTGAAGATTCTGGATGTCTCCGGCCACTACGCCTTTAACGATCCCGAGGTCAAGGAGCAGGTCGAGAAGCTCTATCGCAACCTCGCTGCCCAGGACATCGACGGCAAGCGCTTTGTGATTGAGCACATCAAGCGCCCGATCAAGCAGTACGTCGTCGGTCTTAACCTCAAGGGCGTCACGAGCCGTATCGAGAAGGCTCTCGAGGACTAAGTAGTTCCGGCGTTTTGACAAACGCCGGACCGGTCGACGCTGCGCGGGCATCTGCCGGGCAATCTGGCGCTCAAGCCGTCGCTCGCGTACCAAAGTACGCTTCGCTCCTCTTTCGCACCACCTTGCCACGGCAGCTGCCCGCTCGCTGACGTTGGATTGACCGACGATCGGGCCGCTGTCCTTAGGATTACTAGCAATTCATTTGAAGGAGTTTGCACCATGAAGTTCTTTATCGATACCGCCAACCTTGACGAGATCGCCGAGGCTAAGAGCTGGGGCTGCCTTGCCGGCGTCACCACCAACCCGTCCCTGTACGCCAAGACCGGCGGCAAGCTGGCCGACTTTGAGCCTCACATGCTCAAGATCGCCGAGCTTTGCGAGGGCCTGCCCGTGTCCGCCGAGTCCACCGCGACCACTGCCGAGGGCATGATCGAGGAGGGCAAGCGCCTTGCCGCCCTCGCCCCCAACATTGTGGTCAAGCTCCCCGTTTGCGAGGCCGGCCTCGCCGCCTGTCGCGCGCTGGCCGATGCAGGCGTGCGCGTCAACATGACGCTCGTCTTCTCGCCGACGCAGGCCCTTATGGCCGCCAACGCCGGCGCTCGCTACATCAGCCCGTTTGTGGGACGCTTCGACGACATCGCCGAGGACGGTATTTCGCAGCTCGACAACGTTGTGACCTGCGTCAAGAACTATGACTGGACCGGCAAGAACGTCGACGACACCGTAGAGATTATCACCGCTTCGGTCCGCACGCCCAACCACGTGACCCAGGCCGCGCTACTCGGTGCCGATATTGCGACCGTGCCCATGGCCGCTCTCAAGAAGTGCCTGCATCATCCGCTGACCGACCAGGGCCTCGCCTCTTTTGAGGCTGACTGGCAGAAGGTCGTCGCTCAGGCTTAACGAGTGGATTGCCCCGGCATCGTGTCATCCGGTGCCGGGGTTGTTCTCAAGAGAGGAATTCGTATGACCAACCAGGAGCTGGCGAAGGTCGCCAATGAGGTCAGGAAGGGTGTCGTGACTGCGGTTCACGCGGCCAAGTCGGGACACCCGGGTGGATCGCTCGGTGCTGCCGACATCATGACGTATCTGTACTTTGAGGAAATGAATATCGATCCTGCCGACCCTCACAAGGCCGATCGCGATCGCTTTGTGCTCTCCAAGGGTCATGCGGCGCCGGGCCTGTATTCGGTGTTGGCAAATCGCGGCTATTTTCCCGTCGAAGAGCTCGAGACGCTCCGTCATATTGGCAGCCGACTGCAGGGTCATCCCAACATGAACGACGCCCCGGGCATCGATATGTCCACCGGATCGCTCGGTCAGGGCATCTCTGCTGCAGTTGGAATGGCGCTTGCCGCTAAGCACTGGGGCGACGGCTACCGTGTCTACACGTTGCTGGGCGACGGTGAGTGCGAGGAAGGCCAGGTGTGGGAGGCGGCCATGTTCGCCGGCAACCATGCGCTCGACAATCTTGTTGCCGTCGTCGACCACAACGGCTTGCAGATTGACGGTACGATCGATGAAGTCAACTCGGCCATGCCGCTCGCTGACAAGTTCCGCGCATTTAAGTGGCATGTGATCGAGCTTGCCGACGGTAACGACATGGCGCAGATTGAGGCGGCTTTCGCTGAGGCTCGTGAGGTGACCGGCGTGCCCGTCGCTATCATCGCCGAGACGGTGAAGGGCAAAGGCGTCTCCTTTATGGAGAACCAGGTTGGCTGGCATGGCAAGGCGCCCAATGACGAGCAGTTTGAGCAGGCCATGGCCGAGCTCGCGGCAGCAGGAGAGGAGCTCTAATGGCAGACGTCAAGAAAGTCGCCACGCGCGTAAGCTACGGCGAGGCGCTCGTCGAGCTGGGCAATGAGCACGATGACTTTGTAGTGCTCGATGCCGACCTGGCAGCCGCTACGCAGACGGGTAAGTTTAAGGCTGCTCATGCTGAGCGCTTTTACGATGCCGGCATCGCCGAGAGCAACCTGATGGGTCTTGCCGCCGGCATCGCGACCACGGGCCGCGTTGCTTTTGCGAGCACCTTTGCGATGTTTGCCGCCGGTCGCGCCTACGAGCAGGTCCGCAATTCCATTGGCTACCCGCACCTCAACGTCAAGATTGGCGCTACCCATGCCGGCATTTCGGTGGGCGAGGACGGCGCCACGCATCAGTGCTGCGAGGACATTGCGCTCATGCGCACGATTCCGGGTATGACGGTGGTCGTTCCCGCCGACGACGTCGAGGCTCGTGCCTGTGTGCGCGCCGCCTATGAGTTTGAGGGCCCGGTTTACATGCGCTTCGGCCGCCTGGCAACACCGGTCATCAACGATTACGAGGACTATGAGTTCAAGATTGGTCGCGGCGTGGTCGTGCGCGAGGGGTCCGATGTGACCATCATCGCTTGTGGCCTTATGGTCGCCGAGGCGCTTGAGGCTGCCGAGGCGCTCGCTGCCGATGGTATCGATGCCGAGGTCATCAACATGCACACGATTAAGCCGCTTGATGAGCGCCTGGTGGTTGCCAGCGCCAAGAAGACTGGTCGCGTGGTCACCGCCGAGGAGCATTCGATTATCGGTGGTCTTGGCGAGGCCGTGGCCTCGGTGCTCGCAGAGCAGCATCCGGTGCCGATGCGACGCGTCGGCGTGCGCGATGTGTATGGCGAGTCCGGCCCTGCGGTCGATTTGCTGCACAAGTACGGTTTGGACGCCGACGGCATCGAAGCTGCGGTTAGGTCCGTGTTGTAAGGAAGGTTTCCATGGGATTTGTATCTGCCAACCAAGTGACGATCGGGTATACCGCTGCCTCGCGCGAGGACGCTCTGCATTATTTGTCCGAGCAGGCCATCGAGCTCGGCTTTGCCGATGACGCATCTGCCGTAGAGGCTGCCTTCATTGCTCGCGAGAACGAGGCCGAGACCGGCCTTGTCGCCGGTTTTGCCGTTCCGCATGCCAAAAGCGACGCAATCCATACGCCGGGCGTTGCCGTGCTTAAACTGGTCGAGCCCGTTGAATGGCCGAGCTTCGATGGGGTACCTGTCGATGTTGCGCTCGCGCTGTACGTGCCTGCCGGCGAGGCTGGAACCACGCATCTGCGCCTGCTCTCCAAGGCTGCCGTAATGCTGATGGACGCCGGCTTCCGCGACAAGGTGCGCGCGAGCACCGATCCCGTTGAGATTGCGGAGCTCATCAATAGCGGACTCGAAGACTAGGACGGTCATCCCGTTCAATCAATCGATCCTTCTCCAAGGAAAAGGGCCGCGACGCCATATAGGTGTCGCGGCCCTGTTTGCGTTTCCCCAGATAAAACCTGCCAAAATAAACCTGTCCCTTTTTGGCAGGCTAATCGTGAGTTATTTCACCGCAACTTAGGGCACGGTTAGGAAGTGTGCACCTTAAAGAGTGGAGCCCTTGATTAGAGAGATTGCGCTCGCCTCTCTAAATGTCTCTCTAAAGAGAAGGTTGGTTAGAGAGATAGCATTAGGCAATCTAGCAGCGAATTCGATACATCTCTCTAAATGTCTCTCTAAAACAAGGCGCTTATCTCTCTAAAGTTAGAGAGATAAATCTATTGTTTTAGAGAGACGGAATGCCAAGATTTGTCCGTCAGCTACCATCTGCCAAAAATGGCGGATAAAGGGCTCATCGAAGTAATGGGTTCATCGACGAGTCGTAACCGCCGATATCGGAAGAAGTAGATGCAGCCGGGTCGTCTCTCTAGTGCCTCTCGAAGTTAGATGGGTGCTAGAGGGGCGACTGCCTCGCGATATTTCCCCAGATAAAACCTGCCAAAATAAACCTGTCCCTTTTTGGCATGTCAGTTAACGCAGTCCAGGTTGAGCATATGCGAGCGAGCGGGCTCCGGGTGCGGTAAGGTGACGTGAAACAAGCGGGCGCTGACCTTTTGGTCGCGCCCGTGAAGTTGAACGTCAGATTGCCGTGCCCGGGGCCTGCGCAGCGCCGAGCAGTTACGCCGTTTGTAAAACGGCGTAACCTAAAGATTCATGGCACCGTGAATGTAGGGGGTGACCTCGGGGGAGATATGGTCGCAGCCCAGCTCGCGCAGCGCGGACTCGATGGCGGCGGGCAGCGGGGTTTTGCCCTCGGCGTCAACGGCGTTGCCACCGAGGGTAGCAATCTTGGCGACATCTGCGGGTGCGGCCTCGATATGCATGCAGCCGCCGATCAAGCGCGCGCGTACCTGTGCCAGATCAAGATCGTGCAGGTAATCCTCGCAGGCGCGGATTAAATCGACCTTCTCGCGCGTAAGCTCCTCGCCCGTGGGGACGCGGGTGGCAAGACATGCTCCCGCCGGCAGGTTCCAAACGGGATAGCCCCATGCGCGCAGCAGCTCGCGCTCTTCGTCCTTGGTAAAGCCGACCTCCATGAGAGGGGAGCGTACGCCGAGCTCTTTTGCCGCACGCATGCCGGGGCGGTAGTCACCGCGATCGCTTGCATTGCTGCCATCGATGACGGTGGGAAAGCCGAGCGACTTGGCGTGGTTGACGATGGCGGTAAAGCCGGCGTGCTTGCAGTGGTAGCAGCGATTGGCATCGTTGCAGGCTACCTGGGGGAGCTGCAGCTGATCCACCGAAAGATTGAGCACGGGGAGTTTAAAATGCGGTCCTTCATTGGCTTGTCCATCAACGGACCGCTCAAACGAAGCCTGCTCGGGCGTGCCGATGAGCGGCGTGGTGAGATGGACGAGGAGGGTATTGGTAGGCATGATGCGGGCGCATACGGCGGCCAAAAAGCTGCTGTCGACGCCACCGGAAAACCCGATAGCCACGCGCCCGTATGCCAAAAGCAGCTGTTCGAGCGCCGATAGCTTGTCTTGAAGCTCCTCTGCGGGTGCCGTGGTGTCTAAAATCATGAAACGATCCTTATCGTTGAGTACTCGATTGAAAACTATAATCCTAATGCGTTACTTGCCATAAGACTTCTATCTGTGTAACGAAAGTGCAATATGGTATATACGTTATATACAAGTTGTCAAATGCGGTAGAGTTGCGGCAATGCGACAGCGAGAGTCGATGGGGGACCGATATGATCAAGGCTGTTATTTTTGACATGGATGGAACGCTGGTCGATACCGAGCGTTTGGGGATTAGGGCCTGGAAGGCAGGCGCCGCTGAGCTGGGGCTCGCGATTGATGAAGCGCTGATCCATCAGTTTATCGGTCGCACGCTACCCGATGTCATGAACATCCTCGATAAGCATTACGGCAGCCACGAGACCGCCGAGGCGATCTATGTCCGCCACAAGGAGATTCGCGACGAGACGGTCAAGACCGATCTGGAGCTTAAGGCCGGCGCTGCCGAGTGCATAGACGAGCTGTTGGCTGCGGGCTATCACGTAGGCCTTGCAACGTCATCGCGCCATGTTACGGCCGAGCGCAACCTTAAAGCATTCGGTCTTTTTGACAAGTTTGAAACGGTAACGTGTGGCGAGGACGTCGTGCATGGCAAGCCCGACCCCGAGATGTATCTGCTCGCCTGCGAGCGCGCGGGCTTTACTCCCGAGGAATGTGCCGTGGTCGAGGATTCGCGCAACGGCTGCGTCTCGGGCATTACGGCTGGCTGCCACGTCTTTGCCGTCCCCGATATCGTGCCGCTGCCGCAGGACGTGGTGGATGGCTGCGAGGCCGTGCTCGATACGTTGTTCGATCTGGCGGCGGCGGTCAAGGCCGTGCGCTAGACAATTGCGGCGTTGAAACGAGCAATTGCTTACGTTTGCGCTTAAACAAAAGGGGTCCGGCAATGGTCGGGCCTCTTTTGCTTGAGCGGCGACTTAGCATACTTGCGGGCGTGCTATAGATACGCACCGAGGTTGATGGCCGTGGCGTCGGTCTGGCTGCTTGCCTGGGTGCTGGCGCGTTCCAGCAGGAACGGACGTACCAGTTCTTGGCGGTTGATGTCCTCGGCGGCGGTGACTGCGGTGACGGTGCGCGCTGTAGAGCCGACGCGGATATGCTTGGTCTTTGCTGGGGCCTTGTTCTCGATTTGCTCCATGAGCAATTGAACGCCCTTGCGGCCAATCTCGTAGCCCGGGGGCGCTACCGTAGTGAGCGGGACCGATCCGCTCCAAGCGAGTGGGTTGCCATCGCAACCTGCTACGCGTACTTGCCCGGGGACAGAGATGCCCTTGTCGACCAGCGCCGAGATAACGCCCGAGGCCAACACGTCGGTCAGGCCGACGACAAAATCGGGGCGTTCGTTCGCGGGGCGCTCGGCGATTTGGGCACCGATGCCGTAGCCGTCGGCAGCGGTATTCCATTCGCCGGCGTCGATGACTTCGATCTTGATATCGGGGTGCAGAGCGAGGGCCTTGTGAATGCCAAGCACACGTAGGGTGAGCTGCATAAATGCTGCTCGGCCGACGACGACAATATGGTGCGCGCCGCGGGCGATGGCGAGTTCGGCAATGATGCGACCCTGGGCCTCGTTGTCGGCCGCTACGTAGTAGCCGGGCTCGGAGCAATGGATGTCCAGGTGGACGATCGGCACGGGCATCTTGGCCATGGCGGGGTGCCAGTCGGGGGATGCCATGGGCTGAACCATGACGCCGGACATCTGCGTGCCCATAAAGTAGCGCAGGTAATGGTCCTCGAGAATATCGTCGTTATCGGCGTTGGCGATGAGCAGGTCGTAGCCGTGCTTGCGGGCCTCGTTGTGGGCGCCGCTGGCGATTTGGAGCGAAAAGCCGTGATCGAGACGGGGGAGCACCAGGCCAAAGGACTTGGTGGCGCCGCCCGCGAGCTGACGAGCGCTTTGGTTGGGCAGGTAACCCAGTCGACTGATGGTTTCGTTAATGAGCTTGAGGGTCTCGGGACGCAACTTATCGGGATGGTTGAGCGCGTTGGAAACCGTGCCCAACGAAACCCCGGCTTCGCGCGCGACGTCGCTGATTTTTACCTTTGCCATAGCGGCCCCTTTGATGCGTTTCAAATACAAGCCAGATTGTAGCATCCTAAACCTACCAAAAAGGGACAGGTTTATTTTGGCAGGTTTATCTGGGGAAACGCCGTTGCCAGCGCGACTGCCACGAAGGGGACAGGTACCTTTGTGGTGGTTTGGACCGGCTGGACGTGTGTGCATCGGGTGGTATCTAAGTTGAGATACCACTTCTGGTATATCAGCTTGCGTTTGCGTGAGTACAATACTCGAACGTTATACGTCTCAGCGCCCGTCGTGCGTGGGCGTTTTGCAGTCACGCGAACGAAGGGATTTATCCTATGTGCGGAATTGTCGGCTACACCGGCTCTGATATTGCAAAGAACATCCTGGTCACAGGCCTTAAGCGCATGGAGTATCGCGGCTATGACTCCTCGGGCGTCGCGCTTGAGGTAGGCGAGGGCGCCGCGGCGCATCTCGACGTTATCCGCCGCGTGGGTAAGGTCGCGGGTCTGGAGAGCGAGCTTTCCAATATCGATAGCGACGCAACCTGCGGTATCGGTCACACCCGTTGGGCTACCCACGGCAAGCCTTCCGTCGTTAACGCTCATCCCCACACTAGCTGCGACGGTCGCATCGCCATCGTCCACAACGGCATTATCGAGAACTTCGCCGAACTGCGCGAGGAGCTGGAGGGCCGCGGCCATCACTTTAAGAGCGAGACCGATACGGAGGTCTTCGCGCATCTGATCGAAGAGGCCTATGCCGAGACGCACGACCTGATGGCCTCCGTGCGCGAGGCTTGCACCCACGTGGTAGGCGCCTATGGCTTGGCCGCCGTGTGCGCCGACGAGCCTGGCGTGATCGCCGTTGCCCGCAAGGACTCCCCGATTGTGGTCGGCGTGGGCGAGACCGGCTCCTACGTTGCTTCCGACGTCATCGCGCTCATCGACGCCACCCGCGATGTCGTGGTGCTCGAGGACGGTCAGTTTGCCAAGCTTACGCCTGCGGGCGTCGAGTACACCGACGAGGCCGGCAATGTCATCGAGCCCAAGGTCACCCACATCGATTGGGATCTGGACATGGCCGAAAAGGGCGGCTATCCCGACTTTATGCTCAAGGAGATTCACGAGCAGCCGCGCGTCGTGCGCGACACGCTGGTTGGCCGTATGACGCCTGCCGGCGAGCTCGATATCGATGAGCTGGGCCTGTCCCTCGAGGAGCTCAACGACATCGACCGTGTCTACGTGATCGCCTGCGGCACCAGCTATCACGCAGGACTCATCGCAAAGAACCTTATTGAGGGCTGGGCTCGCATTCCCACCGAGGTCGAGGCTGCCAGCGAGTTCCGCTATCGCAACCCCATCATCACGCCGACGACGCTCGTCGTTGCCGTGTCCCAGTCGGGCGAGACGGCCGATACCCTCGCCGCCATTCGCGACGCGCGTATCAAGGGCGCCAAGGTCTTTGGCATCACCAACGTGGTGGGCAGCCCCGTGGCGCGTGAGAGCGACGGCGTCATTTATACCAAGGCCAACAAGGAGATCGCGGTCGCCTCGACCAAGAGCTTCATCGGCCAGGTTGTGAGCCTCACGCTGCTGGCTCTGCTGCTGGCGCAGGTCAAGTACCGTCTGACCACCAAGCAAGCGCGCATGATGTTCCGCGAGCTTTCCGATACGGCCGAGCAGATCCAGTGGATTTTGGACACGCAGACCGAGGCCGTGCACGAGGCCGCCCTGCTATGCAAGGACGCGCAGTCGGCGCTGTTCGTGGGACGCGGTATGGGTGCCGCTATTTCCTACGAGGGTGCGCTCAAGCTCAAGGAGGTCAGCTACCTGCACGCCGAGGCCTACGCCGCTGGCGAGATGAAGCACGGCCCCATTGCCCTGATCGACCCGGGCTTCCCTGTCATCGCTGTGGCCACCAAGAGTGCCACCTACGACAAGACCGTGTCGAACCTTATGGAGTGCAAGGCGCGCGGTGCCAAGGTCATCGTCGTTGCCACTGAGGGCGACGAGGAGATCAACAAGATCGCCGACTGCATCATCCGCGTGCCGGCAGTCCGCGACGTGTTCAGCCCCATCACGGCGAGCGTTCCTCTGCAGCTGCTCGCACGCGAGGTCGCCATCCTGCGCGGCTGCGACGTCGACCAGCCCCGCAACCTGGCCAAGAGCGTCACCGTCGAGTAGTTGGTTCCGCCGTTCTAGCGACTAAGGCCCGGCTCCGCATCAAGACGGAGCCGGGCCTTGTTGCATTTGCTCGGATAAAACCTGCCAAAATAAACCTGTCCCTTTTTGGCAGGTTAGCGGAGCTTGCTGGTCTCGAAGTACTCGGGGAACTGGTCCAGAACCTCGGTTTGATTGCGGAACATCATGTGCAGGTGCTTGCTGACCAAAAAGCTCGCTTCGATGGGGTCGCGACCGGCGATAGCGCGGCGAATCTGCTTGTGCTCGTTCACGATGTCCTGATTGTCGAGAACCTGCGTGGCAGCGCGCAGCCAGCGGAAGCGCTCAAGGTCGGCATTGGTCTCTTCGAGCCACGACCACACGGTGCTGCGACATGCGATGCTAAAAATCATGTGATGCATGAGGTTGTCGCTCAAAAAGAAGCCGATGCGATCCTCTTCGGCCATGGCCTTTTCCTGCAGCACGATGGCGCGGTCGAGCTGCTCGATGCCGGCCGACGTGGCGCGCGCACAGCACTCCACAATCACCTGCTTTTCCAGATGCTCGCGGATGTAGCAGGCACTCTCGGCAAGGGTGAGGTTGATGGGTGAGACGTAGGTGCCGCTCTGGGGCACGGTGCGCACCAGGCCTTCCTGCGCCAAGCGAACCAAAGCCTCGCGCACGGGCGTGCGACCCATGTCCAGGTCATCGCAAAGCTGCTTGACGCCCAGCTTTTCGCCCGGCTTGTAGTCCAAGTAGACGATTTTGCGTCGAATGGTGTGATAGGACTGGTCCTGTAGGCTCGTTTCCTGCTCGCCGACGTGCATCGATTCTTCCATAGCGCCTCGCAACTGTTCTATCAAACTCATATGTCAGTTGTTAATTATGCCGCGAATCAGCTCTCCGCGGTGGGTAATTCGGCTGTTGCCTGAGAACTATTGCGGCATCTTAGTCTGTGTTTGCGCAAGGCTGCGCTCAATGTTGCCGTATCATAAGCCGTCGCAAACGTGAAATAGAAAGAAGGAATCCCATATGCAACTGGCAAACATCGTACGCGAGCGCTGGAAAGGCGTCTTGTTCTGCCTGATCATCGCCATTCCCGCGACGTTGCTCGGCAAACAAATTGAGGTGGTCGGCGGTCCGGTATTTGCCATCCTCTTTGGCATGGTCCTGGCGCTCGTCTTTCCCAAGAATCGTCGCGAACAGCTTGTCGCCGGCGTTACCTATACGTCCAAAAAAGTCTTGCAGTACGCGGTCATCCTGCTTGGCTTTGGCATGAACCTCTCCCAGATTCTGTCCAAGGGCGCCCAGTCGCTGCCCATTATCGTGGCGACAATCTCGACCTCGCTTGTCATCGCCTTTGTGCTCTGCCGCGTTATGAACGTGCCGGGCAAGATCGCGACGCTTGTGGGTGTGGGTTCGTCGATTTGCGGCGGTTCTGCCATCGCCGCGACCGCGCCCGTCATCGATGCCGACGATCGCGAGATTGCCCAGGCTATTTCGGTCATCTTCCTGTTTAACGTTATCGCGGCGCTCGTGTTTCCAACGCTTGGCGGCATGCTCGGGCTGACCAACGAGGGCTTTGGCCTGTTTGCCGGTACCGCCATCAACGACACCTCGTCCGTAACGGCTGCGGCGAGCGCTTGGGACAGCATGCATCCCGGCGCCAATGTGCTCGAGAGCGCCACGGTGGTCAAGCTCACCAGGACGCTGGCCATTATTCCCATCACGTTGGTCCTCGCATGCTGGCAGATGCATCTGGCACGCAAGGCCGGTGGCGACGCTAAGAGCACGTTCTCGCTTAAGCGCGCGTTTCCCATGTTTGTGCTGTTCTTTGTGCTGGCGAGCGTAATCACCACGGTGCTTCAGCTTCCCGCGTCTTTTACGGCGCCCATCAAGGAGCTGTCGAAGTTCTTTATCGTGATGGCCATGGCGGCAATTGGCTTTAATACCGATATCGTCGAGCTGGTCAAAAAGGGCGGCAAGCCCATCGCGCTGGGCTTTTGCTGCTGGATTGGCATTGCGTGCATGAGTTTGGGAATGCAGCACGTGCTGGGAATCTGGTAGAGAAGTAGCTTATTTGCGTGCTGCGTGCTGCGTGCTGCGCGCTGGTGAGCGCAAGCCTGCGGTGGAGCGATAGGAGCTCTTGCGGGTATGGCTTGTCCGCAGGTTTATAAGTCCCGAAGAGCTCTTATCGCCCCGCCAGGATGGCGATGCGGGGCAACACCTATACTCGCAGGACGGCGCTTTCTGCCCTATAGTGCTTGGTGAGCAATATCGTTCAATTTTGAAACACTTGGTCGTGCGACCGTCGGCGGTTGCACGTCGCTGCGGACAGGGGCAAATCATGGATAGCGATGCCAAGCTGAACATCTTGACCGAGGCCCTGGCTGCTGCCGGGGCCTCGGCATTGGCAATCGATGCGCGTGGGGACGTCGCGATCTCGACCATGAATGACACGGCGCTCGAGCGGGATGTGGCGGCTTTTGTCGCTGAGCGCCTCGACCGTATAGGAGACGGCGCGCGTCTGGTTATGGGGCGTGCGGGTACGCGCCTGAGCCTGACCGTTCGCCCCACCGACAAAGAGGGCGGGGGCCTTTGGGTCGTCGTGGTCCGCGAGGTGCGCGGCGCCGCGGCGCATGCGGGCATCGAGTGGCTCAACGCCGACGAGGTTGAGGCCCGCTACGAATCGAGCGCGTACGGCATCGTTGAGGGGGCGGCCTCGGTGGCTGCGCCGGTTGCCGAGAGCTACGCGCGCGGTGTGCCCCTTATGCTCGAGGGTGAGCTGGGAGCGGGTCAGGTCGAGATCGCCAAGCGCCTCTATCTGGACGGTCCTTTTGCCGATCAGCCCTTTGTTTCCGTTGCGCTCGATGAGCTCACCGATCGCGGTTGGCGCCATATGCTCAAAAGCTCCGAATCGCCGCTGTTCCAAACGGGGCTGACCCTTTGCATTGAGGGCTGGAACGCGGTTGGCCCCCAGCGCCTCCGCGAGCTCGTTTCCACGATGGCCGACACCGCGTTGGCGACGCGCTGCCATGTGGTGCTGACGGCGAATGACATGCCGGGCGGCAGCGAAAGTGATCAAGTCGCCTTTGTGACCGAGCGCTTCGCCTGTGCGGTGAGCGTGGCGCCGGCAATCGCCGAGCAGGGAGCCGCGTCGACGAAGGCTGCGCGCTATTTGGAATATCTCGCTGATGCATTTGGGACGGCAGCGCCCACGCTGTCTGCCGCGGCGACGAAAACGCTCGATGCTTACCGCTGGCCGCGCAATTATCTGCAGCTCCGCGAGGTCTCGGAACGACTGTATATATTGGTGGGGGCGGGCACGGTGGACCGCGCTGTGGCGGAGGAAGTGCTCGCCCAAGAGGACGTGATTAAGACCGCAACCTTTGGCGCCCCGACGCTCGAAAGCGATCTGTATATCCTGCGACCGCTGGCCGATACCGAGCGAGATATCGCGCATCTGGTTGTAGATCATCTCCACGGCAACCGAACCCGTGCGGCGGAGGTGCTGGGCATAAGCCGTACAACGCTGTGGCGCTTGCTGAAGGACGATGACCGTTGAGCGAGGCGCCCGTGACCGCGCGCGACGCGTGTGCTACAGTCCAAAGCGTTATTGTTTCGATTTGGTTACGGCGTGCGAGGGCATATGGCTGAGACTTCAAAACCGAGCCGCAGAAGGCGGAGTGCCGCGCCGGTCAACCGACGCACAACATCGGTGACGTGGGGCAAACACGCCTCGGGGTTTGATGGCTCGTTCAAGCGCACTAAATACGGCTATCCTTCGGCAAGCGCCCGCTTGGCAATGCAGGCAGAGTCCTCGCTGTGGGGCCGCAAACGCGTGGTGGGCTCAAAGCTCAAGCACGACGGAACGCTCGGTTATATTAGCCGCGGGGCGGCTCGCCGCAGCGGACTCAATCCGGCTGGTTGGCACCGTTATGTTCCGATCGCGGTCGCCGTTGCAGTGATCGTCATCGCACTCGCTGCGCTTGGCTACGCCGGCGGTGGCGCCAACTTGGACGCAGTGTTTAAATCGCCCGAGCTCGCGCATGCAGGCACAGAAGTTGTCGAGGGCGCTCAGACCCAGACGGGCGTCGCGCCCCAGCGCGGTATCGTTGCGGTGGCCACCACTATTGCAGATGCTCAAAAGGACGAAGACAAGCAAGGCGATGACGCCGAAACGGCCCAGACGAACGAAACGACGACAACTCAAATATCAACATAGCTTGCCGGCAGAAGGGGACGTTCCTTTTAATATGAGCAGGACATTGTCAAGAGGCAAAATCGGGCCTGGCCCCAACGATATGGGGTCAGGC
>NZ_JBCOIL010000026.1:0-41050 GCF_040926265.1 Collinsella aerofaciens | reverse complement strand
CAACGGCGGGCCCGTGGACCTGTCGCCGTCGACCATCTACCGCTGGGTCTCGGCGGGCTACGACGGCATGACCAACACAGGATGCGCGGGGACGAGAGAACGCTCGCCTACATGGCGAAGCGCAAGTCCGACGGCAAGACAAAGCGAGAGATCATGCGCTGCCTTAAGAGGTTCACAGCCAGGGAGGTTTACCCAACGTTGCGGCGCCCCATGAGGTTGAAGTACGCCCGGGGCTCGATACTGGCGGACATGCGAAAATCGCTCGGATTGACCCAAAAGCAGGTTGCCCGAGAGCTTAACGTGCCGAATGTAAGGCTCAGCGAAATAGAAAGAGAAGTATGCCCCCACGAGGAAATCAGACGCGAATACGACCGCTACTTGAATGCTAAAATGTCGTCCGATAAAGGACTTGACAGCCTATAGCAGCGTCATTCGGCACGCGATTCGTTAACCCTGGGGCTTAAAGCTGCCGAATGTCTACTTCTTTAGTGCTCCATTTACCTCCCCGTTCAATAATCTTCACTTGAAGCCTGACGGTGGCCCAATCATTGGATAACATATTCTTAAATGACAGTTAATCGTCAATCGAAGAGGTCAAAGCGGGGACGGAAAGTGTCGAAGACAAGCAGAAAGCCAATCTCAGCATATGTCGAGCGAAGACTCTGGGCGGGGTCTGCCGGCAAATGCATGAATCCAGATTGTCGGGCCGATCTATTCATCAGCAATGGAGACATTGCTGAACGAGCCCATATCGTCCCATATTGCAAAAGCGCAGAGAACACGTTCGACAACCTTATTCTCATCTGTCCAAACTGCCATACGAATTTCGACAGAAACTCCGCTTTCACGGCAGATGAAGTGAGGAAATGGAAGTCGATTCGTCACGCAGAAATTGATCGCGTTTTCGGAAAGACGTTCAGTTCCTTCGACGACCTGCGCAAAGAGGCCGCACCTCTGCTCGCCCGAAACAAGTCGATATATGAGAATTACTACATGAAGGACAAGCGAAGACTGTGGGATGTTTTTGAAAAGGAAATAATCGTCAACAACCGAAAACTTTGCACGCTGTTCGAATCGAACTTGTGCCTGTTCCAGAACCACAAGGACAATTCCTTCTCCAACCAGGCCGCTGTCCGCGATTTTATCGACCATGCTAAGGAGTTCGAAGCCACCAGAGATAATACGGAAAGACAAAGGTCTATTCTTTTCCCCGAGGTCATCAACTCCATCTTCGGAATCCAGCCCATAGAAGGTGACCTGCTCCCCTCTGCAGAATCCCTAGAGCTGCTAATCAAAAAGCTTGACGAACAGGGGCGATTTATAGATGTTTCTCTAGATGCAGAACATCCATTGTTGCAAATAATAGAAAACGGGAAAGAGGCGGTAGTTTATCTTGACGATACGCCGCGTATCCGACAGATGTACTATGACGCCCGCTGCTTCAGGCGTGCCGAGATGAGGCTAGACAGCTTGATTTTTGCCCTAAAGTACTTCCGCCTGTGCGGAAAGAAAGCAACTCGCAAGTCGAAGACAAACCTTAGAGAATATATAGCGAAAGGAAAATGCTTCTTATTCGTATACGAATACTGTCTGAGCTATGCAGAGTTGGCCCGTTTAGCACCGGCAGAACATACCGTTGTCGTCAACTTGCATAGATGGAACGGTAAGCAATGCATCTCCGAAGAAGCCCAGGTGTTTGCGGGGCAAATTAACGTGAAGCTCCTCGATATGGATAGCTTCTTCCCATTCGTTCGCAAACTATGAACTATTTGAGACTCATAGACATTCTCGACAGCAACCTAGAACTGTTCTCTCAGTTTGATCATGTCTATCTGTTCGGATCTGCGCTGAGTGGTTCAGAGCTCAGTGCAGACAGTGATATTGATTTGCTGCTACTGTACTCGAAATATTCCGATCAACTTGTCTCCGGATGCGAACAGATATCCCAAAAGTTAGGTAACGAGACCGGTAGAGTAGTCGACTTAACGGTCCTCGGCATCGATGAAGAGCGACATGTCGGATTCTTGGATAGAATCTCGCCTCATTATAGAAAGATAAAATGACCATTTGGTAGAACACCTGGCATAGCCTGTCGTACAGAATGCTTTCTGCGTGGATTCCGGCAGAAGAGAAGAAGGCGTCAACGGTCGCGCCTGCATGTTCGGCACACGGCGTATCGCACTCTGGCGGGACCCCGGCTCTGGGCGCCAATCCCGCATCGACAAGATGAGGTACCCTGAATTCATAATGAAGCTTGCGAACTGTCAGTGGTAGCGTGAAACTGAACAAGTGTTCAGTTTCACGCTACCACTGACACCCGGCGGCCCAAGAGCCTTCGCCCCGCTCGTAGGCCTGGTACCACCCCGTCGGGGATGACCCCTTATCGGGCGAGACGGCGAGCTCGCTGTCGAGGGACAGCCCGAAGCGATCATCCGATGCCGCACAGCAACAGGTCTCCGAGGAGCTCGAATGGACACCTGCCAGCGAGTCCAGCAAGCGGGCAAGAGTTTACGTGGCTGCAGCATACTACAACGTCGTAGGGGCTCAGAGCACCGCCACTACGGCTTTTGGGCAGAATGCGCCTGAGCTGCTCGTGGTTGCGCTCACATGCCGACTACTGGTTGGATCTCATCGCGTCGCAGCAGAACACGCGGCAGCGCCGAGCTCCGCTTTCGAGACACCAGCGCTCCAGGCCCTTCCAATCATCGAACTCGACTCCTCAATCGACTAGCAGGATGCCGAAGATAGCCTCGAAGGCAGCAACAGAGCCTATGAGACTCTCTATATGGTCGAGGCAGGCAACGATGGCTGCCGGAGCTGGCATGACGCTTGCGCAAATAGATTTGGAACGCCCGGGCCACGATGTGTGCGCTCAGGATGTCGTAGGTGTTGCGCTCGTAGCCCTCAACGGAGTCACATTGGACCACGCGCGACCTGTCGGCAAGCGAGAGCGCCTCGAATTCGGCGTAGGTACGGCCAGTGCGGTCAACCCCGTCGCGCCCAGCACCTTCGACATCCCTGCGCTTACGCTTCCTCATACGGTCCTTTCGCGGGAGAAGCAGGTAAGGCGCGCCTGTCCCTCTCCTGATAGGAGCAGGCACTGCGCACGCACACAGGAAGCTCGTCAGCATGTGTGGCCCATATGGTCTCGTAACTCTGCCCCCGCCTAAACAAAGGGACCGCAATCGCGACCATGGCGGCGAGCTCGTCAGCGGTGAGACATAACCCTTCACGGGCCGCGGACAGGCGGGTGCGATAGGCAGCGTCGTAGCGACACTTGGGGTAACCGCACCCACTCCTGTTCCGACAGCCGAGATGACAGGCGTAGGGCCATACCTCTGTGACGGGACAAACTGCGATAGAGCGTACGCGCGCGCAGCGTCTCGAAGGAGTGGCCACGCCCCATCATGTTAGTCTCGTTGATGAGGCGGTTCGCGCATTCCGTGTAACCGTTCGAGATGCGGCTCGGACAATCCCGGTAGTTAAATATGAACTCGCGGTGGTTCTCCACGGCCTTCGCAAGCCCCCGGAAGGGATCGTAGGCCTTGTCATCGGGGATGGATGCCTTCCACGCATCGAATGCATCCTCGGCATCCTCCCGCGAGAGCGGGTGCTCGTCGTAGATGTCGAAGAAGTCCTCTTTGAGGTCGTATGCGGTCATGAGGCTCGAGCAGCCCGCCTCCGATCGAAGCTGGCACAATGCCGATGCCTCGTAGGGGCCGAGGTCCCGGGCGCGCTTCCTCAAGGCGTAAGCCAGCGACCGCGGCGGCCACTACCGGTGGCAGGGCCGGATCGGCTATGCGCCGCCCAGGACCTCGCGCGCTCGATGTCGAGAAAGGGGTGCTCACCCGACAATTCAAGGACGGAGGGCTTCGGCAGGCTGAAGGTGGAGCTCTTCTACGGAAGGGGCTGGGACGATGTTGGCATGGGGGAATTCATGAAGATGCTGTACGCCTATCTGGTCTGGTATCGCGACAAGCGCTGCAAGAGCGACCTGGGCTATATGAGCCCGATGCAGTACCGAAGAAGCCTAGGTCTTGTAGCGTAGGAACACGGTCCAGGATTTCCACCGCGCTCCCAATTGACCGATTTCCCATGAACGGTAACAGGAGGCAGAGGCCGACGCGCTGACCTACCTGGACTTCCCCTACGAGCGCCACGCGAGGCTGCGCACCGACAACGTTCAGTAGCGCGTCAACCTTGAGCCATAGCACAGGCCCTTGAGAGGTTCACGAGCTCCCCCGCGATGCGGCAGATCCTCGGCTGCCCCTCAAAGAGAACGCAGAAGATACGGTCGAGGTCGACCGCGTCGACCAAACCGTAGTGACAGTCCGCATGCAGCGTACAGGCCCTTTCGCGCGGGTCGCCATCCGAGCCCTCGTCCGGTTTATGATGGCGCACCTCGACCCAGAGGCCCTCCGACACGTCGTCGAACTTGAAATCGAGCTCTACCTGAACGCTTTCACCGAATACGTCGCCCAGAGCGAACTCCGGCACCTTCGTCACAAGCCCGTCCATCCACTCAATCTCGATCATCGCGCGCACGTCGCAACCTCCTCCGGTAGGAGGCCGGCACCTTAAGCCGGCCATTATCCATACGGACAGAATGCGACAGCAGGGTGAAGCTCATTCGCACATCAGGGCGACGACCCCTCGCCTACCCCATGCATCGGAACCCCATGTTTCCGCAATCTGATCCGTCGGGCGATTCCCTGCTGGGACAACACGAAACTGGTCATCCTACGCATTAGACCAAGCGAAACCCGTTTTATCCCGAGAAGCCCTCCCCTAGATACCCATTAGCGATAAGGAACGCCGACAGGGACTCCACAGCGTCTTCGTCGCAAATCCGACAACGCCCCTCCCTATCGCACATGGAATCCAAGCCAGCTTCGGGGTCGCCGCAGAACTCATCCAGAGGGGTTATCCGAACGATCGACGACGGGGCACCCCGCCGCCAGCAGGCAGGGAGGCGATAACCTCGCGGGCACCCCGCACGCAGACCCCGAGCGCCTGGTAAACCAGATTATTGAATACGGACTCCTTCAAACCGCCGCCCTGCAAAAACCCATCCCATCGTCCGGCTGGAGTCGACACAGATCGAGCTCCTTCAAAGTCGCGGTGAACTCGACAACATATGGGCGCGCGGCGTCCTTCCATCTCCAAACCGCCTCGTTCCCATGCCCGACGACCTCTTCCAGAGCCCATATGGCCTCGGGATACCGCGAAAGCGTGGAGTACTCCCGGATGCACGACTTGTGGATGAAGGAGTTCACGAGGGAGTCTTCCGCCAGAATGTACAGAAGTCCATCTATCGGCTCCGAGGACTCCCGTCCGAGGAAGGCATCATCGACCAGGTCCAGGCTGAGCCTTCTCCCGTCGACAGACACGGTTCGGCTCGCCTTGTCGAAATGAACCCCGCAGCCCTCGAAAAGACGCGTAAGCGCACTAGGACGCGAGAGCACGTCCCCGATTCCGAGAATCCCGCTCTCGCGAATGGACGCGCAGCCATCCGTGTTGGCCGTGACGTGCCTGAGGTGCAGCAGCAGGTCGTCGGGGGCGAGGGACTCCCCCAGCCTCTCCCGGACATCGGCGTACGTCCCAACCTCGTCGCTGCGAAAACGCAGCTGCATATCTCCGAACTCGCACCCATCGATGCGCAGGGCGTCGAACAAGAACCTTTTCACCCCGTCAATGGTAAAGATGCCGAAATCGATCACGCTTATCCCTCAGTCCGATCGCAATCATTTGTTCTGCTAAATGGTGAATCTTCTCCCCAAAGGTTATAGTCTCAGCGAGCTGATCGTTGAGCTTCTTGATCTGCTTGTTCAACTTTACGCGTTGCGAGATATCAACTTGTGCCACGGCTTCCTCTAGGTGAGCGAGCTGCGTGCGGTACCGTTCTTGCTGTTCATGGACATAATTAGTGCGTACGCGGACCAGCAGGTCTGGCTGGTAGCGATGCATGTAAATAAGGCACTTGAAGCCGTTTTTCTTACCGAAATCAAGCATCCAGTAGATGGGGCGCTTCTGGTAGGTTGAGCAGTGATCCTTGTAGAAATCTTTGAGGAAGTAGTTGCGAATAATCTCACGCGGCGTGCACTTACCGTCCAGGGCATCAGACACAAAACGGAGATTCTCTTCCAGAGCATCCTCAGCACACACGTCGCGCACGAAGTCCACGAAGCGGCCGATCGCGTCGAAAATGTTGGTGTAAGGGTGACGCCCCAGCGGCCGCTTAACGAAGAGCGGCCCTCGTCCTAGAATCTGAAATCACCACAACAACAGGTTCTAGGAAAGGACGAGGACCGCTATGGAAATCTTATCAGACCCGACGCCGGACATGCTCGCCATGCCCCGTTTCGACGACGGCGCCATCGACATGCAGGAGCTGCTCAGGCGCCTCGCCGAGCAGGTCGTGAACGCGGTGATGGACGCCGAGGCCGACCAGCTGTGCGGGGGCGGCATCAGAGCGGGCGAGCCAAATAAATACTAATTTCCAGAAACGCTCAAGCGTTCCCTCACGATGGGATCGAAGTCCCTCAGACGCTCGGATTTGATGACGATGCCGAGATTCAACATGTCCTGAACGCTCACGTGGGCAATCGTGGATACGGTGATGTCTCCGAGAAGAGTTCTGATGGGCACAGCCCGAAGGATGCCAAGTAGATAGAGCCTCTTGCCCATGACCACAGCATCGTTCTCCAAATAAGTACCCTCGTTGTAGAGAAAGACCGGGGAACCGCTCGATCCCGGGTAGCACGCCATGTCAACCAGGAACTCTTTCTGCCCCTGATAGTCGTACCTATAGGGCGTCGCCGTGATACCCCGACGGACGATCGGCAGGTTGTTGGCCTCATCCCAAATGCCGTTGGGGTATCCGACCATGGTCACCTCGTCCATACAGCCCATGTCTTGAATCTGCTTATCCGTCGGCAGAAGCTCCAAGCTGAGCGGTATGGTAAGCAGATGCTTCCCCGCCCGGATAAAACCATTCAGTGCGGGACCGATGGGTAAGACGCACAGGTCAACACTTTCGTCAGGGTGTGCGATCCAGTCGCTCTCGGAGCCCCGCATGGTAAGTTGCTCGTTTATATTGAGCAGGTTTCCGTTCTCGTCAGATCTCGAAAAGATGACGCGATACTCGTACGCGCCCTCGACCACGTGCCTGTTGGTCACGATTGCCGGCACATAGGTCTTTCCGTCGTCGCAGAACTTGAAAAAGAAACCCGTTCCAACTGAGCAACCTCCCGAGGCCAACGAAGCTTCGATGCGAATCGTCGTGTGCAGAAGCTGCTCAGATAGCTGCATGGGTTTCCTTTCATTTGGACAAATAGTATATCGATTGCACCCTGAGATGCCCTTCCGTAATCAATCAGTATTGCCGCTTTGGGCACGTCCTCGCGGGGGGGGACGCGAGCCAAGTCGAAAAAGGCAGTTAACCGGCGGCTATTCATGCCTTGATTTAGAACCGCTCGAGAATCTCCGCGGCATTCTCTCGCAGATAGATATCTAGGTCCGGCACGGCAAACTGCACGTAGCCCCTCTGTGGAGCCTGAATAACCTCTCTTTGTAGCAGCTTAGCCCTAACAGAGCTGACCTCATTGGTCTTTTTACCCATACGTTTAGCAATCTCAGATGATTTGGACTGCTGCTTATCCTCGCACATGGCCAAAAGATATTTGATATCGTTGAGTCCAAGTCCAGAAATCGCGGGCTCGTGAACAACATCGTGAAAACGAGCCTCTGCCAGCGCAATGCCTTCGATAACATCGCGCTCGCTCACGTTGGCACTTTTGACACGATGCAAGTTGGCGCGCTGCCAAATGGAGTAACCGACCAGTTGCACCAAATAGGCATAGCCCTTCGTGGCCTTAGCGGCTCTCGACAGCAGATCGTCCTCTATGGTCAAACCAGTCGCTATAAAGCTATCGCCCATAGAGAGCGCTACCTCCACCTGGTTGATAGGCGCCAGATCTTCGGGGAGGGCACGACGCAAGAATGTAAGTGCCTTGCCGTTAATAAGATCCATAACACCAGCGGGCAATCCGGCAAATGCGAGAGCAATATCGACTTTCTCCCCTATTAGAAGCTGCACAGCAGAAGCAATAGCGCGCATATCGTCAATCGGGGCATCCTGCACCTCATCTATTGCAATAAACAGGCCCTTGGAAGACTTTGCGGCCGAGCCAAGCAACTTTCTAAGACTCGACTCTTTTGGCACAACGTCGAATTTAGCGGAAACAAAGCCGGCATTTACGCCGACTGAAGCATTGGTCGCAAGGGAGGATTCTGCAATCTGATCCTTCAGGTCCAGCAATAGGTTGGGACCAGCAGAAACAATAGCCGTCTTCCAGCCAAGCTCTCGTGCACGATCTCTAAGATCACAGAGCAAAACAGTTTTTCCGGAACCCCTTGGCCCGGCAACGCGCATGAGCCTCGCAGGTGCACCAATTCCCGAATTCAAACTCTCGGTAAACTCAAGGGCAATATCATCACGACCAATTATGCGCGGAGGCTCAGCGCCGGCAGTGGGACGAAACGGGTTATGGAATATTGTGGCGCTCACTTGTTTGCCTCTCAAGGAAATCGATTATCGGTCAATCTTAGCTTTATTAGTTTATCGCAACTATATCGGATTATATCGAGTTGTATAAGCCTGTACAAACTTATCGTAGAAGTATCGAGCTATCGTAATGTAAACTAACAAATAGCCTAAACGCTGCCTTCTTCCCAACTCATGGCGAAGTCAAGCTGAGGGCCTTCTAACAACCATTGTCTAAAGCGAGAAGTACTCACTCTCGGAAGACAAGTTAGGCCCCAACCATGGATCACCCGTCAAGAAAAACTCCGGCCAGCGTTGCATGAACAGCGCTTGCTCGCGCTTCCAGCGGCGCAGTTTTTCCTCACTGGCCTCTTCCCTGCCGCGCGAGGTGAACTCGTAGTGATACAGCTCGGCATAGGGCGTAAAGATGGTGCGGTAGCCCGCCTCCCACACGCGCAGGCAAAAGTCTGCGTCGTTAAAACCGACGGCGAATTCCTCGTTATAGCCTCCGACCTGCTCAAATATGTCGCGGCGGACCATCTGACAGGCGCCCGTTACGGCGCTAAAGTTGCCCGGACGCACGGCACGGGCAAGATAGCCCTCGCGCTTTGCCGAGAAGTCCTGGTTGGCATGGGCAAGTGCGCCACGCACACCAACCACAATGCCAGCGTGCTGCACCAGATGATCGGCAAAGTAGAGCTTGGCGCCCACCACGCCCGCATCAGGACGCTGCAGATAGCCCATCATCTCTTCGATAAAGTCGGGGCTTATGACCTCGGTGTCGTTGTTCAGCAGCAGAAGGTAATCGCCCTTGGCATGCTCCACGCCAAAATTAATGATCTGAGAGTAATTGAACTCGCCCGGCCAGTACACAACGCGCGCGATGCCCTTGCCTTCGGATGCTGCAGCCACGCGCTCTGGAAGGGTTTCGTAATACGCAAACGTCTCCGGGGCTTCGCTGTTGTTCTCCACCAAGACGATCTCGTAATTGGTATACGTGGCTTTCTGGGCGATCGACATCACACAGGCATCGAGCGTCTCAACGTGGTCCTTGGTGGGAATCACAATGCTCACCAGCGGCGCAGACTCCGGCAGCGCATAGCGCATGCGATAGACAAACGGCGTCTCGGTCTCCTCGACTGTTCCGCAAATGCCCAGCGCGTTAAAGTGGCGCTGCAGCGCAAGGCGCCCAGCTTCAATAGCATACGGCTTGCTATCGGCAGAACCGTCGGCGGTGGAACCGGGGTGCACGCGCCAGTGATACAACACGTGAGCAACATGCTCAAACCGTGCGCCCGCCGCAAGGCAGCGAAGCGTCAGGTCGTAGTCCTGCGCGCCCGCAACATCTTCCGGAGACATGCCAATACGATCGATAAGCGCCTTCTCCACCATCAGGAAATGCGTCACGCAGTTATGGCTATAGAGCAGGTCTACATTGAGCTTGGTCTTAAAGACCGGCTGGCCCCACTCCCCCGTTTTCTGGAACATGTCCTCGTCGCAGAATAGGACATGGGGGCGCTCGCCCTCGGCCGCCTTATTCAGCGCGGAAACATACTGGAATAACGCGTCCGGTTCCAGAATGTCGTCATGGTCCAAGAACGCGACGTAGTCGCCTGTCGCTCGCTCGATACCTGCGTTGGTGTTGAGCACAATGCCGCCGTTGCCGGGCAGCTCGATGCGACGAACGCGCTCGTCGTGGGCGCCTGCCGCAAGATTGGACACCTCGTCCCATTCGGGCGAGGCGTCCATAAGCAGCAATTCCCAGTTGTCATAGCTCTGGGCTAGCACCGAGTCCAGCAGCTCGCGCAGGTAGACCCGATCAGTCTTGTAGCACGGCACCACAATGCTCACGAGTGGTCTATAGGCAAAAGCCACCGAAGCGACACGCTGGCACGCTAAATCGCCCGGCTTTGCGCGATGCTGCTCAAACCAACGTCGATAAGCCGCGTCGTCTGCACGCGCATCCTTCATGCGGTTCCAACTGTCATCGACCATGCCGTTGTACAGGCGACCATCCATGGCGCAAAACCCGCTCTGGATCTGCTCCGTGGGATCGCTCACAATCGCGACAAAATCTCGTATATCCTGAGGCATCTCAACGCTCAGATACGTTTTATTGACGTGGCAACCGTTGCGCTGCGGCACATCGACCTGCGATTCAAACACATGCACGGTGGCACCGATGGCGTTCATATGTGTATCGAAGACCTGGAGCTCAGGTGCGTACTGGGGGTCTCCCACCCACGTAACCTCATAGCGCCACACCACGCCGGCGTCTGCCGGTAAATAACGAACGGCATCGATCTCATAGCGACCGCAGCACTCGCCGCGCTGTGCGTCGCGAACGAGCGCACACATCGCAGCCTTTGCTTTGTAGTTAATCTTGGATTCCAGCTTGGCCACGCGGCTATCGAGGCAAATGGAGCCCAACCTTTGGCCACCGAACGCAAATGCGACGTCAATCGTAGAACCGTCCAAAAATGGAAGCACCAAGACGGCGAGCTCGTGTTCGTAATCGGAAACGGAAGGGCAAAGCGCCAGCACACGGCCATGATCGACTGGGAGCACCAGCGACGGCGCACAAGAACCGCTCGTCGTCGCATGGGCAAACGCTTGAGAACCCTCCCGCTCAATAAGCGCGGCGACATCCTGGCCGGCAAAACGAAGCAGCACAAACAGACGGCCCTGACTGCGGCAAAGTGCCAAACGCTTGATACTCATCTACACTTCTCGCTTTCCCAGGGCGTTCGCTGCCATGCGTTTGCAGGCACCCAGGCGCCCAAACCTCAAGACGTCGTAATCGAACATGAGCTTTTTGCACTCACGGGCATTGGGGGCCTTGCTGGTAAGCGCCGCACGCACCATAGCAGCAACAGAAGGAGCGCATTGTGCGAGTGCAGCATCGCTGCCCGCGGCAGAACCGGCAAGCGCCGTGGCAACGGCAGCAAACACCTTGCCGCAGTCCGAGCCCAGCAACCTGAGCGCATCGTACAGCACCAGATCACATAGGAAGTACGCCAGGTCATCGGCATGCTGTGCATCGAGACCGTCGCGCTGCCAGTCAGCCAGCACAGCGGAGTAAATCTTCACATGCTCCAGCAGACGCGTCTCGTCGTCATAGCGCATGGTATCCATGAGCGAACCCTTGCGCGCCACGCGGTAGTCATACAGCTTGCTCGAGATAAGCGCGGTCTTATGCGAACGACCGTACACGGCAAAATCGAAGACCTGGTCCTCGCCATACTTAACGGTTTCGTCGAACACGATCCCGTTGCCCAGCAAAAACTCACGCTTGCAGGCAGTGCGCCATGCAAAGGGGCGAGAAGCTTCCTTAAACAGCAGGTCAGAGCTATAGCCTTCAAACGACACATCGCGCGGGCTCAGCACATAGTTAAGCCACGGATACCCCGCCTCCAGCGGATACGGATTCGCGCCAAAGGTCAAAACGTCGCAATCCTCGCGCTCAAAGGTATCGACGATCACGCGGCATGCATCGGGCGTAAATCGGTCGTCGGAATCCAAAAACGCAACGATAGGCGCCGTGGACGCGGCGATGCCTGCATTACGCGCACTCGACAGGCCGCCGTTCTCCTTATCGACCAGCGTAAAGCGCGCGTCCTTTTCGCAATACGCAGCCGCAATATCGCGCGAACCGTCCGGCGAGCCATCGTTGACTAACACGCCTTCCCAATCGGGCGTGTCCTGCGCAAGCAGGGAGTCCAGGCACCAGGCCAGGCACTCCTCCACTTTGTAGATGGGAACGACAACGGAAATCTTGGGGGTAGCCATAATCACTCGCTCCTACTGTGCGGCGGGAACGTCATCAGGGTGCGGGTTGTCGCCGTAGGTGCGCTGATACGTCAGCACGCGCCACACCAGCGGCAGGCCGCCAATCTTAAAGTAATGCTTAAACGTATTGATCTTGCCCGGCTTCTTAAAGCCAAAGCGCGAATCGATATAGGCGCGAGGCGACTTGACCATCAGGCGCAAGTCGGTCTCGCCACGCGGGTCGAACAGCGACAGATCAAAGCGACCGGCATCCCAATCGGCCTTGAGCTCAGACGAGGCTTTCTTCCAAAACTGCTCACGCAGTTCATCGACCAAACGCTCGTCATTCCAACGATACGTATCGACCTTCATGCGCATTAAAATCCCCTGGAGCTGAGCCTTGAGTTCGGGGCGCTCATCCAAAAAGCGCTGCATCTCGGCATATTCGTCGCATACGCAAAACACCTTGTTGGGCGAATTAACGGAGCTCTTCTCGTTATCCTGGCGATAGCACAAAATGGGGTCCGTAATAAACGCGGCACGCTCGGCGCAAGCCCAAACCTTAAAGTTAAAGCCTGCGTCCTGATACGAGGCGCCCGGCGTGGGAAGGAACCGAACCTGATTGTCGTTGAGGAACTCGCGTCGATAAATAGCCGACCAAATGGAAGGTTTGCGGTAGAAGATGCCCGGGCGATCGACGGGGCGATACGCGGCGCCCGTCATATGCTCGTCGATGATCCCAAACAGCTCACGGCGCTCCCTGGGCGTGGACCAATACAGATAAAAGTCGCCCTTTACCACATCGGCATGCTCAGCATCGGCCTTGGCGACCAGCTTTTGGAGCGAATCCTCAAACATAAAGTCGTCGGACTCAAGAATGCCCACGTACTCACCGCGCGCCATCTCCAGACCGCGGTTCATCGAGTCGCCGTAGCCGCTGTTGGCTTTGTCGATCATCTTTACACGGGGGTCGCGCTCCATGTACTCGCGGATGATATCCGGCGAGCTATCGGTGGAACCGTCATTGATACAGATGATCTCGATGTCCTTGAGCGTCTGCGCCACGGCGGAATCGAGGCACTCGCGCAGATAGCGCTCGACATTGCAAATGGGGACAAGCAGCGAAACTTTAGGGGTATCAGAGTTCTGCAGCAAGAGAACCTCCTGTTGAATAGCGTGTAACAGGGTTATTTTAGCAGCCGGGTTGCGGCGGGCGGCAGCGCTTGGAATTAGATAAAGCGCTCCAGACAGGCTTTGAGACCGCGAGTCGAAAGATAGAACAGCGTGGCGTCTGCCATCGAAACGCCCGAGGTCGCCGCAACGAGCTTGTGGGCAACACGCCGAACGGCGCCCTTAGCAGGCATATCCGCCCACGCCGTTCCCAAAAACGTCGTGAGATCCATGTTGACGCGAGCCGCCACGCGATGGAAGTCATCGGCATCCAAGCGCGCCAAGTCGAACACAATAAGGTCCAAAAACCAAGTTATCAGCTCGCCGGGACACAGGTCTAAAAGACCGTAGGCCGCCCAGTCTTCCAAGATCTCCTCGAGCATCCTCATGTGGGCGTCAAGCTTTTTGGCACGAGCCTCGGCACTGTTGAACTCGTGCGTCGCCGATTCGTTCTCCATCACGTAGTGGTAGAACTTGTCCGGCATGACGACGGTCCTGCGGGCAAGCGCATAAGCCGCAAATTGGAAGACGACGTCCTCGCCCAAAGCCAAACCGGGGGCGAAGCGAATGCCTTCGCGATTGAGCAGCTCGCGCGAAAAAGCCGCACGGCAGGCATAGGGCTGCGCATTCGAATGGAACAGCAGTTGGGGATCACGGGCGCCGGAGGTACCAGCTTTGGGGCTCATGAGTTGCTGGACGCGTTTGGGGGCAGCATCGGCAGGTTCACAGACGCCGCCAAAAACGGCGGCCTCGGCATCTGCAGACTCCATGGCATGCAGCACGCGCTCAACCGTCTGGGCATCGATGTAATCGTCGGCGTCCACAAAAAAGACGGTCTCGCCCTCGGCGGCATCGATACCGACATTTCGAGCGCACGAGACGCCCGCGTTTTCCTGGTCAATCACCAGTACGCGATCGTCGGCCTGCGCGATCTGGCACAACACGTTCAACGAATCATCAGTCGAACCGTCGTTGACGCAGACAACCTGAATCGAGCGCTCGGACTGGGCCAACAGCGAATCGAGGCATCGCTGAATGGAGCGCGCAGAGTTGTAAACGGGGACGACAATGGTAGCTTTAGGACACGAGGCCTCTCCCATGTCGACCTACCCCCTCAGCGATTCGATGAGGAAGGCAGCAACCACGCCTGGGCCTCCAACCGAGGCGTAATACTTAGCACGCCCCAAGGCACCATCCGTCGCAAAACTCGGGTGCTCGTCAACCCAGCCCTCAGGATCTTTGAGGATGGCAGCGAGATTTGCGCGCTTCCACGGCTTGAGGTCGTCAAGCGAAAAGTCCCCGGCGTCCAAGGCCGCTTGGAACTCCTTGGCCATCTGAACCAGGAACTCCTTATAGAACTTAGGCGCCAGGCGCACGTAGTTCCACATGTACGAATCGTACTTAATGAGCTGATTGAACTTGAGCATGCGCGCGACATCGCCGCTTGCGTGGTCGCGGGCATAATCCTCTCGAATCCAACGCTCAATCTCGGCATACTCGGTATTGACGCAAAAGACCTTAGCCGAAGAATTGACCGAGGAATTCTCGTTGTCCTGGCGATACGACAACACGGCATCATGCAGGTAAACAGCCTTATCGGCGCACGCGATCACCTTAAAGGCGAATGACGTGTCCTGAAAGGATGCCCCCGGAGTCGGCAAGAACTTGATGCCGTTGCGCTCAAGAAAATCGCGACGGTACACGGCCGACCAAATCGACGGCTTTTGTTTAAAGAACTGCGTCGTGTCGCTCGGGTGCACCGGCTTGCCGCAGTCCTTGGCCTTAAACATCTCGTGCAGCGAACGGCGCTCCTCGGGCTTAGACCAGTAGAAATCAAAGTTCGCCTTCGCGAAGTCGGCATTATTGCTATCGGCGGCCGAGACAAGCTTTTCGAGTGCGTCGGACGCCATAAAGTCATCGGACTCCAAGATGCCCACGTACTTGCCACGCGCCATCTCCAGACCGTGGTTCATCGAGTCGCCGTAGCCGCTGTTGGCCTTGTCGATCATCTTGACGCGCCCATCGCGCTCCATATACTCGCGGATAATCGCCGGCGAGTTGTCGGTCGACCCGTCGTTAATGCAGATGATCTCAATATCCTTGAGCGTCTGCGCCAGGGCGGAATCGAGGCACTCGCGCAGGTAGCGCTGAACATTGTAAATGGGAATAAGCAGCGACAGAACAGGGCTGCCAGAGGCGTTAGTAGACAAATGTGCTCCTTAGGAAATACCTGTCGTTTCATGGTATCAAAGGGTCAGCGCGCCAGCGGGCGTTTATATAATCTATGGAGCCTCTTGCGGGCAAAGCAGCCCCACGTCATGCGGCGGGCCCATGGCAGGTTCCTGCGTTTTATTCAAAGCTTGCCGCTAAGGTGCGCCGAGCCTTTACAATAGGACAGTCCCAAGGACGTATTCGATAGCTTCCGCGCAGCACTCGCCCGCCGCGCGTGAAAGGATATATTGCCCCATGCCTTCAACCCTTCCCGCTCCCATCGACAAGCTCGCCATCGTCGTCGTTACGTACAAGCGCCAGGAACTCCTGGCCAACTTGTTCGACTCCATGACCGAGCTCACGGCAACGCCCTGGCGCATCGTGATTGTCGATAACGAGAATTCGCGCGAGACCGAGGCCATGTGCACCGCATTCAACGAGCGCCTGGCCAACCTGTGGGGCATCGACACCGAGCAGCCCGACGCGCAGGGCGGCACCGACCGTGTCATCTACGCCCCGCAGCTCAAAAACGGCGGCGGTGCGGGCGGCTTCTCCGCCGGCACTAAATGCGCCTACGACCTGGGCGCCCAGTGGTTCTGGGTGATGGACGACGATGTGCTCGTCATCCCCGAAGGCATCGAGCGTCTTGCCAAGTGGACCGACCGCTACGATGTCATCCAGGGTTCGCGCCTGGACTTTGACGGCGGCGCCTTCTTTTGGCAGTACCAGCTCATCCTTTCGCTCGGCATCCCCAACCCCATCGCCAAGTGGGATCTGGGTCCCGAGGGCTACCGCGCCATGAACCAGCTGTGCTTTGAGGGCGGCATGTTCTCGCGACGCGTGGTCGACAAAATCGGCCTGCCCGACGCGCGCTTCTTTATCTACGGCGACGATGCCTGCTACGGCTACGTAGCCAGCCAGCACTTCCCCGCCGCCGTTGTGGCCGACGTGGTGCTCAAGCGCGCCCGCGCCGTCTCTAACTGGGACATCGCCGGCAAGCGCCAGCTCAACTCCACGAGCGACACCAACCGCTACTACATCATGCGCAACCGCGGTTATCTGGCCCGCTACATGCAAATCTACGGCGACTATCACCCCGTGCTGTTCCGTCTGGGCAACGCCGCGACCTTCTGCAAGGAGTTCATTCGCCTGGCCGCGGTCGACAAGTGCTTTAAGACCGGCATTCCGGCGCTGCGCCGTGGCATGAAGGACGCCCGCAAGATCATCAAGGACCCCGACTGGAAGCCCATGCCGCCCATGAAGGACACCGAGTAACGGAAGCCGGAAACACCTCGGCGCTTAAAGCCGCTGGCACACCGTAGCCACATGCTGCCCATCAAAACCGAACCCCCAGCGCATGCGACCCACGCCGGGGCGCGGTACACGGATTTCGTCGATGCCGTCGCGCTCTATGTCGAGTAGCGACTGCACGGCCAGCAATTCCAGTCCCAGCGCATCCACATCGGGGTCATACATCAAGTTAATCGTTATCAGCGGGCGCTCGTCCAGCATGCCAATCGTATCTGCTACGTCGAACACAGCACCCGTAGGGAAAACCTGGATGTCCCAGCGACCTGCGCCACACTTTCGCCTCGAGGCAGGATTGGCATAGCCCGGCAAGCCAAAGCAGAGCCCCTGCAAGAGCAGATGATATGGCAGCGGCGTATCTAGGTCGGTCTCACCGATTCCCGCATCCCCCAGGATGCGGCTTAGCGCCCGCCTCACGGTATCCTCGTTCCCATGGCACAGCCCGTCGCGAAACGCATCGACGTCTCGAATGTCTTCTGCAGTGCACTCAAACCACTCAATAATCACTAGACGCAAGGCCTGGCGAAGCTCGTTATTGGGCAATCGCAAAGCACGGAGGCGATTGCCATGCTCTGGCTCCTCAGTCATATCCGTCGTGAGAAAACCGGACAGATATAGCGCTGTCCACATGCCATCGTCAGGCGAGACATCTGGCTCTGCAGTGCCCAAACAAAGCGAGACCTCAGCGCACCCATGGGCCTCGAGCAAATCAAACAAGACCGAAAGGCGGTCGAGATTCCACCCGGCAACTACCCTACTCAGGCAATCGGCATATCCATACAGATCGGCACGCACAGGCGCCGTGCAGCCTCGGCCAAGAAAACCGATCACACGCTCTGGACTCGAGCAATAGGCCCTGCCAAACCGATACCCCTCGAGCCATTCACGCGCATCATCCAGGTATTCCTCGCGCCCAGCATGATTCAACAGAGCCTCGACCTCGGCATCCGAAAAACCGAACCATCGGTCACACCACGCCGACAGCGGCGTCGTCAGACAATACGAGCAGCCGCGCGAAGAAAGCGCCGCTTCGGCAGGACCGGGACACTCCCCCATCAGACACGTCAGCCGCAACGAATCGCGCGCAGTGGCAATGGCGTCAAACAGCACACGGTCAAGTAGTTCTGCCGGATCGGCGTCGGAAGCGTCCCTCGCGCTCGCACGGCGAGACCACGCCGCATCGTACCCATCAACGAGCAATACAACCTGCTCATCGCTGGCAATCTCCAGCAGCTCTATGAGCACGCCAAGCACCGAGGCGACCTCGTCCGCGCTCGCCGCGCCACGCGCAACACGTTCGATGTGACGCACCTTGTCTCGAGCTAAATCTGGAGCCTCCAAAAGCGCCGGCAGGCGGGCGCACTCGCCCGAAAGAGCATCGCGCACGACGTTGGCAACAGCGGGGCCACGCCTTGCAGCGCCAGAAAAGTCCAGCGATATCACCGGATAGCAAGCGTACTCATCCCGATAGCGCCCGCCGTTCGCATCCCAAATCTGAGCATCGGCAAACAAACGCTGACCAGAGCGACCGACCGCTGGACGCTCCAGAAAAGCCCTGAGCATCGACAAGTTCATGCTCTTGCCAAAACCCTCGGGTCGACAGCACACCACAACGGACGCGTCGCAGTCCAACACATCGGCAATAAACATGGTCTTGTCGACCAGCGTGCAGCAACCAAGAGCCTCCGCATAGTCGTGTATGCCAATGGGCAAAACCGCATCGTCGGCACAGCCGATCAAGCGCACGCCAAAGCCAGCAGCACAATCAACATTTGCCTGTTCAGACACCAAAACGTTCCCCCTAAATCGCAGCACGATGCCAATTGTAATGACCGCATCGCATGTACCGATGTCGCCGCGCGAACATATCGGGCAACGGTAGCAACAAGAGGTATGAGGGGGCATAACTAATCGTTGCACAACAAAACGGGGCCCGATGCATTCGCACCGGACCCCGTCCCAACTCTTTAGTTATCTGGCAACCGAGAGGCTACTCCTCCGAGCCGTCCTCCCCAGAAGCTTTCTTCTGCTGATCGAGCTTATGCTTACCACTTACGATAGACGTAGCGCCCAGTGTGGCCAAGCTTGCACTGGCAAGGCTCGCCATAACGATAAGGTCGCCCGTCTTGGGCATGTTACCGCCAGATGACTTGGTCGTTGTAGTCGTCGTGGTTGTAGTGGTCACCGTCTTGGAGTCATTTTGCTCTTGGGCCTGGTTGTCAGCACCGCTCTTGTCGTCGTCTTCGGGCTGTTTCTTTTCGCCCTCGGTCTTGCTCTCGTCCTTCTTCTGTTCGGACTTGTCGCCCTTCTCCTCAGAGCTAGAACCCTTATCGGATTCGGTCTTCTCGGAAGCCTTGTCCTTGGAGTCGCCCTTTGAGGCCTCGGTCTTTTCCGTGGAAACCTGATCAGAGTTGTCCTTGTTCTGGGCCGAGCCGTTATTGACGCCAGCCATCAGCGAAGAACCCAGCGTAGAACCAAGCTGCTCGGAGAAAGAGGGCTTCTTGTCCGGCGAAGCAACGGGAGCGTCCGGCGCTTTATTCGAGTCGTCCTTGGAAGCATCGGAATCAGGGGTTGCGTCAGAGCCGGAGCCGTTGTTAGAGCCGGTAGATGAGTTAGAGGTGTCAGCGCCGGTCGAACCAGAAGCGTCGCTGTCCGTATTGCCGGCAGAGCTTGAAGGCGAATCGCCCGCAGCAGAGCCGTTCGAATCGGAGCCGTTCGAGGTAGAGCCGTCGTTGGTAGTGCCACCAGCAGAGCCATTACCGTCAGCATCGGTCGAGGGCGCATCCATCCTGTCATCGTTGGCATCGTCACTCGAGTCGTCATTCGAATCAGGTGTCGGCGAGGGCGCCGGTGTGGGCTCGGGCTGCACGGGCGTCGCGGCGGCAGCCTCGTCCTCAGCGATATAAACCAAGCAGTCCTTTAGCTCGTTGCGGTAGCGGTTCTTCCAGCCCTCATGATACTGGGGTTGGCTCGAATACTTGGTCGCCACGTTATTGACCACGCTGTTGGAAAGCGCCGTCACAAACTCGCGATCGGACATATCGTTGGAAAGATTCGCCCAGCGGAAAAAGTCCCTGCAGCCACCAGTGCCGCACATGTTGGTAATGCTCCACACCATTCCCTTGACGCAGTCAGCGCGGCCCGAAATATCAATACCCAGGCCGCTCTTGAGCCACGCCTCGGTCACCGCATAGTACGAGTTGTACGCATAAGCATCTTGAAGTGCTGAGAACTCAACAGGATCGGTGTTGTAAGCACCCTGGAAGGCCTCCTGCGCAATACGGCCCAACTCGGTGAGCTGGCCGTTCTCGTACATGGCATTGCTCGTGTTGGAAATCTCGCTGCCGCGATCAATCGCATCCTTGAGCATGCTGTACTTGGCAGAATCGTAGTTGTAAACCTGCTTCATAAACGGAATGAGCGACCAGCGGCGATCAAACTGATAGTAACCCAGTGCGTTATAGCCGTCACCAAACGAAAATCCCTGGTTGTAGTTACCATGGCTCTCGTACTTGGTAAAGTACTTCATCTCGGGAGTCACGTTGACAAACGAAACGCCCTGGACCGACCTCAGCACGCCCGAGAAGGACTGCTGGGTGTAGAGACCTTTATCGATATCGGTGGCATCCGAGGCAACGCCCGGCGTGGGCTCCTCGGCAGCGGCGGGTGCCGGCGCGGAAACGGCGCCAAACGAAAGCGCCAACGTCAGGCCCGCGACAATCGCAGAATGCTTGGGCTGCATAAGATCCTCCCTGCATTGGTGTAGTTATAGTTCAGTTTGCAAAGATAAAAATAAGTATTGCAGCTCGCCCGTTGTTGCACAACAACCCCTCGGTAAACGGCAACAACCCTCCGCGAAATCTTAAGGAATTAGACAAACTGGTCATCGGGCGCCAACAGAAGCTCGCCGTAACGTTTCGTCAGCCCGTCTCTCAACTGACAGAAAGCGGGAATATAGACGTTCAAGATGCGCTGAATCAAATCTTGAGCGAGCTTGTTGTCGTAGATATGGACGTTCGTATTGCGGTCTCTGAGCATATCCAGCCAGGCTGCCTCATCAATAAAGTCGTAGAATCGGTAGGACTCCTTCAAGATGGCACGAGGAGACCCCGACGCGGCAAGCGTGGCGCCCTCATACTCGAGCAGACGCTTAAGGAGCTTCCAGCTCAGTTCAAATTGAAGATTGAACTTATTAATCAATCCACTCTGAACAAAATCATTGTTGAGATCCTGATTGGGCGCATCCTCAAGATTCGCCAAGGCGCTGGCAAAGTTCTCATATTTTTTCATACAGAATCACACCATCCCTGGCAATTTCATCGAGCAATTGCTGCGATAAGGACTCGTCGAGATTGACGACATCTACATCTAAAAGAGTATCAAGACGCTCCTCGATCAAATATGAGAAACGGCCGAAATCCTGACAACCTGCTACGGCGATGTCAATATCGCTCTTAGGCAAACCGTCACCTCGAGCGCGAGAACCAAACAGCACAACCTTCTCGGTATCACATTCCCGAGCAAAAACTTCGATTTGCTTGTACACCTTATCGAGAGATGTCATTTGCAGCCCTACAACTTAATGTCAAAGTTGATCTCGGGGACGGCGGCCAAGTCGGCCAACGTCACGCCATCTACGTACTTTTCGATCACGTCGTCTAGGCCGCGCCAGAACTTGACGGTCGAGCACAAATCGCTGCGGGTGCAGCTGTTGTCGATGCCGTCGCACGCCACGGGCGCCGTGCTGCCCTCGACAACGCGCAGGATGTCGCCGGCACGCACCTCGGCCGGGTCCTTGGCCATCATGTAGCCGCCGCCCTTGCCGCGCACGCTCTTAAGCAAGCCAGCCTTCATAAGCGGACGCACCAGCTGCTCCAAATACTTTTGCGAGATATGCTCGCGGTCGGCAACCTCGCGCAGAGCAATCTTGCCCTCGGCGTCACCGAGCGCCGCGATATAGATCATCAGCCGGAGGGCATAGCGGCCCTTGGAAGAAATGAGCATACCTACCCTCCCATCGCATCTGGGACAACATAACCAGGTTTGTTTGTCCCAAATCTTAAGTAAGTGGGACAAACACAACAGGTTATTTTGTCCCAGAATTTGAAAAGTCGAGTGGATTAGTCGGGTTTTCCCTTGACTAACGCCGAACCCATAGTAACTTTATTCCGAGAAGATTCCTAGGGTTTAGTACACCTATGAGTACACCATATACAGAGAGGGACAGCATGAGCGCAAATCCGCTGCTTTCCATCGAAGGTCTGACCGCCTCCGTGGACGAGAAGACCATCCTCCACAACGTCAACCTTAACGTCGCCGCCGGCGAGACCCACGTGCTGATGGGACCCAACGGCGCCGGCAAGTCCACCCTCGGCCACCTGGTCATGGGCGACCCCGTTTACACGGTCAACGACGGCCGCATCGTCTTTGACGGCCAGGACATCACCGAGCTCACCACCGACAAGCGCTCGCGCGCCGGCCTGTTCCTGAGCTTCCAGGCCCCGGTCGAGATCCCGGGCGTGCCGCTGTCGAGCTTTTTGCGCGCTAGCATCGCCGGCCACCCCGGTCTGGAGATGAAAGGCAAGGAGTTCCGCCGTCGCGTAAAGGAGCTCGCGGCCGAGCTCAACATGGACACCGCCTACCTCAACCGCGAGCTGGGCGTGGGCTTCTCGGGCGGCGAGAAGAAGAAGGTCGAGATGCTCCAGCTCCTGCTGCTGCAGCCCAAGCTCGCCATCTTGGACGAGACCGACTCCGGCCTGGACGTCGACGCCCTGTCCACCGTCAGCCACGGCATGGACGCCTACCGCAAGAGCTGCGACGGCTCCATGCTCATCATCACGCACAACACGCGCATCCTGGAGCACCTGGATGTCGACCGCGTCCACGTTATGGTCAAGGGCCACATCGTGCGCGAGGACGACGCCTCGCTGATCCCCTGGATCGACAAGAACGGCTTTGAGACCTTCGAGCGCGAGGCCGCCGAGCAGCGCGCGCAGGCCGAGGCTGCCGCTGCCGAGCAGGCGTAAAGGGGCGAAGCAATGACCAAGAACCGCACCGAGGTCGCGGACATCGACCGCAGCCTCTACGACTTCACCTATGGCGAGGAGGGATTCGAGCGCCTCGACGCCGGCATCACGCCCGACATCGTGCGCGAGATCAGCGCCAAGAAGGACGAGCCGCAGTGGATGCTCGACCTGCGCCTCAAGTCCCTCGAGATCTTCAACCGCTTCCCCGATCCGACGTGGGGCCCCTCCATCGAGGGCCTGGACATGGACAACATCGTCACCTACGTCAAGCCCAACACCGACCAAAAGCACGACTGGGAGTCGGTGCCCGACGACATCAAGAACACTTTTGAGCGCCTGGGCATCCCCGAGGCCGAGCGCAGCTATCTGGCGGGCGTCGGCGCACAGTACGACTCCGAGCTCGTCTACCACAACATGCAGGACACCGCATCCAAGATGGGTATCGTCTACTCCGGCATCGAAGAAGCCCTGCACGATCCGCAGTGGGAGCCGCTCATCCACGAGAAGTTTATGACGCTCATCCCGCCCACCGACCACAAGTTTGCGGCCCTGCACGGCGCCGTGTGGTCGGGCGGCTCGTTTGTCTACGTGCCCAAGGGCACCAAGCTTGACTTCCCGTTGCAGAGCTACTTCCGTCTTAACGCCAAGGGCGCCGGCCAGTTTGAGCACACGCTCATCATCGTCGAGGACGATGCCGACCTGCACTTCATTGAGGGTTGCTCCGCGCCCAAGTACAACGTGGCCAACCTCCACGCCGGCGCCGTCGAGCTCTTTGTGGGCAAGCGTGCGCACCTGCGCTACTCTACCATCGAGAATTGGTCCAAGAACATGTACAACCTCAACACCAAGCGTGCGCGCGTGGACGAGGACGGCGACATCGAGTGGATCAGCGGCTCCTTCGGTAGCCACGTGGGCTACCTCTACCCCATGAGCGTGCTCAGCGGACGCCGCGCCCGCTCGAGCTTTACCGGCATCACCTTTGCCGGCGCCGGCCAGAACCTGGATACCGGCTGCAAGGTCGTGCTCAACGCGCCCGATACTTCGGCAACCGTCGAGACCAAGGGCATCTCCAAGAGCGGCGGCATCCAGACCTTCCGCAGCTCCATCGTGGCCACGCCCAAGGCCGAGGGTTCCAAGGCAACCGTGAGCTGCCAGTCGCTCATGCTCGACGACCAGAGCCGCTCCGACACCATCCCCGCCATGGACATCCGCGCCAAGAATGTCGACATCGGCCACGAGGCCACCATCGGCCGTATCGGCGACGATAAGGTGTTCTACCTGATGAGCCGCGGTATCTCGGAGGAAGAAGCCCGTACCATGATCGTCAACGGCTTTGCCAACCCGGTCTCCAAGGAGCTACCGGTGGAGTACGCCGTCGAGATGAACAACCTGATCAAGCTCGAGATGGAAGGAGCGATCGGATAATGAAACAGACCACGAACACCGCTGCTACCACCCTTGAGCAGGTCAATGCGATGCCGGCTGCCACATGGGGCTGGCTGAAGATGAACCAGACCAAGCTCGAGCTCTCTGACGAGCTTGCCGCCGCTCCCGCCGAGACCGTTAAGGTTGAGGGCTTGGACGAGCAATTTGCTGCCGTGGCAGACGCGTTCGACGCCGCCATGGACGCCATGGCCGAGCGCTTCCCCGAGCGCCGCGCCTCCGCGCCCGGCGATGCCGCCGACCGCGCCCGCATCACGCCCGAGACCGAGCTCGACGTGCCCGCCACCTCCGTCTACCAGGCCGGTGCCATTAAGCTGGAGGAGGAGCTCTCCCCCGCTGAGGCCTTCGAGACTGGCATGGGCGAGGCTGCCTACACCTACCTGGCCGACCACGCCACCAAGCGCGTCGTCATCGATGTGCCCGCATACAAGCACGCCACGGTTACCGTGCGTGTGAGCGGTGTCGATGCCGCCGCGGCCATCGCCGCCATCGACGTCGTCGTCCGTCCCCAGTCGACGCTCGACCTGCAGATCGCCCTGGACTCCCCCGTTGCCGGCGAGGGCGTCGTGGGATCCGTGCTGCGCGTGTGCGCCCACGAGTACGCCACCGTCAACGTGGCCTGCACGCAGACGCTCGACGATAGCTGGATCGCACTCGACGATACCGGCCTGTTCCTGGACGAGGGCGCGCGCGTCAACGTGCGACACACCGTCCTGGGTGCCGGCGCCAGCGCCACCGGCCTTGCCGGCGACCTGCTGGGCGATACCGCCAAGGTCACCATCGATACTGACTACCTTGGCGCCCGTGAGCAGGTGCGCGACTTTAACTACGAGCTGCGCCACCGCGGTCGCAAGACCGAGTGCGAGATCGACGCCAACGGCGTGCTGACCGGCACGTCCAAGAAGGTCTACCGTGGCACCATCGACCTCGTGCACGGCTGCAAGGGTGCAACCGGCACCGAGCGCGAGACGGTGCTTTTGGCCAACAAGGGCGTCGACAACAAGACCATTCCCGTCATTCTCTGCGACGAGGACGACGTCGCCGGCAACCACGGCGCCACCATCGGTCACGTCCGCGACGAGCAGCTGTTCTACCTCGCCTGCCGCGGTCTTGACCAAAACGCCGCCGAGGACCTGTTCATCCGCGCCAAGCTGGAGGACGCCGCGCTTTCCGCCACCGACGAGCGCACCCGCGCCGGCATCGTCCGCCTGGGCAACAACCTGATCGACAACTTTGAAGAGGAGCTCGCATGATCGACACCGAGCACGTTAAATGCAACACCTGTACCGCACCGGAGCCTATGGAGCTCGACGCCAGCGACGAGGCCTCGCGCGGCTGGCCTACCGTCGACATCGAGACCAATCCCTACAAGGCGCAATTCCCGCTTTTCCAGCAGCACCCCGAGATCGCCTTCCTCGATAGCGCCGCCACCGCGCAGCGCCCCGCCTGCGTGCTTGACGCCGAACGCGACTTCTACCAGCGCATGAACGCCAACCCCCTGCGCGGCCTGTACTCGCTGTCCGTCGAGGCAACCGACGCCATCGCGAAGGTCCGCCAGCAGATCGCCGACCTCATCGGCGCCTCACAGGCCAACGAGGTCGTCTTCACCCGCAACACGAGCGAGTCGCTCAACCTGGTCGCCAAGAGCTTTGCGCCCACAGTGCTCAAACCGGGCGACGAGGTCGTCATCACCATCATGGAGCACCACTCCAACCTGATTCCGTGGCAGCAGGTCTGCCGCGAGACCGGCACCAAGCTCGTCTACCTCTACCCCACCAAGAACGGCCAGCTCACCACCGAGGAGGTTCTTGCCAAGGTGGGTCCCAAGACCAAAATTCTGGCCGTGGGTCAGGTTTCTAACGTGCTGGGCGTCGAGAACCCGGTCAAGAACCTCGGCAAACTCGTGCACAAGTACGGCGGCTACCTGGTCGTCGACGGTGCGCAGTCGCTGCCGCACATGCCGGTCGATGTGGCCGACCTGGGCGCCGACTTCTTTGCCTTTAGCGCGCACAAGGCCATGGGCCCCATGGGCATCGGCGTGCTGTGGGGCAAGATGGACCTGCTCAACGCCATGCCGCCCATGCTCACCGGCGGCGAGATGATCGATTCGGTCACCGAGCAGGACGCCGTCTGGGCGCCCGTCCCCGAGAAGTTCGAGGCCGGCACGCAGGACGCCGCCGGCATATTCGCCACGGGTGCGGCACTCGACTACCTCGTCAACACGGTTGGCTACGAAAACATCCAGGCACGCGAGCAGGCACTCGTCCACTACCTGATGGGCGAACTCATGCAGCTCGACTTTGTCCAGATCATCGGCTCCATCTACTGGGACAACCATCACGGCGTCGTCAGCTTTAACGTCAAGGGTATCCACCCGCACGACGTCGCGAGCATCATGGACATGGACGGCGTGTGCATCCGTGCCGGTCACCACTGCGCGCAGCCGCTGCTTACCTGGCTGGGCGTCGAGAACCTCGCCTGCTGCCGCGCCAGCGTGGCCTTCTACAACGACAAGGCCGACATCGATAAGTTCATCGCCGGCCTGCATCACGTTTGGAGCACGTTCAATGGGTAATCTGTACACCTCCACCACGTTTATGGAGCACAACTCGCACCCCGACTACAAGTACGAGATGGATGCCCCCACGCACGAGCACGACGGCATCAACCCCAGCTGTGGCGACGAGCTCACCTTGCAGCTGCGCGTCGAGAACGGTGTGATCGAGGAGGCCTCCTTTACCGGTCATGGCTGCGCCATCAGCCAGGCCAGCGCCGACATCATGGCCGACCTCATCACCGGCGAGACCGTCGAGGAAGCTCACCGCCTGGCAGAGCTCTTCCTCGCCATGATCCGCGGCGAGCAGCTCTCCGAGGAAGATCTGGAAGACCTGGACGAAGCCGCCCAGCTCCAGGACATCTCGCACATGCCCGCCCGCGTCAAATGCGCCGAGCTCGCCTGGCGCACCCTCGACGGCATGCTCACGGGACAAAATAATCAGTAGTATTTGTCCCAAATCTTAAGAATTTTGTTGGCCGAATCGCTTGACTAAGAGTGGTTCGGCCATTTTCTATTCCGAGAGCTCGGCCTGTGCCTTCACCCGCGCATAAGCGCGCACGATACGAGAGACGGTACTTTTGCCAATCCCGGTATACCGCTCAATCTGGCGCACCGTAAAACCGGCATCGTGCAATCCAACAATAACGGTATCGCGCTGCGCCGGCGGTGCAGTTTTAACCACATTGAGCGGAACCCCGAGGCTCTTCGCCATCTTGTCGGCAAAGGCGTGGCGTTCCCACTCCGTCTCTTTCATATCGCACAGAGCTGGCTCACTGCCGTCGGGCGTCGAAAGCGAATAGGCAATAAAGCCCTCGGCAGAGCCAAAAAGCTCAAGCACGCAAGAAGGATCAGAAAATCCCCTCACGACATCGGCCGCGTCACCGTCGTAAGCGCACAAATGCTCCGCAAAGCTACTCCAGGGATAACGCTCGATTAGGCTAACGCCCGCCTCCTGCGGATCGGCGTGTACGGAGCGAATAGCCTCCATCACCTGCCAGTCGGTATCGAGCGAGCGCCGGTCAAAACGGTTCTGGAACAGATGCCCTGTGCGCCCCGTGCGTTTATTGAACCGCCGCGCGTACGTCAAAAGCAACCGGTGCATCGCCGCGCTCATCCTGTCCTCGTAATCTGTAAGCACCAAATGCACGTGATTGCCCATAAGGCACCAGGCGATAACCGTCACACCCTCCTCGCAGCAGCACTCGCGCATCAGCTCCAAAAACTCCCACCGGTCTTCATCGCCCTCAAAGATGAGCTGCTTGCCCGTACCGCGGGCACAGACATGGTAAAAGCCGGTAACCGTTTTCCAAACGCGCTGCATGGCGCTCCCTTCGCCGGGATCTGCTTGCCATCCAATACAGCACGATTGAAGCGTGCCATCAAAACATTCACGCAAAACAATACACTCGCGCGGCCAAAGGCAGTAATCAGGCGGCGAACGGCACCGTTGCAACAGGTCAACCCCTGTAACGCTTACAAGAGCTGACCAAAAGCTTGCCCAAGAAGGACCCCCTCTACGGAAGTTCACGACCACATAACATAGGGTTAAACCGTTTCAATTAAAACTTCCGGACTTCTCGCTACGAAAACTGAGCCGTTCGCCGAATATTCCGTGCATTTCGCGGTATTATAGGGGCTGCATGTCATGTCCCTTTCGAAGGGTCGCCCGGCAATCGCCAGCCACGACCCCCAGACGGGACGCCAACACGATAGAGAGGAGAGGCATGCAGTACTCACAGGAAGTGGAGAACATGTGCCCCGTTGCCAAGGGTGCATACCACGGCCCCGCACCCATCCCCGAGGAGGGCAAGTGGGTCCAGGCTAAGGAGATTTCCGACATCTCCGGTCTTACGCACGGTGTGGGTTGGTGCGCACCTCAGCAGGGCGCCTGCAAGCTCACGCTGAACGTCAAGGACGGCATCATCGAGGAGGCCCTCGTTGAGACCATCGGCTGCTCGGGCATGACCCACTCTGCCGCCATGGCTTCCGAGATCCTTCCCGGTAAGACCATCCTCGAGGCCCTCAACACCGACCTCGTCTGCGACGCCATCAACGTTGCTATGCGCGAGATCTTCCTGCAGATCGTTTACGGCCGCAGCCAGACCGCGTTCTCCGAGGGCGGCCTGCCCGTGGGCGCCTCCCTCGACGACCTCGGCAAGGGCCTTCGCTCTCAGGTCGGCACCATGTTCGGCACCAAGGCCAAGGGCGCTCGTTACCTCGAGCTCGCCCAGGGCTACGTCACCCGCATGGCTCTCAACGACAAGAACGAGATCATCGCATTCGAGTTCCTGAACCTCGGCAAGTTCACCGACGCCGTCAAGGCCGGCAAGACCCCCGAGGAGGCCATCGCTGGCGCTATGGGCCACTATGGTCAGTGGGAGAACGCTGCCAAGTACATCGACCCGCGCACCGACGAGGAGACTCACTCCGTCGCCAGCGTGTTCCCGGTTCACGAGTAGAAAGGGAGGGAAATAACTATGACTGTTACGTTCGAAGGTTACGAGCGCCGCGCTGACAAGATCAACAAGTGCCTCGCCGACAACGGCATCGCCTCCCTCGAGGAAGCTCTGCAGATCTGCACCGACAAGGGCTTCAACCCGCGTGAGATCGTCAACAACACCCAGTCCATCGCCTTCCAGAACGCTGAGTGGGCCTACACCCTCGGCTGCGCTCTCGCCGTCAAGCGCGAGGCCAAGACCGCTTCTGAGGCTGCTGCCATCATCGGCGAGGGCATCCAGGCCTTCACCGTTCCCGGCTCCGTCGCCGAGGACCGCAAGGTCGGTCTGGGCCACGGCAACCTGGGCGCTATGCTGCTCTCCGACGACACCGAGTGCTTCGCCTTCCTGGCCGGCCACGAGTCCTTCGCTGCCGCTGAGGGCGCTATTGGCCTGGCTCTGAACGCCAACAAGGCTCGCAAGAAGCCGCTGCGCGTCATCCTCAACGGTCTGGGCAAGGACGCTGCTCAGATCATCGCCCGCATCAACGGCTTCACCTATGTGAAGACCCAGTTCGACTACTACACGGGCGAGCTCAAGGTCGTCGAGACCATCCCCTACTCCGATGGTCCCCGCGCTGCCGTTAACTGCTACGGCTCCGACGACGTCCGCGAGGGCGTTGCCATCATGTGGCACGAGAACGTCGACATCTCGATCACCGGTAACTCCACCAACCCCACGCGCTTCCAGCACCCCGTCGCTGGCACCTACAAGAAGGAGCGCATCGAGGCTGGCAAGAAGTACTTCTCCGTCGCTTCTGGTGGCGGCACTGGCCGTACCCTGCACCCGGACAACATGGGCGCCGGCCCTGCCTCTTACGGCATGACCGACACCATGGGCCGTATGCACTCCGACGCCCAGTTCGCCGGTTCTTCCTCCGTGCCTGCGCACGTTGACATGATGGGTCTCATCGGCATGGGCAACAACCCCATGGTCGGTGCCACCGTCGCCTGCGCCGTCGCCGTCGAGGAGGCCCTCAAGGCCTAATCGCGCTTGCGCGATGCTCATATAGTTGAGCTTTGGAGCCGCTATCCACTTGGGTAGCGGCTCTTTTTTGTCCCTCCCTCAGTTGCGGTGAAATAGTTCCTAAACAGCCGCCCCATCCTTCCAAACAGGAACTATTCCACCGCAACTTCTTAGCGGGCGTTAAGGTATCGGTGACGCCCACCTTCCAATTTGGCCCTTTACCGATTTATCCAATCTTTGCGATACCTTTGCCGATCACCCGTGCGACAATGCGCCGGACGAGAAAGGAATCCGATGGAATCGACTGATGTACTGGTAATTGGATCTGGCATTGCGGGCCTTTGCGCCGCCATCGAAGCGGCACGCACGGGTGTAACCGTCGCTGTGGCAAGCGCCGGCAAGACCATGAGCGGATCGAGCTTTTTCCCGGGCACCTGGGGCCTCGGCCTGATTGGTCCCGTCGACGAAGACGACGAGCAGGACCTCATCGACACCATCCAGACCGTCGGCGGCGGCGTTGCCGACCCCGAACTCGTCCAGACGTTTGTCCACGGTATTCCTCAGGCCATCCAATGGCTCGAGCAGGATCTAGGTGTTGAGCTCCAGCGTCCGCAAAGTGCCGAAAGCGCCCAGCAGAAGCAGTTTATCCCCTGCTTTGACCATAAGACGCGTATGTGGCGCGGCCTCACCCGCAAGCCGCTTGAGGACGCGTGTACGGCCCAAATCGAGTTGCTTGGCATTCGCCTGTTCCCCCGCCACGAACTTATCGACCTTGTTGAGGATGCGAACGGAAAGATTGTCGGCGCAGTGCTCTATGACCGTGCAAACGAGCATCTCGTGCCTATGGCAGCCAACGCCACTATCATCGCCGCCGGAGGCACGGGCGGACTGTTCGAGCGCAGCCTCACTTCGGCAGACGTGCTCAGCTCCTCGCAGGCCATCGCACTGGTGCACGGTGCGTCCCTTACTAATATAGAGTTCATGCAGATGATGCCGGGCTTCATTGAGCCTAAGCGCAACCTGGTCTTTAACGAGAAGACCTGGCGCTACGTCACATTTGACCAACCGATCGATATTGCCGACGACAAGCTGGACGACCTGCTCGATCAGCGCTCCGGATATGGTCCCTTCACGTCACGCTTGGCCTCCCGCGCCATCGATCTTGCCATCGATCAAGCGGGTGCCGAAGGCCTCGCGCTCCACTACGACTTCCCCCGCGAGAACGTCCCCGAGTTTGTGCAGACCTTTGCCACTTGGCTACAAGACGAGCATAGCATCGCGCCGACCGACGAGATGCGCGTGGCGATGTATGCCCACGCCGCCAACGGCGGTATCAAGATCGACAAGACCGCGTGCACGGGCGTTGAGGGCCTCTACGCCTGTGGCGAGGCAACAGGCGGCATGCACGGCGCCGACCGCATCGGCGGCCTGTCAAGCGCCAACGGCATCGTGTTTGGGCGCATCGCTGGCGCATCGGCAGCCCTTGCAGCGCAGAAAGAGCCTGAGGCAGCTCTGAAAGCGGATATCGCCCTCCCCCAGTACGGCATTGCCACAACAGATGCCGAACGCCTGACGCACGGCCTCAAACACACGATGAGCACCTATTGCATGATCAACCGCACAGAGACGGGCCTATCCGAGGCACTACACGAGCTTGAGGGCTTGAAGACGGAGGCAACGACCTTGAGCACGCAGAAAGTCCTGGACAGCGAAGTCGCAGCCCTCGCCCGCCTGCAATCGCAGATTCAACTAGCACAGGAAATGGTCAAAGCCATGCGTAAGCGAACCGAAAGTCTCGGATCGCACTATCGAGCAGACTAAGCTGAGCACCCATCTAGAGCAGAACACAACTAATCGATATCTATGGGCCCCGTGAGCTCAAAGCGACACGGGGCCCATTCGTGTCCGCACGACAGCGTATCCTTATTCTTAATACAGAGTCGACATAGTCCACGTAGACAAATGAACAGAAAGGAAGAGATATGGACAGCAGGGATATCGAGAAATTGCGTGTCGAACTTGACAGCTACACCCATGTAGAAGACGGCGTTGAGTATTGGCTCGCACGCGATTTAATGGAGCCCCTCGGATACGCCCAATGGCGTAATTTTGAGACTGCGGTTAAGAGATCCATGGCATCGTGTGACACCAATAAAATGCCTGTTGCCGCCCATTTTGCTGAGGCCAGCAAAATGGTAGATGCCGGCATCGCCAAACGAGCCGTAAAAGACTACAAGCTGACACGCTACGCATGCTATTTAATCGCCCAAAACGGAGACCCAAACAAACCTGAAATCGCGCTCGCACAGGCGTACTTCGCCGTGCAGGCGGCCGTTGCGGCGCTTTGCGCCTTGCGCGCTGCGCTGGTAAATGCTTACGCATTTCCTCAGCTCCGCGCCCTTTCGGGTTCGACCCCATGAAAGGTCAACAAAAAAAGACGGCCAACCGAAGTTGACCGTCTTAACATTCTTTGGTGGGCCGTCAGGGGGTCGAACCCTGGACCTTGGGATTAAGAGTCCCCTGCTCTACCAACTGAGCTAACGACCCAAAGCTAAAGTCCATTGTGGCGGACTTTAGAGGAGATATCGTGTGGTGGGCCGTCAGGGGGTCGAACCCTGGACCTTGGGATTAAGAGTCCCCTGCTCTACCAACTGAGCTAACGACCCGATATCAACACGAAGCAAGAACTGGGGTGGGTAAAGGGACTCGAACCCTCGACCTACGGGACCACAACCCGTCGCTCTAGCCAACTGAGCTACACCCACCGTGTCCTGTGCGCTTCGCGCTCGACTATTATCGCAAGGAACGCCACGCGATGCAAGCCCCAATTTTCAAGAATTTTGAAAAGAGTTTTTCGAGCGCGTTTCGAGCAATTCCCACCGGTTTCATAGGAGTAAACTTGCCCCACTGCAAATGCTCGAAAGGACCAGCATGAAAGAACTCTCCAACCGTACGGCGAGATTTACCGATTCGGTCATCCGCCGCATGACGCGCATCTCTAATAAGTACGGCGCCGTCAACCTCTCGCAGGGCTTCCCTGACTTCGATCCTCCTGTGCAGCTGCTCGAGAGCCTGAGCACCATCGCCAGCGACCCCAAGCCGCTCTATCACCAGTACTCCATCACTTTGGGCTCCCAGGCCATGCGCGAGGCACTCGCGGCCAAGCAGGAACACTTTATGGGCATGCCGATCAACCCCAACGAGAACATCGTAGTCACATGCGGCTCCACCGAGGCCATGATGGCCGCCATGATGACGGTCACGAACCCCGGAGACAAGGTCGTCATCTTCTCGCCGTTCTACGAGAACTACGGCGCCGACACGATTCTCTCGGGCGCTGAGCCCATCTATGTGCCGCTCAACCCGCCCACGTTCGACTTCGATCGCGAGGTCCTCGAGGCGGCCTTCCGCGACAACGAGCCCAAGGCCATCGTCCTGTGCAACCCGTCCAACCCCTGCGGCAAGGTCTTCACGCGCAAGGAGCTCACCTTTATCGCCGACCTCTGCAAAAAGTACGACGCCTACTGCATCACCGACGAGGTATACGAGCACATCGTCTACGCACCCCATGAGCACGTCTACATGGCCACGCTGCCTGGCATGTTCGAGCGCACCATCAGCTGCAGCTCGCTGTCTAAGACCTACTCCATCACCGGCTGGCGCCTGGGCTACACCATCGCCCCGGCCGAGATTACCGAGCGCATCAAGAAGGTCCACGACTTCCTCACGGTGGGCGCCGCCGCTCCCCTGCAGGAAGCCGTCGTTACCGCTCTCAACTTCGACGACAGCTATTACGATGAGGTCCTCGACCTCTATACCGCCAAGCGCGACCTGTTCTGCCAAGGGCTCGATAGTATCGGACTTAAGCACAACGTACCGCAGGGCGCCTATTACGTGATGATGGATATCTCGGAGTTCGGCTACGACAGCGACCTCGAGTTCTGTGAGGACCTCGCGTCTAAGGTTGGCGTGGGCGCCGTTCCCGGCTCGAGCTTCTTCCGCGAGCCCGTCAACCATCTGGTCCGCTTCCACTTTGCCAAGCGAGACGAAACACTCAACGCCGCGCTGGAGAACCTCAAGTCCCTGCGTGATAAAATCAAGCCGCGCGGGTAAGGGCGGCCCGGCAACTAAAGCAACCAAAGAGGCCCCGCATCGCCCGTCGCGTTGCAGGGCTTCTTTTTATAGTGCTTTCTTAATTTAGAGCGCTATATTTTAGTCAAGGGACAACTCGCCCAAGAGAGGGACGCTATGGCAGAGCAGCAGCTTATCGGAGCACTCGAGGCCGGCGGCACCAAGATGGTCTGCGCCACGGGCTATGCGGACGGCACGGTCCTGGAGCGCGAGCAGATCGCGACCACGACCCCGCAGGAGACCGTTGAGGCCGTCAACGCATGGTTTGCCGACAAGGGCATCGCCGCGCTGGGCATCGGCGCCTTTGGCCCCACCGCGGTCAACCCTGCCTCGCCCCAGTACGGCAAGATCTTGGAGACGCCCAAGACCGCATGGCGTTACTTTGACCTACTAGGCACCATCCAAAACGAGCTCAAGGTCCCCTGCGGCTACGATACCGACGTCAACGTCGCCTGCTTGGGCGAGGTCACCTTTGGCTGCGCGCAGGGCCTCACCGACGTGGTGTACCTGACGATCGGCACCGGCGTGGGTGCCGGCGTGCTTTCGGGCGGCCAGCTCGTCCACGGCATGATGCATCCCGAGGCCGGCCACATCCTGGTCACGCGCGACCCGCGCGACACCATTGGCGAGCATAGCGCCTGCCCCTTCCACGACAACTGCCTCGAGGGCCTCATCGCCGGTCCCGGCGTTAAAAAGCGCTGGGACGGCAAGAGCGCCGGAGACATGGCCGATGACCCGGAGGCCATGGACCTGCTCGCAGGCTATCTGGCACAGGCGCTCATGACCTACACGCTGTGCTATGCCCCGCAGAAGATCATCATCGGCGGCGGCGTTGCCGACCACACCCCCATCGTGCCGCTCGCACGCAAAAAGTGCGCCGAGATGCTCAACGGCTACATCGTCACTCCCGAGGTCAACGACATCGATACCTACATCGTCAACAATAGCCTCGAGGGCAAGCAGGGCATCATGGGCTGCCTGGCCCTGGGTGCCGCCGCGCTTCAGCTGTAGGCGCGCCAAAGGGGCGCCGCAACGTCCAGCAATCCCATTCAACGGTATAACGCCGCCACGCCCCGAATAAGCCCCCAAACAAAGAAAGGCCGCCTAGGACCAAGCAATGTGTCCTAGGCGGCCTTTTTAGCACATATGAGCGATCGTAGAAGATATCGAAGCACAACGCCCGTCATCGCTCCGCAGCAATCGATCATCACGTCGGTGATCATGCCGGCGCGACCGGGCACAAAGAGCTGAATCGTCTCGTCAATCGATGGGATCAGCAGCAAAAACACCGCCGTGGGAAGCAGCACGTCAAAGGTGCGACGACCCTCGATATCGAAAGCGTGCGTCGCCAGAATACCGAGCACCATGTACTCGGTAAAATGCGCGCACTTGCGAATGACGAAGTTGGTCACCCACTCATACGGAAGCCCTATGCCGTGGAAAAAGCCGCGAACGGCCTCCATAATCGACAAGCTCAATGAACCGGACCCCGTGCCGGGAACCATCGAATTGCCCCAGATGAGCAGCACCATCAGGCAGGTCGCAACCGCCCATTTTCGATCGAGTTTAAGCATGCAGAAGTTATGCCTCCGCACAGAGCGGCTCAAAGCTGGCGGTGCCACCCTCGATAACGCTCAGATAGGCACGGCCTGTGCGCCTCACCGCTGCAGACTGCAGGCGGTCGATCTCCTCCTCGAGGATCTGATTGACGCGCTCGTGACGACGGTTCTCCATGATGCCAGCAGCGATGGCCTCGGCACGCTCGATACCCTCGCGCGAGATGCGGGCGGTATCCTCGGGGAACACAGCGCTGTGGCGACCGACGTAAGCGGGGGCAGCGGGCTGAGGAGCAGGCGTAAACACCGGAGCGGCAACGGAAGCAGGCTCGACGACCTCGTCCAAAATTGCGGCAGCGGCTGCCCACATGCCCTCGTGGCCCGAATAATCGGCCATGGGGACGTCTTCCTCGGAAGTCGCATCGACAGGATCGTCGACTACGACGGACTGGGACGCGGAGGCCGGGACATCGACCGGGGCAGCGACCACATACGGCATGTCGTTCGAGATGACCGGCTCGTCAAGGTCATCGAGATCGATAGCTGCAGCAGAGGCGTCGCTGATGATCGGCATGTTGGCTAGGTTCGCGTTGTACGGCACCGCCTCCGCCGCCTGCTGCTGTGCAGGGGCGCCCCACAGCGAGCTTTCGGCAGCGCGGCGGGCGGCAATAGTCTCCTCGTCGACGGCCAGCGGCTCGTTGGCGTAAGGGTCAGCGGCGGTGGCGGCGGCCGGAGTCACGGGCACGGCAGTGTCATACGTAACGGATTGAGCCGTGGCGGCGTTGTTGGCGGCGTTAGCCACGGCAGCCACAAAGGCGGCCGTGCTGCCCGCAGGAGCGGCATGAGAGCCCGAGACGGCACGCGCAGCGGCAGCGATGTCATCGCGGTTATAGGAGCCGGTCTGCCCGCCGTAGGTGAGTTCGTCGATAGCGACCTGGTAGACGTCGCGTGAGCGCGTGGGGTCGCAGCTGACTGGCGAATCGTCGTCGAGCATGCTATCGATCATGGACCAGGCGTCGGCCTCGCTCATGGCGTCTGCGGCGCGGGCGATGGTGGGGACGCCATCGTCGGCACGGCGGCGCTGGAAGGCACCGGTCAGGCCGGAGAAAACCGAAGAGGGCTGCGCAGCGTTTGCCTGAACGGCAGGAGCCGCAGCAGCAACGCCCTGAGGGGCAGCCCACTGCTGTTGAGCGGGCATCGAGGCGGTCTGGAACTCATTTTGATGCTGGCTGACGTTCGCAGCGCCACCCATGGCGTCGGGCTCGAACAGGCGCTCGGCATGCTGCGCGCGATATTCAGAAATGCCGAGCGAGGCGGCATAGATACCCACGCCCGCCACCGCACCCACGGCAAAGGGAACAGCGCCCGCGACGACCGTCTCGTTCACCGACGAAAACGGCAGCGTGGCAGCATACATCACCACGGGAGCGGCAAGGCCGATTCCGCAGGAAAGTCCAGCAAGGACTGCTCGTTGTGTTGCATCAGAAGAAGCCATGAGTCTCCCCATCTTCCAGCACCAAAATCGCATCATTCAGTTGGCTGCGCGAGAGAAGATGAAGCGGGGCTATGCCCCAAAGCAACGGTATATGGTTCGTTTCATCTGCGTTTTCCGTCGCGAAGCTTAACAGCTATTATGCGAAACCCCCTTGGGGATTGCAAGCGACGAAGCGGGATTGAAACGGGAAAATCGCTGCTTGCCGGTCGTGAGGTCAATAACCGCTGGCGAGCGGCTATACGAAAAGGGCCAGGATCTAAACCCCGGCCCTTCTGGCATGTCTATGGTTGTTGTCGCGTGCAGCGAACGGCCTAGAACGTCTGCTCGTAATCGCTGTGCTTTTTTGCCGAACGCACCAGGAACTCCTGGTTGGTATTGGTGCCCTTGAGGCCCTTGATAAACGACGCGGCCGCGCGCTCGGTATTGTTCATGCCGGCGAGGATACGGCGCAGGCCAAAGACAAACGGGCGCATCTGCTCGTCGACCAGCAGATCCTCGTTGCGCGTGCCCGAGGCAACGGGATCGATGGCCGGGAAGATACGGCGGTCGGCCAGGTCGCGGTCGAGCTTGAGCTCCATGTTGCCGGTACCCTTGAACTCCTCAAAGATGACCTCGTCCATCTTGGAGCCGGTATCGATGAGGGCGGAGGCCAGGATGGTAAGCGAGCCACCGTTCTCGATGTTGCGGGCAGCGCCCAAGAAACGCTTGGGCGGATAGAGCGCCGCCGAATCGACACCGCCCGACAGGATACGGCCCGAGGCGGGAGCTGCCAGGTTGTAGGCGCGGGCAAGGCGCGTGATAGAGTCGAGCACCACCACGACGTCGCCACCCAGCTCCACGATGCGTTTGGCACGCTCAATCACGAGCTCTGCCACGCGAGTATGGTTGTCGGCGGGCATATCGAAGGTCGAGGCCACGACCTCGCCCTTGATGGAGCGCTGCATATCGGTGACCTCTTCGGGGCGCTCGTCGACGAGCAGGCAGATGAGGTGCACCTCAGGATTGTTGATTGAGATAGACTGGCAGATCTTCTTGAGGATCGTGGTCTTGCCGGCCTTGGGCGGCGACACGATCAGACCACGCTGGCCCTTGCCGATCGGCGACACGATGTCGATAGCGCGACCGGTAATGGAATCCTTGCCGTGCTCCATACGCAGAGGCTCATTGGGATAGACCGGCGTGAGGTCGCCGAACTTGGGGCGGTTACGGGCCTGCTCGGGATCAAGGCCGTTGACGGTTGTGATCTTGGCAAGGCCGGCGCGCTTGTCGCCGCCGCGTGAGGGGCGCAGCGAGCCCTCGATCACGTCGCCCGTACGCAGGCGTGCGGAACGGATGAGATATGCGGGAACAAAGGCGTCGTCGCTGGACTTCATGTAGCCGTGGGCATGGATGATCCCGGAGCTGTCCGGGCGAATCTGCAGAATGCCCTTAATGTCACGGAAGCCCTCAGCCTTCGCAGCGGTGGTGTAGATTTCCTCGACGAGCTCGGCCTTCTTCTTGCCGGTCGTCTCGATCTCGAACTCCTTGGCCTTTTCGCGCAGCTCGGCAACCTTCATGGCCGCGAGTTCCTCGCGCGAAAGCGTAGGCTCGGTGGGGGCGGCGTTGCGCTCCTTGTTGCGCTGCTTGCGATCGCGCTGACGGTTGCGGCGATCGTTGTTGCGCTCGTCTTTGCGCTCGTTGCGCTCGTCGTTGCGCTTGTGCTGACGGCGGTTGGGGCGGGCGTTCTCGTCGGACTCGGCGGTCGTGGCGCCCTTGGCCGCCGAAGTTGCCGTGTCGGTGTCGGCCGGGACTTCGTTATCGGCCTTGGTATCGGCATCGGCATTGGGCTCGGCATCGGCTTGCTGCTCGACAGCCTTAGCCTTTGCAGACTTCTTGCGCGTACGCTTGGGCTTCTCGGCTGCCGGCTGACCGGTGTTCTCGGCATCGGAAGCGGAGTCGACGGTTGCCTCGGCGATCTCGTTGCCCGAGTCCTCGGACGTGTCCTTTTTCGAACCCTTGGCCTTGGACGAGCGCTTAGCGGCCGTGCGACGGCTGCGACCGGGACGAACATCGGCGGGCTCGTCCTCGGCGGGTGCTCCGACCTCGGTGGCAGCGGTTCCCTGGGCAGGAGTGTCGGCGACGGGCGCGGGCGCGGCGGTCATCGCGGCATCCTGAGCTGCGGCTGCTGCGGCGGCGGCAGCCTTCTCGGCCTCGACGAAGGCCTTGGGCTTGCGGCCGCGACGGTGCGGGCGAAGAGCGGGATCGACAACGGGAACCTCGTTGGCCTCGGCAGGTGTTGCAGACTCAGAGGGCTGCTCACCCTCCCCTACCACAGAACGAGCCGGAGCTTCACCGGACTCTTGAGCCGCCTGCTCAGCATCCTGCTGAGACTTGGCCGCACGACGACGCGTGCGCGGAGCCGGCTTCTCGGTCGGCTGCCCCGCGACAGGGGCCTCGGTGGCCGCAGGCGCCTCGGAGACGACCGGCGCTGCAAGCTCGGTCAGTGCCGCGGCCTCGCGCTCGGCAGCACGACGACGGGCGCGCACAACCTGAGCCTCGCTAATCTGCGCCAGCGCACGGGCCTGCGCGACCTCATCGGAAATGGGGGCCGAGGCATCGGCGGCAACGGGCCGCTTCGCGCGCGTGGTGCGCGTCGTGCGACGCTTGGGCTTTGCAGCCTCCTCGCCGTCAGCGGCGGGCTTAGACGCACGGCGTATGCGCTTGGGCTTTACGGGCGCGGCATCCTCTTCGGCCGCAGGGGCAACGCCCTCGCCAGCGGCAGGCGAGACCTTCTCAGCCGATGCGGGCGCAGGCGTCGAAGCGGCCTTGAAGGCCTCAGGAACCGAGGCCTGCACCGGCGCAGGCTTCACGGCCTGGTCCGACGCAACCGGTGCAGCGGGAGCGGTTTGCGCCGTCGTTATTTCGTTTTCTTGCTGTTGATCAGACACAGTGTTTGCTCAACTTTCTTTTCAAGCCCTGTGATCACATGCTCCCTGCATAAACCTTCAGGGCGGCTAAACAGTCTAGCTCCGTACAAAAACGACGGACATCATTGATCTGTATCGAGATGATTGCGTCATATACGCTGCGTAAGTGTAGCACAACCGCCACCACCTGCAACTTAGTCATTGGACGTTCTTAAACGCCCAGTCATCAGGGACACTCCTCCTCAAAAGTGTCTTAATCAAAAGCGCCTTGAAATGTCGCGCTAGAGGAGTGAAACCGTGGCATCCGGAATAGCCACGCCACGAATCGCGCTTATCTACTACGTTTGACCCACGACCCCTGACCATTCCCTCGATCTTCCTAAAATCGCAAGCCCGCTACCTGCACTGATAATTGTTCTCGGGGGAAGCGGGCACTGCGGGGCGCGGCGACAGCGCGCGATTTCCGCGTCGCA
>NZ_JBCOIL010000025.1:0-41689 GCF_040926265.1 Collinsella aerofaciens | reverse complement strand
CGCCGCTGACCGGTGGACGGCACCGAGCCGTACGCTTGAACTGAGAAGGGGGAGGCCTCGCGGCCTCCCCCTTTTTTGCGTTGTATACACGTTGTCCTTTGGGACCTACCTCCCCCGTATGCGCTCTTACTCTTTGGCTGTATTTTGAGTCCTTCTAGTGTATTTGAGCGATAATTACTCGCATTGGCGTTAGGGAGGGCTTGATGTTTACCGTATTTGTCTTGGGCAATATTGCTTCGGGTAAGTCGACGGCCTGCCGCTATTTCGAATCTCGTGGCGCTATGCTTATCGATCTGGATGAGCTTGCAAAATCTCTGTATGTGCCGGGCTCTGATATCGTCAATACTCTCGCGGATGAATTCGGTTGGGACATTTTGGATGAGGAAGGCGGCATTCGCCGCAGCATCCTCGCTTCTCGAGCTTTCGCTTCTCCTGATTCGGTCGCACGGCTCAATGGCATCGTGCATCCTGTTCTGATTGAACAGCTTTCGCTTAGGATTCTCGATCCGGTTTGTTGTACGGTTTCATCTCCCCGTTATCCCTTTGCGGTGGTCGAGGTTTCTGCTCCGACTGGTTTTGAGGATGCATTTGGCTTGGCTGATGAAATTCTGGTCATCAGCGCCCCTTTGTCAGTTCGTCGCGAGCGCGCTATTCAACGTGGCATGGAGCCATCCGATTTCGATGCTCGTTCTGCTTGCCAGCCCGATGAGTCTGCGCTGTGCAATCTCGCTACAACGGTGATTGATAATGCCGCAGGCGATAATTCGCTCTTTGAGCAGCTTGACTCATGGCTTGCATGCCACGGGTTTATAGATACTCCGGATAAGGAGGAGGCCGATGCCTAAGGCACGTTTCTTTACGTGGTATCGCGTGGCGCCACTTGCCGTTGTGTTCGTCTTCGGCCTTATTTCGCTCGTCTACTCGTGTGCCCCTGCCGCTTTCTTTAAGCCGCTGTATCCGATTGACTACGAGGCGTATGTAAAGCAATCCAGTATTTCGCATAATCTGGATCCGTATCTGGTGTGCGCTGTCATTAAGTCGGAATCGAACTGGGATCCCGAGGCCGAGTCGAATCAGGGTGCTCAGGGATTGATGCAGCTGATGCCCGAGACTGCCCAGGATATGATTGCCAAGGGCCTTGTCGATGGTGGGGAGTATTCGGCCGATAACCTTAACGATCCAGCTATGAATATCGAGTTTGGCTGCGCATACCTCTCGTATCTTCTCGCCTATTTCAACGGGTCGACGGATAGTGCCATCGCCGCCTATAACGCCGGTATGGGCAATGTCGACGGATGGGCGCAGCAGAACACGTCACTCCATAATGCGATTACCTTCCCTGAAACTCAGGCTTATCTGATTCGCGTCAATAATGCCTGGGTTCGATATAAGACTCTCTATCCCGATCGGTTCGTATAGGACTAAGCCCACCGCCTGCGTATACTGCAGATGTATGAGTTAGGAGTATCCATGGCGGAATTTGAAGTAGAACGCGTTGGTGGTGAACTTAAGCGCTTTGGCGTTGAGGGCGCTGAGGTGCCGTTTGAAGTCGTTTCCCCCTATGAGCCTGCCGGTTCCCAGCCCAAGGCCATTGAGTCACTTGTGCGGGGCGTGAGGGACGGAGACCGCTATCAGGTTTTGCTGGGTGTGACTGGTTCGGGTAAGACTTTTACGATGGCCAAAACCATTGAGGCCTTGGGTAAGCCGACCCTTGTCATGGCTCCGAATAAAACGCTCGCCGCTCAGCTTGCGAGCGAGCTCAAAGAGTTCTTTCCCAATAACGCTGTGGTCTACTTCGTCTCGTACTACGACTACTATCAGCCCGAGGCGTATGTGCCGCAAAGCGATACATATATCGAGAAAGACTCCTCGATTAACGAAGAGGTCGAGATGCTGCGCCATCAGGCGACCGCGTCACTGCTCTCTCGACGTGATGTGATCGTTGTCGCATCGGTCTCGTGTATCTATGGCATTGGCTCTCCTGAGGACTATGCGGGTCTGGCTCCAAACGTCGACAAGAAGGTGCCGCTCGAGCGCGATGACTTTATCCATGCGCTTATCGACATTCAATATGATCGCAATGACTATGACCTGGCGCGTGGCACGTTCCGCGTGCGCGGCGATGTTGTCGACGTGTATCCGCCTTATGCCGAGCATCCGTTGCGGTTTGAGTTCTTTGGCGACGAGGTCGAGCTGATTGCCGAGATCGATGAGGTCACCGGTGAGATGCTTCGTGAGTACGAGGCCATCCCCGTATGGCCGGCATCACACTACGTGACCGAGAAGCCGAAGGTCAAGGCTGCTCTGAAATCGATCAGCGAAGAGTGCGAGAAGCGCGTGGCGGAGCTCAAGGCGACCGACAAGTTGCTCGAGGCGCAGCGTCTGCAGCAGCGCACCGATTATGATCTTGAGATGCTCGAGACGATGGGCTTTTGCAACGGCATCGAGAACTACTCGCGTCATCTGGACGGTCGCAAGCCGGGTGAGCCGCCGTTTACCCTAATCGATTACTTTCCCAAGGATATGCTCTGCATCATCGATGAGAGCCATGTGACGGTGCCGCAGATTCGCGGCATGCACGAAGGTGACCGCTCGCGTAAGGTGACGCTGGTGGAACACGGTTTTCGCCTGCCCTCGGCGCTCGATAACCGCCCGCTTCGTTTCGATGAGTTTGAGGCAAGGATACCCCAGTTTATCTATGTTTCGGCCACGCCGGGCGACTACGAGCTGCGGGTGAGCCAAAACGATGTGGAGCAGATTATTCGTCCGACTGGCCTGCTCGACCCCAAGATTGACGTGCGTCCAGTTCGCGGCCAGATTGACGATCTTGAGGACGAGATTCGCGAGCGCGTTGCCCGCAAGGAGCGCGTGCTGGTGACCACGTTGACCAAGCGCATGGCCGAGGACCTGACCGACCATCTGCTCGACGCGGGCATTAAGGTCAATTACATGCACTCTGATACGGCGACAATGGACCGTGTCGAGATCCTGCGAACGCTGCGCGAGGGCAAGATCGATGTTCTCGTTGGCATCAACCTGCTTCGCGAGGGCTTGGATCTCCCCGAGGTCTCACTGGTGGCAATTCTCGATGCCGATAAGGAAGGCTTCTTGCGCAACCGCCGTTCGCTGATTCAGACGATTGGCCGTGCGGCCCGTAACGCCGATGGTGAAGTCATCATGTATGCAGACGTTGTGACCGATTCGATGAAAGAGGCCATCGAGGAGACGCAGCGCCGTCGCGAGATTCAGATGGCATATAACGAAGAACATGGCATTGTGCCCAAGACAGTGCGCAAGGCCATCAACGACATCTCAAGTTTTATTGCCGAGGCCGAAAAAACTGTGGGCTCCAAGGGACGCTCGAAGGGCGACTCTCTTGGTCATGGCGCATTCTATACGCCCGATGAGTCGGGCGAGGGCGGCGTGCCGGAAACGGTGGCGCCCGAGCAGACACTTGCGGAGCAGTTGGAAGAACTGCCGCATGACGAGCTTGTGCGGATTGTCGAAACCATGGAAGAGGATATGCGTAACGCTTCTGCCGCCATGGACTTTGAGGAGGCGGCGCGCCTGCGCGATGCCGTCGTTCAGATTCGGGCGATGCTCGAGGGCGCGTCTGAGGACGAGACGATCGAGCGCTTACGTTCACAGGCCCGCAAGGGTTCCACGTTCGCATCGGGCAGAAAACGCCAGGGTGCACGGTTTAAGAAATAGCGAACAGGCCCCGAGTTCCCTGTGGAGCTCGGGGCCTGTGTCTTTTGCGCACTGGAATTCGTGCGTTAGAGGTCTGCAATCAGGGCTTCGGCACAACGGATGCCGTCGGTGGCCGCGCTCATGATGCCGCCAGCATATCCAGCTCCCTCACCACAAGGGTAGAGGCCCGGGGTCGACACGGCATGGCACGTTCGGTCTCGGGTGACAGTGGCAGGTGAGCTCGAACGAGTCTCCACGCCGGTAAGAACGGCATCGGGGCGGTCGTAGCCTCGTAGCTTTTTTCCGAGTAGGGGAAGTCCCAGGCGGAGCGACTCGACGATATGCTGCGGCAGGGCTTCGTCAATTGCCGTCCAGGTCACACCGAGCGGATAGGTGGGCTTTACCTTTCCGGGCGCCTTGCTGGCGCGTCCTGCGAGGAAATCTCCGACGAGTTGTGCCGGTGCGTTCCAGTTGGAACCGCCTAGGCGATAGGCGGCCGCCTCGCAGGCGCGCTGGAGCTCGATGCCGGCGAGCGGGTCATCGTTGGGAAGGTCCTCAGGCGTGACGTTAACGAGCAGGGCGGCGTTTGCGTTGCGTCCGTCGCGGGCATTGAGGCTGGCGCCGTTGACGCACAGGTGGCCCTGCTCGGAAGAGGCGGCGACAACCTGCCCGCCGGGGCACATGCAAAACGAGAACACGCTGCGGCCGTTGGGAAGATGGGCGACGAGCTTGTAGGGGGCTGCTCCGAGGGCAGGATGTCCCGCCAAGGCTCCATATTGGGCTCGGTCGATGTCGCGCTGCGGATGCTCGATGCGAACGCCCATGGCAAAGGTCTTTTGTGCGAGGGCCACGTTGTGGTCCTTAAGGAGCTCAAAAATATCGCGAGCAGAATGCCCGCAGGCGAGGATGAGGTGCTTTGTCTCGATTGGCTCGTAAGCGGCGTCTTGGGACGATTGGACATCAATACCGGTGATGGCGCCAGACGCGTCGATGTGAATGTCGACGAGCTTTGTTCGATAACGGACGATACCTCCGAGCTGCTCGATGCGCTGGGATATAGCGGTGACAACCGTGGGAAGGATGTCGGAGCCAATGTGCGGCTTGGCATCCCACAGAATATCGCGGGGCGCACCCGCCTCGACGAAGGTTTCGAGGATAAGGCGATGGGCGGGATTTTTTGTTCCCGTATTGAGCTTGCCGTCCGAGAAGGTCCCCGCGCCGCCCAGACCAAACTGGATATTACTCTCGGGGTCGAGGATGCGCTCCTTTAGAAAGAGGTCGATCGCATGCGAGCGGCGAAATGCCGGGTCGCCGCGCTCGATGAGCAAGGGCTTAAGACCTGCTTCGGCGAGCGTTAGCGCGGCGAAAAGGCCAGCGCATCCGGCGCCGACAACGACAGGGCGTTCTTGAGGTGCGTCGGAGACGGGGGTGGGGAATGAAGACCCATCGTCTTTTATCGCGCGTACGCGCGAGCGGTCACGCTCGGAAACGCTGTCGACCGCTTCTCGCTCGAGGTGGGGACTGGTCAGCTCAACACGAAAGCTCAGGATAAAATGGACGTCTCGTTTTTTGCGAGCGTCGATTGACTTGCGGTGGAGCTCGATGGACTTGATCTCGGAGTCTTTGCAACGTAGGACGCGCTTGGCGACTCGCTTGCCAACAATGAGGCAGGCATTTTCATCGCCGGCTTCATCGAGCGACGCGTTGACTTGGGTGATTTCAATCATCGAGGTCTCCTTAGAGGCAAGAAAGAGGCCGTCCGGTATCCCAGACGGCCCGAATGCGTTTTTGATTATAGACTGCGCGGCTACAGGCTGCTTGCAGCGCGAATGCCCGAGAGCCATGCCCACGCAAGGTTAAAGCCTCCGCAATCGGCGTCGATGTCGAGCGCTTCGCCGCAGACGTAAAGCGGGGTGTCGACAACGCTGCGCGCGCGTAGACTGGGTGTTGAGATGCTCTCGACAGATACGCCACCACGCGTGACCTGCGCCGAGCGCTCCTCGGCGGTTCCTTCGACGAGCAACTTAAAATGCTTGAGGATCGAGACCAGGTGGATGACATCGTTGGAGCCTGGATGGCACTGCTCGAACGCTGTGCAGACGACGCGGGAGAGTTGCGGGGCGAGCATGCCGTCGAGCCAACGGGGATCGCGGGGCGAAAAGCCGCCGAGCAGCTTAACGCGCCGGTTAAGCATATCGAGCAACTCGTCTTTAGAGAGGTCGGGGAAAACGTCGAGCAGGATCGTATCGCCGCGCTGGATACGACGGGAGAGGTTGAAGACAGCGACGCCCGAGATCCCGAAGGTTCGAAACAGGACTTCACCGTCTTCGTGCCAGAGCTCATTATGATTGCGGGCGAGCGTCAAGCGGGCGCGGACGCGCAGACCGTCCAACGTCTTGAGTGCCGCCCGATCGCCGACGACCGTTGCCGATACGGGGCAGAGGATGGGGCGCAGCGAAGTGAGGGGGAGGCTAAACGTATCGGCGATACCGGTGGGGTTGCCACCCGTGGCGATAATTACGGCATGTGCCTCCAGGGCCTCGTTCTTGCGAGGGACATCGGCGAGCGCTTTCCGAAGCGAGCGGAGCTCCGATTTTCGGTCGTCATGCTTTTTTGCCTTGAGTGCCCGCGCTGGACGGTCTATTTGGAGTGTCCAGCCTTCGGAAGCTTTGTGCGCCGAGGCAACGTTGGCTCCGCAGATTAAGGTGATACCTAGGCGGTCGCAAACGTTGAGAAGCGCGTCGCGCACCGATTCTGCGCGAAGGGAGCGCGGGTATAGCCGGCCTTCCTCGGAGGTTGTCATGATGCCCAGCGAGGAGAAGAAACCCATAAGCTCTTGTTCGGGTTGGGGGCCCATGACAGATTCGACGAATGCGGGGTGGTTATACCGCTGAGGATCAATCGATTCGTTGGAGAGGTTGCAGCGGCCGTTACCGGTCGCAAGGAGCTTAAGGCCGCAGGCGACATCGCGCTCAACGATGCAGACGCTTTTGCCAGCACGTGCAGCCGTAATGGCGGCGGCGAGGCCTGAAGCCCCGCCGCCGATTACCAGGACGTCATAGAAGGCGCTCGTGTTCACTTAGGCCTCGTCGGTCTCGTGCGGGGTAATAGCCTCGACGGCAGAGACTGCCTTGGGCAACATGCCATCGGGCAGTGCGGTCTCGACCTCGCCCTTATCGCAGGCCTCGGCGAGTGCCGGATTGATGGGAAGCTGGCCCAAGATGTCGAGGTTATAGCGTTCTGCGACCTCGGGGAGCTTGCTCTTGCCAAAGACCTCGATCTTCTTGCCGCAGTCGGGACACTCAATATAGCTCATGTTCTCGACAATGCCCAGAATGGGGACGTTCATCTTCTCGGCCATGTTGACCGCCTTGGCGACGATCATCGAGACCAGATCCTGCGGGCTCGTGACGATGACGATGCCGTCGACGGGCAACGACTGGAAGACGGTGAGCGCGACATCGCCTGTTCCCGGAGGCATGTCGACCAGCAGGTAGTCGATGGGGCCCCACGAGGTCTCGCTCCAGAACTGCCTAATGGCGCCTGCGATGACCGGACCGCGCCAAAGGACGGGGTCGGTCTCGTTTTGGAGCAGCAGGTTGGAGCTCATGACCTTGACGCCGTGCTCGGAGATTTCGGGCAGCATAAGGTTGCCGAGGGCATGGACGTGGCGTCCGCTCATACCGAACATCTTGGGGATGGAGGGACCGGTGATGTCGGCATCGAGGACGCCGACCTTGTGGCCGTGACGGGCAAGCTCGGTGGCGATGGCACCGGTGACAAACGACTTGCCGACACCGCCCTTGCCGGAAAGCACGGCGATGACGCGTTTGACCTCGGACAGCGTGTTCTCCTCAAATTGCGACGGCGACGTTTGTCCGCCGGCGGCCTGTGCGTGCTCGCAACCCATGTATGACTCCTTTGTATATGTTGGGGCCGGGGCCCTGTGGTGTGACACGAGCGTCATTGTACCCTCGTTTGCGAGCGGGAGTCATTTGCGATGCATTTGGGCCGAGCGTGCTTGCAATACGATGGGTCCAAACGAATGGGCGGGCTTACTGAACTTTGCTGGCGAACTCGAGGTATTGCATGCGCTGCAGCTTGTCGATCGTCGAGGCGTATGGGCTATCTTCAGATTCCAAGTCGTAGCGCAGCCCGTCGGCACCAAGGTAGCCGGCGACATTGATGGTGGGCACATCTGACCTTGTTGCAAGCAGAGCCTTTTGATAGTCGGTGAGCGGGGCGCCGATCTTATTAAGGGTAATGGCTGCAATCTCGTTTGCCCCGACGGTGTCGTAGACGTTGAGCTCGGTATTGCCGGCGATTTCATAGTTAGCCCAGACAAAATATGTCGACTGATAGATACGGAAAGCGTGGCTTGCCGTATCTTCCTGAGGGTACAGCTCGTCGTTGAGGGTCGTTGCGGCGCTCGGCTGATGGTCGCCAAAAAAGACAAGGACAACCGGTCTGCCGATATTGCGGAGCTCGTTGATAAAGTACTCGAGGTCCCGGTCAGATGCGTTGATGCAGGTAAGATAGGTGTTGAGCGCGCTATTGGCGCCCTCGCTGGCTCCCTCGACCCAATAGTTTGTCAGCTCCTCGGCGGGAACGGTGCCATAGTCGTAGCCGCCGTGATTTTGCATCGTGACGTCAAAGATGAACTGCGGGGCTTCGTCGGTTCTAAGCAGGTCGAGTATCTTGTCGTAGGTGGCGTAGTCGCATACGCCGGCATGGTAACAGGGCGCACCTTCGAAATCGCCGATTGAAAGAAAGTCTCCAAAGCCCAGCTGCTGATAGATTTTATCTCGATGGTAGTTGACGGGGTTTTGCGGGTGCATAGCGGTAGCGGTATACCCAAGCTCCTTAAGGTCCTTTGCCAGGCTGTTGACGCCATTCATCTGATATAGCTGATAGGGGATTTTGCCTAATCCGACAAAGGCCGTTGTCGCTCCGGTCAAAAATTCGAATTCGGAGTTCGCCGTTCCGCCACCGGCGACCGAAGCGAGCATGGTGCCGCGAACAAGTGTGTCGGGAAGTGAGTTGTAGAATGCGGGGCCGGTGTACCCGGCCGCCTGGAGCTGCTCAAAGCACGAAAGGTCGCTAAAACTCTCGTTCATGACGGCAACAATCGTCGGCTTGATTTCATTGAACTGGGCAACGGCCGCCGCGCGCTGCTCGCTCGAGCCATACGTGCTGTCGTAGGTGGCGGCGAGCTCCTGCTCGATGCTCTGCGCCTCATCGGGCGTATAGTCTTCGGGCTTCTCAATGGGCAACTCGTTGACCATTTCGGTGAACGAAGTGATAAAACCCTGAGACGCATACGTGGTGATGGGCTGCCAACGGTCAAATCCAAAATTCAGCGCCTGCTCCAAGTCGATGCTGGAAAAGCCCGAGAGCCCCACAACGGTCACTAGCAGAAAAGCGCAGAGGTTAGCGGCGATTGCGGGGAAGACATGGGTGGGTGTACGGAGCTTTCTCGGTCGGATAAGCGAAAGAAGCCCCAGGGAAATCTCCAGCAGGGCTAGAGAGGTTACGATTCCGGCGGTAAAGGTAAACTCGTATCCCTCGCTCACTTCCATTGCGGTGCCAAGGGCCAAGATATCGCTTGGCAGGATGGCCTCGCCTTTAAACGTTATGACGAAGTGCTCGGCAATGCCAAGGATGCAACAGGCGACGGGCACGAGGGCCATGACGCCTCCATGACGCTGTCCCAGCAAATAAAGGGAGAGCAGAACCGTCGCGAGCAGCCCGACGGAAAACCCGAATGAGTTGGCGGGAATGCGATAGAACGTTTCGTTACAGGCAATTTCGAGTGAAACGAACGAGAGCGCTGAAACAGCGGCGATGACAAGGATGTCACGGCAAATACAGGCAACCGTTCCCGTCGCAAGATCGGTTTGGTCGATAAGTCCCGAAACCAAGGGCTCGACAAGAAGTATGACGGCGGTAGCACCGAGCGCCGAATAAGAAAGGACCCATAGGGAATTGTCCTCATTTACGAGCAATTGATTCGTAATCCATGCAGCTACCATGCCGAGCGGGATGAGGAGCGTCGCGCACCAAAAGACGCGGGCAATGGGCGGCTTTTCATTGTGTTTGATTGAAAAATATACGCGCACCACGACGATGGCCACGATAAGGACGGCGATGAATATGGGCAGATTGGCCATGTCGCTCGAAGTGATTTCAAGGGGGATATCTTCGGTCATGGACGTTCCTCTGTTACGGCAAATTAAGTTCAGTATTAGATTACTGTAACCTTTCCACGGCATTTCGAGAAACAAAGCACCCGATACGCAACGCTAAAGGTCTGCGAATCTTGTATTACGAACATCTGTGCGCGTCGAGTGCGCTAAACTCATCGGCAGTATGATTCGATGCAATAGGAGGCAAGGAGCTTCCATGTCTGATTCTTCTATCGTTATTCGCGGCGCTCGTGAGCACAACCTCCGTGATATCGATGTTTCCATTCCGCGTGACCAACTCGTGGTCATTACCGGCCTTTCTGGCTCGGGCAAGAGTTCGCTGGCATTTGACACTATCTATGCCGAGGGCCAGCGTCGATACGTCGAGAGCCTTTCAAGCTACGCGCGCCAGTTCTTGGGCCAGATGGACAAACCCGACTTGGATTCAATTGACGGCCTTTCGCCGGCGGTGTCGATCGACCAAAAGACGACGTCTAAAAACCCTCGCTCGACGGTTGGCACCGTAACCGAGATTTATGACTATCTGCGCCTGCTGTTCGCTCGTGTGGGTACCCCGCACTGTCCCGAATGCGGCCGCGTCATTGAGCGCCAGACGACCGACCAGGTTGCCGACAAGGTCTTGGCGGCGGGGGAGGGCCGCCGCGCGTTTGTGCTGGCACCGGTGGTGCGCGGGCGAAAAGGCGAGTACACCAAACTGTTTGAGGACCTTCGCGCCGAGGGCTTTAGCCGCGTGCGTGTCGACGGCGAAGTGCGCTCGCTCGATGATCCGATCGATCTGGACAAGAAGTTCAAGCACGACATTGAGGTCGTGGTCGATCGCATCGTGATCCGTGAGAATTCTCTGGGCCGTATCGCCGAGTCTGTTGAGCAGGCGACCGCGCTGGCTCACGGCAATGTAAACGTGTACATGCTGCCCGATCGTGATGCTCCCGAGGGGACCGAGGGCGAGCTTCTGGAGTATTCGTTGGCCTTGGCGTGCCCGGAGCATGGACACTCCATTGACGATCTTCAGCCGCGTGATTTTTCGTTCAACGCTCCCTACGGCGCATGTCCTGAGTGCGACGGCCTGGGCTTTAAGAAAACCGTTGATGCCGAGGCGCTGATTGAGGATCCCTCGAAGTCCATTGCCGACGGAGTCTTTGGTAGCCTGTTTGGCAATTCGAACTACTATCCGCAGATTTTTGCTGCGGTCTGCAAACACTTTAAGGTGAGCACCGATACGCCGTGGGAGGACTTGCCTCCTCGCGTGCGTCGTGCATTTTTGGATGGCCTGGGCGATACGAAGATCTCGGTCGACTACCAAAAGCTCGACGGACGTCGCAGCCAGTGGGATACCAAGTTTTCGGGCGTGCGCAATATCCTGTACGAGCGCTATACCGAGACGACGAATGAGAACACCAAGGCGCGCCTGGAGAAGTACATTCGCGAGGAGCCGTGCTCGAGCTGCCACGGCGCTCGTTTGCGCCCCGAGATGCTCGCCGTCACCGTGGGCGGCAAGTCCATTTACGAGGTTTGTTGCCTGTCGTGCCGTGAATCGCTCGAGTTTTTTGAGGGCCTGGAACTCACCGAGCGCCAACAGTTTATCGGCGGCCGTATCGTCAAGGAAATCCTGGAGCGCTTGCGTTTTCTGGTCGATGTTGGACTCGACTATCTGACACTCGATCGTGCCTCGGCGACGCTTTCCGGTGGCGAGGCACAGCGTATTCGACTGGCAACGCAGATCGGCGCGGGTCTCATGGGCGTGCTCTATATTCTGGACGAGCCCTCGATCGGTCTTCATCAGCGTGACAACGAGCGCCTGATCAAGACGCTCGAGCGCCTGCGCGATATCGGCAATACCGTTATCGTCGTCGAACACGACGAGGATACAATCCGTGCCGCCGACTACGTGATCGACATGGGGCCCGGCGCCGGCGTCAACGGCGGACACGTAGTCGCGGCGGGAACGCCTGCCGATATCATGGCGTGTCCTGAGTCGATGACGGGCGCTTATCTGACCGGCAAACGAATGATCCGGGTGCCTGATGAACGGCGCAAGCCCGGTCGCGGCTGCCTTAAAATTACGGGCGCTCGAGCCAACAACCTCAAAAACGTTACTGCCAAGATCGAGTTTGGTACGCTTACGGTTGTTACCGGCGTGTCGGGATCGGGCAAGAGCTCCCTGGTTACCGACACCATTGCGCCTGCCCTTACGAATGCCATTCACCGTTCGACGCGCCCTGTGGGTCCGTATAAGAAAATCGAGGGCATCGAGTGTATCGATAAGGTTATCGATATCGACCAGTCGCCGATTGGCCGTACGCCGCGTTCCAACCCTGCTACCTATATCGGCCTGTGGGATGATCTTCGCGCACTGTTTGCGAGTACGCCGGAGTCGAAGGCGCGCGGCTACTCGCCGGGTCGTTTCTCCTTTAATGTGAGTGGCGGGCGCTGTGAGGCGTGCAAGGGCGACGGGCAGATCAAGATCGAGATGCACTTCCTTCCCGATATCTACGTTCCCTGCGAAGTTTGCGGCGGTAAACGCTACAACCGCGAGACACTCGAGGTCACCTACCGTGGCAAGACCATCTCGGACGTGCTCGACATGAGTGTCACCGAGGCGCTGGCCTTCTTTGGGAATATCCCGCAGATTAAGCGCAAGCTCCAGACGCTGTACGATGTAGGCTTAGGCTACGTGAGCCTGGGCCAGCCCGCCACGACGCTCTCGGGCGGCGAGGCGCAGCGTGTGAAGCTCGCCAAGGAGCTTCATCGACGCCAGACGGGCAAGACGTTCTATATTTTGGACGAGCCGACGACCGGCCTTCATTTTGAGGATGTCCGCCAGCTGCTCGATGTACTGCAGCGCTTGGTCGATGCGGGCAACACGGTGCTGGTGATTGAGCACAACCTTGATGTCATCAAGGTTGCCGACCGCCTGATCGATATGGGTCCCGAGGGCGGTAACGGCGGCGGAACCGTCGTGGTTTCGGGCACACCGGAGCAGGTTGCGGACTGTCCGCAGAGTTATACGGGCAAGTTTTTGGCGCCGTTGCTCAGGCGTGACCGGGAGCGTCAGGCTCAACTTGATGCTCAATAAATAGGCGATTCAGTTTCTGGGCGCCATCGACTCCTTGTGATTCGATGGCGCTTGCTGTGCCGAAGTGACGTATGCAGCCGAATTGGACATATACTTAATCCTTGCGTCCGAATGCGAGGGAAAGGATATGTCATGGCAAAGGCTGTAAAGACGCCAAAAACCAATGCGATGCGCGAGCTGGAAAGTGCCGGCATTTCCTATGTTCTACATACGTACGAAGACGATGGTGATGAGTCGGTGGGCCTGGGGGTCGCGATTTCGGAGCAGCTTGGCGAGGAGCCCGGTCAAGGATTTAAGACCTTGGTCTGCGTGACGCCGTCCAACGACCATGTCGTGTGCTGCATCCCTGTTGCCGATGAGCTCGATCTAAAGTCCGCCGCGCGTGCCGCGGGGGAGAAGTCCTTGGTCATGATGCATGTGAAGGATTTGCTTGCGGCGACTGGCTACGTTCGCGGCGGCTGCAGCCCGGTCGGTATGAAAAAACGCTACCGGACGCTCATTGATGAGACGTGTGTCCTTTGGGATACCATTTTTATTTCGGGAGGCAAGCGTGGTTATCAGCTCGAGCTTGCACCCGATGATTTAATTGCATTTTGCGGGGCGACGGTTGCCGCGATTACGAGAGAGGACTGAGCGATGCCGCAGGAAGAATTGAAGCGCGGAGCTCATTTTGCAAGAGAATCTGCGCCTCAGACACCCTCGTCCGAAGCTCCTTCGTCGCGAGATGACACTGACGACATGGGCTCGTCGGACTACTCCACGGTTGGTCGTTCCGCCGGGCTTATGACCATCCTGACCATCGTGTCTCGCGTCACCGGTTTTATCCGAACGTGGGCAATGGCGGCCGCTATTGGCATGTCGCTACTCTCGTCCTCCTATCAGGTCGCCAACAACCTGCCCAATATGCTCTACGAACTCGTGATGGGCGGCATGCTCGTGACGGCGTTTTTGCCCGTGTACATGGGCGTGAGGCGTGAGCAGGGTCGCGAGGCCTCGAACGAGTACGTGGGCAACCTGCTTGGCATTCTGCTTTTGGTGCTGGGTGGCATTTCGTTGCTGGGGACCGTGTTCGCCCCGGGCTTTATCTGGACGCAATCGTTCCTTTCGGGTGACGGCGGCAGCATGGATACCGCTGCGTTCATGTTCCGTTTCTTTGCCATCCAGATTCTCTTTTATGGTTTGGGCTCGGTGTTCTCGGGCGTTCTCAACGCACACCGCGACTACTTCTGGTCGACGTTTGCCCCGGTCCTCAACAATGTGATCGTCATTGCGAGCTTTATGGGTTTTGCGCCCGTGTCCGCACAGTTTGGCGAACGTGCCGGCATCATCTTGATTGCGGCCGGTACGACCCTCGGTGTCTTTGTTCAGATGGCATGTCAGATTCCCGCGCTTGGCAAGCACGGCGTGCATCCCCATATCCATATCGACTTTAAGGACCCCGCGCTGCGCCAGACGATTGCGCTCGGTATCCCGACGCTGCTCGCCACGGTGTGCATGTTTGTCTCGACTTCTATCACCAACGCTGCCGCGCTGGTGGTCCAGCCCGAGACGGGTCCTTCCGTCATCGCCTATGCGCGCCTGTGGTACACGCTGCCCTACGCGCTGATTGCCGCCTCGCTTTCGACGGCGCTCTATACCGAGCTCTCTCATGACGCACAGGAGAAGGATTACGACAGCGTTCGCACGGGCATTTCGCGTGGCGTCGCCCAGATGCTGTTCTTCCTGATTCCGTTCGCACTGTACCTGATTGTCTTCGCACGTCCGCTCAACATGATTTACTGTGCCGGCAAGTTCGATGAATCCGGCGTGGCGCTGGTGTCCGAGTACCTTGTCTACCTGGCGCTCTCGCTGCCGCTCTACGGCGTGGTCGTGTTGATGCAGAAGAGCTTCTCTGCCTTGCTCGACATGAAGCCCTATAGCCGCTATTGCCTGTATTCCGCCATCGGCCAGGCTGGCTCGGTTCTGCTGTTTGGCGTTGTGCTGGGCTTCGGTATGCCGGCAATCGCGCTTTCGTATGTTGTCGACTACGTGATCTTGGTCGGCTGTTCGCTGTGGTGGCTGCGTCGTCGCCTGCGTGGCCTTCAGGTCAAATCTATCCTGCATGGCGGTTTCTTTGGCCTTTTGCTCGGCGGCCTAGGGGCTGCCGCAGGCGCCGGCGTCATGTGGGCGCTTGAACACTTTGTCGGGGTACTTGGCGGCTCGATTCTGATTACTCTTGGCTATGTTTGCGTTGCGGGTGTCGTCTCGCTTGCTGTTACCTTTGGCCTTGCCGTCGTTCTTAAGATGCCCGAGGTCTCGGCGCTGCTTCGTCGCAAGTAGGTGCGTGTGGCCGGTCACGACAACATTCCAACACTCGCCGAGCAGGTTTCGCGCGTTCCCACGCAGCCCGGATGTTACCTTTGGAAAGATGCCAAGGGCGATGTCATCTACGTTGGCAAGGCGAAAAACCTGCGTTCCCGTATGCGCCAGTACGTGACGCTGCAGGATGAGCGCCAAAAAATACCGCTCATGATGCAATTGGTTGCGAGCTTTGACTACATCGTTGTCGAAACCGAGCATGAGGCGCTTGTACTCGAGCGCAACCTGATCGGCCAGTACCATCCGTACTTTAACGTCGACCTCAAGGATGACAAGAGCTACCCCTTTATCGCCATTACAAAGGGCGACCTGTATCCCGCTATCAAATACACGCGCGAGCGTCATAAGCCGGGAACGCGCTATTTTGGACCCTATACCGATAGCCGTGCGGCACGTGAGACGATAGATACGCTGCGCAAGGTTATCCCCATCTGCTCTGCATCCTGTGCGGAGTGGCGTCGTTGTCGCCGTATCATCGAGTCCCACAAGGGCGAGGAAGACATCGTCAATATGATTTGCGCGCAAAACGGGCGTCCCTGCTTCGACTACCATGTCGGGCGCGGCCCAGGTGCGTGTGTCGGCGCGATTTCTCCTACGGACTATGCCAAGAACGTCAAGCGTGTCGAGCGCTTTTTGTCGGGCCATCGCAAGGATGTCGTCGATGAGCTGACCTCCGAGATGACGGATGCCGCCGAGGCGCTCGACTTTGAGCGCGCGGCACGCGTCAAACGTCGTTTGGAGGTCATCAGGGGTCTGGACGACCGTCAGCAAGTCGTTTTTCCCTCCAGTGTCGATATCGATGTCATCGGTTTCTATCGCGAGGAGACCATCTCCGCCGCTTGCGTCTTTGTCGTGCGTGAGGGTCGAACGGTTCGAACCTGCGAGTTTATTCTCGATAAGGGTTTGGATGTCGACGAAGAGGAACTTCAATCGGGCTTTCTTAAGCGCTATTACGACGAGACGGCTGATATTCCAGCTGAGATAAACCTCTCTGTCGAGCTTGAGGATGCGGAGGCGCTGGGGGAGTGGCTTGCAGGCAAGCGCGAGCGTTCCTGCCATCTCCATAGGCCGCAGCGTGGCGAAAAGCACCGTTTGCTCGATATGGCATCCAAAAATGCGCGCCATGCCCTCATGCGCTACATGATGCGAACGGGGTACGCTGACGACCGCACCAATCAAGCGCTCCTGGAGCTCGAAAGCGCGCTGGCGCTGCCGGCGCCGCCGATGCGTATCGAGTGCTTCGATATCTCGACGCTGCATGGAACCTTTACGGTCGCCTCGATGGTGGTGTTTACCAACGGACGCGCCGACAAGAGCCAGTACCGTCGTTTTAAAATTCAGGCCGAATTGGACGAGGCAAACGACTTCGTGTCGATGTCCGAGGTTTTGGGACGACGCTATGCTCCCGAGCGCATGGTCGACGAGCGCTTTGGCTCGCGCCCCGATTTGCTCGTTGTCGATGGCGGTAAGCCGCAATTGACCGCTGCGATCAAGCAACTTGAGGCTCTTGGGCTCGATATACCGGTTTGTGGCTTGGCGAAGGCCGATGAGGAAGTTTTCGTGCCTTGGGACGAGACTCCCGTCGTGCTGCCGACCGGGTCTGCTTCGCTCTATCTAATTAAACAGGTTCGCGATGAATCGCACCGTTTTGCCATCACGTTCCATCGCGAGTTGCGCGATAAAGCCATGACGGTTTCGGTACTCGATGACGTTCCAGGCGTGGGACCCACCAGAAAACGTGCCCTTATGCGCCATTTTGGCTCGATGAAGCTTTTGCGCGCGGCGAGCGAGCAAGAGATCGCGGAAGTTCGCGGCATACCTGCCGATGTTGCCAAGGCGGTCCACGAGGCGCTCGTTGCATGGAATGCCGAGCGCGCCGAGGCGGCGGCTGGCCATTCCGATAGCTAAACACGAGCCAAACAACTGATATACATGATTGCGCGATTTTCAACCATTTATTTCGCCATGATTGCCTGCTGGTTTCGGGTTTTATTAACGCTAAAACGTTTGACTAACCCAAGCGAAAACCCTGCTATCCTGCGGGTTGACGAAGACTGATATCTCACCTCGCCGATACATACTGTCTGGCGAATCGTTTGTCAACGAATTCGGTGAACGGTAGTAAATACCGTTCAAGCGTATGTATGTATCGGTCGCCGAGCGCGGCACCTCAGTTGGGTTCGTCGGTAGGTAAGGTATATATCGTCCGCAAGTTGCGCGGGGGCAAGTCTAGGTGCTCCCGAGTAAGATTCTCTATTGATAGGAGAAGACATGGCCATCATCAACAAGGGTATGTCCAGGCGTTCGTTCCTCGGCCTCACCGGCAGCGTCGCTGCTGTCGCAGGGCTTGGTCTCACCGGCTGCGGTGGCAGCTCTAGCGACGAGGGTTCCGCTTCCGGTTCCACCGATTCCGCCAACCGTGGCGGCGGCGTGATCACCGCTGGTTCCGCTTACGCTCCGTCCAGCTTCGATCCCGCCAGCACCGGCTCCGCTGTGGGCCTGGGTGCTAACTGGCACGTCGTCGAGGGCCTCTACGGCATCGATTACCACGACTACAGCACCTTCAACGAGCTCGCCACCGACGATCCTAAGTCCGTGGACGACACCACTTTCGAGGTCACCATCCGCAAGGGCGCCAAGTTCTCCGATGGCACCGAGGTCACCGCTGACGATGTCGTTGCCTCCTACACCGCTTGCGCCGCTTCCGCTACCTATGCTCCGTTCTTCCAGCCCTTCGAGTCCATCGAGGCTAAGGACGCCAGCACCGTGACGGTCAAGACCAAGGTCCCCAACTTCTCCCTGCTCAAGGATCGTCTGGCCATCGTCCGTGTTACCCCGGCCACCCAGACCGAGGAGGATCGCGCCAAGCAGCCGATCGGCTCCGGCCCCTGGATGTACGACTCTATCTCCGATACCGAGATCACCCTGGTTCCCAACCCCGAGTACAACGGTGAGTATGCTGCCGAGGATAAGAAGATCCAGTACAGCATCTTGACCGACCCCACCGCTCGCGTTACCGCTCAGCAGGAGGGCTCCACGCTCGTTATGGAGCTCGTTACCGCTGATGCCGTCGACCAGCTCGAGAGCGCCGGCTGCAAGATCGATAACGTTCAGGGTTTCGGCACCCGCTTCATCATGTTCAACGTCGCCAAGGAGCCTTGGAACAACGTCAAGGTCCGTCAGGCCGTCATGTATGCGCTCGACACCGAGAAGATGGTCAGCAACACCTTCGCCGGCCTTGCCACCGCTGCCAGCTGCTACCTGCCCAAGAGCTTCACCAACTATCATGAGGCTTCCACGGTGTACAAGACCGACGCCAAGAAGGCTAAGAAGCTCATCGAGGAGTCTGGCATCACCCCGGGTGCCATCACCCTGCGCACCACCGACAACGAGCAGATTAAGGGCATGGCTGCCCAGGTCAAGAACGATCTCGACGCTCTCGGCTTCGATGTGACCATCCAGACCGATACCTCGCCGGCCACCTACGCTGCCATCGACGGCGGCGAGGCCTACGATATCCTCCTTGCTCCTGGCGATCCTTCCTGCTTCGGCGCCGACCCCGACCTGCTGCTCAACTGGTGGTACGGCGACAACGTCTGGATGCAGACCCGTTGCCCGTGGAAGGAGTCCGCTGAGTGGCAGAAGCTCCACGGTCTCATGGACGAGGCTCTTGCCGCCGAGGGCGACGAGCAGCAGAAGAAGTGGAACGAGTGCTTCGACATCATTGCCGACAACGCCGTTCTGTACCCCGTTGTCCACGTCAAGACCGTCTCCGCTTCCTGGGACGATCCGTCCACTGCGCCCAACGGCGAGGCCCTCGATGGCTTCAAGGGCATCGGCACGACGAGCATGTCCTTCAGGGGCGTTGCGACCGTCAAGGCGTAAGACTCGCTTGAGTCTGTATGCAGGATGTCGGTCGTTGGGACCGTATCCTCATAGTTGAAACGAAGACCCGGGCGGCAACGATGTCGCTCGGGTCTTGTAATGAGTATCCGTACTCATATACCAGTTGGTCCTACCGACAAAAGAAAGGGGAGAGAACGTGAACAACTTGCTACGTTTGATTGGAAGGCGTCTTGTGGCGCTGCCGATCATGGCATTGGGCGTCACCGTCCTGGTGTTCTTCCTTATGTCGTTCTCCAAGACCGACCCCGCCTACACGGCGTTGGGTGACGGCGCCTCGCCCGAGGCGGTTGCCGAGTACCATGAGAAGTATGGTCTGGACGACCCCTGGCCCGTGCGCTACGTGCGCTATATGGGCGATTTGATCCATGGCGACATGGGCACCTATGGTGCTGCTCGCAACTCCGTTGCCAAGCGCATCTCCACGGCCCTGCCCGTCACGATGCAGCTGACCTTCATCGGTCTTGCCATCGGTGCGGTCGTTTCGTTTTTGCTCGGCGTCATCGCGGCACTGTATCGCGACAAATGGCCGGACCAAGTGATCCGCGTCTTTTCCATCGCCGGCTTGGCAACCCCGTCGTTCTGGCTTGCCGTTCTGTTGATCCTGCTGTTCTCTTCCTACCTTAAGGTGCTCCCGGCATCGGGTGCTCTGCCTCACTTCACCACGAATCCGGTTGGCTATCTGGGACGTATGATCATGCCCGCCATCGCCTTGGCATTTCCGCTGACGGGCCAGATGACTCGTATCGTGCGTACCGCCATGGTCGAGGAGCTCGACAAGGATTATGTCCGTATGGCTCGCGGCGCCGGCGTTCCCGAGAAGGTCGTCGTCGGCATCAACGTTCTTCGCAATGCGCTGATCACCCCGGTCACCACCCTCGGTCTTAAGATCGGTTACCTCATGGGCGGCGCTGTCGTCATCGAGGTTATCTTCAACCTCCCCGGCATGGGCACCGCGATTCTGCAGGGCGTTCAGGGCAACGAGGCGAACCTGGTTCAGGGCGTCGTTATCGTCGTTGCTCTTGCCTTCATCATCATCAACATCGTGGTTGACATGCTCTACCTGCTCATCAACCCGCGCATCAGGACGGTGTAGATTATGGTAAAGATTCGAGAGAAGCAAACCGAGCAGCTCGAGAAGGCTGCCTCCAAGGGGCTCAAGCTCGGTGGCTGGAAGAAGATGACGCTGTCTTCTAAGATTGCCGCCGTCGTGCTGGTGCTGGTCGCCCTGACTGCGATCCTGGCGCCCCTTCTTGCCCCCTATAGCCCGGTCGAGATCTTTACGGCTCGCCAGGCTCCCGGCAACGGATTTATCTTCGGTACCGACGATAAGGGTCGCGACATTCTGTCGCGTATGCTCTACGGTGGTCGTTACTCGCTGATTATCGGCTTTGGCGCCACTGCCATGGCTCTGGTCTGCGGCTCAGTCGTGGGCGCCCTTGCAGCGGTTTCGCGCAAGGCCGTCTCCGAGACGATCATGCGTATCTTGGACATCATCATGTCCATCCCGGGCATCGCCCTCGCGGCCGTCTTCGTCTCCATCCTGGGCAACTCCGTGCCGTCGATCATCTTCGCCATCGGCTTTATGTACACTCCGCAGATTGCCCGTATCGTGCGCGCCAACATCGTGTCCGAGTACGGCGAGGACTATGTCCGCGCGGTCATCGTTTCCGGCGCCAAGGCTCCGTGGATTTTGATCAAGCATGTTCTGCGTAACTGCATCGCCCCGATCATGGTCTTTACCGTTACCCTGGTCGCCGACGCCATCATCTTCGAGGCCTCGCTGACCTTCATCGGCGCTGGTATCCAGGAGCCCACCGCTACCTGGGGCAACATCCTCGCCGACGCCCGCGGCGGCGTGCTCGCTGGCCGTTGGTGGCAGGCGCTGTTCCCGGGCCTGGCCATCATGATCACCTGCCTGGCGCTCAACATCCTCTCCGAGGGCATTACCGACGCCATGGCCGCTGCTCCCTCCGCCGCCCTGGATCCGACCGATTCCTCCAAGCGTCGCGAGGCCGACCTGCTGGTCTCCGACCCCGTTCGCGCCTACAAGGAGCAGGCCCAGTCCCTCTCCGCTCGCCTTGGCGCCCTGCGCGATGTTGAGCTCAAGCGTGACGATCGCCATGTGCCCGACGAGTCTGTCGAACCGATTCTCTCGGTCCGTGACTTCTGCATCCAGTTTGAGCATCACGGTGATATCAACGTCGTCGACCATGTCAACTTTGACGTCCGTCCTGGTCAGACCATGGGCCTGGTGGGCGAGTCCGGTTGCGGTAAGTCCATCACCACGCTGGCCATCATGGGCCTGACCGATGAGGACGAGCACCTTTCCGGCGAGGTCCTCTGGGAGGGCCGTGACCTGCTCAAGATGAGCAAGAAGGAGTGGTTCGGCCTGCGCGGTACCGATATCGCTATGGTCTATCAGGACGCCCTGTCCTCGCTCAACCCTTCCATGCTCATCTCTGCCCAGATGAAGCAGCTCACCAAGCGCGGCGGAACCCGCAGCGCCGAGGAGCTCCTGGAGCTCGTCGGCCTCGATCCCAAGCGCACGCTCGAGAGCTATCCGCATGAGCTTTCCGGTGGTCAGCGTCAGCGCGTTCTGATCGCTATGGCCCTTACCCGCGACCCCAAGCTGGTCATCTGCGACGAGCCCACGACCGCTCTGGACGTTACCGTCCAGAAGCAGGTCATCAAGCTGCTTAACGACCTTCAGGCCAAGCTCGGCTTTGCCATGATCTTCGTTTCGCACGACCTGGCACTGGTCGCCGAGGTCGCTCATAACATCACGGTTATGTACGCCGGCCAGGTTATCGAGCAGGCGCCCACCAAGGAGCTGCTCACCAACCCGATCCACGAGTACACTCGCGGTCTTCTGGGTTCCGTCCTGTCCATCGAGAGCGGTTCGGGCCGCCTGCACCAGGTGCCCGGCGCCGTTCCGAGCCCGCGCGATTTCCCCAAGGGCGATCGCTTCGCACCCCGCTCGAGCCATCCGCGCATTGGCCTGGACACCCGTCCGGTCTTCAAGCGCGTGCCCGGCACCGAGCACTTCTATTCCGAGCTCCCCGACGAGGTGCTCAAGGCAAATGGTTTGACCCCTCACGCGGAGGTGATGTAGATGAGCGAGACCGCAGTCAACGGCGTCGAGCCGATCATCTTCCTTGATGACGTCCACGTCACCTTTAGGACCCGTACCGGCTCGATTCTGCACCCCAACCTGGTTCACGCCGTCCAGGGTGTAACGATTAAGCTCATGCCCGGACAGACCATCGGCATCGTCGGCGAGTCCGGTTGCGGAAAGTCCACCACCGCCAACGTCATGTGCGGCCTGCAGGCCCCCACGAGCGGCAAGGTCTACTTTAAGGGCAAGGACGTTACCAAACGTACCGCCGAGGACCGTCGCCACATGGGTCGCGTCATCTCGGTCGTGTTCCAGAACCCGGCCACGGCGCTCAACCCCCGCATGGTCGTTCGCGAGCAACTGCTCGACCCCATGCGCGTCCACAACCTGGGTACCGAGGCCGAGCAGGAGAAACGCGTCAAGGAGCTCTTGGAGCTCACCGGTCTGCCCAGCTCCGCCGCCGAGGTTCTTCCCGGCCAGCTTTCGGGCGGCCAGCGCCAGCGCGTCGCAATTGCCCGTGCCCTGTCGCTGAACCCCGATGCCATCATCGCCGACGAGCCCACCTCGGCTCTGGACGTTTCGGTCCGCGCGCAGATTCTGAACCTGCTGACCGACCTTAAGAAGGAGCTCGGCCTGGCCATGGTCTTCATCAGCCATGACATCCAGACGGTCCGCTATATCTCTGACGACATCATCGTTATGAATGGCGGCAAGATCGTCGAGCATGGCGAGGCCAAGCAGGTCTTCCAGCACCCTCAGGACCCCTACACCAAGATGCTGCTCGGCGCTGCGCCGTCGCTGCTGCATCCCAAGCTCGGCGAGTAGCCTCGCTTTCCCTCCCGTGCGCCCGGTTCCCTTGCCGGGCGCACCTCCGTTGCGATTTCGAAAGGTTGGGTTCACGAGCCATGCCAAGTGCTCAGGAGCTACAACAGCAATTTGGTGAATATCGAGGCGCTATGCCCCGTCCATCGGATTTCGATCTCTTTTGGAAGGACCGCATGGTCGAGGCCGACGCCGTCGAGCTCGACTACGCGATTGAGGCGGCTTCGGTTGCGGATTCCGCGACCTGTCGGTTTTTCGACCTCTGGTATGCCGGCATGTGTGGTGCACGCCTGCATGCCAAGTACCTCAAGCCGGTCTCGGAGGAGCCCATGCCGCTGGTGCTTCAGTTCCATGGATATCCGGGTGCGAGCCGCAGCTGGTTTGAGCAGGCGTCGTTTTCGGGCATGGGCATGGCGCTCATTGCTCTCGATTGTCCCGGCCAAGGAGGCCCCTCCGAGGACATTGGTGGATTTGAGGGCACGACGGTCGCGGGCCATATCGTCGCCGGTATCGACGGCGATCCGGCCAACCTCTACTATGTCCGCCTACATCAGGATATCCGCATTCTGTGCCGCATCGTTCGCGAGCTCGAGGGCATCGATCTTACCCGCGTGTATGTGAACGGCGCATCGCAGGGTGGCGGTTTGGGTATTGCGACCTGCGCGCTTAACAGCGAGCTTATCAATCGCGCGGCCATCCTCTATCCCTTCTTATCGGACTTCCGCCTGGTTTGGGATCTGGACGCCGACGATATTGCCTACGAGGGTCTGCGCTATTGGTCGCGTTGGTTTGACGAGGACTCGACTCGTATCGAGGAAGCCTATGCCAAACTGGCGTACTTCGATTCCAAGAACTTTGCCCCCATGGTCAAATGCCCCGTTCTGTTTGGCACGGGCACAGCCGATATCGTCTGTCCGCCGGTGACGCAGTTTGCGGTGTACAACAACCTGTCCTGCGACAAGCGTCATGAGTTCTTTGAGGGCTTTGGCCACGAGGAGATTCAGGACTTTGATGATCTGATCATTCCGTTTTTCTGCAAGGGAGGGGAGGCTCATGTCTAAGTGCGAGAGCAATGTTGACGAGCTGATAGTCCCCGGGCTCGTGGGAATTCCTGGAACGATTTCGTCAAGGCTCGCAGAATATCGGGGCTGGCACGGTGACGTCCAAGCAGATGTTTCTGATTTAGAGGCATGCGCTTCGAATCTTGAGATTCAAGGCCTGGCCATTACGGCGATTGACTTTGTTAACCCCTGCGCCCGCTACTCGGAGATTTCCTTTGAGCTCGGTGACGATGCGGTCCACGCTCGTTTGATTGAGCCAGTTGGTCGTGCCCGAGTATCTGAGCGTGTGCCGCTGTGCCTGATGTTCCACGACATCGATCGGCCTGTGCGCGGCTGGCATCACATGACGAGATTTGCCGCCATGGGGTATGCCGTCCTCGCGCTGGATGACGATGTGGCTGGTGCGGACGACCTGCAGCGGGGAATTGCTTCGCGCGCTTTTGTCGAGCGCGTCCGTTGGGGCTGCGCGTTGGCGAAGGTTGCGCGCAATCTTGATGGCATGGACCCCGACCGCATCTTTGCATGGGGCGAGGGCCTTGGCGGCGGAGTCGCGCTGGCGGTTTCTGCTCTGGACGAGCGGGGCCTTGCCTGTACGGCGGTTGCCAATCCAATTCCCGGTGGCCTCGAGGCGCTGTCGTCTCGGGTGCGCGGCTCGGTGCTCATGGGCACTTCGCTCATGGATACCGTGAGCGACCCCAAGGGCCAGTTTGCCGTGTTCAACGGTCTTGAGTGTGACCGGAGGCATATCATCTATGCCAAATACGCTCACGAGCGCATCAATGCGTTCGAAAACGAAGTCGTCGACTTCTTTAACCAAACGTTCTACCCGTGTTCTTTGGCCTAGACGGCCTGGACACTGCCAACAAGAGTGGGTGGCATAGGGTCGCCCGCCAGACAACTAAGGAGATTCTTGTGGCAACTCAGAAATTCACCGGCGTTATCCCTCCCGTTGTTGTTCCCGATACCGAAGACCACCAGCTCGACGTTGCTTCCTTTGAGCGCAGCATCAACCGCATGATCGATGCCGGCGTCGATGGCCTGTTCTTCCTGGGCTCCTCGGGCGAGGTCGTCTTCTCCACCGACGAGCGTCGTCGTCAGATCATCGCCGAGGCCGTGCGCATCGTCGATCACCGCGTGCCTGTTCTGGTCGGCATCATCGACACCGAGACCGAGCGCATGATCGAGCACGGCAAGGTCGCCCAGGAGCTGGGCGCCGATGCCCTCGTCGCCACCTGCCCGTTCTATGCCCTGCAGGGCATGACCGAGGTCGAGGAGCACTTCCGCATCCTGCACGAGGAACTCGACCTGCCCATCTTTGCCTACGACATCCCCGTGTGCGTCCACACCAAGCTCCCCTGGAAGCTCCTTGCCAAGCTCGGCGCCGAGGGCGTCCTGGCCGGCGTCAAGGATTCCTCGGGCGATGACATCTCGTTCCGCTATCTCGTTCAGGAGAACGAGAAGAACGGCCACCCGATGAGCATCCTCACCGGTCACGAGGTTGTTGTCGACGGCGCCTACCTCGGTGGCGCCGACGGTTCCGTCCCGGGTCTCGCCAACGTTGAGCCCGAGGGCTACGTGCGTCAGTGGAAGGCCGCTCAGGCCGGCGACTGGGCTACCGTCAAGGCCGAGCAGGATCGCCTCAACGAGATCTCCCACATCTGGGATGTCACCTCGGGCGTTCAGGGCTATGCCGGCGGCGTTGGTGCCTTCAAGACCGCTATGAATCTCATGGGCATCTTCGACAGCCCGACCATGCCGCGCCCGGTGAAGGCCATGACCGGCGAGAACGTCGAGGCGATTAAGAAGGTCCTCCAGGACAACGGTCTCCTGTAAAGCTTCCCCAGGCACCCGATCTTGGGGCTCAAGTGGTCGGGCGTGACCCATTAGGTCAACGCCTGACCACTTTCACCCCAACCTCGGGCACCTGGAAAACCTTTACCGCGCTGTGGCGGCTAGTCTGACGGCGCATTTCCTGTAGTTGTTTTTATCTCCTAAGGAGAGCGACATGGAGAACAAGTACGTTTGCTCCGTCGATATCGGCGGCACCAAGATTGCGACTGCCATCATGGAGTATCCGGCTGATGGCAGCGTGCCCCATCCGGTCTTTGAAGCTGAGGTTCCCACCGAGGCCCAGGAGGGCGGCGAGGCCGTCTTCCAGCGTATCGAGGCGTCCATCAAGGCCGCTCTCGAGGCGAATCCCGATGTCGAGGTCCTCGGTGTCGGCATCGGTGCCGCAGGCGTCGTCGATCCCAAGACGGGCGCCATCGCGTATGCCAACGAGATCATGCCCGGCTGGTCCGGCGTTCAGTTGGGGCCGCGTCTGCGCGAGGACCTTGGTCTTCCCGTTGCCGTCGTGGGCGACGTGCAGGCTCATGCTCTGGGCGAGGCCCACTGGGGCGTCGGCAAGGGCAAGTTCTCCGTCTTGTGCCTGGGCATCGGTACGGGCATCGGCGGCGCATATGTCGAGAACGGCCGTGTGATGCAGGGATTCCATGGTGCTGCCGGTCATATGGGCCACATCGAGTGCTCGGCTGCTGCCGGCATTCCCTGCGCCTGCGGGCGTTCCGGCCATCTGGAGTCGGTTGCTTCGGGCACCTCCATTGGTCGTATGTACGATGAGCGCTTTGGCCGCGTCGACCCCACCCGTCCTTCGGTCGGTCGCGATGTGAACGACCTGTGCCGCGCGGGCGACGCAAAGGCGACTGAGGTCATCCATGACGCCGGCTTTGCGCTGGGCGCTAGCTTGGGCTCGCTTGCCAACATCTTGGATCCCGAGGTCATCGTGCTTTCGGGAGGTGTGATTCACCAGGGTCCCGATTGGCGCTCGCAGACGTGGAAGGACTCGGTGCACGAGGGCTATGCCAGCCAGGCGCTCGACCCGCTTCAGGACACGCCGATCCTCATCGGTTCTCTGGAGGGCGACGCGCCGCTTATTGGTGCCGCCGAACACCTTCTTGCGTCGTTGAAGTAAACATAACTACCAAGTGCGCCTTCTGAGGTGCCGCAGATTGACGTGAAAGAGGAGCGAAGCGTACTTCGGTACGCGAGCGACGGTTTGAACGTCAAGGTGCGGTGTCTCAGAAGGCCGTTTTGAGAAAGGTTGAGTCGCACATGACCGTTGATCCTTTGATTCAATCCCTGAAGGGTAAGCTCGTCGTGAGCGTTCAGGCGTATATGGGCGAGCCGCTTCGTACGCCCGAGACCATGGCTCAAATGTCTCGCGCTTGCGAACTCGGCGGCGCCGCCGCCATTCGCTGCCAGGGTCTTGCCGACATTGCCGCCATTAAGGGTCGCTGTGAGGTTCCCGTCATCGGCCTGTGGAAGGATGGACACGAGGGCGTTTACATCACGCCGACGCTGCGTCACGCTCGTGCCTGCGTTGCTGCCGGTGCCGACATCGTGGCAATTGATGCCACTGATCGCCCACGTCCCGATGGCAAGACCGTCGAGGACACCTTCCGTCCGCTGCACGAGGAGGGCGTGCTCCTGATGGCGGATTGTGCCACCATCGAGGACATTCGCCGTGCGGTTGATATGGGCTTTGACCTGGTATCCACTACGCTTTCTCACGGTGTCGCCGCCATCGACTGCACCATGGCCGATGGCCCTGATCTGCCGCTCCTGCGTCAGGCGACCGAGGAATTCCCCGGTCTTCCCATCATCTGCGAGGGCCGCGTGCACACGCCCGAGGAGGCCCGCGCCGCGATTGATGCGGGCGCCTGGGCCGTTGTCGTAGGCACTGCCATTACGCACCCCACGAGTATTACGAGTTGGTTCAAGGCTGCGCTTGAGGCGTAAGACAGGCCTCGTATCCGCTTGGGGCGGTATACTCAATAAAGGCAATTGATCGCGCGGGATCCGCTGGCCGGGTCCCGCGCTTGTTTTAGGAGGCACACATGCAAAAGGGAGATGCCATGGATGCGGCGGAGCGCTCGGAGCGCATCCCCGATATCGTCATCATCACCGGAATGTCCGGATCGGGCCGAACGCAGGCCATGCATGTGTTCGAGGACATGGGCTACTTTTGCATCGACAACTTGCCTCCGCGTCTGATCGCCCAGCTTGCCGAACTCGTCGGCATCAATACGGGCGTGGGCAGGCATCTTGCCGTCACCTGCGACCTGCGCAGCCAGGGCTTGTTCGATGAGCTGCTCGATGCCGTTGCCGCGCTCGAGGAGCGCGAGATGAGCTGTGACATCGTGTTTCTTGAGGCCTCTGACGAGGTGCTGATCCGTCGTTATAGCGAAAACCGCCGCCGCCATCCCATTGCCAAGCCGGGGGAGACTACGGCCGATGCGATTCAGCGCGAGCGCCTGCAGCTGCAGGGCGTTCGCGACCGAGCTGACATGATTATCGATACGAGCCGCCTGCGCACCTCTGCCCTACGCAACAAATTGCGCATGGCGTTCTCCGAGTTGTCCGACCAGCAGCTCATGGACGTTCACGTGTTCTCGTTTGGCTTTAAGCACGGTATGCCCGTCGAGGCGGACATTATGATCGACGTTCGCTTCCTGCCCAATCCGTTCTACGATCCCGAGATGCGCACCATGACCGGTCTCGATAAGAAGGTCTCCGACTTTGTTCTGGATCATCCCAAGACCCAGGAGTTCTGGAAGGCCTGGACGCAGCTGCTCGATACGGTCATGCCCGGCTATATCGCGGAGGGCAAGCCGCAGCTTTCTATTGCCATCGGTTGCACGGGCGGTCAACACCGCAGCGTTGCCATCGCCGAGGCCACGGCACGTTATTTGGAAGGCGCCCAATATCACGTGAGCATTTCCCATCGCGACCTGTCGCGCGCCAACACGAAAGCATAGGCCTGCATGTCGTTTACCGCTGAGGTGCGTGACGAGCTCGCGCGCTGCGAACCCGAATGTGAATACTGCGATTTGTCGACGCTTGCCGCCCTGACACGTGTGAGCGGTACGCTTTCGCTGGCCGGCTCCGGGCGGTATCGTTTGACGGTCGCGACCGAGACGGGTGCCGTCGCGCGTACGATGATCACACTGACGCATCGCATCCTTAAGCTCAAAACGGAATTCACCGTTCGTAAATCGGTCTTGCATAAGGTCCGTAACTATCTCATTACCCTGCCCGATCAACCCGACCTGGACAAGGCTCTGGTGCTGCTGGGCATTCTCGACCGCAGGGGAGGGCTCGTCGCTGGTGTTCCCCGGCACATCGTTGCCCGTCCCTGCTGCAGGCTTGCCTACATCCGCGGAGCGCTCATCGCCGGCGGTTTCGTGGCCGATCCCCGCGGCGACTTTCATTTGGAGATCGCGGTGCAGGGCGAGCAGTATGCCCGGGGGCTTTGCGATCTATTGGAACAGATTGGGGTCCATGCGCGCGTTAACGCGCGGCGCGGATCCTTTGCTGTCTACATTAAGAGCGCCGAGGAGATCGAGCAGCTCCTAAAGCTGGTCGGCGCCAAGCGCAGCGTTGCCGAGATCGAGGAAGCGCGCGCGGTCAAATTGGTTAAGAACGACGTAAACCGTCGCGTGAATGCCGAACTGGCCAATCAGACCAGAAGTGCGGGTGCCGCCCAGCATCAGCTTGCGCTTATCGATGAGCTCGAGCAGCGCGGCCTTCGCGATGCGCTTCCGGATGCCTTGGCGGTCTTTTGCGACCTGCGCGAGCGCTATCCCGATCTGTCGCTGCGTGATTTAGGGGAGATGGCTGACCCTCCCTTGTCGAAGTCGGCTCTCTACCATCGTGTTTTACGGCTTGAAAAGCTCATTGAAGCAAACAGGTAGTTTGAAGTATCGACTTATATACGGATTTAGCTGCTATTTTATTCTTTAAAACGTTTTAACGTAAATTTGATTTTCAATTTCGAGCATTCTCGTGAAATTCAAGTCAAAAAAAAGGTATATTAGGCGAGTGGTTAGTTTGTGGGCCTCAACGGCGGGCGCTGTAGCTCGCGGGGGCCTTACGAAAGGAGACACAATGGCAGTAAAGGTTGCTATTAACGGCTTCGGTCGCATCGGTCGTCTGGCTTTCCGTCAGATGTTCGGTCATGAGGGCTCCGAGATCGTCGCTATCAACGACCTCACCTCTCCCGATATGCTCGCTTACCTGCTGAAGTACGACTCCACGCAGGGCAACTACGCTCGCGATCACGAGGTCGTTGCTGGCGAGGATTCCATCACCGTTGACGGCAAGGAGATCAAGATCTACAAGGAGGCCGACGCCAACAACCTGCCTTGGGGCGACCTCGACGTCGACGTCGTTCTCGAGTGCACCGGCTTCTACACCAGCAAGGCTAAGGCTCAGGCCCACATCAACGCTGGCGCCAAGAAGGTCGTCATCTCCGCTCCGGCCGGCAGCGATCTGCCCACCATCGTGTACAACGTCAACCATGAGACGCTGACCGCTGAGGACAACATCATCTCCGCTGCTTCCTGCACCACCAACTGCCTCGCCCCGATGGCCAAGGGTCTGAACGACTTCGCTCCCATCGTGTCCGGCATCATGACCACCATTCACGCTTGGACTGGCGACCAGATGCCGCTCGACGGCCCGCAGCGCAAGGGCAACAAGCGTCGTAGCCGCGCCTGCGCCGTTAACATCGTCCCCAACACCACCGGTGCTGCCAAGGCTATCGGCCTGGTTCTCCCCGAGCTCAACGGTAAGCTCATCGGTGCCGCCCAGCGCGTCCCGACGCCGACCGGCTCCATCACCAACCTCTACGCTGTCGTTGACAAGAAGGTCACCGTCGACGAGGTCAACGCTGCTATGAAGGCCTACGCTGCCACCATCTCCGAGACCTTCGGTTACAACGAGGACGACATCGTCTCCACCGACATCATCGGCGAGACCCACGGCTCCATCTTCGACGCCACTCAGACCATGTGCTCTGACCTTGGCAACGGCCAGACCCTCGTTCAGGTCACCTCTTGGTACGACAACGAGAACTCCTACACCTCTCAGATGGTCCGCACCATCAAGTACTTCGAGAAGTTCGTTGCTTAATTTAGCTTTTAGCGAATAGCTCGTTGAGCGTCTAAAGAAGGGCGCGGCCTTATAGGGCTTACACCCTAGGGTCGCGCCCTTTTTATAAGAAATCGTCTGCCGTAATGGGAGGCAGACACGTACGAAAGGTAGAAGCAAACATGGCCTTTACCAAGAAGACCGTCCGCGACATCGATGTCGACGGAAAGCGCGTTCTCGTCCGCGTTGACTTTAACGTGCCTATCAAGGATGGCGTCGTTGGCGACACCACCCGTATCAAGGCTGCCCTGCCCACCATCAACTACCTCGTTGAGCACAACGCTCGCGTCATCCTCATGAGCCACCTCGGCCGTCCCGAGGGCACCGGCTTCCAGCCCGAGCTCTCCCTTGAGCCCGTCGCCAAGAAGCTCGCTGAGCTCTCTGGTCTCGACGTTGCCTTTGTCGCCGACACCTACGGCGAGAAGGCTGCTGAGGCTGTCGCCGCCGTCGAGCCGGGCAAGGTCCTCGTTCTCGAGAACGTCCGTTTTGACAAGCGTGAGAAGAAGAACGATCCCGAGATCGCCAAGAAGCTCGCTTCCTATGGTGACGTCTTCGTTCTCGATGCCTTCGGCACCGCTCACCGCGCCCAGGGTTCCGTCGTGGGCCCCGCCGCTTACCTGCCTGCCGTCGCTGGCTTCTTGCTCGAGAAGGAGGTCGACACGCTGACCGGCATCTTCGCCGAGCCCGAGCGCCCCTTCGTCGCCATCGTCGGCGGTTCCAAGGTTTCCTCCAAGATCGGCGTTCTCGATCACCTCATCGACTCCGCTGACACCCTGATCATCGGTGGCGGCATGGCCTACACCTTCTTCCTGGCTCAGGGCCTGTCCGTTGGTCAGTCCCTCAAGGAAGAGGACTGGGTCGAGCGCGCCGGCGAGATGCTCAAGAAGGCTGAGGAGAAGGGTGTCAAGATCCTGCTCCCCATCGACAACCGTGTTGCAGATCACTTTGGCGAGGACGCTGTCCCCGAGGTTGTCGCTTCCGACGCTATCCCCGACGATCGTGAGGGTATGGACATCGGTCCCAAGACCGAGGAGCTCTATGCCGAGGCTGTCAAGGGCGCCAAGACCGTGTTCTGGAATGGCCCCATGGGCGTCTTCGAGTTCGACAACTTCGCTCACGGCACCCAGGCTATCGCCGAGGCTGTCGCCGAGGCCGACTGCACCTCGATCATCGGCGGTGGCGACTCTGTCGCAGCCGTCAACAAGTTCAACCTGGCCGACAAGATGAGCTGGATCTCCACCGGTGGTGGCGCTTCCATGGAGCTCGTCGAGGGTAAGGCCCTGCCCGGAGTGGAGGCGCTTCTCGATGCCTAATCGCACCCTTCTTATCGCTGGTAACTGGAAGATGAACAACGACGTCGCCGAGGCCGCTAAGCTCGCCGACGAGCTGGCTCAGGCTCTGCCCGAGGTTCCGGCTGGCGTCGAGGTGCTCGTCTGCCCTCCGACCATTGACATCACCACGGTTCATGACCGCATTCAGGCTGCCCCCATCGCCCTCGGTGCACAGAACGTGTACTGGGAGGCCAAGGGTGCCTTCACCGGTGAGTCCTCTTGCGACATGCTCAAGTCCGCTGGCTGCACCTACTGCATCATCGGTCACTCCGAGCGTCGCGACTACTTCCACGAGACCGACGAGGATCAGAACAAGAAGGCCAAGGCTCTCGTTGCCGCCGGTCTTGTTCCCGTCTTCTGCTGCGGCGAGTCCCTCGAGGTCCGCGAGGCTGGCACCTATGTCGAGCACGTCGTGAACCAGGTCAAGGCCGGCCTTGCTGGTCTTGAGATCACCTGCCCCAAGCAGGTCGTCGTCGCCTACGAGCCCATCTGGGCCATCGGCACCGGCAAGACCGCTACCGCCGAGGACGCTCAGGAGGTCTGCGGCGCTATCCGTGAGACCCTCAAGGAGATGTTCGGCGAGGAGCTCGCCGACGGCATCCGCGTCCTGTACGGTGGTTCCGCCAAGCCCGGCAACATTGCCGAGCTCGTCGCCAAGCCCGACGTTGACGGCGCCCTCGTGGGCGGCGCTTCGCTCAAGGCTGCCGACTTCGCCTCTATGGTCGTCAAGGCAGGCGAGTAGGACATATGGCACAGCGTCATCTTCCTGCACTCCTGATCATCATGGACGGCTGCGGCCTGGCTCCGGCCGATGGCGAGAACGCCGTCGCCGCTGCCAAGACGCCCTTCCTTGATAGCCTGTACGAGAAGTACCCCCACACCACGCTCGGCGCTTCGGGCGAGGACGTGGGCCTTCCCGATGGCCAGATGGGTAACTCCGAGGTGGGTCACCTCAACATCGGTGCCGGCCGCATCGTGTTCCAGGAGCTTTCGCGCATCAACAACGCCATCAAGGACGGCTCCATCGCCAAGAACGAGGTCTTCGTCAAGGCTATGGACGACGTCAAGGCTGACGGCAAGACTCTCCACCTCATGGGCCTTATGAGCCCTGGCGGTGTTCATTCTCACATGAACCACGTCGAGGCTCTGGTCAAGATGGCTGCCGAGCATGGTGTCAAGACCGTTCGCGTCCACGCCTTCATGGATGGCCGCGACGTTGACCCGCAGTCCGGTGCCGGTTACATGAGTGAGTTCTGCGCCTTCCTGGCTAAGATCTCCGAGGAGACCGGTTGCGACGCTCGCGTTGCCACCGTCTCGGGCCGTTATTGGGCCATGGACCGCGATAATCGTTGGGAGCGCATCCAGCGCGCCTACGATGTCATGGTCAACGCGTCCGATGCCGATACCGACCCCGTTGCCGGTATCAAGGCCTACTACGAGAAGGACCCGCGCGGCGACGAGTTCGTCGAACCCTTCGCTGCCCACAACGAGGGCATCCACGAGGGCGACGCGGCCATCTTCTTCAACTTCCGTCCCGACCGCGCTCGTCAGATGACCCGCGTGTTCACGGACAAGGAGTTCGACGGCTTTGAGCGCGAGCAGATCAAGCTTTCGCACTTTGTGACGATGACCGAGTACGATCCGACGTTTGACGTCGAGGTCGCCTTCCCCAAGACGTTCCCCGAGAACGTCCTGGCCGACGTCATCGCCGCCAATGGCCTGAAGCAGCTGCACACCGCCGAGACCGAGAAGTACGCCCACGTGACGTTCTTCCTCAACGGCGGCATCGAGGAGCCCAAGGAGGGCGAGGAGCGCGTGCTCGTCGCTTCCCCCAAGGTCGCTACCTACGATCTGCAGCCCGAGATGAGCGCTCCCGAGGTTACCGAGAAGCTTGTCGCCGCTATCAACGAGGATCGCGCTGATTTCTACATCGTGAACTTCGCGAACTGCGACATGGTTGGCCACACCGGTGTCTTCGACGCCGCCGTTAAGGCCGTCGAGGCTGTTGACGATGCCCTGTCCAAGGTTGTCCCGGCGATTCTCGCTAAGGGCGGCTTTGCGCTGATTACCGCCGACCACGGCAACGCCGATCACATGTTTGACGTTGCTTCCGACGGTTCCAAGCATCCGTTTACGGCGCACACCACCAACCGCGTGCCGTTCATCATTGTTGATGAGAAGGCACAGCTCACCGGTATCGAGGACGGCCGTCTTTCCGATATCGCTCCGACCATGCTCACCATGGCTGGTATTGAGCCTTCCGCCGAGATGACGGGTCGCGTGCTCGCCACCGAGGCCTAAGAGAAAACTCCAAGCGTTTTCTTGCAGGGGGTTGCCCATATTTGGGCAACCCCCTTTTTGGTATTTCTGCCATTTCCGCACCGTCCCCGAGTGGCAGGTAGGGGAGAGCGGGGGATTGTGGTACAGTACTGGAGTTTGAATTGTTCTATTAAGGAGCTTATCTATGGGTCCGTTCCAGATTCTTCTGTTTGTCGTTTGGGCTGTTTCTGCCGTGGCGCTGACGATTCTCGTCCTGATGCATTCCGGTAAGGGTACCGGCGTTTCGGATATGATCGCTAGCTCGCTGTATAACTCCAGCTCTGCCACAGGCGTTATGGAGCAGAACCTCGACCGCCTGACCGTCATCATGGCTGTCGTGTTTGCCGTGTGCGTCGTGCTATGTATGTTCTTCTTCCCGCAGGGCATCGTGGGCTATTAATCACGATCTGCATAAGTACTTGAAAAGGGTTCCGCAAGTGCGGGGCCCTTTTTGTTTACATATTTGTAACAGAGTCAAAATATCCTCATATACTTCGCCCAACTAAAGAAAATCTCGACCGTTAACCGGAATTAGCCCCAAATCGTGCATAAAATGCGCTACTGTATTGCAATACGTTGGTCCGCTTTGTATAACCAGCCAAAACGGCGGACCGCGTTTGAATGGTTCGATTGGGCTGTCTTGACGTTGCCCGACCGAACTTACTTTGTCCTATCTCATAAGGAGGATGGCATGGCTGATTCTATGTTCCACCAGCCCGTTATGGGTCGTCGCGCCTTTGTTGGCGGCACCCTCGCTGCGAGCTCCATGGCTTTTCTTGCCGCATGCGGCAAGAAGGGCGGCGACGCTTCCGGTTCTGACTCCGGTTCGACGCTGAACTTCTACATCAACAACCCGGTCTGCATCGACCCCTACAATGTCCAGGAGGACCAGGGCACTCAGGTCGAGTACCAGCTCTTTGATGCTCTGACCTCTTATGACGCCGAGAAGGGCGAGATCGTTCCGCTGGCTTGCGAGTCCTTCGAGGCCAACGACGACGCCACCGAGTTCACCTTCAAGATCAAGAAGGCCAAGTTCCACAACGGTGACGACGTTACCTCCAAGTCCTTCAAGCTCGGTTGGGAGCGTCTGGTCAACACCAAGTCGGCCATCGCTACCGAGTACGGCCCTTCCGAGGTCTCCTATCACCTTTCCATGGTCGAGGGCTATGACGACCTGCTTGCCGGTAACGCTACCGAGCTCAGCGGTGTTACTTGCCCCGACGATGAGACCCTCGTCGTCAAGCTGTCTTCCGCTTACGCCGACTTCCCCTTCGTCGCCTCTCACCCGGCTCTGGCCCCGGTTCCCGAGTGCGCCGAGTCCGATGTCAAGAGCTTCTATCTTGCACCGGTCGGTAACGGCCCGTTCATGATGGACGGCAAGTGGGAGGATGGTCAGGAGATCAACCTCAAGAAGTTCGACGATTACTATGGCGACAAGGCCAAGATCGATGGCATCCACTTCCAGGTCATCAAGGACATGGAGACTGCTTACAAGGAGTTCCAGGCCGGTAACCTCGATGTCTGCGACGTTCCCGTTGCTCAGATCGATGCCGCCAAGAAGGACCGCGGCGTGTCCAAGGACGGCTACACCATGGGTGACGGCGAGCGCATGCTGCTCGGCGCCGAGCCTTCCACGTACTATCTGACCTGCAACACCACGGCCGAGCCGTTCAACAACGCCGACCTGCGTAGGGGCATCTCCCTGGCCATCAACCGTGAGGCCATCTGCAAGACCATCTACAAGGGTACCCGTACCCCCGCCGACGGCATTGTTCCTCCGGGCATCGATGGCTACAAGGAGGGCGCATGGGAGTTCTGCGCCTACGATGTCGACAAGGCTAACGAGTACCTCGACAAGGTTGCTCCCGCTGGCGCTAACGGGGATCGTGGCATTAGCGTGACCCTTTCCTACAACCAGGACGGCGGTCACAAGGAGATCATGGAGTCCATCATCGGCGACCTCGCCAAGGTTGGCGTTACCGCTGTCTCCGATACCCCTGAGTGGTCTGCCCTGCTCGAGCAGTATCAGAACTTTAACTATCAGTTCGGTCGTCTGGGTTGGATTGCCGACTACCCGATCATGGACAACTTCCTGTATCCGCTGTTCCACTCCGACTCCCTCGGTGGCGACAACCGCTCCGGTTACAACAACCCCGAGTTCGACGCCAAGGTCGACGAGGCTCGTACTATTGTTGACGACGAGGAGCGCGTCGCTAAGATGCAGGAGGCCGACGCAATGGTCGCTGCCGACTGCCCGGTCATCCCGATTATGTTCTACACGCACACCATCGTCGGCTCCGATCGCATCAAGCACCTCTATGTCGATCCGCAGAAGCATGCCGAGCTGGGTACCGCTGAGCTCGCCTAAGAGTTTGCAGCTTCCGTGAGGTTCAAGTATTTACGTAGACCTCATGGGAAACATACAGTTCTCCCTAACCTGGGGTAAACTGGCTGATGGTAATTTTGGGATGCCGATCTGGCGATCGGCATCCCATTTAGGTTAATCCCTAGATAGGGGAGTGGTATGGGTAAGTACATCGTTAAACGTGTGCTTCAGTTCATCCCGGTGTTTTTGGGCGTTACGCTGATTCTGTTCGCCCTCCAGAATATCGTGCCGGGAGATCCGATCAAGCTGATCGGTGGAGACAAGGCTCTGTCCCCCGAGGTGGAGCTTCAGCTTCGCGTCCGCTATCACCTGGTCCAGTCGGACGAGGACGGCAACGCGATCCTTGACGAGAACGGCGATCCCGTTCAAACGTCGCTCGTGGACCGTTACTTGTATTACATGAACGGCCTGCTTCATGGCGATCTGGGCAATTCGTATCAGCGCAAGCTGCCGGTTACGGAAATCTTTGCCCAGAAGTATCCGTATACGGTCAAACTTGCCGCGTGCGCCATCGTGCTCGAGGCAATTATGGGTATCGGTGCGGGTATCATTTCGGCGGTAAAGCGGTATTCCTTCTGGGATATTTTGGTAACGCTTACCACGTCGATCCTCGTTGCGGTCCCGGCCTTCTGGCTCGGTATGTTGCTGCAGCTGTTCTTTGGCGTCATCCTCAAGGACGCCACGGGCGGTGCAATCTCCATGCCGATCTCGGGTGCCGGCGGTTCCAGCTCTCAGTATCAGGATTGGATGCACTATGTGCTTCCGACCATTACGCTGGCTTCGGTTTCGACCGCTTACGCCGCCCGCATTATGCGCTCGCAGCTGCTTGACGTCATGAACCAGGATTACATCCGTACGGCAAAGGCCAAGGGTCTCTCCAATCGCGCGATCATCGTCAAGCATGCGCTTAAGAATGCACTCATCCCCGTCGTTACCTATATTGGTGTCGACTTTGGCGGCATGCTTTCGGGCGCCATCCTGACCGAGACGGTCTTTAACTGGCCCGGTATCGGCTATGAGGTCTATCGCGCCATTAGCATGCGTGACTGGCCCATCGTTATGGGCGGCGTTACGCTCATCGTTGTCGTCGTCATGGTGATCAACCTGCTCGTCGACATTAGCTATGCATTCCTCGACCCGCGCATCCGCCTTGGCGGTCCGTCGGATAAGGCCTAAGGGAGGTACGTCTCATGCAGGAAACTGATTCTCAGTCTCAGGAGCAGGCTACCGCCACCAAGGCCGCATCTGCTCCCGCCAAGTCCCGCACGCTGTGGGGCGACGCTTTTAAGCGTCTTCGTAAGAACAAACTCGCCGTTATCGGTGTCTGTTGGATCATCATCGTCGTTGTGGTTGCCCTGACCGCAGATCTGTGGGCTAAGCCCTGGCTCGGTTCTCCGACGGCTTCCGACTCGACCACCATGGCCGAGACGTCGCTGCTGGCTCCGTGTGCCGAGCACCCGTTTGGCACCGACGCCCTTGGTCGTGACATTCTCGTCCGCGTTATCTACGGTGCGCGCGTTTCGCTGTCTGTCGGAATTATGGCCACCGCGATCTCCACGCTGATCGGTCTGGTCATGGGTGCTCTGGCCGGTTTCTACGGCGGCATCTGGGATACGATCATCATGCGCTGTGCGGACATCTTCCTGGCGTTCCCGTACGTGCTGTTCGTTGTCGCCATGATCGCCGTTATCGGCCGTGGTCTTCAGAACGTCTTTATCGCCATCGGTATTCTCGGCTGGCCTTCGATTGCGCGCGTCTTCCGCTCTGCGATCTTGACCGTCAAGGAAAACGACTATGTTGATGCTGCGCGCGCGATGGGTGCATCTGATGCTCGTATCGTCGTACGTCACATCTTCCCGAACTCCGTCGCTTCCATCGTGGTCTACGCGACCATGAACATTGGTGGCGCCATTCTGACCGAGTCCGCTCTGTCCTTCCTCGGCATGGGCGTTATTCCGCCTACGCCTTCGTGGGGCTCCATGATTCAGGACGGTCAGCAGTATCTTCTGACTGCTCCCTGGATGATGATCATGCCCGGTCTGGCAATTCTCTCGACGGTGCTCGCCTTCACCCTGCTGGGTGACGGTCTGCGCGACGCCCTCGACGTCAAGATGAAGGACGCATAAGGATGAAGAAGAACAAGAACTATGTGGACCTGAAGGACCAGCCTGTTCCCGAGGGCCAGCATCTGCTCGAGGTCGATGACCTTAAGATGTATTTCCATACCGAGGACGGCGTCGTTCGCGCTGTCGACGGTGTGTCCTACACGCTCGATCGCGGCGAGACCTTGGGCGTCGTCGGTGAGTCCGGCTCCGGTAAGTCCGTGACCGCCATGACCATCATGGGTCTTATCTCGATGCCTCCGGGAAAGATCGAGGGCGGCGACGTTCGCTATCGCGGTCGTTCTATCCTCGAAATGACTGAGGAAGAGATGCAGCACATTCGCGGTAACGATATCGCGATGATCTTCCAGGATCCTATGACCTCCTTGAACCCGGTCTATAAGATCGGCAAGCAGGTGGGCGAGGGCCTTCGTCTGCACCGTGGCTACTCCAAGCAGGAGGCGCTCAAGCGTGCCACCGAGCTTTTGGACCTCGTGGGTATCCCCGAGCCCGAGAAGCGCGTCAATGAGTATCCGCACCAGTTCTCGGGCGGTATGCGTCAGCGTGTCATGATCGCTATGGCTCTTGCCTGCGATCCCGATATCCTGATTGCCGACGAGCCCACGACGGCTCTGGACGTTACCATTCAGGCTCAGATTATCGAGCTCATGCAGGAGATGCAGGAGAAGAACGGCAACGCCATTATCATGATTACCCATGACCTGGGCGTCGTTGCCGATATGGCCGATAAGATCATGGTTATGTACGCAGGCCGTCCCGTCGAGTTCGGTACTGCTGAGGAAATCTTCTACGAGAGCCGCCACCCCTACACCTGGGGCCTTATCCGCTCCATCCCGGAGCAGGCCATCGAAGAGAAGAAGCCGCTTACGCCGATTCACGGCAACCCGCCTTCGCTCATGAACCTGCCTGAGGGCTGCGTCTTCTCGCCTCGTTGTCCCTATGCGACGGACAAGTGCCGCAAGCAGCGCCCCGAGCGCGTTGTCACCGAGTCTGGTCATTACTCTGCGTGCCACTACTCCGGTGACCCCGAGTTCCTCAAGAACGCTCCTGAGACGTCCCGTACGCGCAAGGATTCCAAGAAGGGAGGCGAGGCGTAATGGCAGATACCAACGAGCGCACTCCGCTGCTGAAGGTCGAGCACCTCTCTAAGGAGTTTCCCGCTGAGTCCGGCATGTTCGCCAAGCGCTTCTCCAAGCGTGTCGTCTCTGCTGTAAATGACATCTCTTTTGAGATTTATCCTGGCGAGACCTTTGGTCTGGTTGGCGAGTCTGGTTGCGGCAAGTCCACGACGGGCCGCACCATCATGCGTCTGACCAAGCCGACCGCCGGTAAGGTGTTCTTCCAGGGCAAAGATGTTGCCGAGATGAGCAAGCATGAGATCAAGGACATGCGTCGCGAGATGCAGTTTATCTTCCAGGATCCTTATGCTTCGCTCAACCCTCGTATGACCATCGGCGAGATTGTCTCTGAGCCCATGACCATTCATGGCGTGGGTACCAAGGAGGAGCGCATTGAGCGCGTCCGCGAGCTTCTCGACGTCGTTGGACTGAATCCCGAGCACATCAACCGCTATCCGCATGAGTTCTCCGGCGGTCAGCGTCAGCGTGTCGGCATTGCCCGCGCTTTTGCGCTGAAGCCCAAGCTGATTATCTGCGACGAGCCGGTTTCCGCTCTGGATGTGTCCATTCAGGCCCAGGTTCTGAACCTACTGAAGGAGCTCCAGGACAAGTTCGGTACCGCATATCTGTTTATCGCCCACGACTTGTCCGTCGTGCAGCACATCTCCGATCGCGTTGCCGTTATGTATCTGGGTAAGATGGTCGAGGTTTCGGACTGGAAGACGCTCTACAGCGAGCCTCACCATCCGTACACGCAGTCGCTGCTGTCTGCCGTGCCGGTTCCCGATCCTGATATCCAGAAGACCCGCAAGCGCATCATCCTCGCTGGCGACCCGCCGTCGCCGCTGGATCCGCCGACCGGCTGCCGTTTCCACACGCGCTGCCCGATCGCGCAGGGCATCTGCTCTGAGAAGCTTCCCGAGTTTAAGGAAGTCGCACCGGGCCACTGCTGCGCGTGCCACTTCGCGGAGCCGTTCCCGATCAAGGAATCGCACATCGACCTGTAGTCGGTTGTTATTGTCCGGGCCCGCCCTGAAGTTATTTTTCAGAACGTCCTCGGACATGCAAGAAACCCCCGCTGCGCACTTCGTGCGGCGGGGGTTTCTTGCGTCCTGACGCTCCTATTTGGCAAGGTGTTTTTTAGAATCCATTTTGCGCTCGGCCTCGAAGGCCTGCCTGTCCCAATCG
>NZ_JBCOIL010000024.1:0-42082 GCF_040926265.1 Collinsella aerofaciens | reverse complement strand
CAATCTGACGTTCAACTTCAAGGGCGCGACCAGAAGGTCAGCGCCCTTTCGTTTCACGTCACCTTGTCTCAAATGCGACCCGCTCGCTGGCGATGCCAAAACATCGGCGCTTCCGTGGTTGGCACTTGGGGACGTTCCTTTTGTGCCGGCACTTTGGGACACTCCTTGTCATTGGTGCAAAGCAACCTCTCCTCATTGCACCAAGTGGCGTGTGCCGTTAAGCGGAGAGGCGTATTGTTGACCCATCGTTTGGGCATACAATGGCTATTGGTCTGCTGCGGTGAAGGTCTGTCCGCTCCGCAGCTTTTTTCTACGGTTAAAGGAGTATGTATGTCCGTTGAGGTCATGAGGTCTGTGATCGAGGCCGCCGAGGGCCGCGTGCCCGTCGACACGCTGTTTATCAATGCGCAGATTGTCGACGTGTATGGCCAGCGTGTGGCGCCCGGCAGCGTTGCCGTCAAGGACGGTGTGATCGTCGGCGTGCTCTACGATGGTCGCGACGATGCCGCCGGCACCTACGAGGCTGCCGAGGTCATTGACTGCCAGGGCCGCTATCTCGCCCCCGGCTTTATCGACGGACATCTGCACATTGAGTCCTCGAACATCCGTCCCGCCGAGTATGCGCGCATGGCGGCGACGCGCGGTACCACCACCGCCATTGCCGACAGCCACGAGATCGCCAACGTGGCGGGGCTCGACGGCCTGCGCTTTATGATCGAGGACGGTCGCCGCGCGCCCATTTCCATCAAGTACATGATGCCCTCATGCGTGCCCGCGCTGCCCGATGAGCAAGCGGGCGCTGTGATTACCGCTGCTGACATGCAGGCGTTTTTTGCCGAGCATCCGGGCGACGTTTTTGGCCTGGGCGAGATGATGAACCTGCCGGGCGTCTTTATGGCCGATCCCGAGACCTGCGCTCGCATCGATGCTGCCAACCAGACGCCGTCCAAGCAGGTCGACGGCCATGCGCCGCTCGTTGCCGGCAAGGACCTCAATGCCTATGCCGCGGCGGGTATTATTGCCGACCACGAGTCGACGATTCCCGAGGAGGCGCTCGACAAGCTGTCTCGCGGCATGTACGTGATGCTGCGCGAGGGTACGTGCAGCCATGATCTGGCCAACCTGTCGCCGATGCTGCTGGAGAATCCCGCGCGCGCCCGCCGCTGCTGCTTTGCGACTGACGACCGCGCTCCTTCCGATGCGCTTGCAACCGGCATGATCGACAATGCCTGCTGCGTGGCGATTGAGGCCGGTATCGACCCCGTGGTCGCTATCTCTATGGCGTCCCTCTCCACGGCCGAGGCGTTTGGCCTGGATCACGGCTGCCGCGACCCGCACGAGCTCCGCGGTGCGATTGCCCCGGGCAAGCGTGCCGACCTGCTGGTGCTCAATGACCTGACGTTTGCCACGGCTCCGCATCGTGTATATGCCGCCGGTGCCCTGGTGGCGCAGGACGGCACCTTTGTGGGCGAGATCGCACCCGAGATGGCCGAGGTTGCGGCCCTTGCCGATGAGCTGCGCGCCTCCGTTAAGCTGCCGAAGCTTTCGCTCGACGTATTCGACTATGCCTTTAAGCCGGGCGAGGCCGTGATTGACGTGGTGCCGGGCAAGGCCATCACGGGCATGGTTCGTCCCGAGAGCGCCGAGGGCCTGCGCCGTATTATGCTGATCGAGCGCCACGGCCGCGGCGTGTCGCTGCAGGCCGAGGGCGCCGACGGTGACGGCCCCGCTGGCCTGGGACTCGTTGGCAAGCATATCGGCCGCGGCTGGGTGCGCGGCTTTACCATCACGGGTGGTGCCATCGCCTCGACGATCGGACACGACTCGCACAACGTGTGCGTCGTGGGCGACAACGCCGCCGATATGATGGCCGCCGTTGATGCCGTGGGCCAGGGCGGTCACGTGCTGGTGCGCAACGGCGAGGTCGTGGCGCGCATTCCGCTGGCGCTCGGTGGCCTGATGAGCGAGGGCACGGCCGAGGACGTTGCCGCGCAGCACGACGACTTTATGGTCAAGGCGCGTGCCATGGGCATCGAGCCGCCGCTCGACCCCATCATGGGCATCATTTTCCTGCCCCTGCCGGTGATCCCGACGCTCCGCATCCGCCCCGAGGGCATGTTCGACGTCACGACCTTCACCTACGCCGACTAGTCATCGGGGACGTTCTTAAACGACTAGTCGTCGGGGTGGCGTGTCGCCTGACGCCGCGACCGTGAGACCTCTGGCATGTGTGAGCTATTTGCTAGGTCCTTGTAACGTTTACGCCCGCAGAGTCTTATTTGAGCTCCCTTTGGGTACGTTGGAATTGGATATACGTCCGATTCCATCAAGCCCGAAGGGAGCTTTTCTATGTTTAAACTGATTGCATCCGATATGGACGGCACGTTGCTTGACGAAAACGGCCAGGTGCCTCCCGAGACCTACGAACTGATTCTGGCGCTACACGAGCATGGCGTGCATTTCGCCGCATCGTCAGGCCGTCGTTACGACCGCCTGTGCGAGTTCTTTGCACCTGTTCGCGACAAGATGGACTTTGTCGCCGCTAACGGCGCCCAGGTCTACGCCGACGGTAAGATGGTAGACCGCGAGGTGTATTCGCACCTGGCGATTCGAAGGCTCGCCCAGGCCGTCGCGACGTTTCCCAATCTGCATCTTGCACTTTTTGACCGAACCAAGTCCTTCTTGCTCGATGACGAGTGCAAGTTCGTGCGTGAGGTCGATAAGGACCTTCCCAATGCCGAGCGCATTTGGGAGCTGCCCGATCCCAGCGTAAATATCATCAAGGCGAGTATCTTTTGCGATGACGGTGCCGTTATGGACAGCGCTTACGTACTACAGCGCGAACTCGGTCAGCTCTTTACTTTTGCGCCTTCGGGCAACGCGTGGATCGATGCCATGCAGCCCGGCGTGTCGAAGGCCTCGGGCATCGCACAGCTCATGGAGCACTATGGAGTCGAACGCGACGAGGTTATGGCGTTTGGCGACTCGATGAACGACTACGAGATCATTCGCTTTGTCGGTACGGGCTGCGCGATGGAAAACGCGCGCCCCGCGCTCAAGGCAGTGGCCGATCGCGTGGTGGGTTGTAATCGCGACCACGCCGTCCAGCAGGAGCTCCGTCGCGTGCTGGAGAGTCTCGCTTAATCCGGCAGATGGGGACGTTCCTTTTCTGCCGGCAGTGGGGGGCAGTCCTTGCAGCTTTTTCGCGAAGACTGTCCCCAACGACTAGTCATTCAAGAACGTCCCCAATGACTGTTTTAGCTACCCTGCCGGGTTGCTGCTGCTAGGCGAGAGCGGCCATGATGGTGCGGGCGACGCCGTCGTGGTCGTTGTCGTATTCGGTGATGGCGTCGGCGGCCTCGCGGTCCTCGGGCTCGGCGTTGATCATGGCCATGCCGTGGCCCGCTGCCTGCAGCATGGGGATGTCGTTGATGTTGTCGCCGAACGCCCAAGCGTCGGCGAGACGCTCGCCCAGGTGCTCGCAGAGCCACGTGAGGGCCGTTCCCTTGGTGGCGCCCTCGCCCATGACCTCGATATTCATGGCGTACGAACGCGTGACTTCAATGCCTCCGAGCGTGTCGAGTTCCGCCGCGATGGCGTCGCGATCAGCCGGGTTGTGCCAGTACATGGCGATGCGCTCGAGCGTCTCGACCTCGTCGATCTTGCTGTCGATATCCATGTCGATCGGTGTTCGTGTGCGCTTGAGCGAAGCCGCGATGTGGGGGTCGCCGCCGCAGAATTCGTCCAGGCGCGTGTAGAGCGAGCGGGGGAGGAAGCACTGCCCATCCGCGAAGATATCGAAGGTCACATCGTGGCCGGCGGCGATGCGATGGATGCGATGGGCAATGCCGCAATCGAGCGGACGGCTCAAGATGCACGTGGCGCGCGAGGCGTCGGTGGGCACATCGTCGTCGAGCTGCCAGACGCTGGCGCCATTGGCGCAAACGGCATAGTGCACGGCGGTATGGGCGAGGATGGGCTCAAAGATGCCCGACAGCGGACGTCCCGTGCAGGGCACAAATTCAATCCCGCGTCGAGCGAGCTCGTCGAGCATCGCCCAGGTGGCATCGCTCATCTGCTTATCGCTCGTCAACAGCGTTCCATCCATATCGGAAAACACAATCATTTGATGCAGCCCTTTCTGCTGGCATAAAAAGCGTGGCCGAGGGCGATGATGCCCTGGCCACGCTCGGGTTCTATAACGGTCCGCGTCCTAGCGATCGGCGAGCGGCTTGTACTCCAGCGGCTCGATAACCGGGCGATACGCGGGGCGAATAATGCGGTGCGCGCAGAAGAGCTCTTCCATGCGGTGTGCCGACCAGCCGGCCATGCGGGCGACGGCGAATAGCGGCGTAAAAAGCGTCTCGGGTACGCCGAGCATCTTGTAGATAAAGCCCGTGTACAGGTCGATGTTGGCACAGATGGGCTTGGTCATGCCGTGGTCGCGCATCACCTGCGGTGCCAGGCGCTCGATGCGCTCGATGAGCGCGAACTCCTCGCCCAGGTCCTTCTTGGCGGCAAGCGTGCGCGCGTAACGGCGGCAGACCTCGGCGCGCGGGTCGCTCAGCGTGTAGACGGCGTGGCCCATACCGTAGATGAGACCCGTGCCGTCGAAGGCCTGCTTGTCGAGGATCTTGCCCAGGTAGGCTGCGACCTCGTCCTCGTCCTCCCAATTGGAGACGTGCGCACGGATGTCCTCGTGCATGGACACGACCTTGGCGTTGGCGCCGCCGTGGCGCGGGCCCTTGAGTGAGCCGATAGCCGCGGCGTAGGCGGAATACGGGTCGGTGGCCGAGGAGGACAGCACGCGGCAGGCAAACGTGGAGTTGTTGCCGCCTCCGTGTTCGGCATGCAGCATGAGCATCACGTCGAGCAGCATGGCTTCGTCGCGGGTGAATGCCATGCCGCCGCGCAACACCTGCAGGATGGTCTCGGCGGTGGAGAGACCGGGTGTGGGGTGCGGTACATGAACCTCGGAGCCGCGGCGCTTGGCGACCGAGGCCATATGCGCGAAGGCGGCGATGCGGGGGAGACGGGCGAGCATGGAGATGGCGACGTCGATTTCGTGCTCGGGCGTAATGGCGTCGGGCTCGGCGTCGAAGGCGTAGAGCAGCAGCACGGCGCGCTGAAGCACATTCATGATGCTCGACGACACCGTGGTCATGGGGAACTCTTTGACGTACTCATCGCTCAGGTGCCTAAAAGCGCCCAGACGTCCGCAAAAACCGTCGAGCTCCTCTTTGTTGGGCAGCGAGCCCGTGATGAGCAGGTAGGCGACCTCTTCGTAGCCATAGCGATTCTCGGCCTGGGCGTTGTTGACCAGGTCCTCGATGCTGTAGCCGCGCAGCGTAAGCTTGCCCTGGTCGGGCACGACTTTGCCGTCGACCTTGTTGTAGCCGTGCACGTCCGAGATGCGGGTAAGGCCCGCGACCACGCCCGAGCCATCGGCATTGCGCAGGCCGCGCTTGACGTTATGCTCTACGAACAGGCCCTCGTCGTACGGGGCGGTCGGCAGGCCGTGGTAGAGGTTTTCGCTTTCGGGCGAAATCTGACGGCTCGCCTCGTAATCCAGAACCAGGCGGCTCAGGTGATCGTCGAAGCGGTAGTAGATTTTCTTGGCGTCGTAGGCCATGCGCGCTCCTCTCCGGTCCGCTTTGGGGCCGCGCGCTTGGACGATATGACGTCAAGCTGCCCCGAGCGGCTTGTTCGCTACAGGCGGTACATAAAGTTAAAGACGTCCTCGCGCTGGATGGACACGTTGACGCCCGAAAGCTCGCCGGCCTCGGCCAGGGCCTTCTGCAGCTCGGCGAAGTCGAGCTTGGACTCGGCGGTGTCGGCCAGCATGGTCATGGTAAAGATGTCCTCGATAATGGACTGCGTAATGTCGCGGATGTCGACGTTGGCCTCGCCCAGAACACGGGTGACGCCGGCGACGATACCGGGGCGGTTCTTGCCAAGGACGGTGATGACGATACGGGAGGACGAGATCTCGGCCATGGGAAACCCTTTCGCGTGATTGCGGCGCGCGCGGGGCGCTCCGCTACGGTACAGTGTTCATCATTGTACCTGTCTGGCGCAAAAAAGGCGCGCTCGCTGCGGCGTTACATGCCTGCAACATGAGCGTAAGGGGGAAGGCCGTACGGGGAAGAGCCGTCTGGCGCGTGTCCGGCTCGTGTTGGGTTGATTTCCGATCTCAGCCGAACACATTGAGCGGACAGGCCGTTCCCGCAGTCAGCCGAACGCCTCCGACGGCTGATTCCGAACTGGAAGCGGAGGGCATCCCCGCCCTTCGGTAGGGGATACCGCTCCGTGGCGCATGCCGCGGGCGGCGCCCCTATCGGACCACCGTGACCTCAGTTGGGATGGGCCCAGCACTGCCGCGTACTCGGTGAGCTAGAGCCAACTGTTCGTCTTCACGTCGCGTATGGCGATATTTCGGTCGTCCGGCTCGGTGATGCCGTAGCCGAACGCCTGGAGCGTCTCGATGGACTCCTGGATCCTCTGTTGGAACATGGGACCCGGATCGACCCTCGGCCCGAGGTGCCCGCGCCAAAGGCACGGCGTGGCGCGCAGCATGTTATGGATTTTGGAGATGGGCTCGATGTCGGCGTAGACGTTGAGCGTCGCCATGGCGTCCTTGTGGCCGAGGATCGATTGGAGCGCCTTGATATCGCCGCCTTGGCGGATCCACTGCGTTGCGAACGTGTGGCAAAGGCCGTGGAACGTGATCAGCTCGTCGTTGGTGCCCATGAGGCCGTTGGTCTCCGAGAACGTCTTGAACGCCCTGCGGATATAGCTTGTCGTCGCGAAGGTCGCGCCCGGCTCCGACAGGATGTAGCAGTCCCCGATCTCGACCGCCCCGGTAAGGCCGCGCAAGCGCAGCTTTCCGCAGTCGATCTCGTGGGTCTCCTTCAGGAAGGGGAGTAGGCCGACCGGGTCGATGGGGATACCCCTGGCGTCATGGGTCTTGGTGTCCTTGATAAACGAACCCATTCCCTTCGCGTACGCCACCGAGTGTCTGATCGAGATCAGGCCCGTCTCGAAATCCACATCGCACCACCGAAGGCCGCAGACCTCGCCGATTCGCATCCCCGTGTGCAGGGCGAGTACGACCGCCCTCTAATCCTCGGCGGACCAATCGAGTCCGAACTCCTTTCGGGCATCCTCTTCGCTCATGACTTCGAGAAGGTCTCCGGGTTGGCAACGAAGGGCGAGGCATAGCTGCTCGAGTGTGTTGAAGCGAATGCCGCGAATATGCCCTTTTTTAATACGGGACAGGTTCACGGGCGTGGTTCCAATCCTTTCGGCAAGTTCGTTCGAGGAAATCTTTCGCTCGGCCATGATCTTGTCGAGGCGAACAATTACGGGCATGGCGTTTCCTTACGCAATCTCGTCGGAGTCGAGGTATAGCTCTCGGGCGTACAAGAAGAGCTGGGAAAGCATGAACAGGACGATGCCGAGAACCAGAGAGGTCCAATCGAATGATGAAGCGATCTCTTGGGCGCCGACGGCCCCCTCGCCGCCAAACATCGAAACGGAGGTTTTGAGTGAGCCGGCGTAGAGGCTGGTGGCAGCTTGAACAACGAAGAGAATGCCGAGCACCTTCAAGCATGTCGCAGACCCTTTCTTGAAGGGGTCTCCGCTCTTGATCGTCCACACGAGAACGGCGCTGAGGATGGTCGTAGCGATACCGATGACGGCAGGGACCAATGTCGAGATCGCAAGGGCTGGATACGCGGGGGAGTCTGCAATTACAGGGTTGTCGAGCACTTCGATTGCTGGCTTTAAGGAGAACGCCACTTGTGCGATGGCGGTGGCGCAAAGGGTCGCAGAGGCTATCGCACATGCGATGCGGAAGGAATGAAGCCGGGGAGTGCGATTGTCGGAACTCATAATAACCTCCGAAGAATTTAAAAAACTCAGGTTACTTTTTAACAGTTTATGTTAAATTGACTTTGCCGGCAAGTAATAAGGGCCGAGCATTTTGTTCGGCCCCTCTGTTCCGACTGGATGAGGTTAAGGTTGGCGATGAATATGCTCAAAATCTCGAAGGCGATCTTTAGGTCGCTTCTCTCCTCCAGGTCGCTCTGTGTTGTCGTTGTTGCGTTGATGGTTCTTTGTGCTCTGCCCGTCTTCAGGAGCGCGGCTGGCATCGACGGACGGGTCGAATACCTCGAGTCGGGAATAACCCGTGTTGAGCAGGAATTGTCAGCATCCTATGCGGATGCGCTTGTGAATGCGGGGGAGGACGGTGTCTATACCTCTTCATCAAGCATGCCCGCGCTTCTGTACCCTCTTGCCGCGGGACGTCTTATCTTGGCACCGCTCTCTCCCCTACTTCCGTTTCTGCAGATATCGGATGGAGAGTACACCTATTATGACGGATCGAAGGAGTACTTGCTATGGGTCGCAACGGCCGTTGCCGTCTCGTTCCTTGCCGCGCGTCTTAACAAACGTGAAAAGCTCATCATCCAGGCACCGATGGGCGAGCTGGGTAGACTTGTTGCATCGAGCGTATGGGCGAGTGTTTTTGCAATGCTTGCCGTCCTCGCCATCAATCTTCCAGGGATAATCGCCGCGCTTGTGAAGAATGGCCCGGGCTCGCCGTTCTATCCGATAGGCTACATTCAATATGCGACTCCGGTTATCAAACCGGCTTGGCTGGTGTTCGCGCAGACGGCCATCTTGCAATTCTTGGTGGCAGCGTTCATCTCGCTTGTCGTTCACCTTGCCGTGAAGATTGCCAATAACCCTACGCTTGGAATCGTGTTCGTATGTGCCCTGATGGGGGTGACGATGGTTCCCGGGTATTACGGAAGATCCATCGCTTTACGTGAGTTCGCCCTGTTGAATCCCCTTACGTATGCGAACACTGAGTTGACCGTCGGCGCCTATAGCCCGTACCCGACAACGCAGATAGTGAATCTACCTGGACTTTGCTTCGAGCGTGGCGCGATTGCCCTCGTATGCGCAATCGGGATCGAGGTGCTGGCAATTAGCCTGCTTTGCGTTGCTGGAAAGAGCGGCTGCGCGTGCCCGATATCCCCGATTTGTCTTGAGAGAGGTTCCTTCACTGCATCGAGAACGGCAACTCGTTCGAGCGCTTGTGCCTCCGCCGTTGCATACGTAAGAACGATGGGGAAACTGCTCCTGCGTTCTCCTACCCTCGCCGTATGCGCGATTGCAATGTCGACGACGATGCTGGCCCCGGCTCTGGTCGAGATGTTTCCTGACGCTGATAACGTTTCCGCTGTTCGGTATAGGGATGGGGAGCTCCGTTCAATAGATCGGTATCTAGAGCAGAACGCTGCGAATATGGACGTCGAGGGCAAAGCGGCCCTGGAAGACATGCGGGATGCTCTTTCGGGTTTCGTGTACGCGCCTATGCCTGCGGAGGGGTTTCGAAGCCTTGCGACGTACGAGCGCGCTCGAGGTGAGCTGGGCGCGGCAGATGCGACTCTCCTGCAATCGATCGGAATCGAGCCGGAGACTCCTTCTCGTGCGGAGGCGCGCGCCCTTCTGCTTGAGTCGATCGCGAGCTTGCCGGACCCCAAGGTTTACGAGTTAAGTACGAAGATGCCCCCATTAATCCTCCTTTCGTATCTCCAGGCAGCGCTTCCCTCCTTATTTTTGCTGTTGCCCGTGGTTGTCACATCGCTCGCGTGCACCCACCTGCAGTGTCGTTCCCTTCTGGTTCTCCAGATCCCCGCAACAGCGCATGTGCGTTTTCTGACGGCTGTTGCGCTGGCTCTCCTGCTTGGCTTGGTGCTGCTTTTGGTGTCGATGGTTCCCGCTGTCGTTGTGTCCGTGATTAAGAACGGTGCGGGTGGATCGGAGTATCCCGTCGCTCTCATTCGGGCGGGAGCTTCGACAACGTCCACGGTGGGGGAGGCGGTGTTGTGCAGTATTCCGTTGCTGGTCATGGCATACGGCGTGATTTCCGTCGTCGCTGCGTTGACAGCAGCGATTAGCCGCAACCCCGTTGTCACCGGAATGGTTTGCGCGGTTCTCTTGGTGTTGGGTTCGTTGAGCGCTCATGTTGAAAGCGTGGGCATGGGCGTCGCGCTGCTGGCTCCATTCGCCTCGTTTGATCCCGCTTCCCAGGTGGGGACGATTGGGTTCCTTGGGCGAGGGACGAACGCGATGCCTTTTGGAGAGGTCGTCGGCGCATCGGGCGCTCTGCTGGTGGTCTTGGGCGCCGTATCTCCGTTGATGGTGCGCCTGAGTGTTCCAAAGATCGAAAGGGGATGATCTCGATGATTGACCTTCAAACGCTGACGATCTCTTATGGAAAGAAGGTGCTCGTAGATTCGGTGAACGCTGAGTTTGCCCCGGGTACGGTCTACGGTCTCGTCGCTCCGAACGGGCATGGAAAGACGACGTTGCTGCGTGCGATGGCAGGTTTGCCGGGTCCTCGCGTGGACGGGAGCATCGTTCTGGATGAGGTGCAGGGTACGGGTGCGAGAGAGGTCCGTTCTATGATCTTCTATGCACCTGGTGAGGGGACGCTGCTGTATCCCGGATTGCGTGCGGAAGATCACCTCAAGATGGTTTGCGATATGTGGCCGCATGCTCGCGATATCGAAGAGATAGTGGAACAAACGCAGATAGGCGAGTTCGCGAAGATGAGGATCCGCACTCTGAGCCAGGGCATGAAGCAGCAGCTTACCCTGGCGATTGCGTATGCGACGGGCGCGCGGTACCTTCTATTAGATGAGCCCATGAACGCGCTCGACCCCAGCAGGGTGGACTTGCATTCCGAGATTCTCAGGAAGCTGGCCGATTCTGGTACGTGCATCATCATGTCATCCCACATCTTGGATTCGGTCGATAGGCTGTGCGATGAGATTCTGTTTTTGAAGGATGGGAGGCTCATTAGAAGCATTCCGCAAGATGATGCTGCGCCGAAGTCTCCTGGATCCCATTTCGCAAAGCCTGCCGGACGCGCCGAGGGTGCGCTAAGCACGTATCGGCGACTCTACGAAAAGGGCGGGTAGAAATGCAAGTTAAAAATCTATGTGGTCAATATAATACCGTTGAACCCGCGTATCGATACCGTTCAGCCATTCGCCTCGCCCCCATCTTACGCATCTTCATCCGGTCTGTTACTTTTAATCTAACAATTCTTTGAGGAACGTAGGTGCTTCCAAATGTACTGTCGACTTCTTCTCAAACTAATCCTAAGAGACAAGGCCGTATGGATCTCTACGCTCGTTCTTGCTGTAGTCTTCTCCATTCCCATTGCGTTCAATTCACCCATCTACGGGCCCTTCTTTATGAAGCAGGGCATGCAGGGCTTTGTCGACGCATTCAATACGCGCGCGCCCCAGGCCAGCGGCACAGACCTATCGCCAGAGCAGCAAGATGACGCTGAGCTTGCAAGATACGCGAACGCCGCCCTCGCCGCTCAAACCGACGCCGCCTTTCTCGACTCTGCCGAGAGCTACTACGCGCTCATGGACGAGGGCTTCCAATCCGGGTCCATCGTGGGGGACCAGGAGACCAATGACGCAGAGCTCGCATATTGCCGCGCTCTGAGCAGCTCCGGCATCGCGGATATCCCGGCCTCCGCAAACGACCTGCCGTTCCTCTCCTTCCTGCCCTACGCCATTGCCCAGGCGCCGTCCTTCCTTCCCTTCATCCCCTTCCTTCTCTCGTCGATACTCGTGCTCGGCGCCACAAGGCCCGGGACCCTGGCGGCAAAGGCGCCCGTGCCCAAATTCCGGCGCCTTATCCAAACCGTGTTTTCGATAATTGGCGCGGGGACCGCGATGCTCCTCGCCGGCCTTGCGCCCGGGAGTATTTACGCCTTGGCCCTAAACGGCTTCGGGCAGATCGGGTACCCGATCGCCTTCTTCCATAACGGCGCGCTCACTACCACGACCGCGGGAAACGTCTTCACGACCATACTTCTCGCGCTGCTCGCGGGCGGAACCTTGATATCCGTTTGTTCCGTCGTCCTATCGACCGCAACGAGGCGCGTCTTCGCGGGCCCCCTTGCCTCCGCGCTGCTTGTCGCGGCCCCGGCATTCCCGTTACTGTCCGATTCGGCACTGGAGCATAATGCCGCGCTCAATCTCCTGCCGCTGGCCGTGTTCTCGCCTATCGAGGCAACGGGTTACGTGGGATGCTTCCCGACGGAATTCATTGGCTCCGGTTCAGGCAGCGCATCGATGCTTGCCGTGGCCCTGATATACGTCGCGGTCCTTTTTGCGGTCGGCGCCGTTGCGGCACGTTCGCCCAAACAGGCTGGACCCGCTAAAAAGCACCATGGGCTCGAGCTTCTAGACGCGAGCGTGGGATACGGGAGTACGACGATACTTTCAATCGGATCGCTTTTCCTGAGCCCGGGAACGGCAGCGGGCCTCGTTGCTCCCAACGGCTCGGGGAAAACCACCCTTCTTGAAGCGCTGTCGGGCCAATTTCCCACCCGCATCCGCTCGGGAAGCCTGGCGGCAGACGGAATCTGCCAACGTCGATCAGCCGAATTTGCAGAACTCGTCTACCTGAGCTCTTCGGGCAGCGCGGATCTCTATCCCACGCTATCGGCCATCGAGCACCTCTCTTTCGTTAGGGAGGCGTGGAAATCGGCCGCCGACATCGACTCGCTCTGCGACTCCCTCGGAATCTCCCCATACCTCGACAAGCCGACCCGTAAACTCTCGACAGGAATGAAGCAGCAGGTAAAGCTTGCCATGGCGATAGCGACCGATTGCCCGTACCTCATCCTCGATGAACCGCTGAACGGCCTCGATCCGGGAAAGCGGAAAACCTCCTGCGACGCGATGCGCAGCGAGGTGGCGCGGGGACGAAGCGTGCTCATTTCAAGCCATCTGCTCGACGACCTGGCAGACCTCACCAACTCGTTCTACTTCATCGAGGCCGGCACGCTCGTGGAAAAGATCAAGTCGTCCTCGCAGACGCTCAAGCAGGAATACCTCGATACATACGAGCGAGGTGAATGACATGAAACTATTTGAACAGCTGAAGTCCAATGCGTCGCGCATGGCTGTCTACGCCATCCTCGTGGCAACGGCTTTATGCGGAATCGCGGCACCCGTCTATGCGCTCAACGGGGAGAAAGGCGATGTCGAACCCGCGTACATGGCTTCGACGGTTAAGGACCGGTACAAAGCCTTCTCTGGAGACACGTTTTACGTAGCAGAGTACGACACGACCTACCGTCAGCTTCGCTACAACAAGGGCTACGACTATCTAGGCGCAGAGGCAATCAGCTATACGTCGGGTTGGTACCGCTCCAACTATGGACACATAACCCAGTTCAAGTGTAACTACCGTGTGTACAACTAAAGCAACCGGCCGGGACGAGGGGTGACGCAAAAGCGTCGCCCCTCGTTTTTAACCATGTCAACTTAACCTAGTTCAGTTTGGTTGATTTCCGATCTCAGCCGAACACATTGAGCGGAAAGGCCGTTCCCGCAGTCAGTCGAACGTCCCCGGGGCCCTTCTCAGGCCCCGGGGACGGCATTTTCCCAGTTGAAGGAACGGTGGAGATGTGTTTCGATGGGTCAGATTCGTGTCGTTCCGAAAAGACCGTGAACCTTTTGTGGGACACGCGGCGCCGTGGTACCATAGCCGAGTTTGTTGTCTTGGTCGGAAACCAAGACGCCTTATGCGCTGATCGGTAACCAGCGCCTGACCAATAAGGAGTCCTACCATGAAGCAGGGTATCCATCCCCAGTATGTCGAGTGCACGGTGACGTGCTCCTGCGGCAACACCTTCAAGACGCACGCTACCGTGTCCGAGATGAAGGTCGAGCTTTGCAACGAGTGCCACCCGTTCTACACCGGCCAGCAGAAGTTCGTCGACACCGGTGGACGCGTCCAGCGCTTCGCCGACAAGTTCGGTGGCGCCGCTGCCGCCCAGCTCAAGAAGGCTGAGGAGGCCAAGGCTGCCAAGGCCGCCAAGGCTGCTGAGGCCGAGGCTGCTCGCAAGGCCGCCGCTGAGGCTAAGGCTGCCGAGAAGGCTAAGCGTGCCGCTAAGTTCGCCGAGGAGGCTGCCAAGCAGGCCGCCGAGGCTCCCGCAGAGGCTCCCGTCGAGGAGGCCGCTGCCGAGGCCGAGACCACCGAGGCTGCTGAGTAAATAGCTCGCCGAGCAAACACTCGCATTCATGGCTAAAGGGCCGCGTATCCATTTGGGTACGCGGCCCTTTTCTTTTATTGGTGCAAACGAGCCTGCCCCCATTGCACCAGATTGGTGCGAAGGGGACGGGTTAGCTTGCGCCAAATTGCAGAGTGGCAGCGTTTTCCCAGATAAAACCTGCCAAAATAAACCTGTCCCTTTTTGGCAGGTTGGTCGTAGTTATTACGTGGCGGTCGAGGTCGACCGTATAGGCCGCGTCCTGTTTGGCTAAAGTACATTTATCTGTGTTTAACTCGCCCGAGGCTGCATGGCGTGGGCGATGGCCAAAAAGGAAAACCACATGGGATTCATGTCAAAGCTGCTGTCCTTTGGATCCGATAAGGACCTTAAGCGCTACTACAAGATCGTCGACCAGATCAACGGTCTTGAGCCCCAGTTTGAGAAGATGACCGAGGAGGAACTCCGCGCCCAGACCGATAAGTTCCGTGAGCGTTACGCCAACGGCGAGTCGCTCGACGACATGCTCCCCGAGGCCTTTGCCACCGTGCGTGAGGCTTCCAAGCGCACCATGGGTATGCGCCACTTTGACGTGCAGCTCATTGGCGCCATGGCACTGCACGAGGGCCACATCGCCGAGATGAAGACCGGCGAAGGTAAGACCCTCGTCTCCACGTTGGCCGGCTATCTCAACGCTATTGCCGGCAAGGGCGTGCACGTCGTTACTGTCAATGATTACCTTGCCAAGCGTGACTCCGAGTGGATGGGCCGCATCTATAAGTACCTGGGTATGACCGTCGGTCTGCTCCAGAACAACATGCCGCTCGAGCTCAAGCGCCCGGCCTACCAGGCCGACGTCACCTACGGCACCAATTCCGAGTTCGGCTTTGATTACCTGCGCGACAACATGGTTACCCGTCCCGAGCAGCGCGTGCAGCGCGGCCACAACTACGCCATCGTCGACGAGGTTGACTCCATCCTGATCGATGAGGCCCGCACCCCGCTGATCATCTCGGGCGCTGGCACCAAGTCCGCCAGTACCTACAAGGACTTCGCGCGTGCCGTGCGTGGCCTTGAGCGCGGCGAGGACGTGTCGCACGACATGCTTACCGCCACCGAGGACGTTGAACCCACGGGCGACTACGTCATGGACGAGGCCAAGCACACCATCGCCGCCACCGAGCGCGGTCTTAAGAAGATCGAGCGCCGCCTGGGTATCGATGACATCTATGCCGATCTCTCCGGCCAGCTTGTCAACCACCTGCAGCAGGCGCTGAAGGCCCAGTACATGTTCCACCGCGACAAGCAGTACGTGGTCACCAACGGCGAGGTTAAGATCGTCGACGAGTTCACCGGCCGCATCATGGAAGGCCGCCGCTACTCCGAGGGCCTGCATCAGGCCATCGAGGCCAAAGAGGGCGTGCTCGTGCGCGAGGAGAACCAGACCCTGGCCACCATCACCCTGCAGAACTACTTCCGCCTGTATGACAAGCTCTCCGGCATGACCGGTACGGCACTCACCGAGGATGCCGAGTTCCGCGAGATCTACAAGCTGCCCGTCGAGGTCATCCCCTCCAACAAGCCCGTTCAGCGTGTTGACCACGAGGACCTGGTGTACCGCACCATCCAGGCCAAGTACAACGCCGTTGCCGACGACGTCGAGCGACGTCACGCCAAGGGCCAGCCGGTCCTGGTGGGCACCGTCTCCATCGAAAGCTCCGAGAAGCTGTCGGCCGCCCTTACCAAGCGCGGCATCGCGCACGAGGTCCTCAACGCCAAGCACCATGAACGCGAGGCCCACATCGTTGCCCAGGCCGGACGCTACGGCGCCGTGACCATCGCCACCAACATGGCCGGTCGTGGTACCGACATCCTGCTGGGCGGCAACCCCGACGAGCTGGTGCGCGAGCGCCTGGAGTACGAGGGCCTGACCATGGAGGACGTGACGCCCGAGCAGCTCGAGCAGTTTAACGCCGAGGCCAAGGAGACCTGCAAGGCCGAGCGCGAGCGCGTGCTTGCCGCCGGCGGCCTGACCGTTATCGGAACCGAGCGCCACGAGTCCCGTCGTATCGACAACCAGCTGCGCGGCCGCTCCGGTCGTCAGGGCGATCCGGGCGAGACCCAGTTCTACCTGTCGCTCGAGGACGACCTCATGCGCCTGTTCGGCGGCGACAAGATGGACCGCGTCTCCAAGATGATGGTCACGGCCGACATGGGCGACGACATGCCCATCCAGCACAAGATCATCTCCAAGGCCGTCGAGAGCGCCCAGCACAAGGTCGAGAGCATCAACTTCTCCATGCGTAAGAGCGTCCTTGAGTACGACGACGTCATGAACAAGCAGCGCCAGGTCATCTACGCCGAGCGCAATAAGATTCTGGACGGCAAGGACCTGACCGACCACATCACCGAGGTCATGCACGACACCGTGTACCGCTGCGTGCAGGAGTTCTGTACCAAGGACAGCCACGATGGCGAGCGCGATCTTGAGGGCTTGCGCAAGTGGGTCGTGGAGCTGACCGGGCATATCGATACGCCCAAGTTCCCCGACGAGGACTTTGAGGCCCTGGCTGCCGATGTCCTGGCCTACGTCGAGAAGTGCTACAACACAAAGGCCGAGCGTCTGGGCGAGGACCTGATGCGCGAGCTCAACACCCAGGTTATGCTGCGCGTCATCGACACCCGCTGGATGAACTACCTGCAGGAGATGGACTACATTAAGACCGGTATCGGCCTGCGCGGCTTTGGCCAGCGCGACCCGCTGGTCGAGTACAAGACCGAGGCCTACAGCGCGTTCCAGATGCTCGTCGACACCATGTACGAGGATTACCTGCGCACCGTCCTGCGCATCGAGATCAAGGCCGCCCCGCACGCCGTGGAGCACAAGGAGGACCCCGCGCTCGAGGGTGCGCGCTTCTCCGGCCCCGCCGATGTCGATGGTGACAACGGCGACTCGGTGCTGCGCAAGCAGGCGCAGGTGCAGGCCCGCACGGCTGTCCAGGGTGGTCCGGCTGCTGTCAACAACGGTGGCAAGGTGACCACCTACCGCAAGTCCGAGAGCGACGATCCGTACGTCAACGTGGGCCGCAACGACCCGTGCCCCTGCGGTAGCGGCAAGAAGTTTAAGTACTGCCACGGCAGGAATCGTTAATGGCTGAGGCTTTAGAGGTAACGCCCGCCGAGCTGGACGCGTTTGCGGACCGGCTCGGCGAGGTCGAGTCGTATCTTCATTTGGACGAGAAGCGTACCCGCGTGTCCGAGCTCGAGGCCAAAAGTGTTGCCCCTGGCTTTTGGGATGACGCCGACGCCGCCCGTGCCACCATGGAGGAGATTGCGCGCACCAAGGAAGATATCGCTGCCGTGGACACCGCGCGCGGCGAGCTTTCCGACGCCCGTGCGGCGCTGGAGCTTGCCGAGGAGATGGGGGATGACCCCGACGCCGCTGCCCTTCGTGAGGAGGCTGCGGCTACGGCAGAGCGCCTGGCCCGGGCCATCGATGAGCTTGAGCTTTCGAGCTGGTTTACCGGTGAGTTCGATCACGGCGATGCCATTGTGACCATCAAGCCCGGACAGGGTGGTCTGGAGGCCCAGGACTGGACCTTCATGCTCTTTAAGATGTACATGAAGTACTGCCAGCGTCGCGGCTGGAAGGTCACCATCAACGACTGTCCCGCAGCCGAGGTCATCGGCATCGACCGCGCGACCTTTACCGTCGAGGGCAAGGACGCATTTGGCATGCTGCGCGCCGAGGCCGGCGTCCACCGCTTGGTTCGCATTAGCCCCACCGACGACAAGAAGCGCCGCCAGACCACGTTTGCCGGCGTCGAGGTCATCCCCGTGCTACCCGATGATATCGACATCGAGATCAGTCCCGATGACATCCGCGTGGACGTGTACCACGCGAGCGGCCCGGGCGGTCAGGGCGTCAACACCACCGACTCCGCCGTGCGCGTGACGCATTTCCCCAGCGGCATTGTGGTCACCTGCCAAAACGAGCGCAGCCAGATCCAGAACAAGGCCGCGTGCATGCAGATCCTCAAGGCTCGCCTGTACGAGATTGAGCTCGAGAAGCGTGCCGAGGCGCTCGATGAGATTCGCGGACCCAAGACCACGATTGGTTTTGGCAACCAGATCCGCAGCTACGTGCTCTACCCGTACCAGATGGTCAAGGACCTACGCACGGGCGTGGAGACCAGCAATGTCGAGGCCGTTCTTGACGATGGCGACCTGGACCCGTTTGTTATTGGCTACCATCGCTGGGCCACCGGCAACGCCGATGCAGAAGGCTCGGAGGTCTAAAACATCGGGCGGCTTCAAACCGATGCTAAGCCCAACGGTTGGACGGGTTTGTATCCAGAATAAACCCTGCGCAGGGGTGGTTTTTGTCCGGCGAATCGGTAGAATCGAATACAAGAAGAAGTTCAAAGCGCATCCGTTTGGGTGCGCTTTTTTGAGGGAGGCAGCATGGCATATCGTCTGGACATCAAGCGCATTCTTTCGATGAACTTCTTTCACGACCTGCCCCAGATCATGTTGGGGTGTGCCTTGGCCGCCATCGCGACCGACCTGTTTTTGATTCCCAATGGTCTTGCCGCCGGTGGCGTTACGGGCCTTGCCACCATTATCCAGGCGGTCGGCGCGGCGCGAGGCGTGTCGCTTCCCGTCGGTATCCAGACCATCGTGATGAACGCCTTGCTGCTGCTGGTCGTTATGCGCGAGGGCGGCATGTTCTACGTGGTGCAGACCGCGACGGGCTTTGTGCTGCTGGGCTTCTTTACCGATCTGTTCGCCCCGTCTGTAGCACCTCTGGCGGATGCGGACCTGATGCTTCCCGCCATGTGGGGCGGCATTATTACGGGCATCGGTTACGGCATGGTGTTGCGTGCCGGCGCCAACACCGGCGGCTCGGACACGATTGGCCAAATCATTTCGCGTAACACCTCGCTGCCGGTGGGCTCGACCGTCATGGCAATCGACGTTGCCGTGTGTGCGCTGTCGGCTCCGGTCTTTTCAATCGAAAACGCACTATATGCAGGCCTTTCGATGGTCATTAGCGGCTATGTGATCGATGCCGTGGTCGATGGCGGCAACAAACGCCGTATGGTACTCATCATCTCGGATAAGTTCCCTGATATCGCTGCCGATATCATGTATGGCCTGGGTCGTGGTTGTACCAAGTTTAAGGCGACTGGCATGTATTCGGGTGCCGAGAAGCCGGTGATTATGGTCATCGTGAGCCGTCGAGAGCTCAATACCCTCAAGACGATCGTGCGCGAGCGCGATCCTCACGCCATTGTGACGGTCGCTGACGTTACGGAAGCCTTCGGCGAGGGATTCAAGGACATTAGCGCGTAGGGTCGACTGCGTTCCATCCAAAAGACGTTCACATTGATAAACCGTTTCATCAGCGGTTCTGCCTGCTAAATTGTTCAAATAATGATAAAAACTCTGGTAAAGCCATCAGTTTCCAGCATAATGAATGACGTACGTGCATTGCGGCTGTGTTGGGATTACCTTCGGTGCCGTGCGCATTTTGTCTAATGAGGATGAAAGGAAGGCACAATGAGCGACGAAGAGCTCAAAAAGGTTGCCAACGAGGTAAGGAAGGGCATCGTCACCGGCGTGCACGCTGCCAAGTCCGGCCATCCGGGCGGTTCGCTCGGCGCTGCCGACATCATGACCTATCTGTACTTTGAGGAAATGAACGTCGACCCGGCCGATCCCCGCAAGGCCGATCGCGACCGTTTTGTGCTCTCCAAGGGCCATTGCGCTCCGGGCCTGTACGCCGTGCTCGCCGAGCGTGGGTTCTTCCCCAAGGAGGATCTCGAGACGCTGCGCCATATCGGCAGCCACCTGCAGGGTCATCCCAACATGAACGACACCCCGGGCGTCGACATGTCCACCGGCTCGCTCGGCCAGGGTATCTCCGCCGCCGTGGGTATGGCCGTTGCCGCCAAGCACTGGGGCGATACTTACCGCACGTACGCCCTGCTGGGCGATGGCGAGAGCGAGGAGGGCCAGGTCTGGGAGGCCGCCATGTTTGCCGGCAACCAGCAGCTCGATAACCTCTGCGTGATCGTCGACCACAACGGCCTGCAGATCGACGGCCCCGTCGAGGAGGTCAACGACCCCATGCCGCTCGCCGACAAGTTCCGCGCGTTCAAGTTCCACGTGGTGGAGCTCGCCGACGGCAACGACTTCGACCAGATCCGCGCCGCCTTTGCCGAGGCTCGCGCCACCAAGGGGCAGCCGACCGCCATTATCGCCGAGACCCTGAAGGGCAAGGGCGTGTCCTTTATGGAGAACCAGGTTGGTTGGCACGGCAAGGCCCCCAACGATGAACAGTTTGAGCAGGCCATGGCAGAGCTCACGGCCGCCGGAGAGGAGCTCTAGGATGGCAGACGTCAAAAAAATCGCCACGCGCGTAAGCTACGGCGAGGCCCTCGTCGAGCTCGCCAACGAGCACGATGACTTTGTGGTCCTCGACGCCGACCTGGCCGCCGCCACGCAGACCGGCAAGTTCAAGGCCGCCTGCCCCGACCGCTTCTTCGACGTGGGTATCGCCGAGAGCAACCTGATGGGCGTCGCCGCCGGTATCGCGACCACCGGCCGCGTTGCCTTCGCGAGCACCTTTGCCATGTTCGCAGCCGGCCGCGCTTTTGAGCAGGTCCGCAACTCCATCGGCTACCCGCACCTCAACGTTAAGATTGGTGCCACGCACGCCGGTATCTCGGTGGGCGAGGATGGTGCCACGCACCAGTGCTGCGAGGATATCGCCCTCATGCGCGTCATCCCCGGCATGACTGTGATCGTTCCTGCCGACGACGTCGAGGCCCGCGCCGTGACGCGCGCCGCCTACGAGTGCGACGGTCCGGTGTACATGCGCTTCGCTCGTTTGGCCTCGCCGGTTATCAACGACCCCGAGACCTACAACTTCGAGTTGGGTAAGGGCATTGTCATGCGCGAGGGCGCCGACGTCACCATCATCGCCTGCGGCCTGATGGTCGGCGAGGCTCTCGAGGCCGCCGAGCAGCTCGCTGCCGAGGGCATCGACGCCGAGGTCATCAACATGCACACCATCAAGCCCATCGATGCCGACCTGATCGTCAAGAGCGCCACCAAGACCGGCCACGTCGTGACCGTCGAGGAGCATTCTGTAATCGGTGGCCTGGGCAGCGCCGTTGCCGACGTCCTGTGCGAGCAGTGCCCGACGCCCCTCAAGAAGATCGGCGTCAACGACACCTTTGGCGAGTCCGGCCCGGGTGCCGAGCTCTTGCACAAGTATGGCCTGGACGCCGCCAACATCGTGGCGACCACCAAGGAGTTCTTGGCATAAGGCAAGGCGGATCTCAAGGACTGCTTCGCCAGAACTATGGAAACCCGGCAGGGGCGCTCTCTTGGAGAGCGCCCCTGTTTCAGTTGCGGTGAAATAGGGACTGATTAGACCTTTTAACTGGTAAAACAGTCCCTATTTCACCGCAACTCATGAAGACGCCCCTCAAGCACGGTCCCATCAGGAAAAAGGGCATATATCGACAAAGCGCAATTCAGACCCTTCCAGCTTTGTATATGCAGCACCTCAAGATAAACGCGGCGACCCCTTAGTTATCGCAGGCCGGGCACAGGGTTACTCTCCAAATCTTTCCGCAGGACGGAGGAGCCCCCGCCGCGCGAAGCGCGCAGCGGGGGCTCCGACATGTCCGAGGACGATTTGGAGAGTAACCCTGTGTCCGGCCGACGGGATCCCTAACCACGCCATGCTTCTTATGTGCAGCAAAGCTAATGCTGCTAAAATACAAAGCGCTCATGTAGTTTAAACGCACGACGATAAGGAGCACCAGTGGGTAACCACTTCCGTACCTCCGGTGCGGGCGATGATGCCCCCAAGACGCAGGCAGGCGTCCAGGGCAGTCGTTTCGCCACTCCGGATTCAGAGGGCCAGCCTGTTGCTCAGGCCCCCGCTCAGCCGGCAGATCAGGCACAGCCGGCATCCGATCCCTTTGCCTACAATCCAACCAGCGATGTCGCGCTTTCCGGCACGGCGGGTTTTGAGCCCGTTCAGGCCGTGACCGCTCGCGTGGAGCAGCCTCAGGCTGGTGCCGCCACGCCGCAGCCTACCATGGCCGGCATTCCCGACCCCTTGGCCCCTGCGACGCCGGCTCCTCAGCCTGCGCAGTCCGGTCTCTTTGCCGCTATTCCCGACCCCACGCAGCCTGCTGCCCCGGTGGTCGAGAGCGATCAGGCAGCCGAGGTCGCAAGCCTCGATAACGCGCTCAACAACCCCGATTTTACGTCGGTGTTTGCGCCCATCGATCCGCAGGCCAGCCGCAAGAAGATGGCCAAGCAGGCCGGTGTCGAGCCCGTCATCCTTATGGAGCATGTCACCAAGATCTATCCGGCACAGCCCAACAAGCCTGCACTCGACGACATCAACATCGAGATCTATCCGGGCGAGTTCGTCTTCCTGGTCGGTCACTCCGGCTCGGGTAAGACCACGCTGCTGTCGACGCTCAACCGCGACGTCAAGCCGACGAGCGGCCGCATCCTGGTTGCCGGTCAGGACCTCATGAAGATCAAGAACCGCAAGGTTCCGTTCCTGCGCCGCCAGATTGGCGCCGTGTTCCAGGACTTTAAGCTTCTGCCGCAAAAGACCGCCTACGAAAACGTGGCGTTTGCCCTGCAGTGCATCGGCAAGCCCAAGGGCGTCATTCGCAGCCAGGTGCCCGAGGTGCTGCGCCTGGTCGGTCTGGCCGATCAGATGGACTCGCTGCCCGACCAGCTTTCCGGTGGCGAGCAGCAGCGCGTTGCCGTCGCCCGTGCTATGGTCAACCGTCCGCCGCTGCTGATCTGCGACGAGCCCACGGGCAACCTCGACCCGGCGATCTCGCTGGGCATCATGAAGCTGCTTGAGCGTATTAACCGCACCGGCACCACCGTGATCGTCGCCACGCACGACCGCGAGATGGTCGATAGCATGCACCGCCGCGTGATCGCCCTCGAGGGCGGCCACGTCATCCGCGACCAGGAGAGGGGAGGTTACGGCAACTATGGCACCAACTAACGTGGGCTACTCCTTCAAAGAGGCAATCAGCCACTTCTTCCGTAACTGGACTACCTCGCTCGGCGCCGTCATCACGATCTTCCTTTCGCTGTTTATCATCGGCCTGTTCATCATGGGCTCTGCGATGCTGAACTCCGTGATCGGCACCGTCGAGGATCAGGTTGTCATCAACGCGTTCATTAGTGATGACGCCGATCAGGCCGATGTTCAGGCTTTTGAGGCCGAGCTTAAGACGTGGAATAACGTCAAGTCCGTGACCTATAAGGACAAGGACGACGCGCTGGCCGAGTATACGAGCAAGATGTCGGGCAACGCCGACGCCACCATGAGCGCGCTCGATGGCCAGAACCCGCTGCCGGCTTCCTTCGCTATTGAGATGGACGATCCGTCCAAGGTCGAGAGCACGGCAAAGAAGCTCAAGAAGGATGCCGTTTTCCAGAAGATCGCGGATGACGGCGACGTCAACGCGAGCGTGCTGTACGGCCAGGAGGAAGTGAGCCGCCTGTTCCAGGTGACCAACTACATCCGCATCGCCGCCGTGGTGCTCGTTGGTCTTCTGACCTTTATCGCATTCATCTTCATCAACAACACGATTCGCCTGTCCATCACGGCGCGTCGTCGTGAGATTGCGATTATGCGTCTGGTCGGCGCCAGCAACGGCTTCATTCGTGGCCCGTTTATCACCGAGGGCGTGCTGCAGGCCATTTTGGGCTCGCTGCTTTCCATCGGCGTTCTGGAGCTGCTGCGCAATCTGATGATTCCGCGTCTGCAGGAGAGCATCGGCTGGATGTCGTTTGCCCTGCCGATGCAGTACTACCTGGTGACCTATGCTGCGCTGATTCTGGTCGGTGTGATTATCGGTCTCTTTGGTTCTGCCATCGCCATGCGCCGCTACCTGCGCGTGTAGGCATGCTTGGAATTCATCCCTTCCAACGGGTCGTCTCTTATGGGGCGGCCCGTTTTTTGATCCCTAGGGGACGGCAGGAAAGCGAATCATTTGGGTAGACTCTTTGGAGTTCGCAATCGATAGTTAGGAGGCGCCATGGGGCGCAATAACAAGCATAAGCGTGGAGCTCGCAATCAGCGCGGGCCGGTGCGCAGCGAACGCCGTCCGAGCCTGACCGGGCGCGTGCAGCTCCATGAGCATAGCGCCTACGTTGTAACCGAAAACGGCGACTACAAGGTCATGGGCCGCGGTAAGCGCGAGATCATGGATGGCGATACCGTTGCCGTGAGCATTAAGAACAGCCCGCACGGTGAGCGGCGCGCCGTGATCGAAAGCGTGGTTGAGCGTGCAGCCATAAGCGTGGTGGGCACGTACCAGACCGCCGGTCCGCTCGGTGTGATCGAGCCGCTCGATTCGCGTCTGAAGGCCGACTTCTTCATTCTGCCCGAGGATACCTCGGCGGATCGTCTGGGTGTCCACCCGGGTGACGCTGTTGTCGCGCGCATTTTGACCTACCCGACGCGCCTGGAATCGGGTACCGTGACGATCGAGCGCCGCATTGGCGGAGATGACGCGCCCGATTTGGGCGTTCAATATGTGATGGCGCGTTACGGCTATACCGATAGCTATCCCGAGGCCGCGCTGGACGAGGCCGAGGGGCTTTCGCTCGATGTGTCCGCGGCGCTTAAGGACCCGCTCCGCCGCGATCTGCGCGACCGCTTTGTCATCACGATCGACCCGGTCGACGCGCGCGACTTTGACGATGCCATTTCGTTGGAGCGCACGCCCGAGGGTGGCTACAAGCTGGGTGTGCATATCGCCGACGTTTCACACTATGTGGCTTGGGACGGGCATATCGATCTTGAGGCTCGCCATCGTACGACATCGGTGTATCTGGCCGATCGCGTGCTTCCCATGCTGCCCGAACGCCTGTCCTGTGACCTGTGCTCGCTTCGCCCTGACGAGGACCGTCTTGCGTTTACCGTCGATATCGAGCTCGATGCGCAGGGTCGCGTGCGGCATTACGATCCGTATCCCAGCGTGATTCGCTCGCGTGTGCGTATGGACTATGACGGCGCCGAGGCGCTGCTGGTGCGTGCCGGCGCGGTTGAGTATTCGGTGCTGGAGGGTGCAGCCGAGGATGTTGCGGCTGCCGAGACCTCGCGCGAGGAAGCGCTTGAGCGCGGTCTTGCGTGCGAGGAGGCCGCCCGCGGCTACAACATCGACCTCGGCGATTTCCTTGTCTCCGCTAACGAACTCGCCGAACTTCGCCGTCGTATTCGTCGCGCCCGCGGCTCAGTCGATTTTGACACAGCCGAGATTCGCGCTCTATTGGATGAGGACGGAGTGCCCGTGCAGATTGTGGCGCGTGAGCGTTCGTGTGCCACGTCGCTTATCGAGGAAGCCATGCTGCTCGCCAACGAGTGCGTTGCAGAGTGGCTGGCAGACCGTGATATCGAGGCCTGCTATCGCGTGCATGAAGATCCGAGCCCCGATAGCCTGCACGGTGCCGCCGTTGCGCTGGCGCAGCTAGGCATCATCGACGATCGCCGTGCTGCCGGTATTGCCCTGGGGAGCCCCGATGAGCTGCAGGCTGCAGTTGATGCTGCCGCCGGTACGGCCAACGCACCGCTCGTCAACACGCTGCTTCTGCGCAGCATGCAGCGCGCGCTGTACAAGCCGCGCAACGAGGGCCACTTTGCGCTCGCCGCGCCGTGCTACTGTCACTTTACGAGTCCCATCCGTCGCTACCCCGATCTGGTGGTGCACCGCGTACTCAAGCTGCAGTTGGCCTATGAGCAGCTGGGCGGCAAGGACGCCCTGGTCCGTATGCCGCGCCTGATCGGCAAGGGGCGCGAGTCACTGCCGCGCATTCTGCCGCAGATCTGCCGCGCATGCAGCGATGCCGAGCGCGCGGCAGATGCCGCCAGCCATGCGACGCAAAAGATCAAGATTGCCCAGTACTATGAGGACCGTCTGGGCGAGCGCTATGCCGGAACCGTCTCGTGGGTTAGCAGCATGGGCCTTTTTGTGCGCTTGGACCTAACGCAGGTCGAAGGCTTGGTTTCGATCAAGAGTCTGGGCAACGAGTGGTTCGAGTTCGACGAGGACGCGCTCACGCTCACAGGTGCCGACACGGGCACCCGTTACGAGCTGGGGCAGCGCGTGATTATCGAGGTCTCGCGCGTCAATACCACGCGTGGGCACTTGGACTTTAAGCTTATCCATTAGCCAAATCCCGACTCATGGTGGGGGAGCGGAGGGCGGCCTTTCGGGACCGCCCTTCGCATTTGAATCGTGGCTACCTTGCCGTCTGCTCGGCCGCCCGCTTACCTGCTATTTGAGAGGTAAAACCTACCAAAATAAACCTGTCCCTTTTGGCAGGTTTACAAGAAAGCGGGGATGAGATGGCGACGGTGTACGGTTATGCGCGGGTGAGTTCGCGCGATCAGAATCTTAATCGGCAGCTGGATGCGCTGGGCGCCTATGGCGTGGGCTCGGCGAATATTTATGCCGACCATGCGAGCGGCAAGGACTTCGATCGACCGCGTTATCGCGAGCTGCTGCACGTCCTGGGAGACGGGGACGTGCTGGTGGTGCTTTCTATCGACCGACTTGGCCGTAATTACTCCGAGATTCTTGAGGAATGGCGACGCATTACCAAGGTGCTCGGGGTTGCCATTGTGGTGTTGGATATGCCATTGCTTGACACGCGCGCCAGGGCCAGCGGCGCGCCGGATGTGACTAACACCCTGATTGCTGATATTGTGCTGCAGCTGCTGAGCTACGTGGCGCAGGTGGAGCGCGAGAATATCCATCGGCGCCAGGCGGAGGGGATTGCAGCGGCGCGGGCGCGAGGGGTCCGTTTCGGTCGACCTCGCAAGCCATGCCCTCCTCAGTTTGAGCTGGTGCGCGATAGCTATGAGGCGGGCGATATTACCCGCAGCCAGGCAGCAAAGTGCCTGGGCGTGTGCGTGGGGACGTTCGATCGCTGGATGCGCGAGGCGGGGTAGGGTTTTGCGTCGCTTTGTCGCTTCCTGTTGCGATTCAAATTTTGATACGGTGACGATGCCATTTGGGGCTACACTCGCTGATATTCAAAAAAGGAGGTTGACCCTTGGCGCGCGTAAAACAAATAATCGGATGGACCGCGATCGTTCTGTTCGCTGCAACGCTGGCGGGCATCTGGGTGCTGACGGAGCAAAATGCGGTGGAGACGTCGTTGCTGAGCGAGTCCACCGCGCGTGTGGTGGAGGGTCAGGCTACGGGCGTTCAGGCTGTCGATGCCACGGGTGAAGCTCAGGCGGAGAACGGAATGACCGGGGGCACCGATTCGGCTGCCTCGAATGTCCGGTCTGGCCGACTTGCTTCCATTCGCATGTGGGTGGGCACGAACGTCCGTCGCGTTGCCCATACCGTAGAGTTTTTCTTCGTCGGATTGTTCGCCTCGGTGGTCGTGGCTTGCTTTTCCAGGCGTCCGTGGAGCGTATGCTCCCGTTGCGTGCCCGTATTGCTCTTTTGCGCCGCCTGCTCCGTTGGCGATCAGGTACATAAGATCTTTGTTCCCGGCAGGCATTTCGACGTTATCGATTTAGGATTCGATGCTGCGGGCTATGTCATCGCCATGCTGTTGGTATTGCTGACGGCGGCGTTGGTGCGCCATGCGACTCGGCCGATCGGCGCCCATGCGAGGCGCTAGCCGGTAACAAACCCGTTTCTGATAATGCGACCTTGTTGAATTATTTTGTGTCGCGCGTATTTCCGAGCGGTCGGATTTGAGGGGCGAGCGGTAGAACGCTCGCCCTTTGTGCGCCACGATGCGGCACAATGTACCGCAAAAGCTGTTTGTATCCGGTACTAATCGTTCGTTGGTCTTTAATTCTTCTCAACGGAGGTGTTTGAGATGGCAAACGGATTGCTTTTGCGGCTTCGCGAGCGTGAGCTCAGCGCGAGCCCGGCGGAACGCAATGTCATCGCATATGTAAGCGCTCATCCGCACGAGGTGGTCGGGCTGTCCGTCCGCGGTCTTGCCGATGTCACGTTCTCCTCGCCCTCGAGCATTTTGCGCTTTTGCAAGCGTTTGGGTTTTGCGGGCTACAAGGAGTTCCAGCGCGAACTGATTGCCGAGCTGGCGCTCTTAGGTGACAAGAAAGACGTAGCTCTCGAGGACATCTCCATGGATGACAGCGTCGAACGCATCGTGGGGAAGGTGATGAAAAGCAACGTGCGCACGATCGAGGCGACGGCGCGAACGCTCGATTACACCGTCTTGGAGCGATGCGCGGCCCGTCTTAAGCGGGCACGCGCGGTCAATCTGTTCGGTATTGGTGCTTCTCGTTTGGTCGCGCACGACCTGGCGCAAAAGCTCATGCGTGTCGACAAAGAGTGCCATCTGTACGACGACTGGCATGATCAGCTCTTATGTGCCAAGAACATGCATGAGGGCGATATGGCAATCGCCTTTAGTTACTCGGGCTTGACGCAAGAGGTGCTGGACTGCACCGCCGAGGCTCAACGCCACAACTGTCCCGTAGTGGCCGTTACCAAAGTAGATGGATCATCCAAGCTTGCCACCATGGCCGATGCCGTGCTCGGCGTCGCTGCGAGTGAACCCTTGGTCCGCAGCGGTGCCATGGCTTCGCGTATGGCCCAGCTTATGGTTGTCGATGCCCTGTACGCTGCTTACGTTGCCAGCGACTACGAACGGGCGACGCATGTCATTAAGCAAAACTACATCGAGAAACAGGAAAGATGAGGTGAATGAAATGCTCGATTTAACAAAATTCACGACCGAACAGCGTAATCAAAGGTCAATGGACCTCGATACGATGACATCGCTGCAAATCGTCACGACGATGAACGATGAGGATCTTCGTGCCGTCCAGTCGGTCACGAAAGTGTTGCCCCAGGTTGCCACAGCAATCGACTGGGCTGCTGAGACACTCGAGCGCGGCGGGCGCGTCTTTTACATGGGCGCAGGCACCAGCGGTCGTCTGGGCGTACTCGACGCTTCGGAGTGTCCGCCCACGTTTGGCGTGTCACCCGATCTGATTGTCGGGCTCATTGCCGGAGGCGAGACGGCGTTTATCAAGGCTGTCGAAGGTGCCGAAGACAGCGAGGAGCTTGGCGCGAACGACCTGCGAGAGCGTGGACTCTCGGACAAGGATCTTGTCGTTGGCCTGGCGGCAAGCGGTCGTACTCCTTATGTGGTGGGCGGCCTTGTGTACGCCAAGGCAACTGGGTGCAAGACCATTGCAATTGCCTGCAACCAAGGGTCGAAGATCGGGGAGAGCGCAGATCTTGCCATTGAGCCCGTGCCCGGTCCCGAGGTGCTGACCGGCTCAACGAGGCTCAAGGCGGGAACGGTTCAAAAGCTCATTCTCAACATGATTTCGACCGGTGCCATGGTCAAGATCGGCAAGGTATACCAAAACCTGATGGTCGATGTGCAGCAGACGAACGAGAAGTTGGTGGTGCGCGGCCAGAACATCGTGATGGAGGCGACCGGCTGCACGCGCGAGCGCGCCGTTCAGGCGCTTGCAGATGCCGGCGGCCACGTAAAAACCGCTATTGTCTCGGTACTGCTGGACTGCGATGCCGAGCAGGCTACGGTAGCTCTTGAGCGGGCGCGAGGCCATGTCCGTGCTGCGGTGAGTGGCCATGAGAAGAGCAATGCCGATGCCCAATAGGTGCGCGGCGTGAGCTGATATGACATTCAGACGAGATACCCAATACAAGGAGGAGTTATGACGAACAAAGAGCTGGCTCAAAAGCTGCTGGACCTTTTGGGCGGTAAAGACAACGTGCTCGCAAACGCGGCGTGCATGACGCGCCTGCGCGTGACCGTCAAAGACACGGGCAACGTCGACACGGAGGGCATTAAGGCACTCGACGGCGTGATGGGCCTGGTCGAGGACGACACGATGCAGATCGTGCTGGGTCCGGGCAAGGTGAATAAGGTGCTCGAGGAGTTCTCCAAGCTCACCGGCCTTGCGAAAGGCGTTGCTGACGAGAGCGTGGTTGACGCTGCGGCCACAAACAAGGCCGCGCAGAAGGCCAAGTACGAGTCCAAGCCGGTTCAGGCCTTCCTCAAGAAGATTTCCAATGTCTTCGTCGCCCTACTTCCCGGCATCATTGCGGCTGGCCTCATCAACGGTATCTGCAACGTCATTAACGTCTCGACGGCAGGCGCGCTTGCAGGCGAGTGGTGGTACCAGGGCATTCGTTCCATGGGCTGGGCCCTGTTTGCCTATCTGCCCATCTTGGTGGGCTATAACGCGGCACGTGAGTTTGGTGGCTCCGCTGCGCTGGGCGGCATCGCCGGCATGATGTGTATCGCCAACAGTGCCATGCCCCTGCTTGCGCCTGGCGCGGCTGATCCTGCCACTGCCATTCTGCTGCCGCTCACCAATGCGCAGTACAACCCCGCAGCGGGCGGCATGATCGCGGCTCTCATCGCTGGCGCATTTTTTGCCTGGATGGAGCGTCAGATTCGCAAGGTTATGCCCAACGCACTCGACACGTTCTTGTCTCCGCTGCTGGTGCTCATCATCGGCGCCTTTGCTCTGATGCTCGTCATCCAGCCGGTTGGCGCATGGCTGACGACTGCCATCTTTAGCGTTTTGACCTTTATCTTCGAGAAGCTGGGCGTCCTGGGCGGCTATATCCTGTCGGCAGGCTTCTTGCCGCTGGTTTCCGTCGGCCTGCATCAGGCGCTCACGCCGATCCACGCTATGCTCAACGATCCCGACGGCGCTACCAAGGGTATCAATTACCTGCTTCCCATCCTTATGATGGCTGGCGGCGGCCAGGTCGGTGCCGGTTTGGCGCTGTACTTTAAGACCAAGAACGCCAAGCTCAAGAAGTACGTCGCAGAGTCCATTCCCGTTGGAATCCTGGGTGTGGGAGAGCCTCTGATGTATGCTGTTACGCTGCCGCTCGTTCGTCCGTTTGTGACGGCCTGCCTGGGTGCCGGATTTGGCGGCGCGCTCGCGGCGCTGCTTCACATCGGCACGGTTTCTCAGGGCGTTTCCGGTCTGTTTGGCCTGCTGATCGTTGTTCCTGGCCAGCAGCTCGGCTACGTTGCCGCTATGCTGCTTGCCTATGCCGCCGGCTTTGTCCTGACGTGGTTCTTTGGCGTCGACGAGCAGAAGATCAACGAGTTCTTTGGCGAGTAGTTTGATATCGCGAGCCGTGTTGCTCGGGGCTCGCGGTGCGCGGCAGATTTCTTGACGCTATGGTTGTGCCGGCGGGGCTAACTGCTCCGCCGGCCTTTTTTAAAGGAGCGTTGAAGCGTGAAAACGGGTATTTCGATTTATCTTTCCAGCCCTCTGCAGGATATTGAGCGGACGATTGAGCGTGGTGCCGCGGCGGGTGCGCGCTATGCGTTCACCTCGCTGCATATTCCCGAGGATGGGGGAGCGGCGTATGCCGATAAGGTCCGTCATGTGCTGTCGCTGCTTTCCGCCCGCGGCATTGCGCTCATTGCCGATGTGGGGCCTCGCACGTGCGATTTGCTCGGGCTTGAGCGCATCGAGGACTTGCGCGATCTGGGGTTGGAATACCTTCGTTTGGACTATGGCTTTAGCGCCCAGCGGGTCGCGGAGCTGTCCGGTGTATTTCGCATTGTGGTCAATGCATCGACAGTGAGTTCTGATGAAATCGCATCGTGGCGTGAGGCCGGTGCCGATGTGACTCGTTTTGCCGCCTGCCACAATTTTTACCCCAAGCCTTATACCGGTTTAGCTCTGGAGGACATTGCTCGGGTGAATCTTCGTCTTGCGGCGCTTGGATTCGAAATCATGGCTTTTGTGCCGGGTGATGCTAACGTTCGCGGGCCGGTATTCGAGGGACTGCCGACGGTCGAGGCGCAGCGCGGTCGCGCGTCAAAGGTTGCCCTCAATATGCTTGAGCTTGCACATGGCGCCGATTGCGACATTGTGTTGGTCGGCGACCCCGATCTTTCCGATGCGGGCTGGGCGCAGTTTGCTCAAGTTTCCGCCGGATACGTGGACCTGCAATGCGAGCTTGAGCTCAGTTATGCCTATGTGCGCGGGCAGATTCATCACGACCGGCCCGACTCGAGTGTCCTCATCTTTAGGTCTCAGGAGTCACGTACGAAGCTTAAGCCGGATTCCGTGCCGACGGATGCCGGAGCCGGCCTGCCGCGAAAGGCGGGGTCGATCGCTGTGAGCAATAGCGGATATGGGCGCTACGAAGGCGAGCTTGAGATTGCGCGGGTCGATCTTCCCGGTGACGAGCGCATGAACGTTGCGGGCCATATCACGCCCGAGGCAATGGAACTGCTGCCGTTTATCAAGCGCGGATTCGGGGTACGGTTCGTTTAACGTGTGACCCGCGGGCTACAATTGGCCCATCATACGAAGGCGCCTCGTGTGGCGTGTGCCTGCGTTGGCCGATCTATATTCGGAGGATTCCCATGACTGTACTGTTTGTTGAATATCCCAAGTGCTCGACCTGTAAGAAGGCCAAGGCATGGCTGGACGAACATGGGGTAGAGTATATCGATCGCGATATCGTTTTGGACAATCCCACGGCTGATGAGCTTGCGACCTGGATTGCTCGTTCGGGGCTGCCGGTGCGGCGCTTCTTTAATTCGTCGGGCATGAAATATCGAGAGCTGGGCCTGAAGGCGCGTCTGGATGCGGGCATGACGGATCGGGAGTGCTACGAGCTGCTGGCGACCGACGGCATGCTGGTCAAGCGTCCGCTGCTGGTGGGCGACGACTTTGCGATTCCCGGCTTTAGGGAAGCGGCTTGGGCCGAGGCGTTGCTGTAGCGGCTGCGGAAAGTGCGACCCGGAATTCGCTTCCAGAATGGGATGCGCTTTCCCAAAGTGGCCGGTTGCGGAAAGCACGTCCCATTCTGAGCTTCGATTGTGGGACACGGTTTCCGGTTGAGGGCTCGACGGGAAAGTGGGGACCAGTTTGAGCTTGAAATCTGGGACGCACTTTCCGCCGGCGGGCCTGCCCCAGTCAGTCCGCCAGCTGTGCCCATTCGTGCGGATCGTAGACCTTTACGTGTTTGTTGGGCTTGCCGCTCCAGTACTCCTCGTCCATAAAGGGCAGATATGCCTGAACGCCGGGGCAGATAAAGGGAATCCGCTGCTGTTGCAGTCGCTCGCGCTGGCGCTGCTCCAGGTGCGCCTCGGATATGACGGTCGGCATACCGGACAACTCGACGAGGCTTGCCTGGATTCGCTTAAGGTCGGGGAGTCCCGCGTGCCATGACATCCGCATGATCAAAAAGGATGCACGGCGGTATTTTGCCTGCACCACAGTAATGGCGGGGCGCAGTGTGGGATGGATTTTGTCCCGTTCGGGCCAAAGGTCGGCAGTGATCTCGAGGCCCAGGGTCTCCCATAGGTAATCAAGCTCTTCGTCCATGGTACCTCGATATCTACGCGATCATTGATACTTCGATTGTGTTGCCTGGTGCTATCGTTTTCGCGGTAGAATCTGCCAACGGTTGACGGCTACCGCTCGCGGTGTTTTGCCCTTCGTGTACAGCGGTCGGCTTCACAGGTCCTTCACGGGTTGGACTAAATTAGGCCAATTTGACTGAATTTCAAAAAAGTCAAAATTGGGGCTTGCGTCACGGCGAGACTTCCCGTATATTTCTTTCTTGCGCAAAGGCACAGCCGAGCGCAGCGATGCAGTCATTGGGATGTCGTCTAATGGCAGGACAGCGGATTCTGGTTCCGTCAATGGGGGTTCGACTCCCTCCATCCCAGCCATTGCATTTGCTACATATGGCCCGTTCGTCTAGCGGTTTAGGACGCCGCCCTCTCAAGGCGGAGATCACCAGTTCGAATCTGGTACGGGCTACCAAAATTGAATGCCCGGGCCTCGTAAGAGACCCGGGTTTTGTGTATTGACCGATGCTTAAGGCGCGCGTTGAGTCTGCCGCCCGGATCGAGGAGTAGCCATGGATCTGCCCATCAGCTTGCAAGACATCACGTATGCCGAGAACTATCTGGCGCAGGGCGACCTGGCTACGGCGACGCCGCTGCTGGAGCGTCTGGTGGAGCTCGCCGAGGAGTATATCGACGCTGAGTGCAAGACGGAGGAGAAGCGTCAATACTTTAGCTTCGATAGCAAGTTTGAGCGCTTGGCCTATCGCCGCGTGGAGAAGGATCCGCGCGAGCTCGTGCAGGTCGAGGTGCCGTTTGACCGCCTGTACTCTGACATGGCGTTTGCCTACATTCGCCAGCAGGATTATGTGAGTGCTCGCAACGCCTTGATGCAGGCCGTGCGCTGGGACCCCATGAACTGCAACTACCGCCTGGATCTGGCCGAGCTGTTCCGCGCTCTCGAGGACAAGCAGGAATGGGCATCGCTCTCGTTCTCGGTGCTGGAGCGTGCAAGCGATGGCAAGTGCGCCGCCCGCGCTTACGCCAATCTAGGTCAGTACTTCTTGGAGCCCGAGACCGAGAACGTTTCGGCTGCCGTGGGCTGCGCGCGTCTGGCGCTGCGCCTGGCGCCCAACGATGCGCATACGACGCGCCTGCTCAACAAGATCCATACCACCTATCCGGATGCCGCCGATGAGAGCGACGACCACGTGATGGGTGAGCTCGCCCTGCAGGGCGTGCCGACCTCACCTTCGGCCGAGATCGCCATCTGCCTGATCATGTGTGCGACCGATGCTGCAAGCGACGGCGACAAGCAGGAGGCGACGCGCCTGACGGTGCGTGCTCGCGACTTGGTGGGCGAGGAGGCCTGCGCGGCGATTATCAAACTGGTGCGCGAGAGCGATGCCGAGCTCAATGCCGAGCGCAAGGCAAAGCGCGCAGGTGCCGACAAGGGAACCGATGGCGCCAAGGAGGCCGGCGATGCCCAGTAAGCGCGAGCGCAAACTCATTTCCAAGAATCGCTCGGCACATCACGAGTACTTTATCGATGAGACGTTTGAGTGCGGTATTGAGCTGAGCGGCACCGAGGTCAAGTCGATTCGCGAGCGCGCCTGTCAGATCACTGACACTTTTGCGCTGATTCGTGGCGGCGAGTGCTGGCTCGTCGGCCTGCATATCCACCCTTATAGCCATGGTGGCGTGTGGAATCGCGATCCCGACCGTCGGCGTCGTCTGCTGCTGCACCGCAAGGAGATCGACTTTCTTGACGGCAAACTTCGCAACCGTGGTTATGCGCTGGTTCCGTTGGAACTCTACTTTAATACCGACGGCCGCGTAAAGCTGCTGCTGGGTCTGGGCCGCGGCAAGAAGCTCTACGACAAGCGCGAGGACATGGCCAAGCGTGATGTCCAACGCGAGATCGACCGCGCCCTTAAGGAACGCAACCGCTAGGCACTCTGTATAAGTTGCGGTGGAATACGGACTGTTTTGCCTGTTTGAGGGGCTATTCAGTCCCTATTTCACCGCAACTGCGGGCGTCTTATCTTTCTTACTGTTCTGACACATATGTCTCAAAGGCGGCGTCCGTTATGGGTGCCGCCTTTTTTGTGGGTACATACATTCATGAGGTTCCAACCCGAGCTAGGGGAGTGATCGTTATGGACAAAACTGCGTTCTTTACCATGCCGAGTGGCCTGTACGTGGTGAGCGCCGCGGCAGACGGGCTGCGCGCCGGCTGCGTCATCAACACTGCGGTGCAGGTGACGTCCATGCCGCCGCGTATTTCGGTTGCCGTGAACAAGGACAATGTCACCTCGGGCGTCATCGCATCGGCCAAAGCGTTCGCGCTGACCGTGATCGATCAGACCGCCGACATGCTCTACATCGGTAACTTTGGGTTCCGCACCAGCAGCGATTATGACAAGTTTGCCAAATACGAGACCCGCGAGACGGCTCTGGGCATGCCCTATGTGCCCGAGCACGCGGCGGCCCTGTTTAGCTGCCGTTTGATCGACACTGTGGATGTGGGCACGCATCTGCTGTTTATTGGCGAGGTCGAGGATGCCGAGCGCCTGAGCGACGAGACGCCGCTGACGTACGACTACTATCACAAGGTGCTAAAGGGCAAGACGCCGCCCAAAGCCTCGTCGTATCAAGGCTAGAAATGTTCTAAAAATACTTGCATTATGTTATTGAGAATATATACTAATAAGTAAGTACACCAGCAGTCACGTTCGAGAGGAGAACATCATGGCTGAGGAAAAGAAGACGTATAAGTTTGTGTGCACCGTTTGCGGTTACGAGGTTGAGGTCGACACGCCCGAGCTGCCCGAGGATTACGTGTGCCCGGTGTGCGGCGTCGGTCCCGATCAGTTTGAGCTCGTCGAGGAGTAACTCGCAGGCACACGGCGAAAGCCGAACATAGCTCTGTCCAAGGGTCCCGGTCGAATTCTCGGCCGGGACCCTTTTGATTTATCTGACGGTTTAAAACGGTCTCACGTGTTACAGATTAAGACGTTATATCTGGACAGTCACGCCATCCCAATTACATTCCCGTTAGCAGCACGATGTCGAGAATCGTCACGATGACGCCGATCCCTACGAGCAGCGCGTTGAGCGGGCGCGAGTTGGCGTATTTGCCCATGACGCGGCGCGAACTGGTGAGTCGTATGAGCACAAAGACCGTAATCGGCAACTGAAGCGACAACAATGCCTGACTCCAGATGAGACCTTCAAAAGGATTTGGGACGACCAGGCACGCCGTCACTGCGCCGACGAAACAGGCCGCCACCCCGATCGAGGAATGTCGGTCGTGGATGTCGTATTCCTCGTCGAACATGCCCGCGGTGATGGTGCCTGCTGCCATGCCCACCGTCACACTACTCGATATGCCCGCAAACAGCAGTGCCACCGCAAAGATGGTCGAGCTTGCCGGGCCCAGAATGGGGGAGAGCGTGTCCGCTGCGACGGCGAGGTCGTCTACGACAATGCCATGCGCAAAGAAGGTCGTTGCGGCCAGGATGACCATGGCCGAGTTGATCGCCCAGCCCACGCCCATCGAAAAGAGCGTGTCGAAGAGTTCGTAGCGCAGACGTTCCTCGATAATCTGCTCGCCTTGGCCTTCGAAGTGCATGGATTGGATGACCTCGGAGTGCAGGAAGAGGTTGTGAGGCATAACGACCGCGCCTAGGACACTTACGATAATCGCGGCCGAGCCGGTGGGCATACTGGGTGTGATCCAGCTTGCGGCGGCCTGCGGCCAGTCGACCTTGACTAGTGCAAGCTCGGCCAAAAACGAGAGTCCTACCACGCCTACGAAGGCGATGATCCAGCGTTCGGCACGCTTGTAGGAGTTCGTCATGAGCATCGCCATCGATACTGCCGCCACGATGACGCAGCCCGCGCGCACGGGCAGCCCAAAGAGCATTTGAAGGGCAATCGCGCCACCCAGGACTTCGGCCATGGCGGTGGCGATGGTCGCGAGATAGGCGCTGCCGAGCACCGCGCGTCCCACGATGCGGGGGAGAAAGCGGGTCGTGGCCTCGGCAAGACAGGCGCCCGTGGCGATACCCAGGTGCGCCGCATTGTGCTGCAGCACAATGAGCATAATCGTGGACAGTGTGACGATCCACAGCAGCGCGTAGCCAAACTGCGAGCCCGCGGCCATATTGGAGGCCCAGTTGCCCGGGTCGATAAAGCCGACGGTCACGAGCAGCCCGGGGCCGATGTGCCGCGCAATGTCTAGGCCTCCGTGACCACCGGTGCGTCGGCAGCCAAAGTGTTGTTTGAGATGGTTGAGCATGGTGAGCTCCTGCGTGCCGTTTGTTTGACGCCGCAAAGGATACCCGTTTTAGGCTCAAAAGTTAACTAAGACTAACAAAATTGTTGTATTTGAATAGGGTGGTGAAAGGGGATTGCTGAAATGTCTTGATCTGTAACAACTAGGGATGGAAATTGGGTCTTACTGTTACGGATTGAGATGTTTGAAGCGGTGAGCTTACAGGCCGAACTTGGGGCCTATGTTGTCGCCCTTGAGGTCGGCGGTGTCCACTCGTAGGGCGTGCGTTACGCGATTGTTTCGAAACGGGCGGGAAACACAACGGGCCGGCGATGCACCTAGTATGCCTAGTCAACTGACTGTCTAATAGCTAGGGGAGGATCGCGATGCAGGCAGATTTCGCTCAGCAGCAGGGCCTTTATCGCCCCGAATTCGACCACGATGCATGTGGCATCGGCGCGCTTGCCGATATCAACGGCGAGCGCCATCACCAGATTCTGGACGACGCACTGTCCATTCTGGTCAACTTGGAGCACCGCGGCGGTACGGGACTCGAGAAGAACACCGGCGACGGCGCCGGCATCCTGTTCCAGGTTCCGCATCACTTTTTCCGTAAAGAGGCCCAAAAGTGCGGCCAGATTCTGCCGGCAGAGGGCGACTATGGCGTGGCCATGCTGTTCTTCCCGCAGGACGACAAGGGCGTAGAGGATGCCCGCCGCGTGTTTGAGGAGGGCTGCGCCGAAGCCGGCGTGCCGCTGCTCTTCTGGCGCGAGGTGCCGGTCGACCCGCACGACCTGGGCGAGACGGCCCGCGCCTGCATGCCTACTATCCTGCAGGCTTTCCTGGGCCGTCCGGACGACACGCCCGCCGGCGATGCCTTTGAGCGTCGCCTGTACGTGTGCCGCCGCACCATCGAAAAGAAGGCCGACGCTGAGTTCGCCCTGCGCGACAAGATCTTCTATGTGTGCTCCATGAGCTCGCGCACCATCGTGTACAAGGGCATGCTTGTGGCCACGCAGATGCGCCGTTTCTTCATCGACCTCAACGACGCCGCCGTCAAAACGGCCGTGGCGCTCGTCCACTCGCGCTACTCCACCAACACCACGCCCAGCTGGGAGCGCGCACATCCCAACCGCTTTATCATCCACAACGGCGAGATCAATACCCTCAAGGGCAACGTCAACTGGATTCGCGCCCGCGAACCCAACCTGTACAGCCCCGTGCTGCAGCACGATCTTGAGCGCGTGATGCCCATCATCAACCGCGAGGGCTCCGACTCCGCGATTCTGGACAATGTGCTTGAGTTTTTGGTCATGAACGGTCGTCCGCTCACGCGTGCCGCATCCATGCTGCTGCCCGAGCCGTGGGACCACAACGACAGCCTGAGTGAGGAGTGCCGCGCCTACGACGCTTACCAGTCCATGCTCATGGAGCCGTGGGATGGCCCGGCGGCCATCGCCTTTACCGACGGTCGCACGCTGGGTGCCGCCCTCGACCGTAACGGCCTGCGTCCCGCCCGCTACTATGTGACGCGCGACGGTCGCTTTATGCTGGCGAGCGAGGTGGGCACCATCGAGGTGAGCCCCGAGAACATCCTGACGAGCGGCTGCCTAGGACCGGGCCAGATGCTCGAGGTCGACTTTGCCCGCGGGCGCGTCATCTACAACGATGAGCTGCGTGCCCGTTACGCCAAGGAAAAGCCCTATCGCGACTGGATCGCCGAAGAGACGCTGACCGTCGACGCGCTCGACAAGCCCGTCGCGCCCACGCCCGCCGAGGACGCCGAGGTGCCCGCCGCCGTGCGCATGGCCAAGCTCGGGTATCACTGGGATGATGTTGACGAAGTCGTGCGTCCCATGGCCCAGCAGGGCAAGGCGCCGCTCGCCTCGATGGGTATCGATGCGCCGCTGGCCTGCCTGTCCAAGAAGACGCGTTCGTTCTTCGACTACTTCTATCAGCTGTTCGCCCAGGTCACGAACCCGCCGATCGATGCCCTGCGCGAGCACATGGTGACTTCGACCACGCTCTACCTGGGCAACCACGGCAACCTGCTCGAGGATTCCCGCACGGCCTGCCAGCTGGTGCGCTTGGAGCGTCCGCTGCTGAGCGAGGAGGAGTTCGAGCGTATCTGCGCCATCGACCGCGTGGGCTTTAAGACCCGCCGTTTCCGTGCCGTCTACCGCCGCGACGCCGGCGAGGGCGCGCTGCAGGCTGCGCTCAAGCAGCTTGCAGAGGATGTTGAGGCTGCGGTCCGCGACGGCGTGAACATCGTGGTGTTGAGCGATCGCGCCGCTGCGGGTGAGGTGCCCGTGCCGTCGCTGCTCGCCGTGGGCTGCGTGCACAACCACCTGATCCGCGCCGGCGTGCGTACCTTTGCCGACATCGTGGTGGAGTGCGGCGACGCCGTGTCTCCGCACGACTTTGCGGCACTGGTGGGCTACTCCGCGAGCGGCATCTATCCGTACAACGCACATGCGTGCATCCGCGATCTGGCGGCACGCAGCGACCTGGGCGTGACGGCCGAGCAGGGCATCGCCAACTACAACAAGGCTGCGACCGCCGGCATCGTTTCCATCATGTCCAAGATGGGTATCTCCACGGTGCAGAGCTACCATTCGGCGCAGATCTTCGAGGCCGTGGGCTTTACGCCGGAGTTCGTCAACGCGTACTTCGCCGGCACGGTGAGCCGTGTGGGCGGTATGGGTGTCGAGGACGTCGAGCGCGAGCAGAATGAGCACTACGACGCCGCGCTCGCTATCCTCAAGAGCCCGGCTCCCGATCAGCTGCCCACGCTGGGTCTGACCAAGTGGCGCCCGCTCGGCGGCGAGGATCACCTTATCGACCCGCAGACCGTCTACCTGCTGCAGACCGCCTGCCGCGAGGACAGCTACGACACCTTTAAGGAGTACAGCGCCCGCCTGCACCGCACCGGCCGTGCCGTGCGCCTGCGTGACCTGCTGGACTTTAATGCCAACGGTCGCACGCCGGTTTCGCTCGACGAGGTGGAGCCCGCGCTCAACATCGTCCGTCGCTTTAACACCGGCGCCATGTCGTACGGTTCCATCAGCAAAGAGGCACACGAGTGCATGGCCATCGCCATGAACCGCCTGCACGGTCGTTCCAACTCGGGCGAGGGCGGCGAGGATCCGCGTCGCGAGACCCCGCTGGCCAACGGTGACTCCAAGAATTCCGCCATCAAGCAGGTGGCAAGCGCGCGCTTTGGCGTGACGAGCCGCTACCTGTGCAGCGCCTTCGAGATTCAGATCAAGATGGCCCAGGGCGCCAAGCCCGGTGAGGGCGGTCACCTGCCCGGCAAGAAGGTCTACCCCTGGATTGCCGAGGTCCGTCAGTCCACGCCCGGCATCGGCCTGATTTCGCCTCCGCCGCACCACGACATCTACTCCATCGAGGACCTGGCGGAGCTTATCTTCGATCTTAAGAACGCCAACCCCGGCGCGCGCGTGTCGGTCAAGCTGGTCAGCGAGGCCGGCGTCGGCACCATCGCCACCGGCGTGGCCAAGGGCGCTGCCGACAAGATTTTGATCAGCGGCCACAATGGCGGCTCGGGTGCCGCTGCGCGCGACTCTATCTGGCACGCGGGTCTGCCGCTGGAGCTTGGCCTTGCCGAGGCCCAGCAGACGCTGCTGCAAAACGGTTTGCGCTCACGCGTGGTGCTCGAGGCCGATGGCAAGCTCATGGACGGCACCGACGTCGCCGTCGCCTGCCTGCTGGGTGCCGAGGAGTTTGGCTTTGCGACCATGCCGCTCATCTCCATGGGCTGCCTCATGCAGCGCGACTGCCAGCAGGATACCTGCCCGGCCGGCATCGCTACGCAAAACTGCCGCCTGCGTCGCGGCTTCCGCGGCAAGCCAGAGCACGTCGAGCACTTTATGCTCTTTGTTGCCGAGCAGCTGCGCGAGGTCATGGCGAGCCTGGGCTTCCGCACCATCGATGAGATGGTCGGCCATCCCGAGTGCTTGCGCCAGATCGAGGTCCCGGGCAACCGCAAGGCCAACCTGCTCGATCTGTCGCCCGTGCTGGCGAGTGCGACCTGTGAGTTTGGTGCCCATATCCCGGGTGCCGACGGCCGTCACTTCCTGCCGCAGATGGCCGCGGACAGCGAGCTCGACAAGACGCTCGACTCCACGTTGTTTGTGCCCTATACGGCCGATGCCCGTGCGCACCTGCGTCCGATTCGCTTCCGCGCCGATATCGCCAACGTCAACCGTTGCGTGGGCACCATCCTGGGTAACGCGGTGACCAAGGCGCATCCCGAGGGCCTGCCCGCCGGCTCCATCACCATCGATTGCGATGGTTCGGCC
>NZ_JBCOIL010000023.1:0-44789 GCF_040926265.1 Collinsella aerofaciens | reverse complement strand
GCGACGCGGAAATCGCGCGCTGTCGCCGCGCCCCGCAGTGCCCGCTTCCCCCGAGAACAATTATCAGTGCAGGTAGACGGCTTGCGGTTTTTCAAAAATAGCGGGTATGGATGAGGGTTCTGACTTCAGCCCCGTAAACCGGCATAGTTTTGAAATGGCACCGCATCGGTAACAGCCCCTAATCCCCCGGGGACGGAGGAAAACGGATCATTTGCCCTTGCGCGAACCGTCGCGTGACCTGTCCGCCACGAAATGGGCCTATCTACTACGTTTGGGCGGCTACCCTCAACCACAGCGAAAAACGCGAAAAGAAAACCGCAGGTAGAGAGCCTGAGGTTTTTCGTGAAACGCTGGTATGGTCGGTGGTATCGGGTCAAACGTAGTAGATGGGCCGGTTTCGTGGCGAGCGCCATCAATTGATCCCTCGGGGACTGAGGAAAACGGATCATTTTGGCTCGTCAATCTCGAGTCGCACCCGTTTTCCTGCGAAAACGCTGTGTCTCAACTTTGGTGAGACATTTGTCTCACGCTCAAAACCGAATCTGAAACGAGTGTCACCTGCCCTAACTGTGTCTCATTTCGTAACTTTAGGCTGATGCAAGGTCTGAACCTGCGAGAAGGGAGACACGATGGGTAAGTACACGAGGGGTCTCTTGGCGGTGATACTGGCCGTAGTGCTGGTATTGCCGGCTGCAGCATTTGCCATGCTGCCCGAGGCCAACGCCAGGTCCAGTACGGGAATGGACGGGCCGACAGCGAGCGGGCCGACGGTCGTCGACCCCGACACCACCGGACGCTGGGAAATCTGGGCGGCCGGCCACAGCGGCAATAAAGTAACGACTCAAAACGTCGGTCGAATCTGGACCGACAAGACGGTCATGGCAACCGGAGAAAACGAAGAGTCGGATTTCTTGACTACGCTTTCGGCGATGTCCTCGACGTCTAATTCAAAGGTGACGGTTACCACGCCGCTTGACATCGTGATGGTGCTGGATGCCTCTGGCTCGATGAATGATCCTATGGGCGGTGGAGATTCCACCAAGCGTATCGATGCACTGAAGAACGCTGCGAACAGCTTTATCGACACCATCGCCAAACAAAACGAAGGTATCGAGGGCGTCGATAGACAGCATAAGGTTGCCATTGTTAAGTTTGCGGGTGATGAGACCGATAAGGTTGGAAACGACACGTATCGCTCCGGCAGCCATAGCTACAACTATTCGCAGACAATGCAAGGGTTGACGGCGTGCACGGTTGGCGGCGCAAAGGGTCTTAAGGGAACGATTGATTCCATTAAACCTGCTGGCGCCACGCGTGCCGATTATGGTATGAAACAAGCCGAGAAAAACATCAAAACTTCTGGACGCGCGGACGCCAAGAAGATTGTTGTGTTCTTTACCGACGGCAAGCCAACGAGCTACAGCGAGTTTGATTCTGATGTCGCCAACGATGCCGTGACGGCTGCCAAGAACATGAAGGACGGCAAGGCCACCGTTTATACCATTGGCATCTTTAACGGTGCGAACCCCAATGCCAGTGTCCAAAATTCGAAGACAAGCCAAGAGAACAAGTTCATGCAGGCCGTATCGAGTAACTACCCCAATGCCACGGCATGGGATGCTCACGGTGCGCGCGCAGAAAACTCCGATTATTACAAGTCGGCAACCAACGCCGAAGAGCTCAAGAAGGTCTTCGACGACATCTCAAAGGCCATTACGTCGGAAGCACCTCACCCGACCGAAATCCACAAGGGTTACGACGCGACCAAGTCCGGCTACATTACGTTTACCGATGAGCTGGGCGACTTTATGCAGGTCGACGGTTTTATATACAACGGCACGACGTTTGACAAGCCGACAAAGACCGAGGACAACGTCGACACCTACACATTTACGGGTGATGCCGCGAACCTGGTCATCACCGTTCAGCATGCCAAAGAGGGCGAGCCCCGGACCGGCGATATCGTAACGGTCAAGATTCCTGCGTCGTTGATTCCGCAGAGCCACTTTAAGAACGAAGACGGCAAGCTTTCGGTCGACAGCGCTCAGCCTATCCGCGTGAAGTACACCTCGAGCGTGAAGAGCGTTGCGCTCGACAACCTGTTTACGCCCGAGAAGGTCACGGGGCTCAAGGACTACATCGAGCATAATACGACCGTCGTTGACGGCGCCAAGACCGTGAATTTCTACGCGAACAAGTGGGCTGCCGGCGCGCTGGGCGATACGGTTGCGACCTTTGAACCTGCCGACACCAACCGCTATTACTATTTCCAGAAGTAGACGCCCATTTACACGGATAAGGCTTGCACGCAGCCTGCAAAGGGGCCCGCGCTGGCTGGCGAGGTTACCTATTACTACAAGGACGAGTTTGAGGAGCAGGGCGAGAACAACGAGGCCAAGTCCGCCACTGCCGTCATCGAGTTTATCGGCGGCGACGCTGCGAAGTTTGACGGCGCTATTATTGCCGACAAGGACGGCAACCTTTCGTTTAGCGTGGGGACCGCGCGCCTGGCCTTTATCGACGAGCTCCACACTACCAAGGACAGCGTGGGCGGCAACAAGACCAGTACCGCGACCGACGTTCTCAACCCCATGTGGAACAACGTGTCCGCCAAGGCGGGTGCTACGCATGTCAATTCCTACTTGGGCAACAACGGCAAGATCAGCTATAAGTACGACATGACGCCGGCAAAGGTTGACACCAAGGCTAGCTTTGGCCTGACCAAGGTGCTCGAGGGTCGCGAGTGGACGAAAGAGGACAAGTTTGAGTTTGGTCTGACGTCCGAGAACGGTGCCCCGATGCCTGCGGCTACGACTGCGATCGTGCACAAGGCTGACCTGGACCAGGGCAAGGCTGCCATCGACTTCGGCACGATCGAATACGCCGAACCTGGCACGTACGTCTACAAGGTCAGCGAGAAGAACGCCGGCCAAACTATCGATGGCATCACTTACAGTGGGAATGTCGCGGAGATTACCGTGACGGTAACGCCCAACAAGAAGGGCGAGCTCAGCGCTGACGTACAGGTGACTTCGGGCGAGACTGAGTTCAAGAACATCTACGCTGCAAGCCCCGTCGATTCGAGCGTTACCGACGAGATCGAGGTCGTCAAGTCTCTGACCGGCCGTGGCCTCAAGGCCGACGAGTTCAGCTTTGAGCTGCGCGAGGCCAAGGGCGAGGACTCTGAGCTTATCGAGACCGTCAAGAATGACGCCAACGGTAACGTTACGTTCAAGGCCATCAAGTACACCGAGATCGGTCAGCACACCTACACGCTGCGCGAGGTCAAGGGCAATGCCGGCGGTGTCACCTACGACGAAAACTTCTACATCATCGTGACGACCATCAGCGATAACGGCAAGGGCCAGCTGGTGGCCACGCACAAGCTGAAGGGCGCCGAGGACGTCAAGAGTATCAAGTTCAAGAACGCCTACACCGCGAATGCTGCCGAGGCATCGCTTGCGGGCATCAAGAACCTGCAGTTCGCCGACGGTCTGACCCCGGCCGACATCAACGGCAAGTTCACCTTTACCGTGACCGGTGAAGAGGGCGCACCCATGCCCGCGAACGCGAGCGTGACCAATGATGCCAAGGGCAAGGTCGACTTTGGCAAGATTGCCTTTACGCTCGACGACCTTAACAAGGCTCTGGGCGAGAAGTCCGAGAAGCGCGAGCACACCTTTACCTACACCGTGACCGAGTCCGGTAAGGTTGCCGGCGTGACCAACGACGCCAAGCTGTCGCGCGAGGTTTCCTTCACCGTGACCGATGACAGCAAGGGCAATCTGAGGGTGTCCCGCAAGCCGGATGGCAACGCAGCCTTTACGTTCACCAATACCTATAGCGTGACGCCTGTCGAGACGAGCGTCACCGACCAGATCACCGCGACCAAGTTCCTGACCGGCCGCGACATGGCTGAGGGCGAGTTCTCCTTCGAGCTCGTCGAGGGCGAGGGCAAGGACGCCAAGGTCGTCGCCACCGGCAAGAACGCCGCCGATGGCAAGATCACGATGAGCACCATCGAGTACACCAAGGCCGGAACGCACGCCTACACGCTGCGCGAGGTCAAGGACAACGCCGGCGGGATCACCTACAGCGATGCCAAGTTCAACATCGAGACCACCATCACGGACAACGGCGACGGTACGCTCAGCGCCACGCATGTTCTGAAGGACGTTAAGGAAGCAACTTTCGAGAACACCTACAGCGTGACCCCGCTCGAGACCGAGGTTGACTTTGATCTGAGCAAGGCCATTGACGGCCGCGACTGGACGGATGCGGACAAGTTCAGCTTTACCATTACCGCCGCCGAGGGCACCCCGCTGCCCGACCCCGCAACCGTGACCGTGAACAAGAAGGACGCGAAGGACGGCATCGCCGCCATCAACTTCGGCAAGATCCGCTACACGGCTGCCGGAACCTACAAGTACGAGATTCGCGAGAACGCAGGCAACGCGGCAGGCATGACGTATGACGGACATGTCGCGACCGCCGAAGTGACCGTGACTGATAACGGCAAGGGCGTCCTGACCGCCAACGTCACCAAGAAGGAAAACGGCCGTTTCACCAACAAGTACCACACTGAGCTCAACTACACCGCGGCCGGCGGCCTTAAGCTCAGCAAGACCCTCTCCGGGCGTCCCATGACCGAGGGCCAGTTCACCTTTACCGTGACGCCCGCCGACGAGGGTTCGGCCAACGCGCTTGGCCTGCTGCCCGGAGCCAACAACTTCAAGTCCCCTGCAACGGCAGAGGCGACGGTCGGTCTGATTGACATTCTGGCTGGCCATGAGGTCAAGTTTACGCAGGCCGACGCCGGCAAGACCTTCACGTACGCCGTGGCCGAGAAGAATGACGGCAAGCCCGGTTACACCTACGATGACGCCGTCCGCACCGTGACGATCGCCATCGCCGACGACACCGCCGGTACGCTCACCGCCACGACGACCGTGTCTGGCGGTTCCGAGGGCACGCCGCTGGTGACCGAGTACAAGACTGGTGCCGCTGCGGTCGAGAGCGCTGTGGTCCCGTTCGTCAACAGCTACAGTGCTACGACTAACACGACTGGTGGCGCCCCTGCTAAGGTCGTTGCCACCAAGACCCTGACCGGTCGCCCGATGGCCGACGGCGAGTTCTACTTTGGCATTGCCTACGCAGGTGAGAAGGAAGCCATTGAGGGCACGTGCACTACCAACGTTAATGGGCAGGTAAGTTTCGGTTTCCTGCATTACACTACCGAGATGCTCGCCGACCTGGTAAACGCCAAGCGCGCTATCCGCACCGATAAGGATGCCAAGCTTGCCTGGACCATCGGTTACACCGCCTTTGAGTTCACGCCGCAGCTCGCGGCCAAGGGCATCACGGCCGCAACGCCGAGCTTTAGCTTTAAGGTTATTGTCGTCGATAGCGGCGACGGTACCCTGACGGCAACGCCTGTCTACGAAGGCATTGAGCCCTTGTTCGAGAACGTCTACGGCACCGATGCCGTTGATGCCGCGCTCGCCGGCACCAAGAAGCTCCAGGCTGCCGAGGGCCTGACCCCGGCTGACATCGCGGGCAAGTTCACCTTTACCGTGGCCGCTGACGAGGCGGGAGCCCCGATGCCCGAGCGCGCGACCGCAACCAACGACGCGGCCGGCAACGTGGACTTTGGCAAGATCCACTTTACGCTCGACGATCTCAACCGCGCCCTGGGCGTGACGGACGATGCGGCCGACAAGACCGAAGCCGATGAAGTCGAAGCCGACGAGGCAGAGGTCGACGAGGCAAATGCCGACGAGGCAGAGACCGACGAGGCCGACGTTGACGTTAACGCTGATGAATCCGAGGACGAGAACGAGCCTGCCGCCGCTACTCCGCGCTCGCACACCTTTACCTACACGGTGACCGAGTCCGGTAGCGCCCCTGGCGTGACCAACGACGCCAACGCCACGCGTAAGGTTTCCTACACCGTGACTGACGACGGTGCCGGACATCTGAAGGTCGTGCGCGAAGGCGACGACGGTGCTGCCTTTACGTTCACCAACACGTACGGCGTGGCACCTACCGATTCTGTCGTGACCGATCAGGTCAAGACCGTCAAGCGTCTGACCGGCCGCGACCTTGCAGCTGGCGAGTTCACGTTTGATCTGCTCGAGAACGGCGTGGTTGTCGCGAGCGGCACCAACGACGCCAATGGCACCGTTACGCTGAGCCCGATCCGCTACGAGGCGCCCGGCACGCACACGTACACGCTGCGCGAGGCTTGCCCCAACGCGCTCGGCCTGTACAAGGGCGTCACCTATGACGGCACGACCTACACCGTCGCGACCACCGTCTCGGACAACGGCGATGGCACGTTGACCGCGACGCATAAGCTCGAGGGAACTACCGAGTCGGCTGGCTTTACCAACAAGTACCACGCCATGCCCACGCAGGTTTCCATCGGCGCCATCAAGGTGCTCGAGGGACGCGAGCTCAAGAAGGACGAGTTTAGCTTTAAGCTCGTTGGCGAGGACATCGAGTCTACCGTCACCAACGATGCCGACGGCAGGATCAACTTCGACAAGTTCGAGTACGACGAGCCCGGAACGCACGTCTACACCATCAGCGAGGTCAAGGGCGACGAGGCCGGTATGACTTACGACAAGTCCGTCTATACCGCGACCGTCAACGTGGTCGATGACGGCGAGGGTAACCTCAAGGCGAGCGTCGCCTATACCAAGGGCGACAAGAGCGTCGAGGGCATCGTGTTCAACAACACGTACAAGAAGCCCGAAACGCCCGTGCCGACGCCCGACCCCGGCACGCCCAAGACCGTGACGAACATCGTCAAGACGGTCAAGGGTTTCCTGCCCACCACGGGTGACCAGCAGGCAGCCGCGCTCCTCATGGCGTTTGTCGTCGCCATGTCCGGCGTCGGTGCCCTGATCTGGGGCATCCGTAAGCGCTAGGCAAACTGACAGCGCCCGGGGCCAAGGGCCCCGGGCCGCTGGCGGGGAGCCAAAACATAGCCCCCACCCCACCCCCAGCCGCCACGGAGGCATCTCCCTCCTCCGTGGCGGCACTTTTGTGCGGCTGCTCTATAAGTTGCGGTGAAATACGGACTGTTTGGCGGCCCTAGGGGGCGCAGCAGTCCGTATTTCACCGCAACTGAGTCGCCGATTCTTTGGGCTATCCCCTCAGGTAGGCGATGGCGATTTGGGTGCGGTTGCGTAGGCCCATTTTGGCTAGGATTGAGCTGATGTGGTTGCGTACGGTGCCTTCACCCATATAGGCGGTGGCCGCAATCTCCTTGTTGTCGAGGCCGCGAGCGATGAGCTCGGCGACTTCGAATTCGCGGTCGGTCAGGCCGGCAAAGGCTGCGGGACGGTGGGGCGCGCCTGCTTTGTCGCCCATCCCGTCAAAGTCAACATCCTCGATCGCCTTGCCCTCGAGCACGCGCTTGCCGTCCATGACCTGCGCCAGTGCCGGCGGAATGGCGGCGACATCGGTTTTGATCAGATAGCCGCGGGCGCCCAGCTTGAGCGCCGACACAATGTACTCGTCATCCGAGAACGTGGTCAGGAACACCACGCGTGCCGTGGGGTCGTGCTCGAGGATTTCACGCGCTGCCGAAAGGCCGTCGCGCCCCGGCATCTGGATATCGAGCAGCGCGATATCGGGTGTATGCTCGGCGTAGAGCGCCACCGCGTCGTTGCCGTCGGCGCCGGTGCCCACCACTTCGATCTGCGGCTGGGCACCCAGGATAATCTTGAGCGAATCGACCACCAACCGGTCGTCGTCGACAACAATGAGCCTCATCGGGCCTCATCTCCTTGCTGTTTGGGAACGGTGGCAAACACGCGCCAGCCGGCGGCGCCGGCGCGTGGGCCGGCGGTGAAGGTCCCGCCGAGCGCCTCGACGCGCTCGCGCATGGAGGCGAGCCCCATGCCTTCTGCGACGCCGCAGCCGCCCGTCTGGATTCCGCCTTCGCCATCGTCGGTAACGACGAGCTGGTAAAACGACGGATGCTCCATGCATCGCACGGTGACATTCTGAGCGTGAGCGTGGCGCATGGTGTTGGAGAGCGCCTCGCGCAGGACCGCCGCAAAGCAGTTGACGACGTTGGCGGGCGCATGTTCGGCCAAAACCTCAAGCTCAATCTGCGGACCGCCATCCGAGCGCGCATCCTCAACAATGCGCTCGAGCTGCACGGAGAGATCGGCGGCGTTGTCGTTGAGAGCGTGGACGCTGACGCGCACAAGCTGGAGCGCCTCGTCAACGGTGTGCTTGACGTCGGCAAAATCGGCAGCGACACCGGGTTCATCGGCGTGGACCACGCGCAGGGCCTCGGTCTGCAGCGAGGCGCGCGTAAGTTGGTGGCCGACATTATCGTGGATCTCGCGTGCGATGCGGGCGCGCTCGGCGAGCGTCGCGAGCTCGACCTCGTAGTCCTGACGGTCGGCGAGGTCGCGGTTGCGCGCCTCGAGCGCAAGGGCTCGTTCTTGCAGCCCGTCGCGGATGCGGCGCATGCGCTCCTGCTCGCGCTCCAGCTGTGCGGTGCGCAGCGACAGCAGGGTGGCGGCGACCGAAAGGATAGCGGCCAACAGGAGCGTTCGGGCGGTGAGCGCCCCGGCGCGAAGGTCCGCGGTAAGCGCGAGGGCAAAGACGGCGCCAATGCCCAGCGCGACCCAGGCGCGCTCACGGCGTACGCGTCGTGCGATGTCATAGAAGGCGAGGGGTGCGAACGGCACAAATGACGGCGCGAAGACGGCCGCGATGATGAAAACGTAGCTCGCGGCCTCGCTCGCGCGACGCGCGCGTTCCCCCCGTGCGACTTCTGCCGCCGAAGTGGCTATAACGCCAAGGCAAAACGCCGCGACCAGGCGCGCGTCCGCAGCAAGGCCCATAGCGGCCGCAATGCAGCACGCCAGCACGATCGATTTGTCGAAAAGCCTGTTCATACGGGTATTGTACGCGATGCCGCGCGCGGGGGAGAGGCCGCCTGCGCAACCGTGACATTCCTCCCGTGCGGCGAAACGGTGGTGTCGGCGGTCCGCGCGACCAGGCCCCCGCACTCGTGACAAAGCTCACTGGTGCGCGCCGCCTGCTCCTGCGATGATGCAATCGTACCGGGCCGCGATCAACAGAAGGGCCGCCTCATGACTGACATCGTCCACGTCGAAAACCTCGTCAAGCGCTACGACGATCTTATTGCGCTCGACCACTTTAACCTGCATATCGCCCCTGGCGAGATCTTTGGTCTGCTCGGCCCCAACGGCTCAGGCAAGACCACGTCCATCAACTGCATCCTGCAGCTGCTCACCTACGACAAGGGCACCATCGAGCTGTTCGGCGAGCCCATGACGCCCACCCGCTACGACCTCAAGCGCCGCATCGGTGTGGTGCCGCAGCAGGTGGCGGTGTTTGACGAGCTTACGGTGCGCGAGAACATCGACTATTTCTGCAGCCTTTACGTCAACGACCGCAAGCGCCGCCGCGCGCTGGTGGACGAGGCGATCGACTTTGTCGGGCTGGGCGACTTTACCAAGTTTCGCCCCGGCAAGCTCTCGGGCGGCCTGGCGCGTCGCCTCAACATCGCCTGCGGTATCGCGCACAAGCCCGAGCTCATCTTCTTTGACGAGCCCACGGTGGCGGTCGACCCGCAGAGCCGCAACGCCATCCTGGAGGGCATCTGCCGCCTGCGCGACGAGGGCGCCACGGTGGTGTATACCAGCCATTACATGGAGGAAGTCGAGCAGATTTGCAGCCGCATCATGATCATGGACGGCGGACGTGTGCTGGCGCAGGGCACCAATGACGAGCTCAAACGCATGATTCAAATGGGCGAGCGCGTGACTGTCGAGGTCAGCGCCGTAGAGACCGCCACGGTCGAGCGGCTGCGCGCCCTCGAGCACGTGCTTTCGGTTGAGTTGTCCGGCGGCGAGCTTGTCTGCACCTGCGAAGCGAGCCCGCACAATTTGGTCGACATCCTCGACACGCTGCGCGCCGCCGATGTGGCGCTCGGCCGCGTGTGGAGCGAGCCGCCGACCCTCAACGACGTGTTCCTCGAGATCACCGGCCGCGAGCTGCGCGACTAGGGGGCAGCCATGTTCAACACCATTATCATCACGGTCAAAACGCTGCTGCGCCGGCCGAGCACGTGGGTCTGGGGCGCCCTCTTTCCCATCGCGCTTTCCACGATGTTCATGTTTATGTTTGCGAACCTCAGCTCCGACGGCACGGTCGACCCGGTGCCGGTTGCCGTCGTGGCGGACGAGGCCTGGGACGCCTCAACCTTTAAGGACGTGGCGACGTCGCTTGCCAAGGAGGGCGACGATCAACTGCTCGATGTGAGCGAGTACGAAGACTTGGCTGCCGCGCGCAAAGCGCTCAAGGCCGGCGAAGTCGCGGGCATTTACACGGTGGATACCGCGGGCACGCCCAAGCTCACGCTGCTTTCGAGCTATGACGGCTCACGTGCGTCGTCGGTGCTCACCGACCGCAGCATTCTGGAGACGGTGGCAAGCTCGTATACACAAAATGCCGAGCTCATGTCCCAGATTGCCCAGGACAACCCGGCGGCGCTCGCCGACCCGGAGGCGGTTGCGCGCGCCCTGTCGCTCGAGGGTGGCACCCGCCGCGTAAGCCTGACACGCACCACGCCCGATGGCACGGTCATCTACTACTACGCGCTCTTTGGCCTGGTCGCGATGATGTCTGCCGAGTTTGCCGCCTTGAGCGTCGTCGACCTGCAGCCCAATCTGTCGGGCCTTGGCGCGCGCCGCTGCGTGGGTGGTCTTTCCAAGACGGCGTCGCTGGCCGGTATCTTTGTGGGCTCGTGGCTGGTCTCCTTCGCCTCGATGACGATCGCGATTGGCTACGTGCGCCTGGTCGTGGGCGTCGACTTTGGCGGGCGCGAGGGGCTGTGCCTGGTGGGCGGCGCCGCTTCCGCGCTTGCCGCCACGGGCTTGGGACTCTTTGTGGGCACGTTGCCCGTTAAGGGTGGCAAGGCGTCCAAGTCGGGCATCCTCACGGGCTTTGCCACCACGTGCGCCCTGTTCGCCGGACTCTACGGCGAGCCGGCGATGGCGCTTGCCGACGATGTCGCCCGCGCCTGCCCGGCCGAGTGCTGGCTCAACCCCGTCAAGCTCATCTGCGACATGTTCAACCGTCTGTATTTCTTTGAGGACCTGGGTCCCTTTGCCGTTCGCGCCGGCGCGCTGGTCCTTATGGCGCTGCTGTTCGTTGCCGCCGCCACGCTGATCTTTGGAAGGAGCCGCTATGAGCACCTTTAAGACCGCGCTTCGCATGGCGCTGGCGCACCCGTTCTACCTGCTCATCTATACGGTGTTCATCTCGCTCATGGGCGTATTCATCGCGGCCTCGGTGAGCTGGAACTCGTCGCAGCTTATCGAGTACAAGCCCTACGACACCAACGTGATCGTGGTCGACCGCGACGATAGCGACCTTTCGCGTGCGCTTACCAAGCATCTGGGGTCGCGTTTTGAGCTGGTCACGGGCGTCGGCGACGATACGTACGATCTTGCGGACGCGCTCTCCAAGAGCAATAGCGCCAAGGGCAGCGCCGACTGCGTGTTCTTTATCCCGGAGGGGTTTGAGGACGACCTCGTTGCAGCCGCCCGCGTGGGGGAGTCCCTGCCCAAGCTCGATGTGACCTACGGTGCCGGCACCATGGCAGCGGCGCTTTCGTCTGCCGAGGCCTCGCGCTGGATCTCGCTCGCGGGCGCTGCGGCCGCACTTGAGCCCACTGCCTCCAACGGCGACGTTGCCAAGGCCGCCGAACATGCCGCTGCAAAGCGCGCGGAGGTCCAGATCGAGCGGGTCAAGGTCGACTCGGCTGCTGCCGCCACGCTCGAGTCGTACTTCAACTTTGGCGCGTACGCGATTATCTCGTCGGTCATCGTATCGGTGGGGTTGGTGTTCTCGGGCATGAACGAGCCCGAGCGCGTGCGTCGTATGGATGCCGGCCCAATCTCCGAGCGCCAACGTTCGCTTGCCGTGTTTGCCGCCGCCGCAGTGCTCACCGTCTGCATCTGGTTTGTGTCGAGCATGATGGGCGTCGTGGGCTTTGCCGGCGCGGTTGCCGAGGTCGGCGTGGGTCGTGTGTGCCTGGCGCTGGCGGCGACGTTTGCCCTGGCGTGCACGCCTCTGGCCGTTGGCTTTGCCCTTTCGAGCCTGGGTGCGCGTGAGGAGCTGCTCAACGGTGTGGGCAACCTGCTCGGCATGCTCATGACGTTTTTGGGCGGCGCTTGGATGCCGCTGTCGCTCATGGGCTCGGCCGTGCAGACGGTGGCGCACTTTGTGCCGACGTATTGGGTGAACGACGCGATCGGCAAGGCGCTTGCTTCGGACCTGACGTCTGCCGTGTTGGGCGACATCGCCTGCGACCTGGGCGTCACCGTGCTCTTCGCCGCCGCCATTGCCGCCGTAGGCCTGGCTCTCGCACGCGCCAAATCCCGCGCCTAGTCTGAAATAAATCCTAGCCCTCGCTCCAAAATAGTTCGCCATGGTTTACTATTACGCTCATAAAGTAGTACGAGGCTAACAACGGGGGATACCATGGCAACGCAGGAAGCCTATGTCCAGGTTAAGGATCTCAAAAAGCATTACGGCGACGGTGATGCGCGCCTGACGGTACTCGATGGCATCGACACGTCCATCAACCGCGGCGAGATCTGCGTCATGCTGGGGCCCTCGGGCTCGGGTAAGTCGACCTTTCTCAACCTGATCGGCGGCCTGGAGGATGCCGACGGCGGCTCTATTCTGGTGGACGGCTGCGACCTCACCACGCTCAACGCCACCGACCTGGGCGAATACCGACGCCGCGAGCTGGGCTTCGTGTTCCAGTTCTATAATCTGGTGCCCGACCTCACCATCAAGGAAAACATCGAGGTCACGGCACACCTGTCCAAAAAGCCACTCAACGTCGACGACCTGCTGCGTTCGCTGGGCCTTTACGAGCACCGCAACAAGTTTCCGCGCCAGGTTTCGGGCGGCCAGCAGCAGCGCTGTGCCATCGGCCGCGCACTCGTCAAAAACCCGGGCCTGCTGCTGTGCGACGAGCCCACGGGCGCACTTGACTATAAGACGTCCAAGGAAATCTTGCAGCTCATGGAGGATGTCAACCGCACCTACGGCTGCACCATCATCATTGTCACCCACAATGCCGCCATCGCGCGCATGGCCAATCGCGTGCTGCGCCTGCGCGACGGGCGCATCGTCGAGGATGAGCTCAACGAGTCGCCCGTCGCAGCCGCCGAGCTCGATTGGTAGGCGGCGCCATGACACCTCTCGCAAAACGTCTCCCGCGCGAGCTGCGCCGCAATATCGGTAAGTACCTGGGCATCTTTTTGCTTATGTGCGGAAGCATTGCCCTTACATCGGGCTTTTTGCTTGCGGCGCATTCCATCGGCTGCCTTATCGACGACATGCGCGATGCGTACACGATTGAGGACGGCCGCGTGACCACCTCCTTCGAGGCCACCAAAGACCAGCTCAAGGCAGCCGAGGACGCGGCAGACGACGTCGGCGGCGTCACGCTCTACAAGAATTTCTCCATCGACGCCATCAGCAAAAAGGTGTCCGGCGACGACGGCACCAAGCGCACGCTGCGCACCTATGCGCACCGCACCAAGGTCGATATCGCGTCCTACTGTGAGGGCAGGGAACCCAAGGCGGACGACGAGGTGGCCATCGATCGAGTTTTTGCCACCAACAACGACCTCGCCGTGGGCGATAAGGTCGAGCTTGAGGGCCGCACCTACACCATCTGCGGCATCATGACCCAGCCCGATAGCCAGGCGCTGTTCCTCAACAATTCGGACTTTACGGTGAACACCATCACCTATGGCGTGGCCGAGGTCAGCGACGCCGGCTTTGCCGCGCTCGAGGACGCCGGCGGCGCACCCGCCTACACCTATTCCTTTACCTTTACCGATCGCGATCTCTCCACTGCAGACCGCATCGATGCCGAGCAGGATATGGTCGAGGCGCTGACCGATGCCGATGCACGCGTGGATGACCTCATCGACGCCGATTCCAACCAGGGCATTGGCTACGCGCGCGACGACGTAGACGGCGACTCCATGATGTGGATGACGCTGCTCGACATCATCATCGTGATCATGGCGTTCGTCTTTGTGGTCCTTACCGACGCCACCATCGAGGAGGAGAGCGCCATCATCGGCACGCTGCTCGCCAGCGGCTATCGTCGACGCGAGATCGTGCCGCACTACCTTGCGCTTCCCGCCATCGTGGGCGTGGTCGCGGCGCTTTTGGGCACTGCGCTCGGCGTCGTGTTCTTTACCGAGCCCATGCGCAGCCTCTATTACGGCTCGTACAGCCTGCCGCCCTTCCAGGTGTACTGGAGCTGGGAGATCTTTGTGAAGTGCGCCGTGGTTCCCGCCGCCGCGCTCGTCCTCATCACGCTGGTGGGTCTGCTTCGCAAGATGGGCAAGACGCCGTTGCAGTTCCTTCGTCACGAGTCGAGCGGCAAATCGGGCACCAAGCGCGGCCTGCGGCTGCCGGAGCGCATGGGCTTTGTCTCGCGCTTCCGCTTGCGTATCTTCCTGCGCAATCTGGGCAACTTCGCCACACTCTTCGTGGGCATTGCATTTGCGTCGCTACTGCTGCTCTTTGGCCTGGCGATTCTGCCCACGATGACGCACTATGCGGACAACCTCGAGACAAGCCTGGTCGCCGAGCACCAGTACACGCTCAAGGCGCCGTTGGAGCTCGAGGGCACTGCCGAGGAGCGCGAGCAGTGGTCGGCACTCGAGCGCTTGCAGTCGGTTGACGGCGCGCTGCTTTCCGCCACTCAGGATGCCGATGACGAGCTTGACGACGCGGCCGATGTGGCGCGGGCGGCAGCCGATGCCGCGACCGCATCTCCGTCTGCCGAGAGCCTGGCCGCGGCGCAGGACGCGCTCGCCAAGGTCCAGGACAAGAAGAATGCGCTCTACGCGCGCCTTGACGATCTTGCCGATGCCCTCGGCTGCGATCGCGATGAGGCCATCGACCTGATCGATAAGGCCTCTAAGATTGACACCGACAACGACGATATCCACCCGGTCAATACGATCGACAATGGTGCAGGCGCAATTGCGCAAGCCGAGAAATCCGCCGTCTACCAGCTGCAATACGACCGCGGCGATGGAAATGGCGAGGAGACGATTTCCGTCTACGGCATTTCATCCGATTCACGCTATTGGAAAGACCTCAACGTCGGCGACGGCCGTGTCGTCTTTGGCGGCGGCCTACTCGACAAGTTCGGCTGGAGCGAGGGCCAGAAGGTCACGCTCAGCGACAAGTACGAGGGCGAGCATTATTCCTTTGAGTACGCGGGCAAGGACTGTGCCTGGGGCTCCAAGTCGGATATGAATGTCTATATGAGCATCGACGACTTTAACGAGCTGTTCGACAACGACGCCACCTACTTTAACGGCTATGCGAGCAACAAGAAGCTCGACCTCGATGCTCGTTACTTTGCCGGCGACACCACGCCCGACGACATGCGCGCCGTGGGCGACCAGTTCATCGGCATGATGAGCAAAATGATCGGCATGATGGTTGGGCTTGTGGTGTTCATCTTCTTGCTGTTTATGTACCTGCTGACCAAGGCTGTGATCGACCACAGCGCCCGTTCGATCAGCTACATGAAAGTCTTTGGCTATCGCGATAGCGAGATTTCGCATCTGTACATCCGCTCGATCACATTGTGCGTGGCAGCGTCACTCGTGCTGAGCCTGCCGGTCATTATTGGCTCGCTCACGGCCATCTTCCGCTCGATGTTGCTCGCCTACAACGGCAATATCGAGATCTACGTGCCCGCTTGGTCCATGGCGGCGTGCGCAGGAATCGGCTTTGCGACCTACCTGGTCGTGGCACTGCTGCACACGCGCTCCATCAAGCGCGTCAGCTTGGCCGAAGCCCTCAAAGTGCAGGAGTAGCCATCGGGGACAGTCCTTGCCATTCGTCGGCTCGCCGGCCGGCTGGCAAGGACTGTCCCTAACTGCCGGGCGGCGAAAGAGTGTCCCTTGCGACTGGTCATTTAAGAACGTCCCCAATGACTAGGTTCCGTACTTGACTTTAACTCTGCTTTAACTGGTACCATCCTCTATGTCTGTAACGCCATATAGACCGAGGGGATAGATCTATGACCGCAACTGCACCCGCAGCACCCGCTAAGGTGTACTTCACCAACCTGCGCACGCATGCTCGCGAGAGCCAGCTCGACAAGCTCAAGCGCCTCATCCGTCACGCCGGAATTGAGCAGATCGACTTTGAGAACAAGTTCGTCGCCATTAAGATTCACTTTGGCGAGCTGGGCAACCTGAGCTTTTTGCGTCCCAACTACGCCCGCGCCGTCGCGGATGTCGTGAAGGAGCTGGGTGGCAAGCCCTTCCTCACCGACTGCAACACGCTCTATGTGGGTAGCCGCAAAAACGCGCTCGAGCACATTGATACCGCCTACCAGAACGGCTTTACCCCGTATGCTACGGGTTGCCAGATCATCATCGCCGACGGCCTCAAGGGCACCGACGAGGCGCTTGTCCCGGTCGAGGGCGGCGAGTACGTGCACGAGGCCAAGATCGGTCAGGCGCTCATGGATGCCGATATCGTGATCAGCCTCACCCACTTTAAGGGTCATGAGCAGGCCGGCTTTGGCGGTGCCATGAAGAACCTGGGCATGGGCGGCGGCAGTCGCGCCGGCAAGATGGAGCAGCATGCCGCCGGCAAGCCGAACGTCGCGCCCGAGCACTGCGTTGGCTGCCGTGCCTGCGAAAAGATCTGCGCGCACAACGCTATCTCGTTCGATGGCACCCGCGAACGCGAGCTTGCCGGCGGCGCTACTCGCACGGTGCACGTGGCCGCTATCGACCACGATCGCTGCGTGGGCTGCGGCCGCTGCATCGGCGTGTGCAACCAGGACGCCATCAAGCCCGGCTATGAAGCCGCGGCCGACGTGCTCAACTGTAAGATCGCCGAGTACACCAAGGCCGTTGTCCAGGATCGTCCCAGCTTCCACATTTCGCTGGCTATGGATATCAGCCCCAACTGCGATTGCCATCCCGAAAACGACACGCCTATCGTCAACGATATCGGCATGTTCGCGAGCTTCGACCCGGTCGCCATTGACCAGGCCTGCGCCGATGCCGTCATGGCATCCGAGCCGCTGCCCAACACCGAGCTCACCGATAGCGCGGCCAAGATGGAGCACAACCACGAGCATCTGGAGGGCGAGCAGGCCAAGGATCCCTTCTGCATCACGCATCCCGACACCGACTGGCGCGTGTGCATCGCGCACGCCGAGAAGATTGGCCTGGGCACGAGCGAGTATGAGCTCATCGAGGTCAAGTAGCGCCTAGCTATTGGACAAAATAAGCGCCTTTGTAGCGTTAGTTGAGCAAAAGCCGCCTGTGAGCACAGCGCTCACGGGCGGCTTTTCGGAAGTGCGGTGAAAAATCGAATACCGCCGACCACAAACCGATTTTTGGCAACAAAACCCCAGACGTTGCTTTTTGCCTAAAAATTCTTGTCGAGGAAGTTGTCGACCGTGTTCCAGTAGAGTTCGGGGTCGACCTGCGCGCTCTTGGCGTGGGTGGCGCCATGGATAGTGAGCTTTTGCTTGACCTTGCTGGCGCACGCGTCGTAATTTTGGTCGAGCATGCTGTACGGTACAAAGGTGTCCTGGTCGCCGTGGATAAACAGCATGGGAACCGTCGCGTGTTTGAGTTGCTCCACACTGCTCGCCTTATGAAAGTCGTAGCCCGCGCGCACGTTGCACACCAAGTTTGCTATATCGAGCAAGGGAAAGCTGGGCAGGCCGAACACGTCCTTGAGCTGCAGAGAAAACTCGTCCCAAACACTTGTATAACCGCAGTCCTCGATAATGCATTTCACGTTTGCGGGCAGAGATTCCCCCGCGACGTTCATGGCGGTTGCCGCACCCATCGACTCGCCAAAGACCAGGATGCGCGCCTCGGGGTCAGCCTGAACGATTCGCTCGATCCATGCGACGACATCGAGCCGCTCGGGCCAGCCCATGCCGATATAGTCGCCGCCGGAGCGCTCGTGGGCGCGTGCGGCGGGTGCGAGTACGTTCATGCCGCGGTCGTGGAATCGCTTGACGTATCGGGCCATACCGATGGGCTCGTTGGTATATCCATGCAGGCAGACGGCGTAGTCGTGCGTGCTCTCCGACGCAGCAAAATACCAGGCGGCAAGCTCGGTCCCGTCGTTCGCGGTGAGGCTGCTGCTCTCGCGGTTTTCCTTAAACCACGCCCGTGCCTCGCCCTCCTCGGCGTCCATCTGCTCGCCCTTTTCGGCGTCCTTGCCATCCTGCATCATCTTCATGGTGTACGGCGCTTGGGGGTTCAGGGCAAAGTCAAACAAAAAGTTGCCGGCAAACCCCAGCAGCGCGACAACGAGCACCAGCGCAACGACGCCGGCTATCTTGAGCTTTCGATGGGAACGTGCGTTTTGAGCCATGCGGTATTCTCCTATAAGATGTTAATAAATCAACATTTAATGCAAGCGCATTATGGACGTTCGCCGTTGATGCGTCAACAGGCAAAGAATGGGTAAACAAAGGGTCACGTATGGTGCAAATTTCGCACGTACCTAGACGCTTTGATATAGTGTTGAGAACTCTTTACATTGGAGGATGTAACCGGCATGTCCGATTCGAGCGACAGTTCTAAGCCGCGACCCAAGACCGCGGCCGTTCCACACTACACGGTGGGCGAGGAGATCATGAACTCCGTCACCCATGGTGTCGGCTGCCTGCTGGGTATCGCGGGCCTGGTGCTCCTGATCGTATTCGCTGCCCTGCGCGGCGGAGGCCCAGACCACATGGCCGCGGCGATTGTCTATGGCGTCAGCATTATTCTCGAATATCTGGCTTCCACGCTCTATCACGCGATTCAGCCCGCGGGTGCCAAGCGCGTATTCCGCATCATCGACCATAGCTGTATCTACCTGCTCATTGCCGGCAGCTATACGCCGTTTTGCCTCATCACGCTCGCGAATGACGGCGGCCCTGCGCTGTTCTTTGCCGTATGGGCCATCGCCATTATCGGCATCGCCCTCGAGTGCTTTATGCGCGAGCGTCAACCGCACTGGGTAAGCGGCTTGGTCTACCTGCTGATGGGCTGGCTTGTCGTCTTTAAGCTGCCCGAACTTGTGGCGCTGCTCAACCCCGTGGCACTTGCCCTGCTCGCCGTCGGTGGCGTGTGCTATACCGTGGGCGTGCCGTTCTATATCGCCAAAAACGTGCGCTATCTGCACAGTGTTTTCCACTTGTGGGTGCTCGCCGGCAGCATCTTCCAGTTCATGGCGGTGATCCTCTTCGTAATCTAGCGACCGCGCCCGCGTCCTCGTTTGGGCGCCGGCGCAATTGCCGTATCCGCCATCAACGTTTCACCCTGACGTCCCGAATCTTGGAGGTTCGAGAAACTCCCGATGGACATAACCATCTCCCTTATTACCACCCTCGTTTTGACCCTCATCAACGGCTACTTCTCCATGTCCGAGATGGCTCTCACCACGGCTAAGCGCGCCGTGTTGGAGCACGATGCCGAGGAGGGCGATAAGCGTGCCGAGCGTGCCGTCCAGCTCGCCGCCGACTCCGACCAGCTGTTGGCCACCATCCAGGTTGCCATTACGCTCGTGGGCTTCGCCTCGTCCGCCGTCGCCTCGACGAGCCTGTCCGACCCGTTTGCCACGTGGCTCATGAGCTTTGGCATCGCGCCGCTTTCCGCCATCGCGCGCGGCCTAGCGCCGGTCATCATCACCGTCGCCGTCGCCTTTGTGTCCATCGTGATCGGCGAGCTCGTGCCCAAGCGCATCGGCCTCGCTAACGCCGAGGGCGTATCCAAGCAGGTTGTGGGACCGCTCTCCGTGTTCCAAAAGATCGCCCGCCCGCTCGTGTGGCTGACCGGCGCCTGCTCCGATGGTCTGGCCCGCATCCTGCGCATCAAGAGCGCCGACGACCGCCAGAACGTCTCGGAGGAAGAGATCAAGTACATGGTCTCGGAGCAGGACGACCTGCTCGACGAGGAAAAGCGCATGATCCACGAGATCTTCGACCTGGGCGACACCGTTGCCCGCGAGGTCATGGTGCCGCGCGTGGACACCACCATGTGCGAGGACGACGAGACGGTCGCCGACGTGCTGTCCACCATGCGCCAGACCGGCTTCAGCCGCATCCCCGTCTATCACGAGGACCCCGACAACGTCGCCGGCATCGCGCACATCAAGGACCTGATCCAACCCGCGCTCGACGGCAAGGGTGACCAGCCCATCGCCGGCTTTTTGCGCGACGCCACCTTTGTGCCCGACACCAAGGACATCCTGCCGCTACTGTCCGAGATGCAGACCTCGCACGACCAGATCGTGGTGGTCGTGGACGAGTACGGCGGCACGGCCGGCATTATCACCATCGAGGATATCGTCGAGGAGATCGTCGGCGAGATCGAGGACGAGTTCGACCCCGACAACAAGTATCTCACGCGCCTTTCGCGCCGCGAGTGGCTCGTTGATGGGCGTTTTTCGTGCGATGACGCGATTGAGCTTGGTTGGCCGCTCGAGGAAAGCGATGATTATGAGACCATCGCCGGCTGGATTTTGGAGCTTTGCGACTCGGTGCCCGACATCGGAGAGGTGTTTGAGGTCGCGGGGTACAAGTTTAAAGTTCAGTCGATGCGTGGCCAGCGCATCTCGCTCATTCGCGTGATCGCTCCGGCCGAAACCGATAAGAAGGATTCCGAGTCTTCGGTAGACGAGCCGACGACGTCGGGTGCGGGTTCCGCGAATCCGCACGACGGCGACGAGTAGGACAAGGAAGAGTAGGGGAGAGTTATGGCAGGCCTGTTCAACATCCTTAAGGTCACCGTCAGTGAGGACAAGATCTGCGCGCATGTGCTGGTGAACCCCGGCATGCCGCTCATGACCTCGGAGGACATCGAGGCCACGGCGCGCGTGTACTACCTGGTGCCCGCGATTGCCAAGCACCTGTGCCTGGGCGATTCCGGTCGCGAGTTCCAGGACTGCATGGGCCAGACCGAGCTCTGCCACTTGCTGGAGCACGTGACGGTTGAGCTCATGAACGAGACCGGTCTTGCCGGTAGCATCTCGTGCGGCCGCACGCGCGTAAGCGAGCACGACGAGCGCGTCTTTGAGGTTGAGCTTTCGTGCCCCGACGACGCGCTGGCCATCGGCGCGCTGTCTTCGGCCACCTTTATGATGGACTGGGCCTATCTGCACGCCGACCAGCCTGCCCCTGACGTGGAAGGCACGGTCGCGGGCCTGCGCAACCTGGTGCTGGGCATGCGCGCCGAGGCCGAGGGCAAGGATCCTCACGAGGCCGTCGCCGCTGCGAACGGCGAAGATGCTGCCGAGGACGAGGGCGCTGACGAGGGCGATGTGCCGGTCGACGCCGAGCCCGTTGCCGATGCGACCGCCGAGCCTGTTCCCACCGAGCCCCAGGGCGTCCCCAACTTTGACGACGAGCCCCAGGTGGCGATTGATACCGAGGGTGCGGTTGCCGAGAACCACGAGGCCTCCGCTGCCGTCTTTGGCGGTGCGGCGACGGTTCCGGCAGGACCTGCGCATGAGGGCGGTCTGCCGCTCGTGGACGGCGCCGGCGAGGACCCGGGTGCCACGGTGGCCATGCCGGCTATGCCCCAGGAGTAGGCCTAGGCGTTTATCACCATCACATACCTGCGCCTTTGCCGTACGCAGATGAGCGGAGCGGCAAGTGATGCGCTGCGGGTATAATGGACAGCATTCAAACGGTGGGCACCGACGTGCCCGCAGGAGAGGAATGATCATGGGTAAGACTTTCAGCTTTGTCTCCGGCGCACTTTTTGGTGCCGCTGCCGGCGCTATTGTCGGCGTTGCTCTGGCCCCGCGCTCGGGCGCCGAGACCCGCGCCATGGCTGCCGATATCGCCAACGACGCCTGGGACAATATGCGCGACACCTACGAGCACAGCGCCGAGGAGGCCCGTGCTGCGGTGAATGACTTTGGCCCGATGGTCGACGCCAAGACCGACGACCTGCGCGCCAAGGTCGACCTGGCCCGCGAGCGCATGGACCAGCTGCGCGAGCAGCTCAACGACGCCATTTCGGGCGGCAACGTGACGCCTGCCGCCGACGTCGTGGTCGAAAACGCCGTCGAGGCTGATACCGAGGCTGCGGAGCCCTCGACCGAGGCATAATGCGCGCCGGGGATTTTGTCGGCGCCAAGATCTATCGCAAGCCTACCGAGGACAAGCGCACCAAAAAGGACGGCACGCCGCGCAGCCCTAAAAAGCTCGGAAAGATTCACTTTCCGGTCTTTACCCCGGGCGGTACGCGCGTGGTCGGCTTTATGGTCCGCCAGTCCGATATCGCGGGCATGATCGAGCGTCCCGACCGATTCGTAGCGCTCGACGCCATTGGTGTCTACGAGGGCGCCATTGCGGTCGATGACGTCAAGGACACGTACGATGCCGCCGCCGCCAAGCGCCTCGACATCAACCTGGACGATTGCATCATCTGGGTCGGTATGGACGTGCGCACGGAATCGGGCGATGCCGTGGGCTATTGCTCGGACGTTGAGTTCAAACCGCGTTCGGGCATTGTGCAGACGTTCTATGTGACCGCCAGCGCCGCATCGAGCATGTTGGTGGGCGACACGCGGGTGCCGCCGACGATGCTGCGCGGCTACGATAACGGCGCGATGATTGTCTCGGATGAGGTCAAGTCGCTCGGGTATTCGGGCGGTGCGGCTGCCAAGGCTGCCGAGGCGAGTGTCGTGGTGGGCGACAAGGTCAAAAAGGGTGCCAAGGTGCTCGACGACAAGGGTTCGGTTGCCGTTGACAAGGGCAGTCGCGCGCTGGGCAGGCAGCTCGGCAAAACGCGGGGCATGTTCAAGGCCTTTAAGGACGAATATCAAAAGGCGAGCGGGGGCTCGCCGAAAGCTAACAAATAGCGACATACCAAACGATGGGAGGCGAGCCGGAGACATGTAACTCCGGCTCGCTGTGTTTATGGGGGAGGGCACATGCGCCAAAACGGATCCAACTTAAACGGGCGTTCGGGTGCGCGTCCGACGGCGCGCCGCGACCTGGGGCAGCTGCCCAGCGGTCAGCGCAAGCGTCACCGTAAGCCCGGCGCGATGTATCTCAACCATAGCCGCGGCTTTAGCGACCGCAGCGCTCGCATCGGCAACAGCCGCACACCCCGCCGTTCGTCTCGCCTGCCCTATGCGCTCATCGCCGTGGGTTGCGCGCTCGTGCTGTTTATCGCTGCCGTCGTGGGCTACGTCAACCGCAGTGTGGACGTGGAGCTCAACGGCCAGAAGACCGCGGTGCGTGTGGGCTCTACGCTGCAGAATCTCATCGACGACCAGGAGTTGACTGACACCTACGACGCAGGCGACCTGCTGGCCGTCGATGACAGCGTGCTCAAGCGCCATGGGGGCGAAAAGCTGTCGGTGAAGGTCGACGGCAAGCGCGTGAAGCAGGGCAAATGGGATAGCCGCGAACTTGAGGGCGGCGAGAAGGTGACGGTCAAGGATGGCCGTAACACCTACGAGAAGCACGAGGTTCAGGCTACGGTTATCGAGCCCAAGCTCAAGGTCGAGGGCACGGGCGCTATCGAGTATGTGCAGACATGGGGTGTCCAGGGCCGATCCGAGGTGTGGGTTGGTGAGCAGTCGGGCAAGACGCAAGACCGCGGCGAGGTTGTGCCCGCCACCGATTGCGTTGTTGCGTGCGCCAGCGTGGCGCCCAAGGGCAACAAAAAGTGCGTGGCGCTGACGTTTGACGAGGGTCCGAGCGGCGCCACCAAGCAGATCTTGCAGGTGCTCAAGGAAAAGGGCGTCACCGCGACGTTCTTCCTTTCGGGCGATGCGGCCGAGGCCTCGCCTGCCACGGCCAAGGCGATTGTCGATGCCGGGTGCGAGATCGGATCCAACAGCTACAGCGACGATTCGCTCAAGGGTCAGGACCGTGAGGCGGTACGCGAACAGATCACGAAAGGCACCGATGCGATTAAGTCGGCGACCGGCGTGAAGACGATGCTACTGCGTGCTCCCTACGCTGCCTTTGACGAGCAAAATTGGATTGATGCGATGGATCTGGTCTCCGCCGTGGTCTCGTGGAATATTGACTCGGGCGACTGGCTGCTCAACGGTGCCGACGAGCAGGTCTCGACGGTGCTCGATTCGGTGACGCCGGGCAATATCGTGCTGCTCACCGATAGAGACGAATGCGCCGAGCAGACGCTCGAGGCGCTGCCGCAGATTATCGACGGCCTCATTGCCGACGGCTACAAGATCGTGACGGTCAGCGACCTGGTCAAGACGGACACGTCGCTGAGTAAAAAGCTCACCTCGCTGACGAAGGTCACCATGCCCAAGGACGCCGTGTTCCCCCAACTTGCCGAGGACGACGACACCACAGAGTAGTCATTGGGTAGTCGTTTAGGAACGTCCCCAATGACTATGTCACGGATGCGTCAGCGTTTGGTATGCCTGCAATGTGCAGCGCATAAATTCGATGCCGCAGGGCGATGCTGATGCTATAGTTACTGCGGTTAATGAGGGTCAAGAGAAAGGTTACAGGTGAAATCCAAACCTCGACCATACAGTCGATGACCCCATGCAGGTGCTTTTTGCGCATGCACGGGGTGTAAGCGTCGAGCGGCGTGCCGCCCGCGCATGCGTATACATATCCAGAAGCCCCCGGACGCCGCACGCGCGGCCGCGTCCGGAGGAATTATGATGGGGAGCACCATTGAATTATCTGAGTGAGATGCTCAAATTGCCGGTCTTGGACGTCGACGGCGAAAAGCTCGGCGTGGTCAACGATTTTGGTATTGCTACCGGCGAAGTTTTTCCGCACGTGACGTCGCTCGCGTTCCGCGGACCCGGCAAGACGCCGTTTATGATCAGCTGGCGCAAATGGGTCGACCGTATCGACGAGACGGGTGTACACCTTAAGACGTCGGCCACCGAAATCCGTTTTTCGTACCTGCAGCCGACCGAACTCCTGCTCGCCCGCGACGTGCTCAACAAGCAGATTGTCGACACGCAGGGCATGAAGGTCGTGCGCGTCAACGACATCAAGTTTTCCATGTCGGGCGAAAATCAGCTGCGCCTGCTGGGCGCCGAGGTCGGTGCCCGCGGTCTGCTGCGCGCGATCAGCCCCGCCCTCGAGCATGTCGTCGAGAGCTTTATGAAGCACCTGGGCAAACCGCTCGGCGAGGACATCATCGCCTGGTCCTACATGGACCTGCTCGACCGTTCGACTAAGAACATTCAGCTGTCGGTGTCGCACAAGACGCTTGGCGAGCTGCATCCTGCTGATATTGCCGACATTATCGAGCAGCTCGACCCGCGCCTGCGTGCACAGGTGTTCGCGCAGCTCGATACTGCCCAGGCCGCCGAGGCCATCTCGGAGTTCGATGACGACGAACTTATGACCGAGATGCTCGAGGGCCTGTCCGACACCGATGCATCGTCGATGCTGGCCATGATGGACCCGGACGACGCCGCTGACCTAATCGACGAGCTCGATTACGAGAAGGCCGAGAAGCTTCTGCGCCTGATGGGCGTTCAGGAGGAGAAGGCGATTCGTAACCTGCTGGGCTATGAGGACAACACTGCCGGTCGCATCATGACCTCGGAGTTTGTCTCCCTGCCCGCCACGGCGACGGTCGGTGACGCCATCGAGGCGATCCGCAAGCTCGACGAGGACTTTGAGAGCGTCTATTACGTCTATACCGAGGACCCGAGCGGCATGCTGACGGGCGTGCTTTCGCTGCGCACGCTGATCGTGGCCGACCGCGACGCCACGCTGGGCCAGCTCGCCTATCGCGATCTGGTCTACGTGTCACCCGACGAGGACCAGGAAGACGTGACGGACGAGATGACCAAGTACGACCTGGTTGCCATCCCTGTCTGCGACGAGAACCGTCATATCCTGGGCATCGTGACCTTCGACGACGCCATGGACGTTATTGCCGAGGAGCATCAGGAGGACCTGCAGATCGCCGGTGTCGGCTCGGGCGATAGCGCGTCGGACGACTCGACGAACGTGCTCAGCTGGTTCGTGCATCGTCAGTACTGGGTCGTCGTGTGGGGCATCGCCTCGTGCATCATGGCAACGGTGCTGGGGACGGCGCTGGGCTCCGCGCATTTGGTGGTGTTCCCCATGTGCGCCATGCCGCTCGTGTTGCTGGCTGCCTCGCGTATGGTGTCGTTCGTCAAGAACTACTTCCTGGAGTATGACGGTCACGACGACGAGCCCAAGCCGTATCTGGGGTTCTTCTTCCAGAGCACGGGCATGGGCCTGATTCTGTCACTCGTGACCTATCTGTGCGCCCAGCTGGTGCGCACCGCTGCGTTCCCCGATGCGCCCATGTTTGAGGAGCAACTCTTTACCGGGTGCTTTAATATCGCTGCCATCATTTGCCTGGTTGGCAACATGAGCGCCGTGATTTACCTGATGGTACTGTTCTGGCGTGACGAGCATGACCTCAACACGTCGGGCACCGCCATGAACGTTATTGCCGTCATGATCTCGTGCGTAGCGTACTGCGCCGCTGCGGTGCTGCTCACCATGTCGGTCATGGGTTAGGTGGTCGCGTGCAAAATACCAAGCAAAAGTCGGGCACCAAGCAAAAGTTGACCATCGCGGCCATCTTTGGCGCTATGGGTCCCGGTCTGCTGGCGGCGCTTTCGGGCAATGACGCCGGCGGCATTGCAACGTATTCCAGCGCGGGTGCCAGCTATGGCTACAAGATGCTCTGGATGCTTCCCGTCATGACTGTGCTGCTCATCGTGACGCAGGAGACCGCGGCGCGCTGCGGCTGCGTCACGGGCAAGGGCCTGGCATCGCTCATTCGCGAGCGCTTTGGCGTGCGCAAGAGTGTACTTGCTATGGCGGCGCTGTTGATCGCCAACACGGCTGTGACCATTTCGGAGTTCGCGGGCATCGCCAGCGGCCTTGCTCTCTTTGGCGTGCCGGCGAGCATCTCGGTGCCGTTGGTAGCGCTGCTGGTGTGGATGCTTACCATGTCGGGTAGTTTCCAGCGCATCGAGAAGATTCTGCTGCTGGTGAGCTGCGTGTTCGTGACCTATATTGTCGCCGCGTTTATGGCTGGCCCCAACTGGGGTGAGGTCGCGGTCGACCTGGTCGTGCCTAACATTCAAAATGACCCCAGCTACGTGTCGCTCGTGGTCGCAACGATCGGTACCACCATCGCGCCGTGGATGATTTTCTTGGCGCAGAACAACGTGGTCGACAAGAACGCGGGCGAGGACGATATCGTGCTGCAGCGCATCGATACCGTGAGCGGCTCGCTTGCCGCCGATGTCATTGCCGGCTTTATTATCATCACGACCGGTACGGTGTTGTTCCCGGCGGGCATTCAGATTAGCGATGCTGCCGATGCTGCCCGTGCGCTGGAGCCTATTGCGGGTCAGTGGTCCACGGTACTGTTTGCCTCGGGCCTGGTCGCGGCGAGCTTCTTGGCTGCCTGCGTGCTGCCGGGCGTTACGTCGAGCGCTATCTGCGAGGCATTTGGCTGGGAGCGCGGTGCCGACCGCAGCTGGGACGAGGCCCCGGTCTATCGCGGCATCATTACGGCCATCATCGGTATCTCTGCCGTGCTGGTGCTTATGCCCGGCGTCGATCTGTTCCAGATTATGATGACCTCGCAGGTCATCAATGGCGTGCTACTGCCCGTGGTTCTGGTGTTCCAGGTGGTTATCGCCGCCGACCGTCACATCATGGGTGCCAACCGCAACGGCCGTGTGTGGAACGTGCTCACTTGGGCGACTATCGCCGTGATTACGGTGCTGACAGTCGTCATGTTTGTGCTGCAAGCGATGGGCTACAGCGCTTAACGCCCACTTTTGCTTCCGAACAGGCCGCAGCGATGGACTGCGGCCTGTTTTTGTCTGCTATAGGGTGTTAGTTATATGGCAGTGGGCAATAAATGCCAAATATGAGTACTGTTGCTAAGTGAATAGCATTTACATTCAAGAAGATAATAAACATAACCTATAGTATGTTCATTAAAATTGGCTCCAATACGCCTTAAACCAGTCAGGTTGGCTGTCTTAGGGGGTTGTAGGGTTCGCTCGGACGTCATTTTGGGTGGTTTTGCCTGCTACTAAAATGGTAACAGTACTCATATTTGCCCTTTTTTGCCCACAGACCTTTGAGGGTGCGGCGAAAAGGGCTTGTTTTGATTGTTTGGGGCAGGCACGAGGCGCGGAAACGATGTCTGGAGCGACGGAGCGGCCTGGAATTCATCCGTAGAGGTCTTCATTGGCTGCGCCAGGAGTGTCCCTAGGTACCGGCACATAAGGAACGTCCCTAACTGCCGGAGGGGGCGTCTGCCGTGGCAGACGCCCCCTCCGGATGTGGGAAGTTTGCGCTGCAGGTTACTTGTCGGTGCCCAGCTTGTGCGGCTTGAAGGCAAGCGCATTGACGAGTGCGTCGGTGGCAGACTTGACGGCTGCCGGCTGCGGATCGTTGACGTGATCCTCGGGATGCACGGGCAGGTCCTTCTTGACGGCATCGTGGATCAAGTTGAGGTACTCAGTCACGCCAGTGGTCGATAGGTGCGTGCCATCGCCATCGAACAGGTCGTTGCGGTTGGCGCTGTATCCGTACCAGTCGATAACGCGCACGTTCTTGTAGCGCGTAGCGGCGTTAGCGATGGCCTGGTTGGTAGAGCCAACCCACGGCTGCGGGCTGCGCGTGTTCACAAACACCACAATACGCTTATCTCCTGCATCGTCCATGATGGCGTCGATCTGGTCGTCGGTTACCAAGCCGTTGGTGCCCAGTGCAAAGACCACGATCTTGCCGGCAAGGTTCTGCTGGATATAGCCCTCAAATGTCGCGCGGCCCGCATCAAACTGGCGGCCCTTTTCGGCATCGATATGGCTGTGCGGGAACACACCGTCAAAGGTGTCTACGGCACGCAGCGACACGGAGTCGCCGATCATAAGCAGATCGTAGGAGCCATCGGGGAAGCCGTCGTTGTCCTTGTCGGTGTCGTCGGCCGCCTGCTGGTCGGTGGGCGCGGTGTTCTTGGCTTCCTTGTTGAGGACTTCGGCGCCCTCGCCGCTCAGCGCAGGCGTCTCGGGCACAAAGATCAGGCCGCCCAGTGCAACGACCAATACGACAGCGCAGGCTGCGCAGACGGGGACGTGCGTGCGTGCCCAGTTGGCGGGCGTGGTGGTGCCATCGCGGAATTCGGCAACGGTGCGCCCAAAGGCGCCCCTCCTAAACGGCGTCTCGATAAAGCGATATGAGCATTCGGCCACGGCGACCACCAACAGCACCTGCAAAATGTACTGCCACCACGGTGTATCGTTGATGTTGGCGACCGGGTTCATGAGCAACAGCAGGGGATAGTGCCACAGGTAGATGCTGTACGAGCGCTTGCCAACCCATACGAGCGGCTCGGCGGACAGCGCGCGGGCAACCATTCCCTGGGGCTGCACGCAGGCCGCGATGACCATGAGTGTGAGGATCGAGCACAGCAGCGTGCCTCCGCGATACTGGAAGGCGGTGTAGCCGTTGGTGAGCGCGACCATGGCGGCAAGGCCAACCAGACCCACGAGGCCCAACACATCGATGGATGCGGGCGAGGACCAAAAGCGCACGAGGGCGCTCGGCTGTGCCGGGCCGGTCTCGGCTGATTCGTCGGCCTTCTCGCCAGGCTTGCCCTCGGCGTTCTTGCCGTGCTTGGCGGCGCCGGCCAGGCGATTGAGCCCCAAACGACGAGCGAGACGCACCGGCGCCAGGTCGCGATCGGGGATAAAGGCCATCCAGGCACCCAGCAGCAGCGAGAACACGCGGGTGTCGGTGCCGTAGTACACGCGGCTGGGGTCGGCGGCAGGGTTGTAAAGCACCATCATGGCAAGGGCAGATACCGCGGCAAGGCCCAGAACCACGCGGCGCGTGTTGGGCTTGCTCATGTGCATGGATACCATAGCGAGCAGCAGCGGGGGCCAAACCAGGTAGAACTGTTCCTCGATGGCGAGCGACCAAAAGTGCGTGAGCGGTGAGGGGTCGCCCAGAGCATTGAAGTACGAGACGTTTTGAGCAATCTGCCACCAGTTGTTAAAGAACAGCAGCGACGGCAAGATGTCGGGGCGCATCTTGGTGAGCATCACGTGGTTGAAGACGGTGCACAGCGCGCGGGTCACCACCACGACGGTTACCACGGCGGGGACCAGGCGACGGATGCGGCGAATCCAGAAGCTCTTGAGGTCGATGCGGCCGGTCTTAGCGACTTCGTTGAGCAGCAAGCGCGTGATCAGATAGCCCGAAAGCACAAAGAAGATCGTGACGCCGAGCAGACCGCCCTGCGCCCACGTGAGGTTAAGGTGATAGAGCACCACCGCGACGACGGCGAGCGTACGCAGGCCGTCAAGGGCAGGGATGTAGCGGGATTTGGGGCGAGCAGGCGTCTGCTCCGCGGCGGGAGTGTTGGCGCGGCCCGCGTTGTTGGCAGAAGCACGATGGGGGCTCACGGTGCGTCGCGGTTCGTTGGCACGGCGTTCGCCCTTCACGCGTTCGTGCGGCGCCGGCTCGTTGCCCGTGCGGCGTCGACCGCGCGAGCCCGATTGCGAGAGTTGTTCCATAAAACATCATCCAATGACGAGAATAATCAGCACGCCTTCATTGTAGCTGCCTGCTCCTGTGAATGCTTGCTGCTGGCGCAAGCTCAAGCGCGCGTCCACATCAAAGTGAACTAAAGTTATAGGGGGTGCGAGAGTGCACGATCGACGGCTGCGGTGGGCATAAGGCCCGCAGATGAGGAGGTTTCCATGGCAGATCGCGGCATCGTTGCGGTGTTCGGCAGCATGAACATGGACCTTTCGGTGGCGTGCGAGCGCATACCGCGTGCGGGCGAGACCGTCGGCGGCAGCGGGTTTATCACCAACGCCGGCGGCAAGGGCGCCAATCAGGCCGTAGCTGCCGCGCGTATGGGCGCTTGCACGCACATGATCGGCGCGGTCGGTCGCGACGCGTTCGGCGCGTCGCTCGTGGCGGGGCTCCAAGACGCCGGCGTGGACTGTGACTTTGTAGTGCATCGCGATGATGTGGAGACGGGAACGGCGACCATCATTCGCTGCGAGGGAGACAACCGCATCGTGCTGTCGCCGGGCGCCAACCATGCGCTTGCGGGCGAGGACGTTGCCCGCGCGCTGAGGCGTCTGGTGGCCGATGAACTCGATAGTGACGCCAGCGAGATTGCCCCGGCTGCCGGAAGCGTCTTTATCGCCCAGGGCGAATGTGACCTTGCGGCGACGGCCGAGGCGCTTGTTTGCGCTCACGGGCTGGGGTTCTATACGGTCTTTAATCCAGCGCCTGCCTGTGAGCTGCCTGCGGAGGCCTGGCCTGCGGTCGACCTGGTCTGTCCCAACGAGACCGAGTGCCAGGTTCTGACGGGCATTCTGCCCACGGATGATGTGAGTTGCATCGCCGCGCTCAAAGCGCTGCTCGACAAGGGCGCCGGAGCTGCGGTCATCACGTTGGGCGGCGCCGGGTCGGTTACGCTCGGCGATGACGGCGAGCTGCTGCGCATGCCGGCACTTTCGAGTACGGTAGTCGATACCACGGCCGCCGGCGATACGTTTATCGGCGCGTTGGCGGCGGCTCGCCTAGAGGGCTTGCCGCTCTTTGAGTGCATGGCTGCGGGTGCTCGCGCCTCGGCAGTGACGGTGTTGCGCCTGGGCGCTCAGCAATCGATTCCCACGAGCGCCGAAGTTGAACATTGGTTTAGTTAAACGATAAAGACGGAGAAGCGGAGTAGAACAATGGCAATCAAGAAGCTGATCCTTGATCTGGATATGGGTGTGGACGATGCGATGGCGCTGGCCTATGCCATCGCGAGCTCCGAGGTGGAGCTCGTGGGCATCACCACGTGCTTTGGCAACGTGCGCGTCGAGCAATCGGCGCACAACTGCCTGGCGGTGCTCGATCTGCTGGGTCGCCCCGAGGTGCCGGTGTACCTGGGCGCCGACCGTCCTCTGCAGGCGACTGAGCCCTATACGCCGCCGGCGTCCACCGCGCTCATTCACGGCAAGAACGGCATCGGCGGCGCGAGCGTGCCCGCGTCGCCCTACGAGCCGGTGGGGGCGACCTCGGCCGACGGCAACGCTGCGGTCGATTATCTGATCGATGCCGCGCGCACTTATGGTCCCGATCTGGTCTACGTAGCGACTGGCCCGCTCTCCAACCTGGCGCTCGCCCTGGAGCGCGATGCGGCGGCGATGATGTCCATCGGCCGCGTGGTCGTGATGGGCGGCGCCCTTACCGTGCCCGGTAACGTGAGCGCGGGCGCCGAGGCCAACATGGCGAGCGACCCCGAGGCAGCCGACGCGGTGCTGCGCTCGGGCCGTAAGCTCACCATGGTGGGTCTGGACGTGACGCATCGCGTGGTGCTCACACGCCGCGACATTGCCGGCTGGACGGGCTCGGGCACCATGGCGGGCTGCGCATTTGCGAGCATGGTCGAGCACTACATTGGCTCGTACGAGATGAACGCACCCTATCTGGGTGGTTGTGCGCTGCACGATCCGCTGGCCGTTGCCGTGGCGATCGACCCCACGCTCGTAGGTGCGCTCGGCTGCAACCTGCGTGTTGATCTGCTGGGCGAGTACCGCGGTCGCACCATCTGCGATGAGCGCCGCCTGTCCGATCCGGACAAGAGCACGCTTGTGGCACTGACCGTGGATGCTCCGCGCTTCCTGTCCGAGTTCAAGACGCGTATGGCCCGTGTCCTTGGCTAAGTTGTCTTTTTGGGACGGGGCTTTTTTGACTGTTATGATTGGTGCGACCATTCGAACCAGCTAAAAGAGCCCGTCCCAAATTGACTACCGAGAGGATCTGCCATGGAGCGCATTGCGAGCTTTTCCGTTGACCATCTGTTGCTTGAGCCCGGCGTGTATGTGAGCCGCATCGACCGCGATCCGGCGACCGGGGCCGCCGTCACCACCTTTGACCTGCGCCTGACCACGCCCAACAAGGAGCCGGTCATGAACACGGCCGAGTGCCACACCATCGAGCACCTGGGCGCGACGTTCCTTCGCAATCATGCCGAGTGGTCGGGCCGCATTGTCTACTTTGGCCCCATGGGCTGCCGCACGGGCTTTTACCTGGTTGTGTTTGGCGAGGTGACGAGCGAGGAGATCCTGCCGCTCGTGCGTGAGCTGTTCGAGTTTGTCGCCGGCTTTGAGGGCGATGTCCCCGGTGCCGCTCCCGAGGAGTGCGGTAACTACCTGGACCAGAACCTCCCCATGGCCAACTGGCTTGCGCGCCGCTACCTCGACCGCGACCTGGCCGATATCGACGAGAAGCACCTGCACTATCAGCAGGCGTAAGGGCTTTATCGCCCAAAACGCGCGCATTGGGCGCCTTCGCTTGTGCGGGGGCGCCTTTTTGCTGAGTGGTCGGGACGAGTGTTTAAAATCGCTTATGTTTGTTCTAGAATGTTCATACTGTCACATAAACGAACAGGAGCGAACATGCATATCTACTCTGTCAACGATCCCGAGTTCAAGTCCTATGGCAACGTTTGGGATAACGTTCCGTCCGAGCTTACGTCGCCCGTGCTCGAGGCGCTCTCTGCCACGCCCATTCCCGAGGGCAGCAAGTACGTTGCGAGTGCGCCGGAGCTCGAGGACGTCAAGGATGCCGACAAGCTTGGCTTTCTCATGTTTGGTGGCCGTCCCTTCCAGCTCGGCTGGTGCAACGGCCACAATACACGACTCAACTGCCTGGAGTATCACCGCGCGAGCGAATTCAACTTGGGCGCTCGCGACTTTATCCTGCTCGTGGCGCATCGCTGGGAGATCGAGGACGGCAAGCTCGACACCGCGTGCGTCAAGGCGTTTCGCGTGCCGGCGGGTACGGTCGTCGAAGTCTTCAACACCACGCTCCACTACACGCCGTGCATGGTCGACGACGGTGGCTTCCAGGTGATGGTGGCGCTGCCCGCCGGCACCAACGGCCCGCGCCCCGAGGCCGCGGCCGACATGCCTGCCACCGGTGACAGCTACTGCTACTGGAAGGCCGACAAGTGGGTCCTCTGCCACGCCGACAGCCCCAAGGCAGCCGAAGGCGGCTACGTAGGCCTCATCGGCAAAAACCTCGACATCACCGTGGACTAGCGCATCGCCCCAAACCACCACAAAGGTGCCTGTCCCCTTTGCGGTGGTTTGGGGCGGGCGGATATCGGGAAGTGCCAGACGGGGGAGGCTGCCGGGCGCCTTGCCGTCTGCGGATTTTGGGACATGTGGCCCGCTTTTTGAGCCTGCCTGTCGGTACACTAAAAGCACTATGGGTACCCGCGAGCGACATATCGGCCACGCGGCCGCCCGATCCGCTCCCGTGGCGGATCCCAGGGGTGGCAGGCTCTTCGCCATGCCGCGATTCCTTGTTGGCATAACACATCGGGTGTACCGCCACCGCGTCTTTGCTATCGCCGGTGTCATCACCGCGCTGTTCCTCATGCTTTTGGCAGTCTTGCCGGCGCTGTTCGCCTTCGACCCCAAACTTTCTAACGCCGTGCCCGCCTATAGCGAGGTGTCCGAAGAGGTTGTGGATGCGCTCGTCCATTCGAGCTCTCTCCCGCTGCTTGTCGCCGCAATTATATTTTCGATCTGGGGCGTATCGGTCTATCTGCGCTGTTTGGACTATGTGTTGCGCCGCCGCCTTGTTGCCATCGCCTCCATCTGCGCCCTGTGGATGATCGAAGTCATTCTCAAGTACAAGTCGTTCACGCCGTTCTATGCCACCGTGCTGTGGTACCTGTACTACGTGCCCATGACGCTCATTCCGCTGCTCTACCAGTTGTGCGGTCTGCGCCTTGCGGGCCTGGAGCAACACCGCCTGGGTCGCCGCTACTGCGCTGCGCTGTGGATTGTGGCCATCCTGCTTATCGGATTTGTGCTCACCAACGATTTTCACCAGCAGGTCTTTCGCTTTGACCGCACAAGCGACACCTGGAGCAACGATTACACGTACGGCTGGGGTTATTTCGCCGTGCTCGTGTGGACGGCTTTTGACTTCGTGGCCTTTTTTGTCCTGGTTGGTCGGTCCTCGTCCTTTCGCGTCCAGCGTTTCTCGGGCACGGCGGCGCTCGTACTGCTGGGTGGCGCATTCTTTGCCATCTCGTATGCTCTGCGCGTGCCCTGGGCATGGAGGCTCAACTTTTCGCTCGTCTATTGCGTCCTGTGCGTGGTGGCGATGGAAAGCTGTCTCGATTGCGGTGTCATTCCGTCGTATCACGACATCGCCGGCATCTTCGACACCTTGCCGCTTGACCTCAAAGTTCTAACGCGCGACCTGCAGGAGGTCTATGCCACGCCGGTGTCAAAGCCAACGCCGGTAGGCGTGCGCGAGGAGTTGCAAACCCAGGAGCACGGCCGCGCCCATGCCTTTGCCGTGGCGTCCGATCCCGATGTGATGTACCGTGCCTTTCCACTGCTGGGCGGATCGGCCCTGCTTGCCCAAGACGTGTTGGAGCTCAACGAGCTTAACCGTGAACTGGCACATCGTCGCATGGAGTTGCAGCGTCAAAACGAGCTGCTCGCCGCCGACTACGACCTTAAGACGCATTTGGCAGATCAAGAGGCCGAGACCTTGCTGGTCCAAGACGTGGATCAAGCGCTTGCCCGCGCGCTCGAAGGGATGTACAACCTGCTGAGCTCGCTGCCGCCGTTGACCGACGAAGCGTCTTCGCACGAGCGCTACCGCATGCTGCAGCGCGCCAAGATGCTCGTCGCCTATTGCAAGCGCAAGGGGTCGCTCACGTTGGCGCAGCACGGGGAGAGCGGTTTTGATCGCGACCGCATTCAGCTCATTGCCAACGAGCTCGCAAGCGACCTGCGCACCATCGATATCGATTGCGCCTCGATTATCGCCATACGGCGCCCGATGCACGCCAGTACGGTAAGCGCCCTGTACGACTGCGTGTATGACTTTGCGTTTTTTGCCTACACCACCGACCATCCGGCGCTTATGTATCACTTGGGCGACCATGACCGATGCAGTGTCGAGCTGCGCGCCACGCTTTTTTCCAACGATGATGCAGATCTTTCGCAGACGCCCGCTGCGCAAGAGCTCGAAAGCGCTCTGCAAGGGCGCAACGTGGCATACCGCCTTGAGGGCGAGCCCGGCCAGCTGCGCATGATCGTCTTGATGCCGCGGGCGGGTGAGTGACGATGCAGATTTCGCTCATCCTTCCCCAAATCGTTGCGCTCAATGTTGTCTTTGCCCTGGCTGCGTGTCTGCAGACGATCCACGTCCCGCTCATTTCATCGCGCCGCTCGTCCTATAACCGTAAGGTGATTTGCGCCTACGAGGCGAGCCTCGTGCTTCACCTGGTGGTTTCGGCGCTTATCCTGTTCGCGTCGTCTGGCTCGTATCTGGTGGCGCCGCTTGACGTTTGCGCCAGGGCAATGGGCGGAGTGCTGTGGCTCAATGCCGCAATCTTTGCCTATGGCGTGGTGCTTATGGTGCGCTATCATCGCCCCGTCATGCTGGTCGAGCTGCTGCTTGTTGTCGCCGTTACACCGCCGGTGGTTTTTGCCATGGGCTCGGCGTGGACCGTTGTCCTTATCGCAGAGGGAGCGTTCTTCCTGTTCCGTTCCATCGCGGCGCTCTTGATGGACGTCCGTAACCGCCAGGAGGATATCACCGCGTTCTCGACGATCGAGACCATCAACGTGATTCCCGTGGGCATCCTGTATCTGGACCCGAGGGGCCGTCCGCTGCTCATGAACCGCTGCATGCGCAAAAACCTGGTGGAACTTCATATGCCCACCGATCTAGGTGACATGAGCGGCACATGGAACGACCTGCGCAAACTTAGCATGCAAATGCCCGAAAGCAGTAGGAACCGCGTGCGGATTAACTTGGACCGTTTTGGTGAGGCTCGCGCGGTGATCGAGATTTCTCCCGCCGAGATTCGCTTGTTTGTGCACGATGACGTTATGGTTTCGGGCCGCCTCTTCGAGCGCATTATCGGTCTGGATGTAACAGAGTATGCGCATGCTCATGATCGCCTGGCGCAAGCCAACCACCTGCTTGAGCTTGCGGGCCAAGAGCTCCAAGCCCAGATCGAAGAAGTCAAAAAAGTTGCTGATAATGCGGCCTATCTGCGTATGCGCGCTCGCGTGCACGACGTGATCGGGCAGCGCCTGTCCATCCTCCATCGTTATCTGGAGGAGGGGCGCCTGGACGACGAGTCGCTCGAGCAGATTGACCCGCTGCTGCGCTCAATCGCTGCCGATCTGCGCAGCGGGGGCGACGCCGAACCGGCAGAACAACTGGGCGATATCGTCCATGCCTTTGGCCTGGTGAGCGTGCAGATCGATGTGGAGGGCGAGCTGCCAAGCGACGCGCGTGTCGCCGCAGCCTTTCTGCAGATTATCCGCGAAGCCTCGACCAATGCCACCAAGCATGCGCAGGCGCATCGGGTCCACGTGCGTCTGTGGCAGGAGGGGGCGGATGCTGGCGCCGTCGCGCGCATGACGATTTCTAACGACGGGTCCCCGGCCCCCGTATCGTATCGCGAGGGAACGGGTATCCCAGGTATGAGGCATGTCGCACAGAATCTGGGCGGCAGCCTGGAAGTCCGCACCGCCCCGCCCTTCACGCTTACGGTGTCCATCCCGCTCGCCTCCAACGCTACGGTCCAAAGGAGAAGCTCATGATCCGCGTCCTTATAGTCGAAGACCAGGCCATCCTGCGCGAGAGCCTGGCGCGTTCCGTGGGCGACCAGCCCGACATGACCGTTGTCGCCGCGATTGCCGACGCCTCGGATGCCTTGGACGTTGTGCTCAAGGAGCGCCCGGACATGATACTGATGGACGTATGCACCGAGCATGATTCCAACGGCATCGTGGCGGCGGCGCGCATTAAAGAACAACTGCCCGAGTGCCGCGTCATTATCATGACGGGTATGCCCGAGATCACCTTTGTGGACCAGGCCCGCGAGGCGGGCGTCGACAGCTTTGTGTACAAGAACGTCGGTATCGACGAGCTGTTCGCCGTGATGCGCTCCACGCTGGCGGGCTATTGCACGTTTCCCAAGCCGCCCGAGAGCATCTTTTCGGGCACGGCGGCCCTCGACGATGTCGAGCTGTCGATCTTGCGCCTTGCCTGCGAGGGTAAAAGCCGCCGCGAGATTGCGGCCGAGCTGTTTATGAGTGAGGGCACCATCAAACGCCGTATCTCGGAGATTCTCAATAAGACCGGCTACGACAACATCATGCGCCTGGCCGTGCGTGCAGTAACGGAGGGCAGTATCGTTCCCAACATGGAGCGCTAGCGCTCGTTATACATCGGCATAAAAACGGCGGGGCCGCAGGATCAACTCCTGCGGCCCCGCCTGGTGTGCGCGGATGTGTCCGCCAATCCGCGGCTGATGTTACGTGCCGCTACGCGATGGTTGCGCTGTAGGAGGCGACGTCCTCGTAGGAATCGGTCAGATAGGCGTCGATGCCGATGGTCGTGTTGACCAGGTCGTCAAGGCTGTCAAGCTCGCCGTTCGAGAACGTGAATTCCTCGGTGGCGTTGGTGCCGGGCATCAGGTGAGCCGAGAACCAGGGTTCCTTCATGGTGCCGTTGACGTTGGTCTTGCCGGAAGGAGCGTAGAAGGTCAGGTCCTTGTCGCTCTTGTTGGTGATGTTGACGACAAAGCCGATGTCGCCCCAGTCGTCCTTGAACTTCTCGGTGATGGTGATGGTGCACAGATCGTCATCGGCGACGGTGACGGCGGGGGAGATTTCGACGCTCTGGACATCGTCGTCTTCGACGGCCTCATCGATCTCCTCTTCCTTCTCGGCCGCCTCGCGATCCTTCTTCACCGTACCGGACAGGTCCTTGTCGGACTTGGTAAAGACAAGATTGCCGTCATCTTCTTCGAGGATGAGTTTGCCGTCCTTGAGCTTCATGTCGTGCGACTCATCTTCGGCGGTGATGGTTACGGTGGTGGCGTCCTTTGCCTCCCATTTAAGGTCGACGACTTCAAGGAACAGGTCGAGGGCGCCTGTACCGTCCTCATCGAGAATCAGGACGCAGTGGACACCCCAATCCTCGAGCATCTTCATGTACTCATCGGTCAGCTCTTCGCCATCCACGGTTCCACCCGAGAGTTCCCAGCTGCCGACGAAGTTGGCCTTGGGGTCTTTGCCGCCGCCGCTGCAGCCCGTCAGGGCAAAGGCGAGCGCCAGGACGCATGTCAGAAATGCGAGTACGGACTTTTTGAACGTTGTCTTCATGGTGTCCTCCTTCATCGAACGAAACCCATAGAAGCAAATGCGGGGGTGGCGGATCCCCCGCTCATTACCAGTTAGGGGCGCTAGGGCCTGGGCGTTCCGCAGTTGCTGCAGAACTTGCCGCCGTTTTCGCTACCGCAGTTGGGGCAGAACCACTTGGCCGGTGCGGGGGCGGGCGCGGGACTGCCGCACTCGGAGCAGAACTTGCCGGTGTTGGTGGCACCGCAGCTGCAGGTCCACGTGCCGGCCGCGGGTGCGGCGGCGGGGGCCGGTGCGGGGGCGGGCGCCGGAGCCGGCTGCGGGGCGGCCTGCTGCTGTGCCTGGCCGGCGGCGAACAGCTGGCTGGCATTCATGCCGCCCATGCCACCTGCCATGCCCATGCCCATAAAGCCGGCCATTGCGCCGTTGGGGTTAGCGGCCGCCGCGCGCATCGCGTCGCTCTGGGCGCTGGCGATGTTGGCTGCTGCCATGGTGGGATCGCGCATGACCGCGGCCTTCTGCAGGTCCTTGATCATCTGCTCGTCTTCTTGCGAGGCGGCGATGGAGTTAACGCCAAAGCTCACGATCTCGACACCACGCAGGTCGCGCCAGTCGGCCGAGAGGACCTCGTTGAGCGCGCGGGCGAGCTCGGTGGTGTGGCCGGGGATGGCACTGTAGCGGATGCCCATCTCCGAGATCTTGGCAAAGGCGGGCTGCAGGGCGGTGAGCAGCTCGGACTTAAGCTGGCTGTCGATCTTGTCGCGCGTATAGCTATCGGTCACGTTGCCGCATACGTTGGTGTAGAACAGCAGCGGGTTGGTGATGCGGTACGAATACTCGCCGTTGCAGCGCACGGAGATGTCGACGTCCAGACCAATGTTGTTATCGACCACGCGGAAGGGCACGGGCGAGGCGGTGCCGTACTTATTGCCGATAATCTCCTTGGTGTTGATGAAGTAGACGCGCTGGTCCTTGCCCGCGTCGCCGCCAAAGGTAAAGCGGCTGCCGATATTGGCGAAGGTCTCCTTGATGGAATTGCCCAGGTTGCCGCTAAAGACGCTCGGCTCGCTGCCGGTGTCAAAGACAAACTCACCGGGCTCCAGCGCGACTTCGATGATCTTGCCGTTTTGCACCACGAGCATGCCCTGGCCATCGTTGACGGCGATGACCGAGCCGTTGGAGATGACGTTGTCCTCGCCGCGCGTGTTGGAGCTGCGGCCACCGGTGCGTTTGCTGCCCTTGCAGGCCAAGACGTCAGCAGGCATCGATTCGCAGTAGATAAATTCCTTCCACTGGTCGGCCATGACGCCGCCGGCAGCTCCCAATCCAGCTTTCAAGAGTCCCATGGTGATCTTCCTTTCTCGTCAAAGGCCGGGTGGTTATTGGTCAGAATGACTAATCGTCCTTGTCGTCTTTCATGACAACGGTGGTCTCGGTGTGGCTGAAGGTGTCGTGCTTCTCGGTCAGGTCGAGCTCGCCACAATACTCATCGGCGTGGGTGGCCTCGTTGGCCGTCTTGAGCTGGCCCACCAGCAGCACGTCTGCGATGACCACGATGATCAGCGGCGCGACGATGTTGATGAGGATGCCCTCGATATCAAAGGTGAGGTAATCCGGATCGAAGGCGTTCTCACCCATGAAGAGGATCTGGGAGAGGACAAATCCGATCACAAAGAACAGCACCGAGGCGATAGCGAGCTTGGGCTTGGAGCAAGGAAGCTCGCCGACCAAGCGGCCGGTCTGGCCGTTCATGGCAAACAGGTAGCTCTTGCCGTTCCACGAGGTGGAAAGCATCCACACGGGGAACAGGGCATAGTCGCTGTCTTCCCAGGTGTAGTCGAGCTGCTTGCTTTCGACCGTGGCATCGTCATATTCGTCGACGACGGTTTCGCGCAGGGCCGAGATCGTGCTTTCCTCCATGCGGCGTTCGGCGCGCGCCTTGCAGGTTTCGCAGTCCTCGTCGTAGCGGTTGGCGATGTAGCCGGGCATATACGCGACCGAAAACGGGCGCAGGGCATCGTAGTCAAACGGCTCGATGGCGTCCATGTGGCCGTCGGGCATCTTGGACGATCCGTCGACGGGCACGCGCTTAAACGAGATGTTTCCCTTGCGGTAGGCGTCGTAGTGGTCGGTGGTCGTGACGGTGCGGTCGGATTCCTCGGTCACGGTCTCGTTGGTCGCGTCAAAGTACACTTCGCCGTCAACGCGGGCACCGTAGAGCCAAAACGGCACGTAGACACCTTGGACCTCGTCGATGTGGCTGCCGGTGACAAAGCTCTTGGGCAGCAAGATCTTGCCCTTGTAGTGTTCCTTGAGTGCGGCCGTGACGTCATCGCGCCCGAGCTTAAATGGAATCACCAGGTCGGGCGAGAAGTCGCCCGAAAGCTGACCGGGCGCTACGGCGGAGTTGCCGCAGTACGGGCAGGTGGTGACAGCGACGGTGCCGTCGGACACGAGCTCGGCGCCGCACGACGAGCAGATGTAGCCGGCGTTTTGGGCGAGCTCCTGCACCGCGTCGTCGGCGACGGGCTTTGGCGTTGCGGCTGCGGCATCGGCTTTGGCGTCTGCCTTGTCCTGGCGCTCGCGATAGAGGGCCTCGACTTCTTCGACTTCAAAGCGCGAGTCACAGTAGTCGCAGACGAGCTTTTGCTCGGCGCTTGCAAAATGCAAGGGGCCACCGCAGGCAGGGCACTGATAGTTAACGCTCTCGAAGGCCATGATCGGTCCTTTCCGTGCCGGGGGCTATGCGCCGATGGCGCCGCCGCAGTATTCGCAGCGCCCGCTGGCATCGGGAATGGTGGTGGCTCCGCAGTAGGGGCAGGTCACCGCGGTCTTGGGGGCCTTAGCGGCCACGACGCTGTCCCGCGTCTCCTGGCGCAGCTGCACCAGCGCATCGCGGACTTCGGTTGCCTGGCGCTTGGCCTCGCGATATTCGATGGAGCCGCGCTGATCGATGGTGGAGTCGTTCACGCGCAGGTTGATCTCGGTAAAGTACGGCGTGTTGACGTGGATGGTCAGATTAAAGTCGTAATCCAGGTCGTAGCGCGGCGGGTTGTAGCTCTCGCGCTCGCCGTCCTTGGTCTCGCGATAGATCTCGGTGCGCTGCTCGTCGATATCCATATCGCAGCCGAGTACCTGCGAGAACTCGATGATGTCGGGATTGGCGTCGCGCCAGCGGCTCTGCGAAGTGATGATCAGCAGGCCCGCGTCCTCATCGAGCATAATATTGGTGCGCCCGGCAGAAAGCGTGCGCGTGGGGTTGAACGAAGACAGGCGCTCGGCGTTGGCCTCGCGGTAGGCGAGTTGCTCACGGATATCGTCCGCGGTGCTGGAGCGATAGCCGTGAAAGTAGGGGGAGAGCTTGCCGGCGCACTCTTTGCACAGGTAGCCTTCATTGATTTTTGTCTTACCTAGAAGTCCCAGCTCGGTACCGCAAATCGCGCACTCTTTCTTCTCGAACATCTTGTCAAAGAAGCCCATGGCTGCCTCCCATCAACTGGTAGCGTGTGTCACTTTTGATGATGGGGGAGTGCGCGATCCTTCGCGATACCCAGACGGCTCAAGGAGTCTCCACAACTGGGACACATGGCCCATTTTTTGATTGGACGCCGGGGACACTCTTCGGCCACTCATTGGGGACGTACTTAAATGAGTGGTAGTTGGGGACACTCCTGGCCGAGCTAGAGATCGCGCGCGTCCCTTCTGGTCCATGCGGCTCAAAATCGCGGCGTGATGTGGACGGCTGGGGTCGAATTGGCAGCATTTCGAGCCTGGCTTCGATATTGAGACTGGTTCTTTATTAAAATAGATTTCCAGACAATTGAGCGGCTGGGGGTTAACCATGAGGGGCATGGGAGACACAAACGCATATTTGCGTCGGGGCATTCGGGAGATTATATGCCTGGCGCTGTTCTTCTTCACGTTTTTGGCGTGCGAGTATCTTTTTGATGTGCGCATGGCCGAGTTCGTGTCTCCGAACGAGGTCGTTATTTATGAGAGCCTTGTCATCGGCGCGAGCGTGATTGGCTTCTTTGTGCGTCCCATTCTGTACTATCGCCGTCCCCATGCTATCGACGCAACGAGTGACGTCACGGGCGTTTTGCTGGTGGCGGCATTGCTGCTGTTGATTATGGTGGTTCAGGTTGAGGTGGTAATTGCCGGCGGTTTGGTGGCGTGCTGCGCGCTGGGCTACTGCGGATCGACTGCTCATGCAAATTTTGCGAGGCGCTTTGCGCGAACGCCCTGCTTGGCGCGCGCCGCCGCACTTTCTTACGCCATGGGCGTTCTGGTGCAGGTTCTCAACCACATGGTGATGCCTGTCGGCATTCCTCAGCAGGCTGTTCTGGTCGTCTGTGCGATCGCGCAGGTGGCGTTGCTCCACGGTGCCCGACGCGCCAAGCTGCGCGACGAGTCCGATCCCAGCTTTGAACCCAGTGCTGCCGGGCTTTCGGTAGATGCTCTGGAATATGGCGCCAAGTGGCATGACGATCCCGAGGCAAAGGCGGCATTCCGTCGCGCCGTAGTTCGCCTGACCGTGGCGACGGCGTATCTTTCCAGCGTATTCGCCGCTCTCAACGCGGGCTTCACGACCCTGCATGCTGTCGGAACCGTCGATTTGGGCGATTGGCCGCGCCTGCTGCTTGTCGTGAGCTCGTTGGTCGCTGGCGCACTATTTGACCTGCACGGCCGCTCGTATATGAATATCGGCATGACATGTGCCGCCATACTGTCCACGCTTTCGTTCTTTGTGCTCATCGTCGATGGCAATGGCGGCAACGAGCTTGCTGCCACGATCATCTTTTATCTGGGCTCGGGCTTTTTCGTGGTGTTCTTTACCACAAAATATGCCGCCGTCTCGCTCTATGCGCGCTGGTCATATTTTTGGCCGTGCATGGGTCGCGTCGTCAACAACGTGTGCTCGATGTTCGTGACGGCGCCGGCAGTGGCGATCATCTCGAGTCAAAACGTGCTGGCTGCGATCGGTGCGGCGCTCGTGATGTTTGCGGGCATTGCGATTACGCTGCTGGGGCAGTTGGGGCAACGAGCCGATGATGCCGTGATGCAGGATGGCCTGCCACTTGCCACCGACGATCTTGGTGGGAATCTTGCGCCCACGTGCTCCGACCCCGAGCCCGTGGAGGCAGCGGAGCTCACGTCCGATGAGCGCCTCGATGCCTTCGTCGCCACCTTTGAGCTTACAGAGCGCGAGCGCGATGTTCTTGAGGCCTTGGTCGTTTCGGACCAGAGCGTTCAGGACATCGCCACAACGCTTTTCCTTTCGCGCTCCACGCTCTATCGTCACATTTCCTCGATCAACAAAAAGACCGGCACCACCTCACGTGTGGCCCTTATCAACTTCTTCTGGTCCTGGACACCCAAGGACTAGCTAATCCTCCAATAAGTTGCGGTGGAATAGTCCCTAAATTAAAGTCACGGGACCTTAAAGGGGGTGCGGACGATTTCTTGGACCGCGCCTAGGCGTATCCAAGCTTCCTGCGGTACTCCATCGGGCTGAGCCA